>NZ_KE952970.1:71080-91893 GCF_000466405.1 Atopobium sp. oral taxon 810 str. F0209 | reverse complement strand
ACTGGCTAACGGCGCGCCTCCTACCCGATTCAAGCAGAGCCGCCCAGCTTCGACGCCTTTGCCTATGTAATTCCATCAGTCATTCTTATGTAAAACCATCAATGCAACTTATGTAAAATCGTCAGTGTGACTTATGTAATAATGCAGTGAGCTCAAAACACGCAGGAATTGTGACCTTTTGCAGCATTTCGTAGGCAAACAAAACCTCCGACTTGACGGGGTTTATCTCGCATGCAAGAATGACTAACGGTAAAAAGCACGTCCGCTGCCAGAGACAGCCGGTGCCGCAAGGCTTAAAGGGGAGACCCGCCTGCCGAGGTGGTCATTAGAATGCACTTTCTAAGACCCCACCTGGCACGCCAGGTGGGGTCTTTGCGCATGCAGGGCCCGCCAAGCACCGGCGGCGCGTGCCCGATTGCATGCAAGGGAGGTGTAACTTATGCCAGCTCAGTCCAATAAGGACATGTTCGAGAAAATCAAGGCTGATGTTGAGGCTTCTGAAGGCCTGTTTGTCATTGATTATCGCGGACTGTCCGTCAAGCAGACCCAGCAGTTGCGTCGTAGCCTCACCGAGGTGGGCGCACACATGAAGGTCTACAAGAACAACATTGTCAGGATTGCTCTCGAAGAGGCAGGTCAGCCCGACATCAGCGAGTCGCTGCAGGGTACCTGCGCATATGTTTTCTTTGATAAGGATCCTGTCGACACCGCAAAAGCTTTGAAGGAGCAGGCCCAGAAGCTCGGAAAGATCGAGTTTATCAGCGCTATTGCTGATGGTCAGGCTCTTGATGCTGAGGGTGCCAAGGCTTACGCAGAACTGCCTGGTCGTGATGAACTTATCGCTAAGCTCGTTTACGTTATCGGTAGCCCGCTGTCCGGTATTGCCCAGGTCGCTGCAGGTCCCGCAAGAGGTCTTGCTACTGTCCTTCAGGCTATCGCCGATCAGAAGGACGCTGCATAGCTCGTACGATTGCACGTCGCGCACAAAGCGCATTTGTTGCTAACCAGGGCACCTGCGTGCCCGACATAAAAGGAGAAATGACATGGCTGTCACCAAGGAAGAGATCATTGAGGCCCTGAAGGAGATGCCCGCCCTCGAGCTTTCTGAGCTGGTTCACGAGCTGGAGGACGTATTTGGCGTTTCCGCAGCTGCTCCCGTTGCTGTTGCTGCTGCTCCCGCAGCTGGCGCTGCTGCTCCCGCTGAGGAGGAGAAGACCAACTTTGACGTTGAGCTTACCGCTTTCGGCAGCAACAAGATTGCTGTCATCAAGGTTGTCCGCAAGCTTACCGGCCTTGGCCTGAAGGAGGCAAAGGAGAAGGTTGAGTCCGCTCCTGCAGTCCTGCTCGAGGGTGCTAACAAGGACGACGCTGAGGCTGCCAAGAAGGAGCTCGAGGAGTCTGGTGCTACCGTCACCCTGAAGTAAATTTGTCCTTTTGGCAAATTGCTTTTGTTGGTGAAAGCTAGTGGTTTAAACCGCTACGACTTCACAGATAAAAGAGTCTGGGATTCGTCTCGGGCTCTTTTTTGTTATGGGTCATCAACTTGGTCCTACGCGTTCTTTACGTAGGGCAAGGTGTGCCCAACGCAAATGCAAACTGCAAATGGTTCATGTTTCGGAGTGAGTAAGCACAAAAGGGCAGGTCAATTTTTTCTAAAGTCCGAGAAACGAACCATCTGTATAAAGGAGAGGCAAGCTAAGCAAACGAGGAGTGGCAAAACAGGCAAACTAACGACACATCGCCTCCACAGTTGACCTGAAAAAACGCCCTTCTAGTATTTTTATCCAATAAAGTCAAGCAAATTCTTGACGAAAGAGGAACTCTTCGGTACTTTATTAGATTGCGAAAAGTGCCATCTTTTACTCTTTTAAGGAGGATACGCCTGGTGTCTACCGCAAAGTCTTCCCAGCACCTGCAGTCCGAGCGTAGCAGGGTTAGCTTCAGTAAGATTCCCGCGTCTATGGAGCTGCCTAACCTCATCGCAGTTCAGAAGGAGTCGTTCGAGCGTTTCATGGGCGATGGTATCGCCGAATCGCTCTCTGAGTTCTCTCCGATTGAGAACTCTGCGGGCACAATGGAGGTCACCTTTGGCGACCACCAGTTTGGTGACGCTCCGGCAACTATTGCCGAGTGCCGTGCCAAGGATATTACCTATCAGGCACCTCTTTTTGTAGATGTGCGCTTCCTCAACAAAGAATCTGGCGAGATTAAAGAGCAGCTCGTCTTCATGGGTGACTTCCCCCTGATGACCGAGCGTGGTACTTTTGTCATCAATGGCACCGAGCGCGTCGTTGTCTCTCAGCTCGTCCGCTCGCCTGGTGTCTACTTCTCTCATGAGGTTGACAATGGCATGGACGTACACCACGTGCAGTTTATTCCTGCTCGCGGCGCATGGCTGGAGTTTGAGATTGACAAGCACGGTCACTTGGTGGTTTCTATCGACCGCAAGCGCCGTCAGTCTGCAACTGTCTTCCTGCGTGCGTTGGGCATCGCGGAGGATGATGACGAGATTTTGAACCTGTTGGGCGATTCTAACGTTGTCCGCAGCACTCTTGAGCGCGACGTCTCTACCAATCGCAATGATGCTCTGCTTGAGATCTATCGTCGTCAGCGCCCCGGTGAGCCTCCTACAGTTGACTCCGCTCGCTCGCTGATTGATGGCCTTTTCTTCAACAACCAGCGCTATGACCTTGCTCGCGTTGGTCGTTACAAGATCAACAAGAAGCTTGGTCTTGATGGCGATTCTCGCGTTATTACTGCAGAGGACATCATTACTGCCCTCAGGTACCTGCTTGCACTGCATGCAGGTGAAGCAGATCACAAACTTGATGATATTGATCACTTTGGCAACCGTCGTGTTCGCACCGTTGGCGAGCTTGTGCAAAACCAATTCCGTATCGGTATGAGCCGTATGGAGCGCGTCATTCGTGAGCGCATGGCTAGCCAGGACCCCAATGACATTACACCTCAGTCGCTGATCAACATCCGTCCCATTGTGGCAGCTATCAAGGAGTTCTATGGTTCTTCTCAGCTGTCGCAGTTTATGGACCAAAACAACCCGCTGTCGGGTCTGACTCACAAGCGTCGTCTGTCGGCTCTAGGACCTGGTGGTCTTGCAGGCCACAAGTCTGGCTCCAGCCGTCGCACCAATGTTCCGACCGCTGTCCGCGACGTTCACAACTCGCACTATTCTCGTATGTGCCCCATCGAGACGCCCGAAGGCCCCAACATTGGTCTGATTGGCTCGCTCGCTCTGTATGCACATGTCAATGAGTATGGTTTTATCGAGGCTCCTTATCGTCGCGTTGTTGATGGCAAGGTTACCGACGAGATTGACTGGATGACGGCAGATGAGGAAGAGAATCACAAGATTGCTCCCGCTGACGTTCCCACCGATCCCAAGACCGGTCGCTTTGTTGCGATGCACTCCAATGGTGAGCTCTATGAGCCCGATGCGGTAGTTGCCCGTACCCGCAACTTTGACGGCTCCTTTGGCGCACCCGAGCAGGTGCCCGTCGAGGAGATTGACTACATGGATGTTTCGCCGCGTCAGATGCTTTCTGTCGCAGCAAACCTCATTCCTTTCTTGGAGCATGACGACGCAAAGCGTACTCTGATGGGTGCAAACATGCAGCGTCAAGCCGTGCCTTTGCTGCGCACTACCGCTCCTTTTGTTGGCACTGGTCTTGAGCGCCGTGCTGCTAAGGACTCTGGCGAGCTGGTCGTTGCCGAGCACGCTGGCACCGTTGTTGAGGTCGATGCTTCCCACGTGGTAGTTGACACCGCTCAGGGTCCCGAGACCTACGAGCTGCCTAAGTATCAGCGCTCCAATCAGTCCACATGCATCAATCACCGCCCTGTCGTTCAGGTGGGTCAGCAGGTTGAGGCGGGCGAGGCCCTCTCCGATGGTCCTTCTATCGACCATGGCGAGCTGGCACTGGGCGCCAACCTTACCGTTGCCTATATGCCTTGGGAAGGCTACAACTACGAGGACGGCATCATTGTTTCTGAGCGTGTTGTCCGTGAAGACCTGCTGACTTCGGTTAACATTTCTCGTCACGAAATCGATGCACGCGATACCAAGCTTGGTCCCGAGGAAATCACCCGCGAGATCCCCAATCTCTCTGAGGACATGCTTGCCAATCTCGATGATGACGGCATCATCCGCATTGGTGCTGAAGTCCGTCCTGGCGATATTCTGGTAGGCAAGGTTACCCCTAAGGGTGAAACCGCCCTGACTGCCGAAGAGCGCTTGCTGCGTGCCATCTTTGGTGCCAAAGCGCACGATGTCCGCGACACCTCGCTCAAGATGCCCCACGGTGCCTACGGTCGTGTTGTTGATGTGGTGCGCTTTAGCCGTGAGGCTGGCGATGATCTCCCACCTGGAGTCAACGAGCTCGTCCGCGTCTTTGTTGCTCAGCGTCGCAAGATTCAGCAGGGCGACAAGATTTCTGGTCGTCACGGCAACAAGGGTGTTGTCTGCAATGTCTTGCCCGTGGAGGATATGCCCTACATGGCAGATGGTACGCCTGTCGATGTTTTGCTTGACCCCTTGGGCGTTCCTTCTCGTATGAATGTCGGTCAGCTGCTCGAGTGCCACCTTGGCTGGGCTGCAGCTCAGGGTTGGGATCTTGAGAACGCTGATTCTGACAAGGTTGTTGACGGCCCCCTCTATCTCTCTACGCCTGTCTTTGATGGCGCATCCGATATTGAGGTTGCCGAGGCTCAGCACCGCGCCAACGTCAATATCATGAACAAAGCCAAGCGCGTTTATGGCGAGCACATGGACGCTGCAGATGCCGAAGATTTGGCCTTTATCCCGCAACTCAACAACATGGGCAAAATGTCTCTCTACGATGGCCGTACGGGCGAGAAGTTCAAGAGCCCCATTACGGTAGGCACCTCTTATATCCTCAAGCTAGGCCACATGGTAGACGACAAGATTCACGCTCGTTCTACTGGCCCATACAGCTTGGTTACCCAGCAGCCTCTGGGTGGCAAGGCTCAGTTTGGTGGTCAGCGCTTTGGTGAGATGGAGGTTTGGGCACTGTACGCTTACGGTGCAGCAAACGTCCTGCGTGAGATTCTCACCGTCAAGTCCGATGATACCAATGGTCGTGTCAAGACTTACGAGTCCATCGTCAAGGGCGAAAACATTCCTGACGCTGGTATTCCCGAGTCCTTCAAGGTTTTGGTGAAGGAGATCCGCTCTTTGGCTCTCAACATCGAGCCTATTACCTATAAGAAGCAGGCACCAAGCACCCCGGTTTCCGCCGAGGATCAGGTCAAGTCTGTTGTGGATAGCTTTGCTTCTGCAAACAGCACCGATGACCTCATTGGTGCTCCCGCCGCGGAGCCTGTTATGGCCTCCAACAGCATCGACGATAAGGAGTAGCGAACGTGGCAGATTTCGATACGCCCGATTTCGACGCGATCAGGATCTCCCTTGCCTCTGCAGACCAGGTACGTAGCTGGTCTCATGGTGAGGTAAAGAAGCCAGAGACCATCAACTATCGCACGCTCAAGCCCGAGAAGGACGGTCTTTTCTGTGAGAAGATCTTTGGTCCTGTCAAGGACTGGGAGTGCGCCTGCGGCAAATATAAGGGCATCCGTTTTAAGGGTATTACCTGCGAGCGTTGCGGCGTGGAGGTTACTACCTCCAAAGTTCGTCGCGAGCGCATGGGCCACATCGAGCTTGCAGCTCCTGTGTCTCATATTTGGTATTTCAAGAGCCCCGCGTCCTTCCCCTTGGCTCGTCTTCTCGACGTCAAGAGCAAGGATTTGGAAAACATCCTCTACTTTGCCAGCTATGTGATCACCGAGGTTGATACCGAGGCTCGTGAGGCTGATGCCGAGGATCTTAAAGAAGAGCTGGCTGCTGACCTCGAAGAGCTTGATGCCGAGCGCGACGACGAGATTGCTCGCCTTATCGCTCAGGGCGAGGCAACAGATGATGAGTTCAGCGATGTTGAGCCCCTCTCTGCCGAGGAGGTCAAGGCGGGATGCGCCGACCTTGAGGCTGAGTATGAGGACGAAAAGAAACTTCGTCGCGAGGCATACGACAAGTTCATGCAGCTGGAGCCCCGTGAGCTTATCTCTGATGAGTCGCTCTTCTCTGAGATGAAGCATTACTACTCCATCTACTTCAAGGGAGGCATGGGTGCTGAGGCTGTTCGCGAACTTTTGCGCAACGTTGACCTTGGCACTGAGGCCGAGGAGCTGCGTGCCATCATTGCTGATGAGAATTCTCAAAAGCAAAAGAAGGATCGCGCTGTCAAGCGTCTGGAGATTGTCGATGCCTTCCTCAAGGGTGGTAACGATCCTGCAGACATGATCCTCGACGTTATCCCCGTTATCCCACCTGATCTGCGTCCTATGGTTCAGCTTGACGGCGGTCGCTTTGCTGCATCCGACCTCAACGATTTGTATCGTCGAGTTATCAACCGCAACAATCGCCTCAAGCGCCTGTTGGACCTCGACGCTCCCGCCATCATTGTCAACAATGAGAAGCGCATGCTTCAGGAGTCCGTTGACGCACTCTTTGACAATGGTCGTCGTGGTCGTCCCGTCTCTGGCCGCGGTGGCCGTCCTCTTAAGTCTCTTGCCGAAGCACTTAAGGGCAAGCAGGGTCGCTTCCGTCAGAACCTGCTGGGCAAGCGTGTTGACTACTCTGGCCGTTCGGTCATCGTTGTTGACCCTCAGCTCAAACTACACCAGTGCGGTCTGCCTTCTACCATGGCGCTTGAGTTGTTCAAGCCCTTTGTCATGCGTCGTCTAGTTGAGCTTAACCGCGTTGAAAATATCAAGGGCGCAAAGCGTGCCATCGATCGTAGTGAGTCCATCGTTTGGGACGTACTTGACGAGGTCATTAAAGACCGTCTTGTCCTGCTTAACCGTGCACCAACTCTGCACCGTCTGTCCATCCAGGCTTTCGAGCCCGTCTTGGTGGAGGGCAAAGCAATTCACCTGCACCCGCTAGTCTGCGCACCCTTTAACGCTGACTTCGACGGCGACCAGATGTCTGTCCATGTGCCTCTATCGACTCAGGCACAGGCTGAGGCGCGTGTCTTGATGCTGTCCTCTAACAACCTGCGCTCGCCTGCATCCGGCAAAGTACTGACCGTTCCTTCTCAGGATATGGTCTTTGGTGTGTACTATCTCACCACCTCAGATGAGCTGCCCGAGGGCGAGCATCCTCATGTCTATGCCAACTTTGAGGACGTCTTGGCTGCCTATGATGGCAATCCCGAGATGGATCTTCACCGGCCCATCGTGGTGCGCATTGATGCTGCTGATGCCAACATTGAGGAGGATGACAAGGAGATCTTCCGTGTCATGACCTCCAAGAAGAGCTATGAGGAATATGACGTCAGCGAACATGCTGAGCGTTTTGAGACAACGGTTGGTCGTGTTGTCTTCAACCGTCAGTGCCTGCCGCCTGATTATCCTTATATGAACTACAAGATGGCAAAGGGCGACATCTCTGCTTTGGTTAACGATTGCTGCGATCGCTATAGCACCGCTGCTGTTGAGCCAATCCTGGATGCCATTAAGGCCACTGGTTTCCACTACGCAACTCGCGCTGGTTTGACTATTTCCGTTTGGGATGCCGTTATTCCTGATGACAAGCCCGAGGTTTTGGCTGAGACCCAGGATCGCGTCAACACCATTAATGAGCGCTATGAGGACGGTTTCTTGACCGAGCTCGAGCGACACAATGAGGTTGTTAATGCATGGACTGCTTGTACCGAGCAGTTGGGTACCGAGATGCTCGAGGGCTTCTCTGGTGACAACCCCATTTACATGATGGCGGATTCTGGTGCTCGAGGCTCCAAGACACAGCTGCGCCAGCTTGCTGGTATGCGAGGCCTGATGGCCGATATGTCTGGTGAGACAATCGACCTGCCCATTAAGTCCAACTTCCGTGAGGGTCTGGAGCCCCTGGAGTACTTCATCTCTACCTATGGTGCTCGTAAGGGTCTGGTTGACACCGCATCCCATACCTCTGACTCTGGTTACTTGACGCGCCGTTTGATTGACGTTGCTCAGGATGTCATTGTCCGCGAGGAGGATTGCGGTACCGATGAGGCAGTGTCGTATGACCTCATCAAGCCGGGCGAGAGTGCAGTTGACACCGACCTTGTTGGCCGTTGTGCACTCAATGACATCGTTGCCGCTGATACTGGCGAGGTTATTGTTGCTGGTGGCGAATATGTCGAGTCTGTCGATCAGCTCCAGCGTATGTATGACTCTGGCCTGCGCAAGGTTGAACTCCGTGCTCTGCTTACCTGCAAGTCCAAGTATGGTGTTTGCCAGAAGTGCTATGGCTGGGATCTTTCTACTCGTCGTCCCGTCAATATCGGTACAGCAGTTGGTATCATCGCCGCTCAGTCCATTGGCGAGCCTGGTACTCAGCTGACCATGCGTACCATTCACTCCGGTGGCGTTGCTGGTGCTGACGATATTACGCAGGGTCTTCCTACGGTTGCCCGTATGTTTGACGTTGTTGGCAATGTCAACGAGAAGATTCTGGGTCGTGAGGCCGACTTGGCTCCGTACTCTGGCCGCCTGCGCATTACGCCCGAGCAGACTGAATACCTTATCCAGTTATTGGATCTTGATGATGAGACCCGCGTGCTGGAGGAGTGGCGCGTGCCTGCTTCTGCCCGCTTCATGCCTGGCATGGAGGATGGCGTGGCCGTGCGTGCTGGCGATCAGATTACCCGCGGCTTTGTCAACTTCCGCAAGCTCCGTGGCCTTACCGATATTGAGGCGACGATGCACACCTTCGTCAAGTCGGTCAAGGATGTCTATACCTCGCAGGGTGTAGATTTGAACGATAAGCATATTGAGGTTATTGCTCGCCAGATGCTGCGTCGCGTCCGCGTTACTAACCCTGGTAGCTCTACTTACTTGCTGGGTCAGTACGTTGATCGCTACGAGTTCGCTGATACCGTACGCAACATTACCCTTGCTGGTGGCGTCGCACCTGAGGCCGAGCCTGTTATTTTGGGTACGCTCAAGGTTGCAAGTACTGTGGATAGCTGGCTGTCCGCCGCATCTTTCTCGCGCACCGCAGGCATTCTGACTGAGGTTGCTATCGAGGGTGCTACCGACCACCTGCTGGATCTCAAGTCCAATGTCATCATTGGTAAGCGTATTCCTGCAGGTACTGGCCTTGCCGCTTATAACGATGTCGAGCTTACCTATCATGGTCAAAAGATCGATGGACCCACCTCTCCCATGGCTAATAGTCTGCCGGAGTGGGCTCCCGATACTCTCAAGGGTATCGAGGAGAAGTTGCCCAAGCAGCTCGATTGGGTTGGCGATGATTACGGCTATGGCGGTGTCTTCTCTAAGAATGGCCGCACGCTTTCTAGCGAGGATGCCAAGCTGTATCTCTACGATGATCTGGGTGTGTCGCAGCGCTGGACCAACAAGTTCTCCGAGGTGGGTATTGAGACCGTTGGTGATTTGATTGGCAAAAACGAGGATGACCTGCTGCACATTGATGGCATCGGCGCCAAGGCTATCGAGGAGCTACGTGAGGGTCTTGAGGCCCGCGGCCTGCTTTATATCCTGGAGCCCGATGAGGACGAGGCTGACAGCGAGGATCTCTCTCAGTTGTTCAACATGGTTTTCTCGCCTGATGCTGATGTGATGTTGGGTACTGCTGCACCTGCCACCCCAGGCGTTCTTTCCCAGGAGGATTTGATTGGCGGCAGTAGCAGCGACCAGGGTGATGAGGAAGTCATCAACGAGGATCTTGGTTCTCTGCACGACCTTCTCTCTCAGGTTGAACGCCGTGAGGATGAAGAGTAAGGCAGATCTGTTTGCCTACTAGGTGAGATTTATAGGCTTCGAGCCTTGTGTGAGGCGCCTCCCATTTCTTGGATACGAGAAGTGGGAGGTTTTTCATGCGAAACGACTAAGGCTGAGATGCGACGAGGACATGAGACGAATGGCTTGCCCAGAGCGCTAGGGGATACTCCTTCAATCAACACAGCTTTGTTTGCCAAAAGCCACACATCTCTTCAATCAGCATCGTTCTGCTTGTCAAAAGCCACGTTTCGTTTCAAACAACACGGCTTTGCTTGTCAAACGCCACATTCTGTTTCAGAAAAAATGTCAAAAGCCACAGATCTCTTCAATGGCCTTCACGTTTGCGCAGGTAAATTTTTTGCGATATGTGGCTTTTGGCTAAAAAAGTGAAGCAGAACGTGGCGTTTGGCATCTGGTGTGAAACAGAGTGTGGCTTTTGGTACCTGACATGAAATGGAACGTGGCTTTTGGTGCCTAGTATGATTCGGAGTATTGTCATCGGCCAAACTGAACCTTTTAAACAAGCTGGATCTTTTAAACAAGCAAAACCCTGCCGTCCAGGAATAGATAGGAAAGCAGAATCTACGATAGGAAAGCAGAGCCTACGGCTTGTGGAAGCTCGATGGAAGAAGTATACGCCCGGATGCGTGGCTTTTTGACAACAGCGAGATATCAGCGTAGATTTACACCTTGCGTCAATCTAGGGATGGGGGTGCTGCCCTGCCCTTGAATAAAAACGGCGGCGTATACCACGTCAGCCTAGCAGATTTCGATTGGGTACGAAGGAGAGAGCTTTGCCTACAATCAACCAGCTCGTCCGTCAGGGTCGCGTACAGCAGCATGCTAAGTCCAAGAACGCTGCCCTCCAGCACAACCCCCAGAAGCGCGGTGTTTGCACCCGTGTCTTCACCACCACCCCCAAAAAGCCTAACTCGGCACTTCGTAAGGTGGCTCGTGTCCGTCTTGTCAACGGCATTGAGGTTACGGCTTATATCCCCGGTGAGGGTCACAACCTCCAGGAGCACTCTATCGTGCTAATCCGTGGTGGCCGTGTTCGCGACCTTCCTGGTGTCCGCTACAAGATTGTCCGCGGCGCTTACGACTGCGCAGCTGTTCAGAACCGCAAGAAGGCTCGTTCTCGCTATGGCGCAAAGCGCGCAAAGTAGTTCCGAACCCTCGGCTAGGATCGCGTTATGCATCCAGCCACCTATTAGCATTCGTTTCGTCGCTTAGGAGATTCACATGCCGCGTCGTGCAGCAGCTATTCGTCGTGAGGTTCAGCCTGACGCCGTTTACAACAACCGTCTCGTTACTCAGCTGATCAACAAGGTTCTTCTTGATGGCAAGAAGGCCACTGCTGAGCGCATCGTCTATGGTGCATTTAATCTTGTCCAGGAGAAGACTGGTGAGGATGCCCTTGCAGTCTTCAAGAAGGCTATGGACAACATTCGCCCGACCCTTGAGGTTAAGCCCAAGCGTGTTGGTGGCGCTACCTATCAGGTGCCTATGGAGGTTAACTCCCGCCGCGCAACCACCCTTGCTATCCGCTGGATGGTCAATTTCAGCCGTGCTCGTAAGGAGAAGACCATGGCAGAGCGCCTGGCCTCCGAAATTATCGATGCCTCCAATGGCGTTGGCGCTTCCGTCAAGCGTCGCGAGGACCTCTTCAAGATGGCAGAGGCTAACCGCGCCTTCTCGCACTATCGCTTCTAATCCGCGTCGAGAAGATACTGAGGAGCATTTTTATGGCTAAAAGCAAATATAGCCTCGAGCAGTTGCGCAACATCGGCATCATGGCGCACATCGACGCAGGTAAGACCACCACTACCGAGCGTATTTTGTACTACACGGGCAAGACCCACAAGATTGGCGAGGTCCACGAGGGCGCTGCAACCATGGACTGGATGGCACAGGAGCAGGAGCGTGGCGTAACCATTACCTCCGCTGCAACTACGTGCTTCTGGAAAGATCACGTCATCCAGATCATCGACACCCCAGGTCACGTTGACTTTACTGCCGAGGTCGAGCGTTCTCTGCGTGTTCTCGACGGTGCTGTTGCTGTCTTTGACGCTGTCGCAGGCGTTCAGCCTCAATCCGAGACCGTCTGGCGTCAGGCTTCCAACTACGGCGTTCCCCGCATCGCTTTCATCAATAAGTTTGACCGCGTGGGTGCCGACTTCTTCCATGCTATCGATACCATGAAGGAGCGCTTGGGTGCTAATGCAGTTGCAGCTCAGATTCCTATGGGTTCTGAGTCCAACTTCTGGGGCATCATCGACCTGGTCACCATGGAGGCATGGGACTTCAAGGAAGATGCCAAGGGCATGATTTATCCTGAGGTTATGGATGCCATCCCCGAGGAGTTTGTCGAGCTGGCAAATGAGAAACGCGAAGAGCTGCTTGATGCCGCTTCCAACTACTCCGACGAGCTTATGGAAGCAGTTCTCATGGAAGAGGACATCGACGTTGACATGCTCAAGGCTGCCCTGCGTAAGGGTATCTTGGCAAATGACTTGAACCTCGTCTTTGTTGGCTCTGCTTACAAAAACAAGGGTATTCAGGAGCTGCTCGACGCTGTTGTCGACTACCTGCCCAGCCCGCTTGATATCGCTGCGACTGAGGGCACCAATCCCAAGACTGGCGAGGTTGAGCAGCGTAAAGCTGATTTCAAGGAGCCCTTTGCAGCTTTGGCATTCAAGATTATGACCGACCCTTACGTCGGCAAGCTGACCTACTTCCGTGTGTACTCTGGTCGCGCCGATGCAGGTAGCTACGTCTACAACGTCAACAAGGACAGCCGTGAGCGTTTGGGCCGCATCCTTGAGATGAATGCAAACGACCGTGTTGACCGCGAGGAGTGCTCTGCTGGTGACATCGTTGCATGCGTTGGCTTCAAGAACACCACCACGGGCGACACTCTCTGCGACGAGAAGCACCCCATCGTGCTTGAGTCCATTGAGTTTGCAAAGCCCGTTATCGACGTTGCTGTTGAGCCCAAGAGCAAAGCCGAGCAGGAGAAGATGGGCGTTGGCCTGCAAAAGCTGGCCGAAGAGGACCCGACCTTCCAGGTTCACACCGACCATGAGACCGGCCAAACCATCATTGCTGGTATGGGTGAGCTGCACCTCGAGATCATCGTTGACCGTCTCCGTCGCGAGTTCAAGGTCGACTGCAACGTTGGTAAGCCCCAGGTTGCTTATCGTGAGACTGCAGGACATGAAGTCAAGCATGTCCAGGGCAAGTTTGTCCGCCAGTCCGGTGGTCGTGGTCAGTACGGCGACGCCATCATCGACATGGAGCCCAATGAGGAGGGTAAGGGCTACGAGTTCATCGACGCAACTGTCGGTGGTTCCATCCCCAAGGAATACATCCCCTCTGTTGACAAGGGTATTCAGGAAGCTCTGGAGAGCGGCGTAATCGCTGGTTACCCCGTTCAGGACATCAAGGTTACCTTGGTAGACGGTTCCTACCACGAGGTCGACTCCTCTGAGGCAGCCTTCAAGATTGCTGGTTCGATGGCCATCAAGAAGGCCCTGCAGCAGTCCGATCCTGTCCTGCTTGAGCCGGTCGAACGTGTCGACGTTGAGACCCCCGAGCAGTACATGGGCGACGTCATGGGCAACCTCTCTTCCCGCCGCGGAAAGATCGAGGGTATGGAAGACCGTAGCAACGTCAAGGTCATTCGCGCCAAGGTGCCTCTGGGCGAGATGTTTGGTTATGCTACCGACCTTCGTTCTCAGACGCAGGGTCGCGCAAGCTACACCATGCAGTTCGATAGCTATGAGCCTGTCCCCAAGAGCATCAAGGACGAAATCATCGCCAAGAACGGCGGCACCGCTTCTTAAGTCAACGACCGAGCAGAAAGCTCACCGATGGAGGTACCAAAAGTGTCAAGCCAGAAGATTAGGATCCGCCTCAAGGGCTACGATCACGAGGTCGTCGACCAGTCCGCCAAGCTTATTGTCGAGACCGCTCAGAAGACCGGCGCAAAGGTTGCAGGTCCTATCCCCCTGCCTACCGAGCGCAATCTCTACACCGTCATTCGTTCGCCGCACAAGGACAAGGACAGCCGTGAGCAGTTCGAGATGCTCACCCACAAGCGTCTGATCGACATTGTCAATCCTGGTGCGTCTACGGTTGATTCGCTGATGCGTCTCGACCTTCCCGCAGGCGTCGACATTGAGATCAAGCTCTAAGCAGAGCAGACCTCGCGTCTAGCAAGCAAGTTTCAGCCCTGTCTTCCTTTGGGAGGCGGGGCTTTTCTTGTACGCAGGGGAGAAGGTGGGCGGTTGAGGAAACGCGGTATCCAGATGAGGAGTAAGCACCGCTGACAGAATGTATAGGCAAAACCCAGCAAAAGCGTGCTGCTACCCACGTATGATGGGAAATTGATCAAGAGCGTTGGGGGGATGCTTTTGCCATCTCGGAAATCTGTGAGGGGGAGCTATGTACGACGTCGCCATCATTGGCTGCGGTGTTATTGGCGCTGCATGTGCATATGAGTTGTCGCGCTACGACCAAAGCGTTGTAATTTTGGAAGCAAAAAACGACGTCGCAGCAGGTACAACAAAAGCTAATAGCGCCATTCTGCATGCAGGTTATGATCCCGCCCCTGATACATGGATGGGCAAGCTGAATGTTCGTGGCGTAAGGCTTGCGCGTGATATTTGTCAGCGTCTTGATGTTGGCTACGAGCAATGTGGCAGTCTAGTTGTTGCATTTAGTGAAGCAGATCTTCCCACTCTCGAGACTCTCTATCAGCGCGGTCTTGCCAATGGTGTGCCAGGTATTGAGCTAGTGGATGCGGCGCGCGCACATGAGCTAGAACCTGAGTTATCCGATGCAGTTGTCGGCGCTCTTTGGGCCCCCTCTGCTGCCATTGTCAATCCGTGGGAGTTTGCTCTTGCTATGGCAGAAGTTGCGGTGCGCAATGGTGTTGAACTGCGCCTTCGTGCTCAGGTGACCGCCGTCACACGTACGTCTGCTGGTGCGTTTGAGCTTACTGTGCCCCAAGGTATTGTCAGTGCTCGCACCGTTATTAATGCCGCTGGTGTTGCAGCTGGTCAGGTTCACGATTTTATTGCGACCCCAAGCTTTCACATTACGCCAACGCGTGGCCAGTACCACCTGCTGGATCACAGCTCAGCAGGTATTGTTCGCCATGTCGTCTTCCAGTGTCCCAACGAGCGTGGCAAAGGCGTGCTGGTGGCGCCCACGGTACACGGCAACGTGATAGTTGGCCCTGATGCAGAGCCCTTGCCCGACGACCAAGCAGACAATACCGCCTGTACGGCAGCGGGTCAGGACTTTGTTGCACAACAAGCCCTGCTTTCCATACCAAAGCTCAATCTCCGCGATAACATTCGCAACTTTGCAGGCATTCGTGCCAATGTTGATTCTGGTGACTTTATCATTGGGGAAGCCCCTGATGTTCCAGGCTGGTTTGATCTTGCAGGCATGAAAAGCCCTGGTCTCAGCTGTGCTCCTGCAGTTGCCGAAGTTGCAAGTGATTGGCTGGCTAATCGCGGTATCCGCGGAGTAAGAAAGCAAAACTATCAGGATGGCCGCACTCATATTCGTTTTGTCGAGCATACGCCTGATGACCGCGCTGCATTGGTTGCTCAAGATCCCGCTTATGGTCGCATTATTTGCCGCTGCGAAACGGTAACCGAGGCAGAAATCATCCATGCACTTCACGAAGAAATTCCGGCCACAACGATTGATGGTGTCAAACGTCGTGCTGGTACGGGCATGGGCCGTTGTCAAGGAGGCTTCTGCGGGCCGCGCATCCTTGAGCTCATCTGCCGAGAGTTGGACATGAGCCCATTGGAGGTTTTGCAAGACGAGGATGGCTCGTATGTCTTGGATTCCTTGGCAAAGGGAGGGGAGTGATAGTTATGCAGACACAGGCAAATATGCAGCAAAATACTCCCTATGAGCTGATTGTTGTTGGCGGCGGCCCTGCCGGTCTTGCTGCTGCAAATGCCGCATGGCAAGCAGGACTGCGTCGCGTGCTTATTGTCGAGCGCGACCGCGAGTTGGGTGGTATTCTCAATCAATGTATTCATAACGGCTTTGGTTTGCATCGTTTTGGTGACCAGTTGACTGGTCCTGAATATGCTGAGCGTTACGAAAATATGGTGGCGGAAACGGGCGTTGAAGTTGCCCTCGACACGATGGTTCTCTCAGTTGAGCCCGCTACTGCGCCTGCTTTGGATGTGGGAGAAAAACCTCTTCATCATGTCCATCTCATCTCTCAGGCTGAGGGTTATCGTGTTCTCGCTACTCAGACAATTGTCCTTGCGATGGGTTGTCGTGAGCGTACGCGTGGTGCCATCGGTATTCCTGGTACACGCCCCGCAGGCGTGTATACCGCGGGAGCCGCCCAGCGCTATATCAATATGGAAGGCTACCTTGTTGGCAAGCGTGCAATCATTCTGGGTTCAGGAGACATTGGTCTTATCATGGCGCGCCGCATGACACTCGAAGGCGCAAAGGTCGCAGCAGTAGTCGAGCTAATGCCCTATTCAGGCGGTCTGTCCCGCAATATTGTGCAGTGCTTGGACGATTTTGGTATTCCGCTGCTGCTCGCACATACCATCGTAGATATTCGTGGTCACAGGCGTGTTGAACAAGTTGTTGTCGCAGAGGTTGGTCCCGATAACAAACCCGTGGCAGGTACCGAGCAGACCTTCGATGTGGATACGGTCTTACTTTCCGTTGGTCTGCTTCCCGAAAATGAGCTTACGCGCCAGGCGAATATTCCGCTAGACCCCCGCACGCGCGGCGCTGTCGTATTTGAGGATATGCAAACCCAGGTGCCAGGTATTTTTGCCTGTGGAAATGTTGTACAGGTGCATGATCTTGTTGACTTTGTTAGTCAAGAAGCAGAACTTGCTGGTGCCGCAGCTGCAGCTTATGTACAGAGTACAGATAGCACCGAAAGCATTTCTGTGGTTGAGCTGACGCCAGGCGAAGGTGTTTCATATGTTTTGCCACAGCGTATCCGTGTGAGGGACGGACAGACAACTAGCGTATCTTTCCGCGTACGCAAACCTATGGGTCGCAGTCAAATATGTCTGTCTGCAGGTGATACCGAAATTAAAACGTTCCGTCGCCAGCGTATGGCTCCTGGCGAGATGGAGCACGTTAAACTGCGCGGTGCTGACCTCGCTTTGTATGCTGGGGGTACGCTTCGGCTTTCGGCCCAAGAAATGGGTGAGTAGTTATGACAGAAGTAATTTGTACCTGTTGTCCTCAGGGTTGCCATCTTCAGGTAGACGAGCAAAACGGTTACGCCGTTACTGGTAATGGTTGCAAACGCGGAGCAGTTTATGGTCCGCAGGAGTTGCAGCATCCTGTACGCATTGTGACTACAACAGTAGCGATTGTTGGTGCCGCTCATCCCACTTTGCCCGTCAAAACTGCTGCTGAGGTTCCCAAAGAGCGCATGGCAGATATTGTTGCTGCTCTGCGCACTCTGCGAGTGACTTCACCAGTCCACATGGGGGATGTTGTGCTTGCCAATGTTTGTGATACGGGTGTTGATGTTGTTGCTACACGGTCGTTGTAGGAGCTTACCTACGACCGCTTACTCCAAGCTGGGACGGAAGGCCAAATGGGTTTCCTATAATTACTTCAAGCAGTGCACGGTTACTTAGTCTCTTGCCAAAAGGGGAGTCCGCCATGTCCGCACCACGTTATGTTATTGCTCTTGATCAGGGAACAACCTCTAGCAGAAGCATTGTTTTTGACCAAAATCAGCAGGTAGTTGGCGTGGCCCAGCGTGAGCTCACTCAGTTTTTTCCTGAAGAAGGATGGGTTGAGCATGACCCCCGTGAAATCTGGGCAAGTCAGATTGGCACGATGAACGAAGCCGTTGCTGCGTCGGGTATCGACCCCTCCTGCATTGCTGCAGTTGGTATCACCAATCAGCGTGAGACAACAGTTATTTGGGATCGCGCGACTGGGGAACCCATCTATGACGCGATTGTCTGGCAGTGCCGTCGCACGGCGGGAATTGTTGATGAATTAGTGCGCCAACCAGGTATGAAAGAGCATATCCGCGCCACAACGGGTCTGCTTCCTGACGCCTATTTTTCTGCAACCAAGATTCGCTGGATTCTCGATCACGTCCCTAGTGCTCAGGCGCGCGCCGAGCGTGGTGAGCTTGCCTTTGGCACTATTGATTCTTGGCTGGTTTGGAAGCTTACGGGCGGCGCGGCTCATATTACTGATGTGACTAATGCCAGTCGTACCATGCTCTATGACATCCACTGCCTTGACTGGGACGATGCAATTTTGCGTGCTCTTGATATTCCGCGCGCGCTACTGCCTGAGGTGCGTTCCAACAGTGAAATTTACGGTTACACCGATTTTATGGGTCAGCGAATTCCCGTTGCAGGTATGGCTGGCGACCAGCAGGCAGCGCTATTTGGTCAAGCTTGTTTTGGTGCAGGTGATGCAAAATGCACCTATGGTACGGGCTGCTTTTTGTTGATGAATACGGGCGATAAGGTCGTAACTAGCGAAAATGGCCTGCTTTCTACTATTGCCTGTCAGATTGATGGCAAGACAAACTACGTGCTTGAGGGATCGGTATTTGTGGGTGGGTCGCTGATTCAATGGTTGCGCGATGGCCTTGGCATCATTCACAACAGCTCCGATACGGGCAGACGTGCTGCAAACGTGCCTGACACGGGCGGCGTATATTTGGTGCCAGCCTTTACTGGTCTTGGTGCGCCGTGGTGGGATATGTATGCGCGTGGCACAATGGTGGGTATCACGCGTGGTACGACCGCTGACCATATCATTCGCGCAGCCGATGAAGCTATTGCTTATCAGGTTGCTGATTTAGTATGCGCAATGGAAGCCGATACAGGATCGCCGTTGACAGCACTCCGCGTTGATGGAGGAGCTACTCGCGACGCATTTCTTATGCAGTTCCAATCTGACATTTTGGGCAAGCAGGTTTTGCGCCCACGTATTCTTGAGACAACTGCACTGGGTGCTGCTTGTTTAGCAGGACTTGCCACAGGAGTGTGGGATGGTCTTGATGATATCAAGCAACGCTGGAGCTTGGGCCATAGCTTTGATCCAGCGATGGATACGGCACGCGCACAACAACTAGTCGATGGCTGGCATCGTGCTGTAGATCGCAGCCGCGGATGGATTCAGCCTGCCTAGACGTCTAGGGTTATACACTCGGCATAGTCGGTTTGCATGCACCACATCAAAGCGCTGTGGCAAGCAACTAAAGCTATTCGGTTACAACTGCCGTGCCCGAGACGGTTACCATGAGCATGCTGCCGCCCTCGCCGAGAGCCTCGTAATCACAACGCACCCCAACAACAGCATTGGCGCCCATTGCAACGGCGCGCTTGCTCAGTTCGGCAAGAGCGTTATCGCGAGCTTCGACAAGTTCTTCTTCGTAACCTGCAACGCGACCTCCAATAAAGTTACGGAAGCCCGCAGCAAAATCACGTGCAAAATTAATGCCTGCAATAACCTCCCCAAAAACAAGGCCCTTGTACTCTTTAATGCAATGTCCTTCGATGCTGGGTGTTGTGGTGATAATCATGGCAATCTCCTTCTCGCGCTTACTTTAATAAATTGTATTTTATGGGAAAGGTTTTCCACGTACGCGAGCTTTACTTTTCTGCATGAGTTTGCAGGTATAGCGATTTAACTTTCGCAGGAAAATATCGACCATTAGCGGAATATGTAATGAGAAACGATACAATTATTCCGAATTTCATTAGACTCATAGTCAAGCTTCGCAGCGGAGATGAACACTCTTTTGAACGAGAACTTACAAAGGAGAAAGAAGCTTCATCATGAGTATTCAGATAAAAACTAGCGATGATTCAACGATGGAAAGCAAATCCTATTTTGAAAGCAACGGCAAATGGCCTAAGTGGACAAAGTTTCTTGACTATTTTTCGCGGGTTTGGCTCGTAGCAATACTTTCCTATTTAGTGGCTTTCCTTTGGCTATTGGTGGAGTTTGCACAAGGTAAAAATTCTATAGTCCCAGCATTTCATTTTTTGATAGGCATCTGCCTTTTGATACCGTGGTTTGGTATTTCACGCGAGCTTTTTCATATTTTTTCGGCTATCGCAGAAAATGGAACTCCTTTTACAAGGGACGTTGTCAAGAGCTTATATCGCACGAGTTTCTTTCTGCTTGCTCTGCCCATCGTTCAAATAGTGGTACAGATGCTGATCGGAGTCTTGATGCATGGACACATCCCCCTGTTTAATATTTCGCTGGGATATGGGGGAATGCCAGATCTCAATGACTTATTTTATTCAGAAGTAGATCAGCCGGCTATTACGATTGGTATTGCATCATTTTTGGTATCTGGAGTTGTTGCCATCCTTGCGAAGGCATTCTCCTATGGATGTGAATTACAAGATGAAGCAGACCATACTGTGTAGGGAGACCAGCATATATTGGAAACGGGTTGTGTGATATAGCTATGCCCATCATTCTTCATGTAGATGACTTGCTACGCAAAAAAGGTTGCACAGTGCAAGAGCTTGCTGATGCAGTGGGGATTTCACGTGTCAACATGTCTCATATCAAAACAGGAGATATCCGTGCTCTACGCCTTAGCACACTAGATGGCATCTGCGCTTTCTTTGATTGTCAGCCCGGAGATGTGCTCGAGCATATTCCCGACGATATCGACTAGTTCTGCTCCGCTGCTTGCGTAGCTCTTCATTTCCCGCTGTTGTTGCGTCATGTTTTCATCGTCTTCCGTTCCTCCTTAGACCCCCACGAGTGCCAAAAGCCACATTCTGTTTCAGAAAAAATGTCAAAAGCCACAGATCTCTTCAATGGCCTTCACGTTTTCGCAGGTAGATTTTTTGGGCGTGAAGAGATGTGTGGCTTTTGGCTAAAAAAGTGAAGTAGAACGTGGCTTTTGGCAAGCGGAATGATGCTGATTGAAGAGATGTGTGGCGTTTGGCACGTAGGGCTGCTCCAAC
>NZ_KE952970.1:52184-71070 GCF_000466405.1 Atopobium sp. oral taxon 810 str. F0209 | reverse complement strand
GATTGCTGAAACGATGTGTGGCTTTTGGCAAGCAGAGCCGTGTCATTTGAAAGAATCCGTGACTTTTGGCAAGCAACACGCTTATATCCCGCAAAAAATTCCCACGTAGAGATTGTGGAGACGCCCGGCACAGTGTACACTAACAAGGCTGTGAATCTAGGGGATTGCTGTCTCGAGTGTGACTTGTTTGGTGTGCTGACCGAATAAGTGCCGTTGAAGGCAGATATCTAGTGAAGCAGTTCCACACAGGATGTGGTCCGCTGGGGAGGATACGGCAGCGCAGGAAGGGCCTGCGATGTGGCGGTCCCAGGAGCTTAAGTCTCCGAGGTCCCATGACCACCGAGGGTAAGGAAAGAGTATGGTCAACACCATTATTGGCCGCAAGCTCGGTATGACACAGGTTTGGGATGACAACGACAATGTTGTTCCCGTTACCGTTGTCCAGGCCGGGCCCTGCGTGGTGTCGCAGGTAAAGACGAAGGCAAATGACGGCTATGACGCCGTTCAGATTGGCTTCGGCGACATCAGCGCAAAGCACGTCAACAAGCCGCTCGCTGGTCACTTCACTGCAGCTGGCGTCGAGCCTATGCGCTACCTGCGCGAGGTCCGCGTTGCCGAGGGCGAAGAGCACACCACTGGTGACAAGGTCACCGTTGCAGACTTTGCCGAGGTCAAGGCTGTCGATGTCATCGGCACCTCCAAGGGCAAGGGCTTCCAGGGTACCATCAAGCGCTGGAACTTTGCACGTGGCCCCATGACTCACGGTTCGCGCAACCAGCGTCGTCCGGGTTCCATTGGTCAGTGCGCGTACCCCGCTCGCGTTCGCAAGGGTCTGCACATGGCTGGTCACATGGGTGACGAGCGCGTTACGGTCAAGAACCTCAAGCTTGTCCGCATTGATGCCGAGCAGAACCTGATGCTCATCAAGGGTGCTGTTCCCGGCGGCAAGAACGCCATCGTCCAGGTCCGCATGGCCTAAGGAGTACCACATGTCCAATATTCAGATGATCAACGTCGAAGGTGCAGCGGCTGGCGAGGCCGAGCTCTCTTCTGACGTCTTCGGCATTGAGCCGAACATCCCGGTGGTGCACCGCGCGGTCGTCGCCTACGAGGCATGCCTGCGTCAGGGCACTCATTCCACTAAAAATCGCCACGAGGTTTCTGGCGGCGGCGTCAAGCCTTTCCGTCAGAAGGGTACCGGCCGCGCACGTCAGGGCACCATTCGCGCTGGTCAGTTCCGTCATGGCGGCATCATCTTTGGGCCTACGCCCCACCTCCACGAGCTGCGTGTCAACTCCAAGGAGGTCAAGCTTGCTATGCGTTCCGTGCTTTCTGGCAAGCTGGCTGACGGCGAGCTCATTGTGGTCGACAAGCTCGCTCTCGAGCCCAAGACCAAAAATGCTGCTGCTATGCTCAAGGCTCTGAACCTCGAGGGCAAGCGCGTCACCATCGTTGTCGATGACGATGATGTCGACACCTACCTCGCATTCCGCAACCTCCCAGGCGTCTCCATTGTTGCCAACTCGGAGGCAAATGTACGCAACCTCATCGATAACGCAGCCCTCGTCATGAGCGAGGACTCCGCTAAGTACTTTGGGGAGGTGCTTGCATAATGAAGTCCGCCTATGATGTCATCATTCGCCCGGTTGTAACCGAGCGTTCATTCGACAAGATGGAGCA
The DNA here is from genome assembly GCF_000466405.1 of Atopobium sp. oral taxon 810 str. F0209. Taxonomy (GTDB): domain Bacteria; phylum Actinomycetota; class Coriobacteriia; order Coriobacteriales; family Atopobiaceae; genus Olegusella. The sequence continues at coordinate 69,390 of NZ_KE952970.1, read as the reverse complement.
GGGCAAGTACACCTTCGAGGTGGCTCGTACCGCTCCCAAGGAGGAGATCGCGGAGGCTGTTGAGCAGCTCTTCGGTGTTCATGTCACCAAGGTCAACACTGCTTGGGTCAAGTCCAAGAACAAGCGTGTTCGCTACCAGGTTGGTTCTACCCGTACCTGGAAGAAGGCCATCGTCACCCTCGCTGCTGGCGAGCAGATTGAGGTCTTCGCAAATCAGCAGGCTGCTGCTGAGGAGTAGTACCCACACCCACACGCGGCGCACTTTTGCGTGTGGGTTATTGTGCCGCCAAGGATAGATACGCGCGGCACCGTGGTAAGGCTGCAGACATAAGTTTGCAGCAAGAATGTCCGGTGTCATTCACCGGAGCCGCTATCAGGCTCCATCCCGAGGTGGATGGCCAACGGAGAAGAAGGGAATTGGGAATGGCTGTAAGGCACCTCAAGCCCACGAGCGCCGGTAGGCGTTGGCAGACGATTTCGGACTTTGCCGAGATCACCACCGACACCCCCGAAAAGTCGCTCTTGGAGCCCCTGCCCAAGAAGGCAGGCCGTAACAACAATGGTCGTATCACCACCCGTCATCAGGGTGGCGGCAACAAGCGCAAGTATCGTCGCATTGATTTCAAGCGCTGCAAGGATGATGTACCGGCCAAGGTCGCTACCATCGAGTACGATCCCAACCGCTCTGCTCGTATTGCACTACTTCACTATGTCGATGGCGCTAAGACCTATATCCTCGCACCTGAGGGCCTCTCGGTAGGCGACAAAGTCATCTCTGGTACTAAGGATATCGACATCAAGCCGGGCAACGCTATGCCGCTGTCCGAGATCCCCGTCGGCACCTTTGTGCACGCCGTGGAGTTCCAGCCTGGTAAGGGCGCAGCAATCGCTCGTTCTGCAGGCACTTCCGTCCAGCTCATGGGTAAGGACAACGGCTATGCCGTCCTGCGCATGCCCTCCTCTGAGCTGCGTCGTGTTCTGCTTACCTGCCGTGCCACCATCGGCACTGTTGGCAATGCAGAGCATGGCAACATCGTTGTCGGTAAGGCTGGCCGCTCTCGCTGGGCAGGCGTCCGTCCGACAGTCCGTGGTACGGTCATGAACCCCGTCGACCACCCACACGGCGGTGGCGAGGGCAAAAACCACACCTCTGGTCGTCCTTCCGTCTCGCCTTGGGGCAAGCCATCCAAGGGCGCAAAGACGCGCGATCCGAAGAAGGCAAGCAACCGCCTCATCATTCGTCGTCGTCGTTCCAAGTAGCGCAGAGTAGGAGTTTTCAAAATGAGCAGAAGCCTCAAGAAGGGCCCGTTCGTAGAGACTCGCCTCCTCGCTCGCGTGGCGGCAATGAACGAGTCCGGCAAGAAAGACGTCATCAAGACTTGGTCGCGTTCCAGCACCATCTTCCCCGAGATGGTTGGTCACACGATCGCTGTTCACGATGGTCGCAAGCACGTGCCCGTCTACGTCACCGAGTCCATGGTTGGTCACAAGCTGGGCGAGTTTAGCCCGACCCGCACCTTCCGTGGTCACAAGGCCAAATAGAAGGGCAGGGGAGACACATGGCAAACACTGATACCAACGTGGTCGAGATTTCCGCGACCGCAAAGTACGTCCGCATGGCACCCCGCAAGGTTCGCATGGTCGTCGACCAGATTCGTGGCAAGCAGGTCGATCGCGCGCTCGAGCAGCTCGCCTTCACCTCTCGTGCTGCTGCAGAACCTGTCGCAAAGACCCTGCGCTCTGCGATTGCCAATGCTGAGAACAACAATGGCCTGCGTGCCAACAATCTCTACGTCAAGTACGCCTACGTTGACGAGGGCCCCACGCTTAAGCGTATTCGTCCCCGCGCAAAGGGCAGCGCTTCTCGTATCAACAAGCGCACGAGCCATATCACTGTCACCGTCGCACCTCGGAAGGAGGCGTAGGAAATGGGTCAGAAGGTTCAGCCGACCGGCTTCCGCCTCGGCATCACCGAGCAGTGGCACTCCCGCTGGTACGCCGACAAGGACTACGCCAGCAAGCTTGGCAACGACCTCGCTATCCGCAAGTTCCTCGAGAAGAAACTTGCACGTGCAGCTCTCTCCCGCGTCGAGATTGAGCGTGCTGGCGAGAAGGTAAAGGTCACCATCTTTACTGGCCGTCCTGGCATCGTTATTGGCAAGAAGGGCGCCGAGATTGACACTCTGCGTACCCAGCTTGAGGGCATTGCCAAGGTTGGCAAGGGCAACGTTAACGTTGATGTTATCGAGGTTCGTCGCCCCGAACTCGATGCACAGCTTGTTGCTCAGTCTATTGCCGACCAGCTTGAGGGCCGTATCGCCTTCCGTCGTGCAATGCGCAAGGCTGTTCAGTCCGCTCGCAAATCTGGCGCACAGGGCATTCGTATTCAGTGCTCTGGCCGTCTGAACGGCGCCGAGATGGGCCGCCGCGAGTGGTACCGCGAGGGTCGCGTGCCTCTGCACACCCTTCGCGCAACTATTGGTTTTGGTCAGGCAACTGCCCGTACCACCATGGGTGCCTGCGGCATTAAGGTTTGGATTTACAAGGGCGAGCGTCTTGCTGGCCAGCCCATCCCGACTCCCGAGCTCGAGGGCTCTAGCCGTCCTCGCCGCGGTCGTAATGAGAGGAGGGGTCGCTAATGCTGGCACCTAAGCGCATTCGTCACCGCAAGGTTCAGCGTGGTTCTATGAAGGGCCAGGCAAAAGGCAATACCAAGATCTACTTTGGCGATTTTGGTCTCCAGGCTCTTGAGCGCGATTGGATTACCAATCGTCAGATTGAGGCCGCTCGTATCGCTATGACCCGTTATATGAAGCGTGGCGGTAAGGTCTGGATTACCATCTTCCCCGACAAGCCCATTACCAAGAAGCCCGCTGAGACTCGTATGGGTAAGGGTAAGGGTAACCCCGAAGACTGGGTAGCTGTTGTTAAACCCGGTCGTGTTATGTTCGAGATTGGTGGCGTGAGCGAGGAGATTGCTCGCGAGGCTCTGCGTCTTGCACAGCACAAGCTGCCAATCAAGACCAAGATCGTGTCCCGCGCCGACTTTGGCGAGGAGGAGTAGCCATTATGAAGTACAAGGATATTCAGGCGCTCTCTGACGCTGAGCTGGCTCAGAAGCTGGACGAGGGTCGCGCGGAGCTTTTCAATCTCCGCTTTCAGATGGCTACCAGCCAGCTGGACAATACGGCTCGCGTAACGCTTGTTAAGCGCGATATTGCTCGCGTTCAGACCGAGATGCGTGCACGTCAGATTGCAGCGGACGCCGCTGCCAAGAACTAGACCGGAGAAAGATATGGCAGATACCGAAATCAGGAACGCGCGAAAGCTTCGCACCGGTGAGGTTGTCTCGATCTCTGGTGACAAGACCATCGCAGTTCAGATCACCTACCGTAAGCACCACCCCAAGTACGGCAAGATGATGACCATTAGCAAGAAGCTCCATTGCCATGACGAGAAGAACGAGTGTGGCATCGGCGACACCGTCCGCGTCATGGAGACCCGTCCGCTGTCCAGGACCAAGCGCTGGCGCGTAGTGGAGATCGTGGAGCGCGCCAAGTAACGTAAGGTCACGTGTCAACCCTGCAGGCGTTGCTTGCAGGGAGGCAAGTACGGAGGAATGCAATGATTCAGATGGAGTCCATGCTTACCGTCGCTGACAACAGTGGCGCTAGGCGTGTCAAGTGCATCAAGGTCCTGGGCGGCTCCAAGCGCCGTTACGCAGGCATTGGTGAGGTCATCATGTGCGCCGTCCAGGAGGCGACGCCCAATGGTGCAATCAAGAAGGGCGACGTTGTACGCTGCGTAGTTGTGCGTACGGTCAAAGAGACCCGTCGTAAAGATGGCAGCTACATCCGTTTCGACCAGAACGCTTGCGTTGTTGTCGATAAGGAAGGCGAGCCTAAGGGCACACGTATCTTTGGGCCTGTTGCTCGTGAGCTGCGCGAGAAGCACTACATGAAGATCGTCTCGCTCGCACCCGAGACGCTGTAAGGAGGCGGACAAGACATGCCTAAGATGAACATCCGCAAGGGTGATACGGTCGAGGTCCTGTCCGGCAAGGACAAGGGCACTCGCGGCGAAGTCCTGCGCGCCATGCCTGCAGAGGGCAAGGTCGTTGTTGAGGGCGTTGCTGTTGCCAAGCGTCACACCAAGCCCAACCAGCTCAATCAGCAGGGTGGCATCATTGAGAAGCCCATGCCTATCGATGTCAGCAACGTTGCTTTGATTGACCCCGAGACCGACAAGCCGACCCGTGTGGGCTATCGCTTCACCGAGGATGGCAAGAAGGTTCGCTACGCCAAGAAGTCCGGAGCTGAGCTCTAAGGTTTTCTTGCGCAGCCGGCGGTTTTGTGCGTCCGGCAAGCGGGGAATTTGTTTGATATGACCCGACTCCTCTCGCAGGGGTCGGGTTTTTTGTTGTGTAATACGCGCAGCAAAAAGCGATGTGTACAGACCTGACCCTTTGCAGGCCTGATCTATTCTTTTATGGCGTAGATTGAGCGATTGAGTAGTTTTGTTCTGCTTGAGCGTTTGCTGAAGGTTCTGGAGCTGTCGTTTTATCAAATTGAATGGAATTCTCTGTAATTTCAAGGGAACATTTTAACCGTACGTGAGCCTATTGGGGAAATATATGTTTCCGGGATGTACAGGCATATACATCCATATACATTAAGTAAGCTTTATCTTACTTCGTTGCAACCTCAGGTTGCAACAGAAATAGTGCATATCAATCTACCTGTTCGTATTTAAGAAACTGCAGCTAGACGGGGAACGTTGCAACCTCAGGTTGCAACGAGGGTTGACTTTTTGCAAAGCAAATAATTTGGAAAACGAGAGAAATGTGACCTACATCTTCCTCACCTCATAAATTTAAGTTCAACTGTTGATAGAGTTGCAAAGTGTCGAACCGTATTTACCGAGGTGATTCTTGTGAAATCGTTCTTGTATATAGGTGTGTTGGGTGGCAAAATATCTCTAGCTATGTACATTAAGCTCGTAGAAAGAGCTTGGGCAAAAGGTATCGAGACATCGGTACAAAGAGAGGCGTGAAGCATGTCTAGAAACGTACACAAAAGCAAAACCTCTTTACTTTGTCGAGCGACAACGCTCTTTATGAGCTTGCTACTTTGCACGTCATTGGTGCCTGCACCAGCATTGGCACGCGTCCCTGAGGATGACGGGGAAGTAGCTACTGTCTCGCAGCCCACAGACAATGCGGCAACCGTAGAGTCTACCAATGACGCTGCTGCCGAAACGGAACCTAAGGACGCCGCAGGTGATCAAGATGCGGCTTCCTCAGATAAGCAGAACGCTGCCCCCGTAGCCGCTGACTCTGCGGAGCCTACCGACAAGGCTGCCACCCCTGAGCCTGCCCGCGCCCCTGCAGCGGATGGTGACTTGTATGTAGACGCTGATGGCGGCAGTGATGATGCCGATGGCTCTGCAGCAACTCCTCTTAAAAGTCTTGCAACAGCCGTTACAAAAGCAAAATCAGGTGATATCATTCACCTTAAGGGTAGCTTTATCCTTGACACGTCAGTTACCATTCCTGCAGGCGTGACGCTCGATATCTATGGCGATACTAATATTACTGGCAAGGGGAATAACGGCATTACCCTTGCAAGTGGCGCTACTCTCAAGGGTAGTAATGGTGTGCTTACCATGACAGGATTTGCCAAAGCTCTAACTGCTCAAAAGAATTCTCTCATTACTGATGGTACGTATAACTTTAAAAACAATGCTCAGGGTAGTAGTAATGGAATTAGCCTTGAAGGCACCATTAAAGGAAGCTCTGGCAAAGATAAGCTGAAGATTACAGCAAACGATAAAGACAACACCAACTTTTTTACTGGGGCTACTCATTTTGAGAACTGCACGATTAACGTTACCTCTCAAAAGAGGACTTGGTCTGATGGTAAGGATCTCACTCTTATCAATTCATCCTTCACCTACAATGGCTTTGGTATGAGTTTTTATGTCAATAAGCTCACGATGAACAATTCGGAGCTTACTGCTAATAACACTACAAGTTATGGCGGAACTGGTTTGACAATCCAGGCATCCGGCACAATCTCTAATTCAACCGTTAACATCAATGCGGGGAGTACTGCTGGGCTTTCTGTTGGCGGAACCGATACTAAATTGTTGATTGAGAATTCAACAATTAAATTTACAAACAATGGTGCCGGTGGTTTAAACGTCAACACTGGTAAGGTTTATTTTAAGAGCTCAACTCTCGAGGGAAACGGAAAACAGAGAGGTGCACTTTTTGGTGCGCAGGCAAATGGATATATTGAGTTTGATGCTGATTCTCGTGTCGAGTCTCCCGCAAAGTCAGATGGAGATACAGGAGCTGGGCAAACTAAGACAAATTATGTTGTCATTGGTGGTTCACATAAGGTTAAATACGAGCCAAATTACAATAGTGGATTGGGAAGCACTATTCCTACTAATGGTGCTGATAACGGCAACGAAAAGCTCATGCTTTTCACGCTGTCAGACCCTAGCGTAAATACACTTTCACCTCTCAATAAAAACGGCGAGGAATATACCTATCAGGTAGCTAACGCTTCTAGTGACGGACAGAAGCATGTTTGGGTACCCGAAGCTAAGGTAACCTTTAAGCTTAATAATGCGGATGCAACGTTTGCTGATGACACTACTGCTGATAAGAAAATTTCTACTATCCGTGGATACGAGCCCGACGCAGTAACTGGCAATACGAATCCTGGAACCCCGACCGATAAGAACGGTGTCAAATTCCTCGGTTGGTACTATAAGGACTCCACTGGTGCTGAGCACGCATTTAACTATGATGGCAAGGTTTCGACCAACCTTGAGGTCTATGCAAAGTGGGATGCAAAGACGGTCATTTACCACAACGGTGATGGTGAGAGCTATATCCAAACTCTGGATAGTTCTGCAACAAGTGCACAGGCACTCTCATATGATGAGGTAGTTAAGGGTAATAAGAAGTTTGCACGCGATGGCAAGGACTTCATTAGCTGGTCGACTGCTGAAAACGGCGGCGAGGAAGTTGCCGCTGGTAGCGAACTGGGCTTCAAAGAAGGCATGACGCAGATTGATTTGTATGCACAGTGGAATGCTCAAAAATACACAGTGTCTTTTTCTGCCAATGGCGGAAAATTCTCTGATGATTCAGTATTCAAGAAGAATCCTGACGTTTTTGAGATAAAGCAGGATGCAGATGGCGGAGATGTTGCCGTTATAAAGCAGACCGCTGAGTACGGTCAGACCTTACATGACATCCTCGGGTCGTTTGACTACAACAAGATAAAACCTGATACAAAGGCCAAGAAAGCCCATGAGGTACTTGCCGATAATGCCTATTGGAATGAAAGTGCATCGGGCAAGGGCGAAGATCGTCGATTTGACGATACGTCGCTGTGGGTTTTCTCGACTCCTGGTTATAATCCCACGCTTACCAAGGATGTTACCTACTACCTCAAGTGGAAGACCGACCCTGCAGTTCAGGAAATTAAGCAGGACTTGACTCTTGATGGTGATATGTGGTCTATCAGCGAGGAGACGAGTTCAAAGCTGCAACACATTCGTCCTGATAAAGAAACCTTCTCTATTACGGGGCAGATTGACGCGCAACCCATTCAAGAGCAGATGAAGAAAACGGAAGCGCTCTTTCCTGATGCAGCAAATGAGCCTGACAAGATTATGCTCGACCAACTTAAGTCCAACTTCACTGCAACCTTTACCATGCCCGACGGTGTAAAGGTCACTGACAACCCCAAGATTATTGCAACCGGTTTGGGTGACTGCTTTACTTTGGGTGATGTTACGCAGGTTGGTAATACTATTACCGTGAAGTTTAATCTGAAGGGTGGTATTAGTACCTACAAAGAGCTGCAGGATGCAGTCGCCTCAGTAGGCAAAGATGACACACAGACTGGCATTCTCAAGCAGATGCGTCGGGCTATTGATTCTCAGGTTACTCCTGCCAAAATTAAAATCACGATTGATGGTTTCACACTGGATGGTAATAAAGTTACTGAAGATGGCAAGCTCTTCCATATGGATGGCAAGGTCATGGGCAACTTCTCTTCTTATGCTACTCATAACACTACAACCAAGAAGTTTGTATTTGGTTGGAATGCAAAGCAGGCAACGGAAGGTAACGACGAGGCTGGTCAGGGTACGACCGTCAATGATGCAAAGCCGGCAGCTAATGGCACTATTAGCTACACCGTTGCCGCAGTGCTTCCTGCCAATGCCACGCTTCCTGGCGACATTCTGATTAATAAAAACACAACCAATAGTTCTACTTATGGCGTACTTCCTGGTCAGAAAGTTGATGTGACAGGCGCCTTGAATGTCAAGGCAATCAAGGATCAAATGGTGGGTATTGAAACTCAGTACCCCAATGTTGAGCACAACAAGATTGATGTAGATATTCGTAACTTTGGTTTTGTGGCGAAGTTTACGGTTCCTAACGAGATGAAGCTCCCTGAACTTACTAAGGACGATTTAAAGCTTGAGAACTTCGGTGGCTTCAAGATCGTTGACGCAAAGGTCGAAGGCAACACCGTTGTTGTCAAGATGGACTTGGCTGATGAAATTGCAACTTATGACCAGTTGGAGAATGCTGTTGACTCTGCGGGCGATCCAAACGGTTGGATGAAGGTTGTAGTTCCGAGCGTCAAGGTTAAATCTAGCGCTGGTGAGGGCAAGCAACTGACTGTTACCGGTACGGTTGAAGGCAACTTTGACGCAACTGCTACTTCGCAAAACTCTGGCAAGAATCGTCGTTTCCTTTTTACCTGGAAGGCTGAGCAATGGGCAGACGGTAAAGATAGTGTTGCTACCGATGATAAGGTCATCCAAGCTACGCTTGAGACTCCCGCTACGGTTACGCAGGATCTTCCCGGCGACATTCGTATTGGTGACGAGACCGAGCATGAGGTGGTATATCCCACCAAGCCTAGCGCCACGCTTGATTATGCTGGTTGGCTCAACAAGCAGAGCATTCAAGAGCAGATGAGCAATATCGAGAAGCTCTATCCGAATGTAACGGATTACTCCAAACTTGCAGTTGATGTGCCTAACTGCACCTTTACGGCTACGTTCACTATTCCGGATGGTTTGACTTTACCCAGTACGGTTAAGGCTACCGCCAAGGACTTCGGCCCTTATTTTTCTATTACCAATACCAAGGTGAGCTCTGACGGCAAGACCGTTACTGTTACGATGAAACTTGATACCACCAACATCAGTACTTATGCTGACTTGCAGAAAGCTGTCCAGCAGGCAGGGGATGCTGACGGCTGGATGAAGGTCATTATTCCTGGCGTAAAGGTTAATGCTGACGCCAAGAACGGTACACGTCTCACGGTAGTGGGTACAGTTGCAGGCGATATGCAGGCGACGGCTACTTCTGAAGGTGGCACAACCAAAGCCTTTAGATTCCATTGGGACGGTGAGCAGTGGGCAGACGGTAAGGACGCAACGGCTCCTGCTGATGACACCAGCATTCGCTTTACGGTGGAGGTTAAGGCGAATTCTACTAAGCCTGATAATCCAGACAAACCTGATAAGCCCAATAAGCCCAACAAGCCTAGCAAACCAGATAATGGCAAAAAGATCACCAAGAAAGTGACGAAGAAAGCTGTTCGCAAGGTTCTACCTCAGACAAGCGACCTGCTCCTGCCCGTGGGCGGCGTTGCGGTAGCTGGCATAGTAATCGTTGCTGCGGCAATTATTCTGCGTAAGCGTAATAAGTAACAGCTGAGTGCGGTTCTACTTGGCCTAGTATGCGTCACAACAAAGCAGTTGGTAGGGAAGAAGTTCCCGCCAGCTGCTTTTCTTATGCGCAAGATAAACACGGTCTGACAGGGGTGACAATCGCGTCTCGAAAGTTGGTGTATCAGGACCCCCTAATAACCTTGCGGTCAACGTCGCCACAAAAAGGTTTCACAATTCCCTACTCACCATTACAAAGGATTCCAAGCATCACGGGCGAAAAAATTACCTGCATGTTTGTGAAGCAAAACGTGAAAAGGAAACCTTTTCGCAGTGCGTGAGGAATTGTGAACCCTTTTCGAGTGGGATGGGACTGCAGGATGAGGAATTGTGAACCTCAAGGAGCAAACAATGTGTGTACTCCAAGCAGGAAAAACTTCTACTGGAAATCTCTTGTCCAAGAAGCTATCCTTACTATTTGCGTGACTATGCTCGGGGGAGGATTCTGTCCCGACTCGATATAGTGACGAATAGGCTCCTGGGTGCCAGCCCAGGTGGTGCGAGGCGGTCCCCGCACGTAAACCTCCACGCTCGACTTTGAAGGAGCAGTACATGGCAAAGCAGGAAAAAGGCGTAGCTATTGCAAACGCCTCCGAGCCCCCGCGTCTCAAGCAGTATTACCTAGATACCGTGCGCGATGAACTCAACAAGCAGTTCAACTACAAGAGCGTCATGCAGATTCCCAAGATTGAGAAGATTGTCGTCAACATGGGTGTTGGCGAGGCAGCTACCGACTCCAAGGCAATTGACGGCGCTGTTTCTGACCTCCGTGCAATCACCGGCCAGCAGCCTCTTGTTACCCATGCCCGCAAGTCCATTGCTACCTTCCACCTGCGTGCAGGTATGCCCATTGGCGCCAAGGTAACTCTGCGTGGCGATCGTATGTGGGAGTTTTTTGACCGTCTCATTGCCATCGCTATCCCTCGTATCCGCGACTTCCGCGGCCTGTCCCCCAAGTCTTTTGATGGACACGGCAACTACTCCATGGGTGTCACCGAGCAGGTGATCTTCCCCGAGATTGACTTCGACAAGATCGACCACACCCGTGGCATGGATATCACCATTGTCACCACTGCACCCAACAACGAGGAAGCAAAGGCACTTCTTTCTGCTTTCCACTTCCCGTTTAAGGCTGAGTAACAACTAGGCATCGATGCCGCTATCCCCAAAGTGAGGGATAACGGTGGTATTTCGTAGAGGAGGATTTGTGGCTAAGACATCGATGATCGTCAAGGCGAACCGCACGCCGAAGTTCTCGACGCGCAAGCAGGACCGTTGCCAACGTTGTGGGCGACCCCACTCCGTGTATCGCAAGTTCGGCCTGTGTCGTGAGTGCTTCCGCGAGCTGGCGCTCAAAGGCGAGCTTCCTGGCGTCCGCAAGGCAAGCTGGTAGGACACAGGGCACTGTCGTGGAGGCATCTTTCCCACGGGGTTAGATGAACCACACGTGCAGATTCATCACGAACAAAGGAGAAGGATCAATGAAGGTTACCGATCCCATCGCAGATATGTTGACACGTATCCGCAACGCGAGCAATGCAGGCAAGGACGAGGTGTCCATGCCTTCTAGCAAGGTTCTCGCTGAGATCGCCCGTGTTATTTGCGAGGAGGGCTATATCGAGTCGTACAGCATCGAGGACACCAAGCCTCAAAAGACGCTGCACATCGTGCTCAAGTATGGCTCCAAGCGCACCCGCACGATTCGCGGCATTCGCCGTGTTTCCAAGCTTGGTTTGCGCATTTATAGCAAGGCTGCCGATCTACCCCGCGTTTTGGGTGGCCTCGGCATTGCCGTCATCTCCACGTCCAAGGGCATGATGTGCGACCGCGACGCCCGCAAGCTGGGTCTCGGCGGCGAGGTCATCGCCTACGTCTGGTAGACCCTAGGAATCGATAGGAGGAGACAATGTCTCGTATTGGTAAGCAGCCTGTCATGATTCCTGCTGGAGTCACCGTGACAGTTGATGGTACCCACGTTAGCGTCGAGGGCCCCAAGGGCAAACTCGAGCGCGACTTCTCTCATCTCATCTCTATCGCAGAGGTTGAAGCAAGCGATGAGATGCCCCTGCACCTTGAGGTTACCCGCAATGATGAGACTCAGGATTCCAACGCCCAGCAGGGCCTGTGCCGTACGCTCCTGCACAATATGGTGGTTGGCGTGTCCGAGGGCTTTGTAAAGAAGCTCGAGCTCACCGGTGTTGGTTACCGTGTTGCTCTTAAGGGCAGCACACTCGACCTTTCGCTCGGCTATTCTCACCCCGTGCTCTATCCTGCACCCGACAACATCACCTTTGAGTGCCCCGACAACACCCACATTCTGGTTAAGGGTATTTCCAAGGAGCAGGTCGGTCAGGTTGCAGCTGAGATTCGCGCCAAGCGTCCTCCCGAGCCTTACAAGGGCAAGGGTATTCACTATGAAGGTGAGCATATCCGCAGGAAGCTCGGCAAGGCTGCTAAGTAAGCTTTGCTTCGCATAACAAGACCACTACCCCGTTAGGTAGTGGCGCGGAAAAGGAGAAGGAATGAACAAGCAGCAGGCCAAGCGGGCCGGACTGAAGCGCCGCGAGCGCCGTGTCCGCTCCAAGATTTTCGGTACGGCAGAGGCTCCTCGTCTCACCGTTCACCGCACCAATGCTCATATTTACGCTCAGGTTGTTGACGATGCAGATGCAAAGACCATCTGCTCTGCTTCGACGCTGTCCGCAGAGTTCCGTGCCACAGGCAAGATTGGCTCCAACAAGGAGGCAGCTGAGTTTGTTGGCAAGCTTATCGGTGAGCGTGCGCTTGCCGCAGGCGTAACCGCAGTCAAGTTTGACCGCGGTGGCCGCATCTATCATGGCCGCGTCAAGGCTCTCGCAGATGGCGCCCGCGCAGCGGGCCTGAAGTTTTAGGAGGAATGTAATGCCACGTGATCGTAAGCGCCAGCAGGACTCCGACCTTCAGGAGCGCGTCGTCTACATCCACCGCGTCTCCAAGGTCGTCAAGGGTGGTAGGCGTATGTCCCTCGTCGCCCTGGTAGTCGTCGGTGATGGCAAGGGCAACGTAGGCCTCGGACAGGGTAAGTCCACCGAAGTGCCTCTGGCTATTAGCAAGGGCGTTGAAGACGCCAAGAAGAACATGTTCCACGTGCCTCTGACTGATGAGGGCTCTATTCCTCATGCTGTCGAGGGCCACTACGGCGCTGGCCGTGTTTTGGTTAAACCCGCAGTTCCTGGTACCGGTGTTATCGCCGGTGGCCCCGTCCGTCCTCTCTTTGAGGCCGTGGGCATCAAGAATGTCATCGCCAAGTCTCTTGGTACTGACAACGCACTCAACATCATCAAGGCCGCTGCAAAGGGCCTCAAGGAGCTCGAGAGCCCCGAGGCTACCGCAGAGCGCCGCGGCCTCTCCGTCAAGGAGATGTTTGCCGGGAAGGAGGCATAAGCGATGGCTGAAAAGACCATTACCGTCAAGCTCGTACGCAGCGCCGTCGCCTCCGTCAAGAAGGATCAGACGGCTACCTGCAAGGCCATGGGCCTGCGCAAGATTAACGACGTCGCGGTTCTGCCCGACAATCCGTCTGTTCGAGGCATGATCTTCAAGGTCAAGCACCTCGTCGACGTTAAAGAGAACTAGGAGTTACCCAATGCAGCTCACAGATCTCCGCCCTGCAGAGGGCGCGAAAAAGGCGCGTAAGCGCATCGGCCGCGGCAATAGCTCTGGTCATGGCACCACCGCTGGTCGTGGCTCCAAGGGTCAGCTTTCCCGCTCTGGTGGCGGCAAGGGTGCCGGCTTTGAGGGCGGTCAGCAGCCGCTCGCAATGCGTCTGCCCAAGCTCCCTGGTTTTACCAATCACAACCGTGTTGAGTACGCCCCCGTCAACGTTGCTCGTCTTGAGGCTCTTTATGAGTCTGGCGAGACAGTTGATGCCGAGAGTCTTATGGTTAAGGGCGTTATCAAGCACGACTATGTGCCTGTGAAGGTCCTCGGCGACGGTGAGCTCACCAAGAGCCTTACTGTCAAAGTTGACAAGGTCTCCGCCTCTGCCAAGGCAAAGATCGAGGCGGCCGGAGGAAAGGTCGAGGCAGCGTGCTAAAGGCGATCCAAAACGCGCTTCGTATCCCCGAGCTTAGGGGCAAGATTGCGATTACCGTCGCAATCCTTGCCCTCTACCGCTTTGGGGCGTATCTGCCTGTTCCTGGAGTTCCTTTCTCCGCTATGCTCGCAGCTTATAAAAATGCAGCTGCAGGTAGCGGCGCGCTTACAGTGCTCAATCTCTTCTCAGGTGGCGCACTGTCGCGCGTTTCTGTCTTCAGCTTGGGCATCATGCCCTACATCACCGCGCAGATTATTCTGCAGATGATGCAGGCAGTTATCCCTTCGCTGGGAGCACTGGCGCGTGAAGGTGAGTCTGGTCAGCGCAAGATTACGCAGTACACGCGCTACCTTACAGTTGTTCTTTCTCTTATCTCTGCTATTGCCTACCTATTCCTCTTCAAGAGCCCTACGTATGGGATGGATTTCTCCCAGATGGGCATCCCTTCTCTGCTTGAGGACTTTATTGTCGTCTTTACGCTGGTTATTGGTGCGCTCATCATTATGTGGTTGGGCGAGGTTATTACTCAGCGCGGCATCGGCAATGGCATGTCCCTCATTATCTTTGCCAACATCATGGCAGGACTTCCTACCGCCATCATTCAGTCTGTTGTTGCCGAGGGCAATATCTTGGTGACTATTCTGACGGTGGCTGTGGTTGCGGCGGTCATTCCCGTTATCGTGTATATCGAGCGCGGTCAGCGTCGTATTCCTGTGCAGTATGCCAAACGCGTTGTTGGTCGCAGGATGATGGGCGGTCAGTCTACCTACCTGCCCATTAAAGTTAACACTGCAGGCGTTGTGCCAATCATCTTTGCTTCAGCAATTTTGTATTTGCCCGCTCAGCTTGCGGTGTTCTTCCCTGGCGTGGGTTGGGTTCAGGCTTTTGCTAATGCAGTTTCTACTGGCTGGATTAACTGGATTTTGTCAGTTGTCTTCATCGTGTTCTTTGCGTATTTCTATACCGCAATGGTGTTCAATCCCGATGAAACAGCAGATCAGCTGCGCAAAGCTGGTGGCTTTATTCCTGGCGTGCGCCCTGGTAAGGCTACGGCTGACTATATCAAATCGACCCTCGATCACATTACGCTGCCTGGTGCCATCTTTATGGCAGCGCTGGCGGTAGTGCCTTCGATCGTGTTCTCTTTCACCAATAACAACCTAATTCAGAGTTTTGGCGGTACGTCGATTCTGATTATGGTTGGCGTTGCGATGGATACGATTGCGTCCCTGGAATCTCAGCTCAAGATGCATAACTATGACGGGTTCTTCAAGTAGGCAAGCCGTTTATGCAGCACATATAATGCCAGTGCAGGCGTCTCTCTTTCACGGGAGGCGCCTTTTGCCTTTACTGTTAGCAGGTCTGTATCAAGCTTGTATAGCATGGTCTTCGTTATTAACAAATATGTCGCACGCTCGCGTAGCACAGCCCTCTAGATTTCGTGGATAATAGATGCGTATCTGTCTTTGTTAGATGTCAAAGAAAGAGGCACGTATGAACATCGTTTTGCTTGGCGCGCCAGGAGCTGGAAAAGGTACGCAGGCTCAGAAGCTTGTCGCCGATTTTGGTGTTGCCCACATCTCCACAGGAGATCTTCTTCGCAACGCAGTAAAAGCAGAGTCTGAGCTTGGTTTGCAGGCAAAGTCTTATATGGATGCTGGTCAGCTGGTGCCTGACAGTCTTGTTATTGATTTGGTCAAGGAGCGCCTTGCTGAGCCTGACGCGCAAAAAGGCTGGATTCTCGATGGCTTCCCTCGCAACACCGCACAGGCAGAGGTGTTAGATGCTGAGCTTGCAAAGATGGGCATTGCGCTCGATGGAGCTCTGCTTGTTGACGTAGCTTTTGATGTTATTGTCAAGCGTCTTTCCTCTCGTCGTACCTGCCGTAGCTGCGGTTATACTGCTGGTCCCGAGACTGAGGTGTGTTCTCGTTGCGGTGGCGAAATGTATCAGCGCGATGATGACAAGCCCGAGACTATCCAGAAGCGTCTGGATACTTATCAGTCCAAGACCGCTCCTCTCATTGAGTATTACGAAAAGCAAGACAAGCTTCTCAAGGTTGATGGAGACCGCCCTGTGGATGAGGTCTATGTCGATACGAAAGCACAGCTTGGCCTATGATTCATATCAAAGGACCCGATGAAATTCAGCAGATGCGCGTAGCAGGAGCTATCTCCAAAGCGGCTCTGCGTATAGCAGGCACTATGGCAATTCCAGGCGTAACAACCGCAGCAATTGACCGTGCTGTTGAAGACTATATTCGGGCGCAAGGAGCCAAGCCGAGCTTTAAGGGTTATGGTGGCTTTCCAGGAAGTATTTGTGCGTCTCCTAATGCTCAAATTGTTCATGGTATTCCTAACGAGAATACTGTCTTGCAGGCAGGAGATATTCTCTCAATCGATACGGGCGCTACCAAAGATGGTTGGGTGGGAGATAACGCGTGGACCTTTTTGGTGGGTGAAGTCGCTCCTGAAATTCAAGGTTTATGCGAAATTACGCGCGATTGCCTGATGGCGGGCGTTGAACAAGCAGTGCCGGGCAACCGTCTGGGCGATATTGGTTATGCGGTGCAGCGCCTTGCCGAGGCAAATGGCTACGGTGTAGTGCGCGAATATGTTGGTCATGGTGTAGGCCACAAAATGCATGAAGATCCCAATGTCCCCAATTATGGGCGCCCTGGTCGTGGCGTAAAGCTCCAGGTAGGTATGGTTATTGCGATTGAGCCAATGATTACGCTCGGTAGCTACGATACGCGTGTTTGGCCTAACGGCTGGACCGTGCAGACTGCTGACGGCTTGGCTGCCGCGCATTATGAAAACACAGTTGCGATTACTGCAGAAGGTCCTCTAATTCTGACGGCTGATGAGCTGGGACCATGGTGTTCCATGCATGGCGGTCTTGAACCCGAAGCAGAATCAGTCTGTGATACCGAGGGGCCCAAGCAAGAAGTGCCGCAGGAATCTTTGGCTGAGTTAGATGATTCTTCGGATGACAGTTCGGCCGATAGCACTGCCGTTCTTCATATTTAGTTAGGCGCTACATATTTTTGTTAGGCCTACATTTTTTCTCAAACCCAGCTCCAGATCTATCGAGCTGGGTTTTGTGTATTAGCTAACTAAGGGCGCGTGACTACCTCGCGTGCTAACTAACTACCCAGCACTGCCCGCGAGCATACAAATGGCGCAGCTACACTTGCCAAAAGCCACACTCTGTTTCAGATTGCACGGCTCTGCTTGTCAAACGCCACATATCATTTCAACCAACACGGCCCTGCTTGCCAAACGCCACGTATTCTTTCAAGCAACACGGTCCTGCTTTGCCAAAGGTCACAGACTGTTTCAATCAGCATCGCCCTGC
>NZ_KE952970.1:33682-51931 GCF_000466405.1 Atopobium sp. oral taxon 810 str. F0209 | reverse complement strand
GAACGTGGCTTTTGGCACTCGGCATGAAACAGAGTGTGGCGTTTGGCACGTGGCGTGCCATAAGGCGGTCTACTATCACGGACGCGCACTTCTCCTGCATGTCCAACTGCAGGTGTGTGGTCACCACTACCTGTTGCAACCTGAGGTTGAGACACCAGGTCATCTACATGCAGATTTGTAGGATATTAGCAGGTAGGTAGCTTGCAAATTTTGCTGTTGCAACCTGAGGTTGCAACAGATTATGGCTGGGGTTGGGTTAGATGTGGTGGAGAGGCTGAGGTCGGGGAGTGGGTATGAGATATGAAAAGCTGGGCGTGAAGATTGCCCACAAAAAGACCTGAAAACAGGGAGCTTGCGAATAGTTTGTGAAATTCGAGCGAGACTTTGCAGAACAGAGGGGGATAGCTCGACTTTAGTTGCCTAGGCGATTATTATTGACTATCGCTGTCATTGTGCGATTTTACTCTGGCAGTAGTGAGATTTGGCGAGGAGAGAGCAGGACAGGTGAGCAAGCAAAGCGCAATCGAGCTAGAAGGCAAGGTCATTGAGCCGTTGCCGAATGCAATGTTTAACGTCGAGCTCGAGAACGGCAAGACCATTCTGTGCACCATCTCAGGCAAGATTAGGATGAACTACATCCGCATCCTGCCCGGCGACCGTGTTGTCGTCGAGATTTCTCCCTACGATCTCACAAAGGGACGCATTACCTACCGTTACAAGTAGGCAGTGTGTTCGGGCGGACGTCTTGGTTCACCACAGCCAAGGCCAAGCCATGCAAGGACACAGCCGGGAATTCACGCCAGCGGCTGGGCGATGACATAGTTCGGACCGGCACTACCGGAAGGAAAGACAAAATGAAGGTACGTCCTTCGGTCAAGAAGATGTGCGACAAGTGCAAAATTGTACGCCGCCATGGCAAGGTTTTTGTAATCTGCGAAAACCCTCGTCACAAGCAGCGTCAGGGCTAAGGGGGCAACAAGTTGGCACGTATTAACGGCGTCGACCTGCCGCGTGACAAGCGCGTTGAGGTTGGCCTCACCTACCTTTATGGCATCGGCCAGACTAGCGCCACCAAAATCTGCGAGGCCTGCGAGATCTCCAAGGAGACTCGTGTCAAGGACCTTACAGAGGACGAGGTGACCAAGATCCGCGATTATATCGATGCAAACTTTACGACGGAGGGTGACCTTCGCCGTGAGCGTCGTACGAATATCGCCCGTCTGATGGAGATTGGCTGCTACAAGGGCCTGCGTCACCGCAAGGGCCTTCCTGTAAACGGCCAGCGCACCCACACCAACGCACGCACTCGAAAGGGTCCGCGTCGTCAGGTCGGTGGAAAGAAGAGGGGATAACGCATGCCGCAGAAGAAGAACGTTCGCAACACGCGCGTGCGTCGTGCGGACCGCAAGAACATTGCAGTAGGCCAGGCACACATTAGGTCTACCTTTAACAACACGATCATCTCGATTACCGACGCACAGGGCAACGTAATTGCTTGGCAGTCTGGTGGCACCGTCGGCTTTAAGGGCTCTCGTAAGTCCACGCCGTTTGCAGCACAGGTGGCAGCAGAGGCTTGTGCCAAGGCAGCTATGGAGCACGGCCTGCGTAAGGTTACCGTTTTTGTGAAGGGCCCTGGTTCTGGTCGTGAGACCGCCGTTCGCAGCCTTCAGGCTGCAGGTCTTGAGGTCTCTGGTATCCAGGACAAGACTCCCATCCCCCACAACGGTTGCCGTCCTCGCAAGCGTCGCCGCAACTAATCAGGAAGGACAGACAAAATGGCAGTTGATAGGACTCCTGTCCTCAAGAGGTGCCGCGCGCTCGACATCGATCCCGCGGTGATGGGTTATAACAAGAAGTCTCACCGTGAGCCCAAGCAGTCTCGCCGCCAGCCGTCTGAGTACGGCCAGCAGCTCCGCGAGAAGCAGAAGGCAAAGTTTATCTACGGTGTTCTTGAGAAGCAGTTCCGTAGTTATTACACTCGCGCAATCCGCGTTGAGGGCATTACCGGCGACAACCTGATGGCACTCCTCGAGAGCCGTCTGGACAACGTTGTCTTCCGCCTTGGCTTTGCTCGTACGCGTCGTGAGGCTCGTCAGACCGTCCGTCACGGTCATATTATCGTGAACGGCAAGCGTGTCGATATTCCTTCTTATCAGGTCAAGACTGGCGATGTTGTCGCAGTTGCTCCTGAGTACAAGGATCTCCTCCCCATCAAGGAGGCAGTCATTGCTTCTGAGCACATGACGGTTCCCGCCTGGCTGGAGGTTGACATCGAGAAGCTGTCTGGCACCGTTCTTCAGGTCCCGACTCGCGATCAGATTGACCTCGTCAATGACGAGACAATCGACCCGCAGCAGATCGTCAACCTGTACTCCCGTTAAACCGGTAAGTCAGGAGGATTTACATGTCCGAGTTCATTCGGCCAGAAGTTTCGGTGGAAGAGATCAGTGAGAACATCGCACGTGTCAGCGCAGAGCCGCTGGAGCGCGGTTATGGCGATACGCTGGGCAACTCGCTTCGTCGTGTGCTGCTTTCCTCTCTCGAGGGCGCAGCTGTCGAGGCAATCAAAATCGATGGTGTCCAGCATGAGTTCACCACGGTGCCTGGCGTCTATGAGGATGTCACCGATATCGTTCTTAACGTCAAGGGTCTTGTGTTCCGTGCAAATGGCACTGGCGATGAGGCTGTTGCCACCATCAACGTTGACGGTCCCATGACCGTCACTGGCGGGGATTTCCAGATTCCTGCTGAGTTTGATTTGGTCAACAAGAGCCAGGTTATTTGCCACCTCGGCGAGGGCCAGCACCTTACGATGTCTATGCGCATCGCTTGTGGTCGTGGCTATGTGTCGGGCGATGACAACGATCACGACAACCCCATTGGTGTTATCGCGATTGACTCTCTGTATTCGCCTGTTCGTCGTTGTGCCAAGGTTGTTACCCCGTGTCGCGTTGGTCAGCATACCGACTATGACCGCCTCGTGCTTGAAGTGGAGACCGATGGCTCGATCTCCCCGCGCGATGCAGTTGTCGAGGCCGCCAACATCATCAATCAGCATATGGCTGCGTTCATGACGCTGACCGATGAAGAGGAGCCTGTTGAGGACACCTCCATCTTTGCGACGGGTGAAGAGGAAGAGGACAACACCGATCTCGATAGGGCAATTGAGAGCCTGCAGCTATCCGTGCGCTCTTACAACTGCCTCAAGCGTGCTGGTATTCACTCTGTGCGCCAGCTTGTCGAGTTCTCTGAGAACGACCTGCTCAACATTCGCAACTTCGGCGTCAAGTCCATCGAGGAAGTCAAAGACAAGCTCGAGGATATGGGCCTGGGACTTAAGGCCTAGTCGTCCGTACCTTTTAGAGGAGTAGCAAGACCATGAGACACAATAAAAAGAAGGGCATGAAGCTCGGCACCGATGCGAGCCACACCAAGGCAATGAAGAAGAGCCTTGTTTGCGCCCTGCTTTCTAACGATCGTATTAAGACTCTGGATCAGCGCGCCAAGGCTATCCGTCCTGAGGTCGACAAGATCATTACTTGGGCAAAGCGTGGTGACGTTGCAGCTCGCCGTTTGGCTATTGCCAAGCTGGGCGACAAGAACGTTGTTGCCGAGGTCTTTGACCGCGCAGCTCAGGGCCAATGGGATGGTCGCAATGGTGGCTATACCCGCATTATGAAGCTCGGCCCTCGCAAGGGCGACGGCGCTGAGATTGTCATCATCGAGCTCGTTACCGAGCCTGTTGCCTCCAAGGCTGCAGCTAAGGTTACCAAGGTTGTTGAGCCCGCTCCTGCCAAGGAAGAGGCTCCTGAGACTGAGGTCGCTGCTGAGGAGACCACCGAGGCAGCTGAGTAAAGCTCTAGCTTTATGTATGTTCAAAGGGGTCTGGACTAGTGCCAGGCCCCTTTTTCCATCTGGATATACTAGACTACTGCAAGAATAAAAGGTGGGCTATGAGTGAGGCAGCGGGAACCATAGTTGTACGCCTAGGCTATAGAGGAACAGACTTTGCCGGTTTTGCCGAGCAACCAGGACAGCGTACTGTTGCAGGTGAGTTGCGGCGTGCTCTTGAAACTGCTCTACGGCGTCCAGTCGAGCTTGAATGTGCAGGCCGTACGGATGCAGGTGTGCATGCACAGGCGCAGTATGTGAGTTTTTCGGCTGATGCCGAAGAGCTTAAACGACAGGGAAGACGCCTTGAAGCATCGCTTGTAGCTTTAACTCCAGACGATATTTCTATTGCAGGGCTCTATCAGGCATCAGCGAGCTTCTCGGCTCGTTTTGATGCCATAGAGCGGCACTATCGCTATCGAATTGCCGTGGGCAATACGCGCCCCGTATTGTCATGGGGACATGCATGGTGGTTGCGTAGCGCGCACACTCTTAATGTGGAGCAGATGAATACTGCGGCCACAGCATTGCTTGGCGAACATGATTTTCGAAGTTTTTGTAAGGCAAGCTCCGTTGCTCTTCTTGATGGAGCAGGACGTTCTACCTCACGTTGTGTAACAAAACTTGAAGTATCACAGCTGGAAGAGGCGGGTGAGCAGCTAGTTGTTGTGGACGTTGCGGGTAATGCTTTTTTGCACAATATGGTGCGCATAATTACAGGCTCTTTGGTGGAAGTGGGACGCGGACATCGTGAGCCCGATTGGCTTGCTAGAGCCCTGCAAGCGCGCAACCGCAGCGCAGCTGGTCCTACAGCACCTGCAGAAGGGCTCTGCTTTGCTGCAGTGGATTATCCCTGTGGTGTGCTGAAACCCTGGGATTAAGAATCGTTAGACATCCTGCAAGGTCGGCTATACTCTGTCAAGAGAAACTGCACGCTATGAAGGCGAGGAGATTTTTATGCTGCACAAGCGCGAACGCTTTGAGCGCACAGATGTACCTCGTAGTGATAGGGCTGGCTTGATTTTGGCTTGTGCTGCGGGCGCATTTGTGTTGATTGGTCTTGTTATCTCGCTGCGCTGGAGCTGGGTGATGGCACATCGCGACGCCAACCTGGGTGACAGAACCCTCAAAACATCTATCAAGGCACAAGGCGAAGTTGCAGCACCCAAGGGCTATAAAGCTTCCAGCGATATCTTTACCAATGTGGTGATTTTCTCGGTTGACAATCCCAATGCAGCAAAACCCAAATTACATGCAATTCAACTGCTATCGATTAATGTGAGCAAGGGCACAGGTAGCTTGGTGAGTATTCCTGCTAATACTAAGCTTACAACTGACAAAGGCGATACAACACTTTCTGCTCGCTTTGATGCTATGGGCGCATCGGCATGTATTGCTCCTTTGTCAAGTGCGATTAATGTGCGTCTCTCTCACGCGATCGTGGGTACTGATGATATTTGGAAGCACATTGCCCAGCTCAAAGGCGCTGGTATGCAGTCGCTTATTGGTTCGTCCACAAAGATTTTGGAGTCTATTAAATCTGATATGACTTTTGGTGAGATGACCGATCTGGCCGAGCGTACGCTTTCTATTGGTATCGACAAGCTGGCACGTAGCGAGGCTCCTACTGCTGATGCCAAGCTCAAAGATGGCACTCAAGCTAAATCTATTAACGCCAACAAGCTCAATGAGGTTTTGGGGACGCAGGTGGCAGCTAAGTAATATCACGTCAAGCAAAAATATGTGCAAGCATTATCCACATTGCTGGAATATCCGTGAGCAGTGGCAAGATTTGCTGTTATGGAGTCTCTGAGGCGCGATAATCAGTAGCAAAACAGTAGAAGATGAACATATGTGTCGTTGCGAGTGGTGTCGTTTTATATTCTGAGTCATTGCTCAAAAGGAGCTTCCAGATAGATGAGCAGGCTTTTTGACAAGCCCCTAGTTTCGATTGTGATGCCCGCCCACAATGTGGATGGCACCATCCGTCGTGCTGTCGAAAGTCTTCAGCGTCAAACATGCGAGAGTTTCGAACTGCTTGCTATTGACCTGAATTCGGATGATCGTACAAGCGATATGCTCGAACGTATGGCAGATAGGGATATTCGAATCACCATTTTGCATCAAAGCGATGATGATTCTCAGTTGGCGCTCAATTGTGCGCTTGATCAGCTCAGCGGTAAGTACCTTATGTTTGTAAGTGGCAATGACTGGCTTGAGCCTCCTGCGCTTGAAGAATTACTCAATACGATGAAGCAGGGCAATCCTGAACTTGCACTATCTTCCTACTACCTTGATAGCTACTTTGGGCAAAGCGAGTATGTCTCCAAACAGCGCAGTTGTACTGAAGAGGATTTTGATACTCAAGCAGATTTTAGGGCGGCCGCCTGGCGTTTGTTTGAAGAGGGGCAGTTGCATGATCTTTGGGGCAAGCTTTTCAAACTCGATCGAGTAAAGCAACTTGGCATTCATTTTCGCAAGCAAAGCCCCGACGGACAGTGCTTTGTGTTGGATTACTTGCGTGATATTGAGCGCGTTGCCACACTGACACATCCTAGCTATCACCATTGTATCAATGGCAATAATGTCTATCGTAGCCAGTGGGAAGACGATCTCTATCAGCAGCTTCAGGATGAGCATAAGGAACTGCTTGAGCTCTATCATCACTGGGGACTTGATGGCGATCCTGCAAGTATTGAAGTTATCCAAAGACGCTATATCGAAGGTCTGCTTGGTCTTATTAGGCGTCTTTGTGACTCCTCCTGCAAGATGCCAGCTGCTGAAAAGCGCAAGCTTGTACGTCAGATGATTTCAGACGACGATGTACAACTGGCTGCACGCATGGCACGGCCTGAGGGACGCCTAGTTTCCATGATGCTTACGCCTATCCGCACGCGCAATATTGCGCTGGTTATGGCGGGTGGAAGCTTTGGGGCACATATTATGCATCACAATGCAAAATCTTCCTTACGTAAGAAAAAATAGCGTTAGTAACTGTGTCGCTCACGTGCGTTATGTGTTGCACGAGCGTTTCCTTTTGCCTATTTTTCTCTCATCTAAACGCAAAAACGTATAATAGCTTCACCACGTGGGACTTTCACGCATTAAGTTGCAAGGGGGATGGGCATGGGGCTCATCCGGTCGTACGTGCGAAAGGGGTCCGGCGAAAGCCAGAGAAAAGAGGAATAGCCATGAAGTACAACAATTGCTTTATCCACACATCATCTAGCAGCGATTCTGCTCCGAACAAGCACAATATGAATCGCCGTGGCTTCCTCAAGGCTTCTGGGCTCGCGACCATTACCCTAGGTGGAATGGCATTTTTAACAGCCTGCGGCCCTGCTCCCGAAGGAACGAGCGGTTCGGCTGATAGCCAGTCTGGTGGCTCTGCTTCCCCAAAGCATAAGTTTGGCTCTGAGGGCAAGATGCGTGTTGGTATGGAAGCCAACTATGCTCCGTATAACTGGCAGACTGATACCCCCAGTGATTACACGATTCCTATCGAAAACGTCTCGGGAGCTTATGCCGATGGGTATGACGTGCAATTTGCAAAGATTATTGCTGAAGCTATGGATCTAGAGCCTGTTGCCGTTGCTATGAGTTTTGATGGTTTGGTTGAGGCATGCAAGAAGGGTCAGATTGACATCATTTGCGCTGGTATGACTGCGACTCCTGACCGCGCTGAATCAGTTGACTTTTCTGATCCGTATCTTGAGGACACTGTTGCTGTTATTACCAAAAAGAATTCCAAGTTTGCCAACGCCACCAGCCTTAAAGATTTATCTGGTGCAACAATAGTGGGACAAAAGAGCACATTCTACGACGAGGCAATTGACCAAATCCCCAATGTGAATCACGTAGATGGTCTAGAGTATGCTCCCGATGTAGTGGCGCAGCTACAAAACGATCAAGTTGAGGCTATTACCTACTCGGGTGCAAGTGCCTCAAAACTGCTTGAGACGTATACAGATTTTGTTGTATGCCAGCTTAAGGATGGTTTTACTGGAGACTATAAGTCCAACAATGACAACGCTGCTATTGCCAAGGGTCAAGATGATGTCCTGAAGAAGATCAACGCTGCTATTGCCGATGTTCCTGCCAAGGAGCGCGACGAAATGTGGACTGCTTGCAACGAGCGTATGCCTCAGTAGCGATATAGCGTCCCCCGCTAGCTTATATACATTCTTCGGAAGGATACATCCAGATGGATGACTCACATACGCAGGGCCGTTTTAGGCGGTTGCGCCAGTTTGTGCAGACCGACCATCGTTATGTTGTGTTGGCCACAAGCGTGATCGCGCTCATCGGTCTTTGGTTTTCAATGCAGCCTCGCTCGCAGATGAGTTTTTTGGCGCCAGTATATGCGCTTGAGCTGCTTATGTACTATCTGCTGGTGGCATGGCTGATTTTTGCTGCGGCGGCATTGATGACCAAGCTTGCCATGTGGCACAACTATACTGAGCGTTCGCCTTTTGCGCGTAAGCCTTTGGTGACTGTGGAACGTTTTGCTTCCTATGTGGTGGCTATAATTGCGGCCGTGCTCTTTATAGACCGTGCGGTGATGGGCGTTGCATCTTCGGCGGCAACCGCTATTGGGGCTGACAAGATTCCACGCGGCGGCTTGGAAGCAGCGCTTTATATGCTCTATGAGGGGCGTGCGCTTTTCCGTACGGGTATTCTTACAACGGTTGAGTTGGCTGTTTTTGGCACAATCATTGCATTTTTCTTGGCACTATTGATGGCAACACTGCACTTGCTCAAGATTGATCGTGCAGATAATGACTTGGTGCGCTTCTTTAAGGTTGTAGGATCTGGATTTGCCAAGCTTTACTCAACCATTGTACGCGGCACACCTATGATGGTACAGGCGCTAATTATCTATAATGCCGGATTTGCCGTGCTGCTGGGCACGGGTATGAGTTCGGGACAGATTCGCCTGGTGTGGTCAACGTTTATCGCTGGTCTGGTAACTGTGTCTCTAAACTCCACCGCCTACATGATGGAGGTGCTGCGCGGTGGTATCGAGTCAGTCGATGCAGGCCAGACAGAGGCTGCACGTTCGTTGGGTCTTTCTCAGTGGCAAACATTGCTACGTGTTGTGTTCCCTCAGGGTATTAAGTTTGCTATCCCAGGCCTTTCTAACGAGCTCGTTATTAATATCAAAGACTCGTCAGTGCTGTCTGTTATTGGTGTTGTCGAGTTGATGTATGAGTCTCGTGCTATGGCTGGTATTTATTACAAGAATATCGAGGTTTACATGGTTGCCGCAGTGTTCTATCTGATTTTGACGGCACTTGCAACGTATCTGCTTAATAGGCTTTCCAAGCATTTGGATGCGCCTAGGTTGCAGCAAACCTCCGACTCGATTCACGCCGCGGTCTCCGCGGACAAGCAGTAAGGAGTGGCGATGACTATCAATACTCAAACAATTCGTGAGTCGGATACTGCTGAAAATCCACTGGTACGCGTTGAAGGTCTGCGTAAGTGTTTTGGCAACCATGAGGTGCTCAAAAATATCAATCTAACCATTAATAGGGGCGAAGTCGTCACCATTATCGGTGCATCCGGTTCGGGCAAATCAACTCTGCTGCGTTGTATCAACTTGCTGGAGACACCTGATTCGGGTCATGTGTGGTTTCATGGCAGTGATCTTGCTGCCGAGCATGTGGATGTCAACAGTCTGCGCCAAAACATTGGCATGGTATTTCAGAGCTTTAACTTGTTTAACAATATGAATGTGTTGGGCAACTGTACGTTGGCGCCAGTTCTGCTTAAAAAAGCGACGAAAGCCGAAGCAGAGGAGACAGCGCTGAAGCGTTTGGATGAGGTTGGACTCAAGGATTTTGCAGGAGCTGCGGTTAGCACGCTTTCGGGTGGGCAAAAGCAGCGTGTTGCGATTGCGCGAGCACTATGCATGGAGCCTGAGCTCATGCTTTTTGATGAGCCGACAAGTGCGTTGGATCCTGAGATTGTTGGTGAGGTTCTCGAGATTATGCACCGTCTTGCCGAGCAGGGCATGACAATGGTGGTTGTGACTCATGAGATGGACTTTGCCAAAAACGTCTCTGATAAAGTTGTCTTTATGGATGAGGGAATTATTGCCGAGGAAGGTCATCCCAAGGATATGTTCACCCATCCCCAACATGAACGTACGCGTGCTTTTTTGTCTCGCTATTTGGAAGACACTGGCGTCGGATAGGCGGTAGATCTGACGTCGACTAGATGGCAGACCTGACGCCGACTTTGACAGTTCTAGGGTAAAGCGCCCCGAGGAGACGTTTTTGGTAGGATTCCGATCAAAAACGCCTCCTCGGGGATAAAACTTTTAACTATCACTACGGATTTTATAAAACAGCTTATGAGTTTTATAAAGCTGCCGGAAATAACTGCTGAATATCTGCTATCAGGCGGTTTTATGAGACGTAAGTTGGATGAGAAGAATTGCGCGCGATGACCCAGCCGAGCTACGCATTTGTTGTTGCTAAGCAGAAAAGATCTGCTTGCCACCGAGATAGGTGGCAAGACAGTGGGCTTGCTGGATTTCTTCAGACTCACACGTGAGGAAGTTTGTATCCCATACAGCTAAGTCAGCAAGCATGCCAGGTGCTAACAGTCCCAACTCATGCGTGCGGCCCACTGTTGCTGCGCTGCCATATGTATAAGCTCGCAAAGCATCTGCGCGGCTGATGCAGTGTTCGGGGTGCCAGCCACCTTTGGGAAGGTGACTTTGGGGCATCTGGCGAGTGATAGCGCAGTACAGTACATCTTGACTGGTAGGGGGTACAACAGGTGAATCCGTACCAAATGCAAGAGTAGCGCCTGTCTGTAGAAACGCCTCAAAAGGCCACATGCGTGCTGCTCGTTCAGATCCTAAATCGCGGTCGGGTTGAGACAGGTCAATGACCGCGTGAGGTGGTTGCACAGAAGCAATAACGTGCGTCTTTGCAAGACGGTCAATGTCTGTGGACTGGATATCTTCAATATGCTCAAGAGTGTGGGCACCTTGTTTGGGCTGACCATAAAGACGAGTTGCTTCCTCAAAAATATTGAGAGCTTCATGAGCTGCTTGGTCGCCAATGGTATGGATGCGCACAGCATGGCCGTGGCTTGCTGCTGAAAGTACGAGCGAACGCATGCGCTCAGGTGCTACCGTAGGCCTGCCGACATCGCCCGTAAAATAAGCATTGGTATAGGGCTTGCTGCACCAGGCGGTGTGCGCCGAGCTGACTCCGTCAAAGAATTGCTTGAAACCTGGGGCTTGAAGCATATTGCCTGTAAGTTCGGCCTGCATGATCTCAAGGTTGGACTCGTCTTCGGTGAGGGTAGGGAAGAGATGTGCGCGAAGTGTTAGCTCATCAGCATTGAGAAGTTGCTGGTAGATGTCAGGGCGAATGGAGTCTGCACCAGGGATCAGCGAGAGCGCCATGTCACACACTGAGGTAATACCCATGCTGGATAGGCGGTGGAAATAACTGCGATATACCTGCATGAGCGCCTCATCAGGAAGCATGCCAACAAGACGGGCGACGTAGGCCATACCAGCTGCTTCGCGGAGAACACCAGTGAGGTGGCTATTAGCATCACGATCAAAACTTCCACCAGCGGGTGGCTGAGTTGCATCGGTAATACCTAGTTCAGTCATGCCGCACGAATTGAGCCAGAGCGTATGAGCGTCCCCTGAGTAAAGTGCGACAGGACGATTGGGAAAGGCGGCATCCAATGAGTGGCACGTTGGCGCAGCGGTGGGGTCTATCCAAAGGGATTGACGCCAACCATGCGTGAGCACCCAATCCTGCGTATCAGGGAGGGTTTTTGCAAAATTGATGAGATGTGCGACCTCATCTGCTTCGCTAGTTCCGACATATTGATCTGCGAGTGCAGAGGGAAAAAGCGCAGAGTGCAGCACGTGTTGATGCGCATCATGAAAGCCTGGACAGACGAACTTGTCACCGTAGTCAATGAGCTGAGTCTGAAAATCGCACAGTTCATCAGCGCGCTCATATGGAAGAACTGCTGTTATGATTCCCTGCGTAATGCCAATAGCAAGTGCTTGTGTTTTGTTGGTCCTGTCTGTAAAGACATTTTTTGAGCGAATAACCAGTTCGACCGCCATGTGACCTTCTTTTAGCTGATTAGCTGTTTGACCGCATTAGTTTGGCTTTAAATTCCAAACGACACTTTAGCCATCGTGGCGGGCGATAGGGTGATGGTGTGTTGCTGTAGAGGTGGATGGCATAAAAAAGACGGTCTCTGGCGGGTGTCAGAGACCGTTAGGAGTCATTAACTAATGTGGGTAAGAATTAGTTCTCGTTGCGCTTGCGCAAAACGGTTGCAGCTGCAGCAAGTAGACCGCCGGCGATAGCGAGCACAGCTGCAGGAAGAGCAGTGGCTGTATCAGAGGTCTGGGGGAGAGCAGAACTCTTCTTTACGGCCTTGGCGGGGGCAATGTGCTTGGGTGCAGCTTTGGGCGCAGGAGCAGGCTTGGGCTGAGGCTTAGTCTCGGGCTTGGGGTCTGCCTTCTTCTCGACCTCAAGTGTTGCCTGGATGCTGCCGTCATTTGGACCCTCTGCATCTATGCCGTTGGGATCTTGGGCAGAACCCCACTCAAAGAGTGTTTCCTTACCGAGGCCCATCTTGCCATTAACGTTACCCTTGACAACAATCTTGCCAGGTTGCGCATTGTCACTAACTTTTACCTTGTTTACAGTAATAGACATGACACCATTTTTGGTATCCTCGGCAATCTTCTTGACGAAGTTTCTCAGATCACCGTATTCCATATCCTCCTTAATTGATGCAATAACCGTGAGTGTCTTACCCTCAGCAGAGGCAGTGGTATCCCAAATGCCAGTCTCCGCATCACCAAAATTATCGTAGGTGATGTCAACCTTGCCATCAGTGTCTTTCTCGAAATCCATCCCCTCGGGAAGTGTGAGGGTAATGGTGAAGGCGAAGTTTACTTTGCTTTCGTTGCCTAGAAAAAACCCGATAGGGACACTACCATACGCTTTTTCAATCTCCTGCATGAGCGCCCAAACGTTACTCACATTAAGGGTGCCAGACACTGCCACTACCTCACCAGCTTTAACCTTATAAGCGGTCTTGGTAGTGGAATCGTTATTAATGAGGATATCGCCGTACAGATTACTGTACTTATCCACATCAATTCCTGCTGCTTGCATCATCTCTTTAACTTGGTCAGCCAGTGTGGGAGAGGGATGGGCTGCAGAACGATTGACAGCAGTGGGTGCTGCGGGAGTTGACGTTGCCTCTGCGGGCGCAGGAGTTTCGGTTGCGGGAGTAGCCTCGGCCTCGGGTGTCTCTTCGGTGGCAGGAGTGACCTCAGCTTCGGGGGCGGCAGTGGTTTCAGGAGTGGTTGCAGCGACGGTCTCAGTGGCTTCCTCAGCAGGTGCTGCTGGGGCGGCAGCAACAGTCGCGTCATTGTTGTTGGTGGGTGCATCCTCTGCAGCATAAGCATTTACTGCAACAAAGGGTGAGGCAATTGCGCAGGAAAGAGCGGCGGCAACAGCTGCCTTTGCAAGGGTTCCGGACTTTACGTTCATACACACTTCTCCTTATATCAGCTGTTTACGATTTTGGGAATATCTAGGGCAGACTTCCCACGTAACCGGTCTTATGCAAAATTCTAATAGCAGCACCTGAAAGTCATCCAAAAAAATCTTAAGAATAGGGTCTTGCCATGACATATCCACGACCTTTTGCCAGCGTCCGAGCATTTGTGATGGCAAGCAAGGCGGTATCATAGATGCTGGCTGGATATTGTTGCCCAAGGAGGACTCCATGCAGGACGGTTTTGTCAAAGTTGCAGCCCGTACGCCTGAGATTCGTGTTGCTGATGTTGCCTATAACACTAAAGCGATTCTCTCGGAGATTCGTGACGCATATGAGCATGATGGAGCAAAAATTATCGTTTTGCCGGAGCTCTGCGTAACGGGCTATACCTGCGAAGATCTCTTCTGGCAGGATATCCTGCTTGATGCAACTGAGCGTGCACTTACCGAAATTGCCGAGGTCACTGCTGACTATGATGCAATTATCTTTTTTGGTGCGCCTCTGCGTAACAATGCGAAACTTTATAACTGTGCAGTCGCAGTGAGCCATGGCGAGATTTTAGGTGTTGTGCCAAAGCAGAACATTCCTACCTATAACGAGTTTTATGAAGGTCGTCATTTTTCTGTTGGTTATGAAGACGTGATGATTGTGAACCTGCCTTTTGCAGGGGAGTTCGGCATACCTTTTGGTGCCAATCAGATCTTTGTTTGCGAATCGATGCCTGAACTCAAAATTGCCGTGGAGATTTGTGAGGACCTCTGGGTGCCAAATCCCCCGTCGACCAACCATGCTCTTGCTGGGGCAACGGTGATAGTAAATCTTTCTGCGAGCAATGCTGTCGTTGGCAAGGCTGATTATCGTCGCAATCTGGTGATAGGCCAATCTGCACGCCTGTTAGCTGCCTATATCTACGCAAGCGCTGGGGAAGGTGAGTCAACTCAGGATGTGGTCTATTCTGGACATGACATGATTGCCGAAAATGGCGCTCTGCTTGCAGAAAGTAAACCTTTTGGTGATGGTTGTGCGGCAAGTGAGATTGATGTGTCTTTGTTGGCGGCCGAGCGTCGCCGTCAGTCTACCTTTCAGTCAAGCGGTGCCTCTGAGCTTGATATGGGCTATGTCCATGTCGAATTTACTTTGGAAAAGGCTGCAACTAAGCTCACACGCTTTGTCGACCCCCATCCCTTTGTGCCAGATAATCCCGTGACACGTGCTCAGCGCTGCGAAGACGTACTATCGATTCAGGCACATGGTTTGGCTCGTCGTTTGGCTCACACGCGTTCGACACATGCAGCGATAGGAGTGTCGGGTGGCCTGGATTCGACGCTTGCTTTGTTGGTGACAGCGCGTGCGTTTGATCTGGTAGGGCTTGATCGTGCGGGGATCATTGCGGTAACTATGCCTGGTTTTGGCACGACCGACCGCACGCATTCTAATGCGCAGGAGTTGGCAGATGCTTTGGGTTGTGAACTGCGTGAAGTACCCATCGCCGCGGCCGTACGTCAGCATTTTGCCGATATTGGGCAGGATGAAAATGTGCATGACGTGACCTACGAGAATTCCCAAGCGCGTGAACGTACACAGATTTTGATGGATATCGCCAACAAAGATGGTGGCCTAGTCATTGGTACGGGCGATCTATCCGAGCTGGCTCTGGGCTGGGCAACCTATAATGGCGACCACATGAGTATGTATGGTGTTAACGGTAGCGTGCCAAAGACGCTGGTCAGACACTTGGTTAACCATGTAGCAGATACCACGAGTTCGGCTGCGTTGTCGCGTGTATTGCTTGATGTGCTGGATACACCAGTGTCGCCCGAGCTCCTGCCCGCATCAGCTGATGGCACGATTTCGCAGCGCACTGAGGACTTGGTAGGGCCCTATGAGCTGCACGATTTCTTCTTGTATCAAGTACTGAGGCGCGGTTTTGCTCCGTGCAAGGTTTACCGTTTGGCGTGCTATGCGTTAGGCGATAGTTATGATGCGGCGACAATCAAGACTTGGCTGAGGACTTTTTATCGGCGTTTCTTTGCTCAGCAGTTCAAAAGAAGCTGTTTGCCTGATGGGCCAAAGGTAGGCTCGGTGGCAGTGAGCCCTCGCGGCGATTTGCGTATGCCATCCGATGCCCAAGCAAACCTCTGGCTCTCTGGACTCGAGCATCTAGATGACTAGCCAGTTGTAGCTCTACGCTAGCGAAGGGCAATCCCAATCCCGTTTGCTTTGCTTGGCAAAAAAGCACCGTGCTGAGATCAAGCAGAGCAGGGGGTGCTACGTAAAACCCACAGAACTTACTACTGAAACACACTCAATAAACCTAAGTGTGTCGATAGCAGATTTTTTTCCAATTCCGTTGTTATATTTTGCATATCTGGGTATTATTCCTAGCGTTGGCAGTTAAGAACGACGGGCTTAGCCCGCTCCGCTCGCAAACAGGCGCCGCATGGCGCAGAAGGAGGTTTTAATCATGACATTGAAGCCGCTGGGTGATCGCGTTCTCGTCAAGCCCGCTCCCAAGGAGGAGAAGACTTCCTCTGGCCTCTACATCAGCTCTGGCGCACAGGAAAAGCCTCAGCGTGGCCAGGTTATTGCTGTGGGTGAGGGCAAGCGCGACCAGAATGGCAATCGCATTCCCATGGATGTCCAGAAGGGCGATGAGGTTTACTACGGCAAGTTTGGCGGCAACGACGTCAAGATTGATGGCGAGGATTTCCTGCTGCTCCGTGCTGACGACATCTACGCCATTATTAGCGAGTAAGTAGCTCGTTTAGTAGCTGCTCTACTTACAAGCAGAGCAAAGCTTTTTGATTGAGTATTCCTACAAGGAGGAAAAACAATGGCAAAGGATATTACCTTCGGCACCGATGCGCGTGCCAAGCTCGCCAAGGGTGTCAACACTCTTGCCGATGCAGTTACCACAACCCTTGGCCCCAAGGGTCGCTATGTTGCACTTCAGCGTAGCTACGGCGCCCCCACCATTACCAACGATGGTGTTTCTGTTGCCAAGGAGATTGAGCTTAAGGACCCCATTGAGAACATGGGTGCTCAGCTGGTAAAAGAGGTTGCTACCAAGACTAATGACACCGTTGGTGACGGTACCACCACCGCAACTCTGCTTGCACAGGTTATCGTTAATGAGGGCCTTCGCAATGTTGCAGCTGGTGCAAATCCCATTGCTATTCGTCGTGGTATTGACAAAGCAGTTGCAGCCGCTGTTGAGCAGATGAAGGGTTCCGCGCAGGACGTCTCCACCAAGAAGCAGATTGCTTCCGTTGGTACCATTTCTGCTGGCGATCCCCAGATTGGCGCCAAGATTGCTGACGCAATGGAGGTTGTTGGCAAGGACGGCGTTATCACTGTTGATGAGTCTCAGACCTTTGGTATCGATATCGACACTGTCGAGGGTATGCAGTTCGACAAGGGCTATATCTCTCCGTACTTTGCAACTGAGCAGGACACCATGACCGCTGAGCTGCAGAATCCTTACATTCTGCTGACCGATCAGAAGGTCTCCAATGTCCAGGATGTCATGCCTATTCTCGAGGCAGTTGCAAAGTCTGGCAGCCCTCTGCTTATTATTGCCGAGGACGTTGACGGTGAAGCTCTGGCATCGCTGATCCTCAACAAGATTCGTGGCGCTCTCCAGGTTGCAGCTGTCAAGGCTCCTGGCTACGGTGATCGTCGTAAGCGCATGATTGAGGACATCGCTGTACTTACTGGCGGTCAGGTTGCTATGAAAGAGCTCGGCGTCACCCTTTCTGATGTTACTGCCGAGATGCTCGGTCGCGCTAAGTCCGTCAAGATTAGCAAGGACAACACCACTATCGTTGGCGGCTCTGGCTCCAAGGAGGCCATCGACGAGCGCGTTGCTCAGATTAAGAACGAGATTGAGAACACTACTTCTGATTTTGACCGCGAGAAACTCCAGGAGCGTCTGGCCAAGCTCTCCGGTGGTGTTGCAGTTATCAAGGTTGGCGCTGCTACCGAGGTTGAGCTCAAGGAGGTCAAGCACCGCATTGAGGATGCTCTCCAGGCCACTCGTGCAGCTGTTGAGGAGGGCATTGTCGCAGGTGGCGGCGTTGCTTTCCTGCAGGCAACCAAGGCTCTGGATACTGTTGAGACCGTAGATGCTGACGAGCAGATCGGCGTTGACATCATTCGCAAGGCACTTGCAGCTCCTGTACGCACCATTGCTGCCAATGCTGGCTTTGAGGGTTCCGTTGTGGTTGAGAAGATTAAGTCACTGCCTGAGGGCGAGGGTCTTGACTCCGCAAATGGCACCTACGGCAACATGGTTGAGATGGGCGTCCTTGACCCTGTCAAGGTTACCCGCACCACGCTGCAGAACGCTGCTTCTGTTGCATCCCTGATTCTCATCACCGAGGCTACCGTTTCTGATGAGCCCAAGGACACCTCTATTGAGGAAGCCATTTCTCGTGCTGCTGCAGCTGGCGGCCAGGGTGGCGGCATGTATTAAGCCATCTAGCGAGATGCAATCGCCTTAGCGGTTCAAAATTGTTCGTATTATCGAGCAATGCTTGCGCCCCTGCACCTGAGCTGCGCCTTCGGATTTTTGACGTGTTTCCTGCGTCTAAGATTCGGGGTGCAGCTCATTTGCGGGGGCGTTTTGTATAGCGTCGTGCGTGCCGTAACTGGCTTCGCTTTGCTTGGTTGCCTAGCTGTGTTCTGCTTAGCCATCTAGCTGCGCTCTACTTGGCCACAGCAAAGAGGAATCCTTTTGGTGTGGAGTGAGAAATCGCCAAACGCCACGTTCTACTTCACTTTTTT
>NZ_KE952970.1:0-33470 GCF_000466405.1 Atopobium sp. oral taxon 810 str. F0209 | reverse complement strand
CATTTTTTCTGAAATAGAACGTGGCTTTTGACAAACGGAGCCGCTCCGACTGAAATAGAACGTGGCTTTTGACAAGCAGAGCAGCCCCGAATGAAACAGAATGTGGCGTTTGACAAGCAGGGCAGTGCAGGTTGGAATGATGTGTGGCTTTTGGTACGTAGGGCCGTGCAGTCTGAAATAGAACGTGGCGTTTGGCAAGCGGGGTCGTGCAATCTGAAACAGAACGTGGCGTTTGGCAAGCAGAGCCGTGCGAGTTAAGACGATGGATAGGTGACCTTTTTAGATAATATTTTGTCGGATAAGCAAAACGTCAAAGTAAGCTGAGGCGGTCTACCGTTCGCGAGTGAAATAGTACCGCTCGCGCAGGATTGCTTTTGATTTGCATGAAGGTTTGACGGGGATTGGGGCGGTACATTGTTAGTCGGCGCTACAATCTCGCGTCACGATACCACCAGAGAAAAAGGAGAGAAGTATGGAACTTCACGAGCGCATCGATCACACCAATCTTAAGGCCAATGCAACTCAGGCAGATCTTGCCAAGCTCTGCGATGAGGCTATGGAGTACAAGTTTGCTACCGTTTCTATCAACGGTTGCTGGACCAAGTTTGCTGTTGAGCGTTTGGGTGATTCTGGCGTAGGCGTTACCACCTGCATCGGCTTCCCTCTGGGTGCTGCGACTACCGCTGGCAAGGCCGCTGAGGCTCACCAGGCGGTGCTGGATGGCACCACCGAGATTGACATGGTTATCAACGTAGGCAAACTTATTGATGGCGATGACGAGTACGTTATCAATGACATTGCTGAAGTCGTCAAGGCTGCTGAGGGCCACCCCGTCAAGGTCATTCTTGAGTGCTGCCTGCTTGATCACGATCAAATCGTGCGTGCTTGCCAGGACTGCGTCAAGGCTGGTGCTGCCTTTGTCAAGACAAGCACCGGCTTTAGCACAGGCGGCGCTACCATTGAGGATGTTCGCCTGATGCGTGAGACCGTAGGCGACGCTTGCAAGATCAAGGCTGCTGGTGGTATCCACAATCAGCAGGAGGCTTTGGCTATGGTCGAAGCTGGTGCTGATCGTCTGGGTACAAGCGCAAGCATCGCAATCGTAAGCTAAACCCTAGCTAGTCTGATTCTGCGCCCAAGCGGGCTCGCAAGCTTTTGCTGTCAAGTGTTACGCGTGTCGCACCCCGTGCGTTAGCGTGATAAGCAGCAGCTACGAGTCCTGCTTGGGCGCATTTTTTTGCCGTAAATCCTTGGATCCAGCCCCAGATAATGCTGGCAGACAAAGCATCTTGGAATTCTCCTGAGGGTGGCAGTGGACCTCC
This sequence comes from Atopobium sp. oral taxon 810 str. F0209, assembly GCF_000466405.1. Classification (GTDB taxonomy): domain Bacteria; phylum Actinomycetota; class Coriobacteriia; order Coriobacteriales; family Atopobiaceae; genus Olegusella. Next base: position 32,148 of record NZ_KE952970.1, on the reverse strand, counting down.
TACCCAGGGCAAATGTGCTTCTTCGCCTTGGCCCAAGCAGAACAATCCGCCGTCCTCAAGCGATACAAATACTGCGCGAGGCCCACGCGCCAATACCTCAGAGCTTGCTATTTTTATCTCCATAAGGCTGGGTAATATGCGCTCTACAAGCGCTTCGAGTGTAGAAATGTCAATCTTAATGAGGTCTGGGCGTGACAAATCTGTCTCTGTGGGAATACCATTTCTGCTGGTAGATGACACATACGCCATGGGTACTTGCACGCTTTTCCACAAAAAATCTCGTGAGGCCTGCGGTACTGATGATTCAACAATACAGATTGCTGCTCGATTAATGGTGGCAAGATGCTCTGCCAAGTAGTCGGGGGAGAGCAAATCAAATGCCTTTGAATCGCTGAGAACAAGCTGTCGTGTACCATCAGGGCGAGTTAAAAAAACGTTGGAAGCGGATTCCATGCCGCGTGCCGTCATGGATTCGCTTATGTCGATACCGTCACGTTTGCAAGAGGCAATAAGGCGCTCACCCTCGTCGTCACCACCAAAAACAGACACCAAGCGTACAGGGCAGTCAAGATGTGCCAAAGTTTGAGCAATGTTATGAGCAGTGCCACTAACAACGGTGCGCACGATGCCTCGATGGCTGTCTGAGCCATTATCGCCCGAGCCTAGCGTGTGTTGCATCTCTGGCCAGCCAATCACGTCCACGCGAGATGCACCAATAGAAACGATATAGGGACTTTCCTCAAGAATATAACGGCGCCCGCGAATGGCACCTTTACGCATCAGATTGGAGATATGGACCGCCACCGACGAGCGGGAGATTTGAGCTTTCTCCGCTAATTCTTTTTGCGTAATTGAGGGATTCTCGCGTATCCAACCCAAAATTTGACGCTCGCGTTCGGTGATCATTTATCCTCCAGATATAAACAAATGATTAGTACTCTAAACGGGTATTATCATAAAGCAAAAAATATGAGAAAAGAAATGGAAAAGTAGCGCTCACAATTGCTAAGTAAATAAAGCTCTCAACAAGTATTAAGACAAGCCTTACACCTGCTTAAATGCCGTATATTTCCGCGTGCTGTATCAAAAAATCTTGCCTAAACAACCACTTACTGGAAAAAACCTACCTTCTACTTGAGAAATGTAGAAGAAACGAGTAAGTAAACATATGCTTTATAGGTCGTATCAATTTCTGTAAGCGGACATATGTCACGACAAAATCTGAGGGCAAGGTGATTGGATGAAGAAGAGGGTCTTTATTGTTGTGCTGGATAGCTTTGGTATTGGCGAAGAGCCTGATGCTCCAGAGTACGGTGACGAGGGCAGCAATACTCTTTGTGCATGCGCAACCAGCCCCCACTTCTCCATGCCCAATCTTCAAAAGCTTGGCTTGTTTAATATCGATGGTGCGCTTGATTCCGTCTATGACGTAGATCTTAAGCCTGTTGATGCACCTACCGGCGCATTTGGTCGCCTGCGTGAGGCTTCCAAGGGCAAGGACACCACTGTTGGTCACTGGGAACTTGCAGGCGTTATTTCACCTGAGCGTTTCCCGACCTATCCTGATGGTTTCCCCGCAGAGATCATTGAGGAGTTTGAGCGCCAGACTGGCCGTAAGGTTCTCTGCAACAAGCCCTATTCTGGCACGGATGTTATTCGTGACTATGGCCGCGAGATGGTTGAGACTGGCTCGCTGATTGTCTACACCTCTGCTGACAGTGTCTTCCAGATTGCCGCACACGAGGATGTTGTTTCCTGCGAGCAGCTCTACGAGTATTGCCGCATTGCTCGCAAGATTTTGACTGGCAAGCATGCAGTTGCCCGTGTTATTGCTCGTCCCTTTATTGGTGAGGAAGGCTCCTACACCAGAACCCCGCGTCGTCATGACTTCTCGCTGGAGCCTACGGGCGAGACTATGCTCGATGCTCTGACCAAGGCTGGCGTTGACGTTATCTCTGTTGGCAAGATTTATGACATTTTTGCTCACCGTGGCATCAAAGAGTCCATCCCTACTACGGGCAATCCCGAGGGTATCGACCGCACTATCGAACTGCTTGATCGCGACTTTGAGGGCCTTTGCTTTGTCAACCTTGTTGATACCGACATGATTTATGGTCACCGCAACGATGTTGATGGTTATGCCAAGGCGCTGGCTTATTTTGATGAGCACATGCCGACCATTCTTGGCAAACTTCGCGAAGGCGATCTCTTTATGGTGTCCGCTGACCACGGCTGTGATCCTGTGACACCTTCAACTGACCATTCCCGCGAGTATGTACCTTGGGTTATCGCAGGCCCTCAGGTGCGTTCTGGTGCCAACCTTGGTACCAGCACTACGTTTGCTGATGTTTCTGCCACTGTTCTTGACTACCTGGGTGTTCCTGCTCTTGAAAATGGCACGTCTCGTTTGGGCGATATCTTGGAGGTTGCTGATAATGCCTAATGTACCGACTCCGCACAATGCTGCCCTTGAGGGTCAGATTGCAAAGACCGTCCTTATGCCGGGTGACCCCCTGCGCGCACAGTATGTGGCAGAGCACTATCTTGAGGATGTGACCTGCTTTAATACCGTTCGTAATATGCTTGGGTTCACGGGCACCTACCAGGGACAGCCTGTCTCGGTTATGGGTGGCGGTATGGGCATTCCTTCCGTAGGTATTTATACCTACGAGCTTTTTAACTTCTACGATGTTGATCAGATTATTCGCATTGGTAGCGCGGGTGGTCTTGCTGAGGGTGTGCAGCTTCGTGACTTGGTAATTGGTATGGGAGCCTGCACCGATTCCAACTACGCGGCACAGTTCAACATGCCAGGTACGTATGCTCCTATTGCCGACTACGATTTGCTCCGTCGTGCTGTCAACAAGGCCGAGGAACTGGGTGTTCCTACACGTGTCGGTAATGTACTGTCTGCAGATGCTTTCTACAATGCAGATCCCACGGTCAACGAGCGTTGGGCATCCATGGGCGTTCTTGCTGTCGAAATGGAAGCAGCGGCTCTCTATCTCAACGCTGCCTATGCAAAGAAGCGCGCGCTCTGCTTGCTTACCGTCTCTGACCTGCCGTTGTCTGGCGAGGCACTTCCTGCTGAGGAGAGGCAGACCAGCTTTACACAGATGATGGAGGTTGCCTTGTCTTTGGCTATTCCTGAGAAGTAAGGGATTACAACAGCTGGTCTGGTCGGTTGGCTGCATTCGAGCGTCTGCCCTGTGACGCAGATGTTCGTATATTTGGCTTTACATGGGAAGCAAAACCCATGGAAATCATATTGGGGGGCTGGGGCCCCAAAGTAAGGTTTTAGAAAGAAGGGAACTACTATGCAGGACATTTCGCGCAGGCACTTTCTGGGCACCGCAGCGGCTTTCGCAGTAACCGCTGGTCTGACGGCATGCGGCGGCGGCAACGCTGGTGGTACTGGTTCCGCTGACGCTGGCAAGAGCGGCAAGGACTACAAGATCGAGATGGTTACCGACACAGGTGGTGTCTCTGACCAATCCTTCAACCAGAGCTCTTGGGAGGGCCTGCAGCAGCTGGAGAAGGACAATGGCTGGACCGTTCAGTATATTGAGTCCAAGCAGGAATCCGACTACGCTACCAACCTCGACAAGGCAGTCGACGATGGTTCCAACCTCGTTTGGGGCATTGGTTTTGCAATGGCTGACGCTGTTGCTCACTCCGCAAAGACCAACCCTGAGGTGCAGTTTGCCGTTATCGACAATGCATTTGAGGATGCACCCAAGAACCTCATCGGTGTTACCTTCCGTGCTCAGGAGCCTTCTTTCCTCATGGGCTATATTGCCGCTCGTACCACCAAGACCAACAAGGTTGGCTTTGTCGGCGGTATCTCCGGTGTTGTTATCGATCAGTTTGATTATGGTTATCAGGCTGGCGTTGCTTATGCCAACAAGGAGCAGGGCACCAATGTTGAGGTCCAGGGTCAGTATGCTGACAGCTTCTCTGACTCCGCAAAGGGCAAGGCTATTGCTTCTAAGATGTATTCCAGTGGCTGCGATGTAGTCTTCCACGCAGCAGGCGGCGTTGGCGCAGGCGTTATCGAGGCTGCTAAGGAAGCCAATAAGTTTGCTATCGGTGTTGACCGCGATCAGGCTTACCTTGCTCCCGACAATGTCATTAGCTCTGCCCTGAAGCGTGTTGACAAGGCTATCGTTGAGGTTTCCACTAAGATTCAGGCTGGCGACATTGAGGGTGGCACCAATATTGACCTGGGCTTCTCTGAGGATTGCGTAGGCATCCCTGAAGAGCACAAGCTCATTGATGACGAGGTTTACAAGGCAGCCATCGAACTCGGCGATAAGATCAAAGCTGGCGACATCAAGCCTCCTTTCAACAAGGAGACCTATGACGAGTACATCAAGACTCTTTAAGTCATAGCTCGTAACGCTGGGGCGGGGCACCTCGGACATAGTGCGAGGTGCCCCGCTTGTCGAATGTGTCGCAGGGGGAGAACATGGAAGTCGGTCCAGATTACGCTGTGCAGATGCATGGCATAGTCAAGGTGTTCGGGTCATTCCGAGCTCTTGACGGGGTTGACCTCGACGTGAAAAAGCAGTCAATCCATGCAATCCTGGGAGAAAATGGTGCTGGCAAGTCCACGCTCATGAATGTCCTATATGGACTCTACCAGGCTGATGGAGGAGATGTTTTTCTCAACGGTGAGAGGGTCAGCATTACTAGTCCTACCGAAGCCATCAAACATGGCATTGGCATGGTTCACCAGCACTTTATGCTGGTAGAAAACTTTACAGTTACCGAAAATATCGTCCTTGGTGAAGAGGTCTGCTCTGGCGCAGGCGTACTCGATATGGCCAAGGCACGCCAAGAAGTTGTCAAGATTGTCGAGGAGTATGGTCTCGAGGTCGATCCTGACGCATTAATTGAGGATATTACTGTCGGCATGCAGCAGCGTGTCGAGATTCTAAAAGCACTTTATCGTGGTGCCGATACTCTGATTTTGGATGAGCCGACGGCAGTTTTGACTCCACAGGAGATTGAGCAGCTCATCAAAATCATGCGTGATTTGGTAAGCAAGGGTAAGACCATCATTATCATCACGCACAAGCTCAAGGAGATTATGTCTTCTGCTGACGAATGTACCATCATTCGTCGTGGTCGCTACATGGGTACCGTTGATGTCTCAAAGACCAACGAGACTGAGTTGGCTTCCAAGATGGTTGGCCGCCATGTCAACCTGTCTGTTGATAAGGGTCCTGCCAATCCTGGTGAGACTGTCTTGTCCATCCGTGATCTACACGTCAAGGACGATCGTGGTATTGAGGTTGTTAAAGGCCTCAATCTTGATGTACGCGCTGGCGAAATCGTGGGTATTGCTGGTATTGATGGTAATGGCCAGAAGGAATTTGTCGATGCTATCGATAATCTCGTCCATGCTGAAGCAGGCACCATCGAGATTAAGGGCAAGCAAATCCAAAACACCACTCCAAAAACGACCATTGACACCCGTGTTGCCACGGTACCTTCTGATCGTCACCGTTGGGGTTTGGTTTTGCCCTTTACTGTTGCTGAAAACGCAGTTCTTGAACGCCACAACGAAGAGCAGTTTGGTCATGGCATCATGCTTGACCTTGCCAAAGTTGAGGAGTTCACCCGTGGCCTAATCGAAGAATATGACATTCGTCCTGAGGGCTGCGAGACGCACACCGCATCTGGTCTTTCGGGCGGCAACCAGCAAAAAGTCATTATTGCTCGCGAAGTTTCTAGCGAGCCTGATTTGCTTGTTGCGGTACAGCCTACACGTGGTCTCGATGTTGGCGCTATCGAATTTGTGCATAAGGCGCTGATTCGCGAGCGTGATCGTGGTGCAGCAATTCTGCTTGTCTCGCTCGAACTCGATGAGGTTATGGACGTTTCGGACACCATCGCTGTTATTCATGACGGCCAAATCGTAGGCAGCTTTGCTCAGGGAACGGTCACCGAGGAGCAGGTTGGTCTCCTGATGGCAGGAGGAGGCAACGAATGAAAACGATAGTTAAGCTCCTGAGAAAGCCAATTGCCGCTTCGATTTTGGCAATTGTTGTAGGTTTTATTATTGCAGCGATTGTTCTGGCTGCTGCCGGATATGCACCTGGTCCTTCTTTTGCTGCCATGTTTAATGGCATGATTGGTCGTCCCAAGTACATTTCTAACGTCATCATCAAGGCGACGCCAATCATCCTGACTGGCACGGCTGTTGCCTTTGCTTTCAAAACAGGCCTTTTCAATATTGGTGCTGAGGGGCAGTATATCCTTGGTACGATCTGTGCTGTTATTGTTGGCGTGACCTTTAATCTTCCACCCTTGCTACAGATTCCTCTGGTTATCTTGGCAGGCACCCTTGGCGGCGCCCTAGGCGGAGCTGCGGTTGGTTGGCTCAAAGCTAGGTTTGGTATTAATGAGGTTATTACCAGCATTATGTTTAACTGGATTAGCCTTTATCTCTGCAACTTTGTTGTCAACACCCAGACTTTCCACCAGCCTGAGTCTACAAGTACCTTCCCAGTGAATCCCTCCAGTTACACGATGATCCTTCCTCAGTGGAAACTTTCGGAAGAAGGTCTTAATGCCTTGAGTGGTACACCTTGGCTTTATGAAGTGCTGGTCAAGACAGACGTCAATATCGGCATTCTCATTGCAGTTGCCGCTGCCATTCTGATTGCCGTGCTGCTTAAGCGCACCAAAATTGGCTATGAGATGCGCGCTGTTGGTCTCAATCGTGAGGCTGCTCAGTTTGCAGGTATTAACGTCAACCGCAATATTGTGACCTGCATGCTTATCTCGGGTGCTCTCTGCGGCCTTGCTGGTGCGCTGTCTGTGACGGGTCTTGAGCCTCATAATATCTCGACGCTTGCTGCCTTTGAGAACAACGGCTTTAACGGCTTGTCCGTTGCCTTTATTGCTGGTTCCTCGCCCATTGGCTGCATTTTTGCTGGTTTGCTTTTCAGTGGTCTCATCTATGGTGGTCAGAGTGTTCAGCAGGTTATGGGTGCACCATCTGACATCATTAACATCATGATTGGCACGATTGTGTTCCTTATGGCACTCTCGCAGATTGTCCCCATGATTGCTGATAGGCTCGAGCGCAAGTCGAAGGGGGCCGAAAATGCTTAATAGCTTGCTGCTTCTTATCGGAATTACTCTGATGTACTCCACTCCGCTAGTCTTTGGCTCTCTGTCGGGTGTCATCTCCGAGCGATCTGGTGTTGTCAATATCGGTATCGAAGGCATGATGGTTGTAGGTGCTTTTACCGCCTCTGCCGTTTCGTATTTTACTGGCAACCCTTGGTTGGGCTTCTTGATGGCAGGTATTGCTGGCGCTGCTATTGCCTTGTTGCATGCGGGTGCATCGGTAACCTTCCATGCTGATCAGACCGTATCCGGTGTTGCTATTAACTTGCTGGCGCCTGGTATTGCTCTGTTCTTTTGCCGTCGTCTCTTTGACAATGCAGCTATGACGCCCGTGTGCACTACTTTACCCAAGCTCTTTGGCGAAGGCGCACTTAATGGCACTCCTTATGCCAGTCTCAATGTTGACGTGACAGTTGCTTTGGGTTTTGCTGCAGCTCTCATTATGTGGTTTGTTCTATACAAGACCAAGTGGGGTCTGCGTATTCGTGCTGTTGGCGAGCACCCTGCAGCCGCTGATACGCTGGGCATTAATGTCGAACGCACGCGTTTTATTTGCGTGTTGATTTCGGGCATGCTTGCTGGTTTTGGTGGCGCTTCCGTCACGCTCGCAATCGTTTCTCAGTTTACCCAGACAGCTATTAGTGGCCAGGGCTTCATCGCACTTGCCGCCGTCATTTTTGGTAAATGGAAGCCCCACGGCGCTTATGGTGCCTGCCTGCTCTTTGGCTTGGCTCAGGCTCTGACCGTGGTTCTTGGTGGTGGAAGCATTGCTATCCCCAGCCAGCTTATGGCAATGCTGCCCTATGTACTGACCATCATCGTGTTGGTTCTCTTTGTTGGTCGCTCCGCTGCTCCCAAGGCAGATGGCGTGCCCTATTTGAAGGGTAGTCGCTAAGACCACAGGGGCTTCCGAGTGTGATTATAAGGCACGGCCGCACTTGCTCACCCCCTTCCTGCAAGGGCGGTCGTTGCCTAGAATCAGCTGTTGAAGTTTGCTTAGGAATTCTTGCCCGTCTCGGCCACTTAGGCGGGACGGGTATTTGTTTGGGAGGTAGCAGATGGACAAGCAGGCTTTAGTTAAAGAAGCTATCGCTGCACGTGAAAAGGCATATACGCCATATTCACATTTTGCGGTAGGGGCAGCGCTGCTGGGTGCTGATGGCAGCTTGTGGCACGGCTGCAATATTGAAAATGCATCCTATACCCCCACCAATTGTGCAGAGCGCACAGCATTTTTCAAAGCGGTGAGCGAGGGTTGCAATACATTTTCAGCTATCGCCATTGTGGGCGGAGCAGCGGGTTTGCCCATTAGCGATTGGTGCGCTCCTTGTGGCGTGTGTCGCCAGGTTATGCGTGAGTTTTGTGACCCCGAGACCTTTGAGATTGTGCTTGCATGCTCTGAGAGCGAAATCAAAACGTATCTACTAAAAGATTTGCTGCCATTGGGTTTTGGACCTCAAGATCTTGAGGTGGCAGCGCAAAAGGAGGCGAATGCCCAATGAGGATGTACGACATCATTGAGACCAAACGCAATGGTGGAGAGCTAACTGACGAGCAGATCAAGTTCTTTGTTGATGGCTATGTATCGGGTGATATTCCTGACTATCAGGCATCAGCATTGTGTATGGCTATTTACTTCCGTGGCATGACACCTCATGAGACCGCGACACTGACCATGGATATGGTAGCTTCGGGAGATGTTGTTGATCTCTCTGACATCCCTGGCATTAAGGTAGATAAGCATTCTACTGGTGGTGTTGGTGACAAAACCTCGCTGGTCATTGCTCCTCTTGTTGCCTCCCTAGGCGTGAAGACTGCAAAGATGAGTGGTCGAGGCTTGGGTCATACGGGTGGCACCTTAGACAAGTTGGAGTCTATCCCTGGTCTTTCAACCTCGGTTGAGCGTGACCGTTTTGTTGAGATTGTCAGCAAGGTTGGCGTGGCCATCATTGGTCAGACGGGCAATCTTGTTCCTGCCGATAAGAAGCTGTATGCGCTGCGCGACGTTACGGCAACGGTGGATAGTCTGCCGCTCATTGCTTCGAGCATTATGAGCAAAAAGATTGCCGCTGGTTCTGACAAGATTTTGCTCGACGTTAAATGCGGTAGCGGTGCCTTTATGAAGACCGTCGATGACGCCATTGCGCTGGCACAGGCTATGGTCGAGATTGGTGAGCATGTGGGTCGTACTACGGTTGCCATGATTACCGATATGGGTCGCCCTCTGGGCAATTGCATTGGTAATGCTCTTGAAGTGGCTGAAGCCGCTGCAACGCTGCAGGGCAAGGGCCCCAAGGACCTTACCGATATCTGCATCGAGCTGGCAGGCAACATGCTTTATCTTGCAGGCAAGGGCGAGATGGAAGAGTGCCGCGCGCTTGCACGTCAGCAGATTGCTAATGGTTGCGGCTTGGCAAAGCTCAAGGATATGGTTGCTGCCCAAGGTGGCAATGCAGCACTGCTTGATAACCCCTTTGAGCAGTTAGTTGAACCCCGCATCAAGCGTGAGGTTCTTGCCAAGGAAGCTGGTTATCTCTACGCAATGGATACCGAGCGCTGTGGCATCGCTTCTGTTGCGCTTGGTGCAGGTCGTGCCAAGAAGGAAGATTCCATTGATTATTCTGCGGGCATTGTTCTGGCCAAGAAGAGCGGAGATGCTATCGCCGAAGGCGATGTGTTGGCAACGCTTTATGCGGCGACAGAACAGCTTTGTGATGAGGGTGAGCGTGTCTTCCGTTCTGCTTTGGATATTCGTCCTGAGCAGCCGAAGGCAATTCCTCTATTCCATGCACGTGTAACGCGTAATGGTGTTGAGCGTTTGGACGCCTAAACTTTTCGAATGGAGACGCGCTGGTGGTTGTTTACTGGTGCGTCTCTTTTTGTATCCTTATAGGTTCTTTTGTTGTCTGTTGCAGATGGGGGATGGATGCTCGCACTTCTTGTGGGACTGATACCGGCTTTTGGTTTTGGCATGATTGGTCCAGTAATGCAACTTATCGGGGGCAACGCTACCAACAAGCAGATGGGTATGGTGCTAGCTGCGCTCGCGGTCTCAGTTGTGATGTTGATAGTGCGACCTCCTCTGTGGTCTGTAACTTTGTTGTTGGCAGCAGCAGTCAATGGCATTTCTTGGAGCTTTGCAGAGATTTTGCTTATCAAGAGCTTTGACGCGTTGGGCGTCTCTCGTGCAGCACCAATTTCTACTGGTCTGCAACTACTTGGCGCCTCTGCGGTGGGTGTCTTATTTTTGGGCGAGTGGCGCCGCGAAGGTCAGTTGTTGGTGGGCTGCATTGCATTGGTACTGGTTATTCTGGGTGTTTTTCTCTCATCACGTCCTGACAAAGCTGAAAATGACAAGCAGAGCAACTCAGGCGCCCATGGGCTTCTTCTTGTTATTGCATCTTCGGCGTTTTACGTGAGTTATGCTGCATCAGGAAATCTTTTTGCTGTTGACGGGCTTGATCTGCTTTTTCCACAGGCACTCTTTATGGTGGTGACAACAGCATTAATTGGTCTGCCTATGTGTAAGTGGAAATTATTTGGCTCAGATGAAGCACTTTTTGGACGCAAGACCTGGCAAAATCTTGGTTCTGGAGCCTTTTTTGCTGCGGGTAATGCCTGCGTATTGATATCCAATCAACTCAATGGTCTAGCGGTTGGCTGGACACTCTCTCAGCTAAATGTCATTGTTTCCACGCTGGGAGGCTTGATTTTGCTGCACGAACGTCGCTCTGCGCGAGGCCTCAAGCTGGTAATTGCGGGGATGACCTTGGTTGCGCTGGGCGGTATCCTTATTGGATTTACCAAAGGCTAGGTTGTTCCCAGCCATTTTTACTTCTTCTACGCTGCTACAATTAATCTTTGTCGTACGTTATGTGAGAGGGGGAGTGGTATGGCTAAAGAGCGCGACATGATTGATGAAATCATCGATCTGCAAGATAATTTTCAGGCTGTTCGCAATCCTTTAGGCAATGTTGCCGATCAGCTGATGGGCGATCCTGATGCGATTCCTCATTACAACCCCGCTGATTACAAGGATAAACCGCGTATTAGCTTGCCCTCTTGCCTTCGTTCGACCTCTGATGGTCAGGATGTGTGTGACCGCTGCGCTCGGGTGTGCCCTGTTGCAGCCATTACCTATGATGGCAAGAAGGTCATCGTTGAGGATAACTGTCGTAAGTGTGGACTCTGTATTGCTGCGTGTCCCACCGAAGCATTTATTGCTCGTCGCCAGATGGCGCGTAATTTGTACGATGAAATTGCTCGTGTGGCAAGCACCTATGACGATTGCTATGTGACCTGCACACGTGCCTTGGGGCGTCTGCCCAAAGACAATGAGGTTCTGCTTCCCTGTGTGGGTGTTATACCCTCGGAACTGTGGTTTTCTTTGCTTGCAGAGTATTCCAATATCAGTGTCTATCTGCCGTTGGGCATTTGCGATCGCTGTCGTACTGTTACGGGCGAAGAGTATTATTCCGAAGCGATTGCAGAAGGTGAAGAGCATTCAATTTTTAGCGTGGGGCTTGAGGTTGACGAGGCCGACATGACTCATGAGCAGAGCCGTGCATTCAAGCGTCGTCAGTTTATTAGTAGCATGGCTCAGGCGGGTACAACACTAGTTACAGCTGGTAATCCTGCAGTTTCTGGTGTACAGGCGGTTGCCAATCGTATCAAGGCGCATAGCAATCAGATTAATACCCTGCAGCGCACGCTTGAGCAGGTTACTGGCATGAAAAATGAAGAGCTACGTCGCCGTCAGCTTACCCAAAAGCGCAAGTTGGTGTTGTCAACGCTACAGTTCCATCCCGAACTTGCTGACAGAATGGTTTGGGAAGTCCCCGCGTGTGATGCATCGCGTTGCACGGTTTGTGGTGACTGCGTTAAGGTTTGCCCTGTTCGCGCCTGCAGTTTGGATGCAGCAGGGCATTTCTCGGTGGAGCCTACCTACTGCGTTAACTGTGGTGCATGCGTGCAAGTGTGTCCAGAACATGCCTTAGAGATGAAACGCATTAACTCAAGCGAGATGATTGTGCCTGATCCTGCTGCCGAACAGGTGGCAAAACAGCGGGCGCAGATTCAGGCTGCCAAAAAGAAGAGTAAAAAGATGTTAAAGACGGGACTTTCTGCGCTTGAGACTTTTGCGGACGAGTTGAGCAAATCGGAATAGCTTGGATTAATTGCGCTGGTCTGATAAAGACCATACAAGGAGTGTGTCCGCAGAGGCGGGCGAACAGACAAGGAGTAGTAGCATGGCCCTTTCTATCGGCATCGTGGGATTGCCCAACGTCGGTAAGTCAACTCTTTTTACCGCTTTGACCAAGAAAGGCGGCCTTGCGGCAAACTATCCCTTTGCAACTATCGACCCTAATGTCGGTATTGTCGATGTACCCGATGAGCGTTTACAAAAGCTAGCAGATATCGTGCATCCAGCGCGTATTGTGCCAGCAACCGTTGAATTTGTTGATATCGCAGGGCTGGTTAAAGGTGCAAACGCAGGCGAGGGATTGGGCAATCAGTTTCTTTCCAACATCCGCAATACAGATGCTATCTGTGAGGTTGTGCGGTATTTCTCTGATCCTGATGTCGTACATGTAGATGGTCGTGTTGACCCCGCTTCTGATGCGGAAACCATCCAGACAGAGCTCATCTTGGCCGATCTGGGGACTCTTGAGCGCGCTATTCCCAAGCTTGAGAAAGAAGCAAAGCGCGATAAAGAAAAGGCTCCCAACCTTGCTATTGCAAAGCGTCTGCAGGACTGGCTTGGCGAGGGCAAGCGTGCGGCTGATCTTGATATGAGCGATGAAGAGCGTGCTGCAGCACATGACCTGTTTTTGCTCTCAATGAAGCCCATGCTTTATGTGGCAAACGTCGATGAGGACAAGGTTGCTGAGACACCTGCCCCCATCAATGGACAGACACCTATTCCCATCTGTGCTGAGGTAGAAGCAGAACTTGCCGAGCTTGATGAGGCAGAGGCCGCTGAATACCTTGAGTCGCTGGGCTTGGAACGTAGTGGATTGGAGACATTGGCTCAGGCAGCATATCGTCTGCTGGGACTGCATAGCTATTTCACTGCTGGTGAGAAGGAAGTCAAAGCGTGGACTGTACGCATTGGCGCCAAGGCTCCCGAGGCTGCCGGCGTTATCCATTCTGACTTTGAGCGTGGCTTTATTAAAGCGCGTACGATTAGCTTTGATGATTATGTTGCATTGGGCGGTGAAGCTGGTGCCCGCGAGGCGGGCCGCATGCGCATGGAAGGCAAAGATTACGTCGTCCAAGATGGTGACGTAATGGAATTCATGTTTAACGTCTAGGTACTTAGCTTTAAACACGGACGTTATCTGGCATTTTTTGTACACAAAAATGCGGCACCTCGCGGTACCGCATTTTTTGTTTGTGTCCTGAGGTTAATTGGGGCTAGTCTTTTTTGTCTATCTTTGCGGCAATGCCAGCGGTATCGTCATAGCTATTGCCGTCGTAGGGACTCAAGCCCTGGTCAACACGTTCCATCATGTGCTGCCACGCATCGACATCCAAAATCTCATACCAGATACCTGTCGAATCATCGGAAGTGGTGGGGGTCATACCTCCCATCACATTTTTATCTACATCAAGGCTGGACATTGAGGTAGCAAGACACAAGATAGAGTTGACATTCATATCGGTGCTAACCATATCAGCCATGCTTGAAATTGCAGCTGTCATCGTGCCGGGGTCGCTGCGCAAGACTTTTTTAACTACAGCTGCAATGACCATGCGCTGGTTGGCAGCGCGATAACGGTCACCATCGCCGTACTCGTCATAGGCATGGCGTGCGCGACACAATAGCGTTGCTTCCTTACCGTTGATGTGCTGATGACCTTTCTTAAGGTCAATGCCAGTGTATTCGGAATCTTTTACATCGACGGGTAAGTCAACGTCGATACCCCCAACGGTGTCTACAACCTTTGTCAGACCATCCATGTCAACTTCGGCATAGTGGGAAATCTTGACGCCTGCAAGCTTCTCGATAGTCTTGATGGAGTAAGGGGCACCGCCAAAGGTAAAGGCAGCATTAATCTTTTGCTGACCATATTCATCTAAATCGACAAGAATATCGCGGTGAATCGAAACTAGGGTCACTTTAATTTCTTTGGGGTCAACGCGTGCGAGCATGATGGAGTCAGAGCGATAGCTACTATCGGAAGGGCCGTATTCAGTACCATTGGCGCGATGCTGGTCTTTGTCGATACCAAGCAGAAGGATGTAGAAGGGCTCTCCATCTTGTACCTCGGTTAGAGCGCTTAAGGTATCCTGGCTAACACCGCGGGCAAGGCGGGAGTTAATGCCATTGATATAAGCCCAAGCAACGCCGACAAAGGCAAAAAGCGAAACTACAAGCGTCACTGCAACGACTGCAAAAACGTGGCGACGAGTCCTCTTGTGTCTCTTTTTCATATATTTGGCGGTGGCATCAGATCGTGAATACTCCTGCGCCGTGTCTGTAGCATCAAGCTGCTTGTGTTTGCGAGACAAAACAGCCTCCCATGTCGCTTGTCCGAGCGTCTGCGCGTAAAAAGCCGTTGATGCAGATAAACCGCGCAAAGCCTAACCATGTAATGGTATCAGCAGACGCATATCCCCTCACGATGAACATATATATTACGTTCCTACTCCATGGTATGCGGTCTCAATAGCCCTATTATGTGCAGGTGGAAATAATTGCGCCCGTAGACGGCGTGTCGGAATGGAGGAAGTATGGCAAACAACAAGCCTCAGCAGTGGGTTGCAGTGCTGGACTTTGGCGCTCAGTATGGTCAGCTCATTGCACGTCGCGTGCGCGATTTGCAGGTGTATTCGGAAATTGTTCCCTGTGATATTTCCGCTTCTGAGCTTGCTGATATGAAGCCTTCGGCAATTATTTTGTCCGGTGGCCCTGCTTCTGTTTATGCCGAAGATGCACCAGATATGGATGCATCAATTTTTGAGCTTGGGGTGCCTGTACTGGGCTTTTGTTATGGTGAGCAGGTTATGGCAGTCAAACTGGGTGGCGAGGTTGGACATGCGGCTACGGGTGAGTATGGTCCAGCGATGTTGTTGCGTGATGGTCGCTCGGCGATTCTTGCGGATACGCCAGTTGATGGTCAGACCGTGTGGATGAGCCACCGTGATTGTGTGGTTCGTGCGCCTGAGGGTTTTGAGGTGACGGCACACACGGATGTATGTTCCGTGGCGATGATGGAGTGTCCTGAGCGCAAGCTGTATGCCATGCAGTTTCATCCCGAGGTGCGCCACACCGAGTATGGGCGTCAGATGCTTGAGAACTTCCTCTTTAACGTGTGTGGCTTGGCGGCCGATTGGACAATGAATAATATTGTTGAGCAAAAAGTTGCTCAGATTCGCGCTGAGGTGGGGGAGCGTAAGGTTATCTTGGCGCTTTCCGGTGGCGTAGATTCCTCGGTGGTGGCAGCGCTGGTGCATCGCGCTATTGGGGATCAGTTGACTTGCGTTTTTGTAAACCATGGAATGTTGCGCAAAGGCGAGCCAGAAATGGTCGAGCAGGTCTTTCGCAAGCAGTTTAATGTGCCACTGGTACATGTACATGCTGAGCAGCGCTATGCGGATCTGCTTGCTGGTGTCACTGAGCCGGAAGAAAAGCGTCGTTTGATTGGTACAGAGTTCTGGAAGGTCTTTTTTGACGAGGCTAAGAAAATCGGCGATGTTGAGATGCTGGTACAGGGCACGATTTATCCCGACATTATCGAGAGTGGCGCGCGCAAGACGGGCGGTAAGGCAAGTACTATCAAGAGCCACCACAATCTGATTCCCTTTCCTGAGGGTGTGCATTTTGATTTGATTGAGCCTCTCGATCACTTCTTCAAGGATGAAGTGCATGAGTTGGGTGTGAGCTTGGGGCTGCCAGAGGATATGGTGTATCGTCAGCCTTTCCCAGGTCCCGGCTTGGCGATTCGTATTATTGGCGAAGTAACACCCGAAAAGCTGGCTATCCTGCGCGATGCCGATGCTATTGTGCGTGAGGAGTTAGATGCGTACAATGCGCGTCTTTTTGAGGAGACGGGCGAGAGGAATAGCGAGCATAGTTGCTGGCAATATTTTGCGGTGCTGCCTGATATTAAGAGCGTTGGCGTGATGGGAGATGAGCGCACCTATGCGCGTCCTGTGATTGTACGTGCCGTAGAGTCAAGCGATGCAATGACAGCTGACTGGGCAAAGTTGCCGTATGACGTGCTGGGTCGCATTAGCGGACGCATCGTAGGCGAGGTAGCTGGCGTCAATCGCGTTGCGTATGATGTCACGCCCAAGCCACCCGCGACGATTGAGTGGGAATAGGGAAACAACCTATTTCATCTAGTCCCATGCTGCACGTCTAGTCGCGGTGGCTTACAACTAGTGCCCCGTATTGGACAAAGCCACCGGGACTGTTGGTGAGTGACAAGCGCGATTAAGCCCCGTAATCTTCGGATTTCGGGGCTTAATCTATGGGTGTTAACCTACAGAAATACTCTTCACTCCACCACGCAGGGGTGACGCGTCGCGACTCGTTGCAAAGAGATGAGTCTAGATGCCAAAACACGCCAAAGCGAGAAGAGTATTTTCTTCGCGTTATTTAACCGCAAGCGCGTTTTGACCCGAACCATGTAGTCACTTTGTAGTCATCCCGCTTTTTGCTCTCCGTTTTGCAAAATCGCAGGTAGGAGTGAAGAGTGACAAATCGCGAAACTCGGCGATTTCCGATGAATTCGGGCCGTTTTCAAGCCCTCCGAAAGAGCGTTTGTCACTTTCAACACTGTGTGCAATAGACGATTCTGGGCCCATTTTGGCCCCCGAAAACCGGCAATAGTAATGCGAGAGTGGCGACTCCTCTGCAATCGTTGCACTTCGCACCATTGTACTTTCATGCTGAACTTCTACGGATATAAAGCATAAATGTACGAGCCGTAAATCTATACCCACTATTTGAGCGGCAGGATTATTTTCAAACATTCGGGAAGCTATTCGCGAATCTCTTCCTAAATCGCTTCCTGAATGCGTGAATGTTTCCCGAATCATGGTAAAATTTCAACAGAATTCTCGCGCACGGGGATGACACCCGACGTCCATCTATCCAACGCCCATCCCTCTCGTAGCATCAGCTCATGCGTCAGGTTGAGCTGATCCATTTCTCATGGGGTGTTGTCTTCACGAGGAACCGACACCGCACCTTCCAGGAGCGGGTGATCGGGTCGCGCCGCCATGCCCTCAACCAAGTGATCGTCTGCCTGCAAAAGCTCCATGTATCCTGGCAGAGCCAAAGAACCTATGCTTGCTACGGTTACCTTCCATGTGATATATGAAAGGTTGCTCGTATGCGATAGGGACCGGGGAGAGAAATTGAAAGCACTGAGCGTCAGGCCGTGGTGGGCCACGGCGATCCTGCACGGCGCCAAGACCGTCGAGTGCCGGACCTGGAGGACCTCCTATCGCGGGGACCCGCTGATCTGCTCGTCCGCCCGAAAGGAGCCCGGAGGGATACTGGGCCACGCTCTCTGCGTCGTCTCCCTCGAGTCGATAGCCCCACTCACCAAGGATGACCTCGACGACGCCTGCTTGGACGGGATGCCCGACAAGCTGTGCTACGCCTGGCGCCTTGACGGCCTGAGGTACGTCGAGCCATTCCCCGTCAAGGGGAGGCTCAACATCTTCGACGTGCCCGACGAGTTCATACACGTGATCTGGGACGGGGATGACGTCGACGTGCTGGAGCGCGTTTACAAGCCCCTCGTCTACTTTGGGCGCGACGACTCCGCGCGCGAGGTCTGGGACTTCTCGGGCCTGCGCTGACCCAACAGCCGCCCGGTCCATGGTCGCATTACGTACGCCCTCCCGCGCGAGCGGGGGTGACCCTCGAAGACGAGCATCGCGCCCCTGCTGTAGAGGGGGATATCGTCAAGAGCGATACTCTTGACGTTGTCGAGGCGACCACCGCGAAAAGATGGCGGTACGTCCAGGCCTCGGCCTCTTGCCGGGGGACGCGCCATCCAACTTCAGTACGCCTCATCCGGGGTGTAGCTGAACGGCGAGCACGCAAGCTCCGGGATCGCGAGAGACTCAGCGGGCGCAGGGTCGAGCCTGCCGGTGACGAGAGGGCCTGCGAGGTCTGCTCAGCGCTCGTCGGCAAGGCCTTCCCGATCGACGGCGCGAGGGTGGGACGACGCTGCTGCTACACCCGAGGTCCTGCTGCCAGATAGCGCCCGCCGTGGACGACTGGGAAGCGTGGGCGCGCGATCAGGTGGACTGAAGGAGGGTCGGAGGCAATGAGGCAGTGAATCCGCTGCACCCGGTTCCGGGCAGGGGCTCCGTCAGGTATGGGAAGCCGAAGGAAAGGCTTACGGGAAACGAGCAAACATGCGTCAGCCATCTGGAATCACTCGGCTATCAAGTCGAAGTGCTGGACGAGGACCTTGAGAAGCCCGCTAACATCGACCTGAGGCTCGGTGAGTTCGGGCAGCTCTGGGAGATGAAAAACGTCGGCGACGGCAAGCATGCCATCGAGGACAACATGAGGAACGCCTACCACAAGTGGGTGAGGCTCGGGCTTGACGCCCCCAATGAGACGAGGGTGGTCATGACCTCGTACGGTGGCATGCGGAGTGAGTCGGAGATTGTCGATGAGATTAGGCGCAGGATGAGGAGGTACGCCGCGAACGTTATTTACATCTTCAGGGACGGTGCCAGCTCGCTCTTCCTCAGACGCTAATGAGAAAGGGGCCTTGCCCTCCCAATTAGCTGGGTGGGTGTACCCCTTCGCACTGAGTATACCCAATTGCGCGGGGAGGATGCATGAGAAAGGTCGTCCGTCGCGCCGCCTGCTCCTCGTACGCCAGGGTCGCGGGCTACGGCTTTATAGCGCCCGTGCGCGGCCAGGGACCGGCACGTAGACTACCTGCCAACCGTCACGGTGGACGACGGAGGCGCCGAGCTCCTGCGCTGCCGTGGCCACCCCACGGAGGAGGCGATCGAGCGCATTATCGAGCCCTGCACGGGCGGGTGAGGGTCATCCGGAAACAGGGAGCTAAAAAAGCCGTTAGCTTACCTCAGGCTCGCACGCGTCTCTTCTCGCCTGTTCGAGGCGTCCCTCGATCGCGGCGTCAGATGTCACCCGTACCGTTCCCTGCGCTCTACCACCCTAAGCTCAATCCACCTCCAGCACATGCGGTCCGCTCGAACACCCCCCGAGCCCAGCAAGGATGCTATGATGCCCAAGGTAGGTGGGTGTGCGGTCAGACGGCCGTTCCCCAAACGTAACGTGAGGGCTCGGCCCACAGTTATGGAGGTACGTTTCCCATGAGATTCCATATCGACAAGAGCATGGCGGCGCTTGGGATACAGCACGTTGTGGTTGGGATTGCGCGCAACGTAGATCCACAGGCAACGTTATCTGACTCATTTTTGAAGAAACAGAGGAAGATGGAGGACTGGGCGCTGAGGTGCGATGTCGACGAGGTATCGAGCCATCCCGTTATCCAGGGCTACAAGAACCTGCTGCAGCGCGTGGGGCGCAGTGTGAAGAGAAATCCCCCCACTGTTCCGGCGCTTATTCGAAACGTCCAGCATCGCGGCTCCCTACCGCGCATCAACAGCGTTATCGACATCTACAACGTTGAGTCACTGCATTCGCTGCTGGCGATCGGCGGGCACGATCTCGATAAGGTTCACGGACAGATAGAGTTTACCGTCAACAAGGAAGAGGGGACCTTCCTTCCAATTCTGTCCAAGGCAAAGCATGTTGCCAAGACGGATTACGTCTACCGTGACACAGAGGGAATCATGGCATGGCTGGACGTTCGTGACGGAGAGAACTACAAGTTTGCTGATGAGACACAAAATGCAGTCTTTATCATACAGGGGAACGCAAACACCTCCGTCGAGATGCGCCTAGATGCGCTCGGGAGAATTCAGGCTGACCTGTCGGAGTGCATGCCGGCCATGGAGTTCGAGACGCAGGTCATACATGCCGAGGAGTGCTAGGCAAAGCTGATTTCCAAGCGGACTTTGCGAGGAAGCCGCAGGGCTACCGCTGCCCCCGAGTTGCGAGCGTGCGTAATGCCCAAAGAGTCCTTGCAGCTGCCTATGCCCTTGGCGGCGACGCACGACGTGCAATGCCATCATGTGCAGCATAGAGCGCGGCGTGACACTCGACGTTCGCAGACGTTCATGAAAAGGGGCTGTATCAAAAGCCCCTTACAAAGAGAGCTGGGTTGTAGTCCCGGCTCTCTTTCTCTCGATGGGTATATGGCTTAAATCCCTTTATATATCGTTGCCTTCCTGCTTCTCAAAAAGACCTTCCCTTTATTCTTACCGTGTCTATCAGACGTTACATATACCTGCTCTGACCTGCGGATATATATGGTCCATGGTATAATATCCTTATCAGGGAAAGAGGAGTCTCCCATGACGAACCAGGTATTTAAGCCAGTCATGCAACACCAGATGATGCTACTTCCTCCCGATATCTCAGATCTTATTCCAAAAAAAGCTATGGTACGTATTGTTGATACCTTGGTCGATTCTCTTGATCGTAAGATTTTTACAGAACTCTACTCAGGTGGTGGCACAAGTGCCTATGACCCCAGCATGCTCTTAAAAGTAATCCTCTATTCGTATGCGAAAGGAATCTATTCCAGTCGCAAGATTGCCCAAGCAACCAATGAGGATATCAATCTTATGTGGCTTACTGGTATGCATCCACTCAGACACAACACTATCAATCGTTTTCGCTCAGAGCGCATTCGTCCTGTATTCGAACAAGTTTTCACCAGCGTTATCTTGACGCTCTCCGATTGTGGCATGGTAAATCTCGACAACTACTTCCTTGATGGCACTAAGCTTGAGGCAAATGCGAACAAGTTTACGTTTGTATGGGCTAAATCGACCGATAGATATACCGAAAAGCTACAAGCTAAAATACATGCACATCTTAAAGCCATTGATGAACTCAATGATGAAGAGGAAAAACTTACCCCCGATGAACCTCAACAGATTGATACCGATAAGATCCGCGAGGTAGCAGAAAAGATCAATCAACGGCTCAGAACACAGAAGAAGAAAAGTGACAAAGAAAAGATCAAAGAACTTAAGCATACACAGAAAATGATTGAGAAGGACTTCCTTCCTCGTATGGAGAAATACGAGAGACAAAAGAAAGTTCTTGCTAATCGTAACAGCTATTCGAAGACCGACCATGATGCGACCTTCATGCGAATGAAGGATGATTACATGGGAAATGGCCAACTCAAGGCAGGATATAACATCCAAATCGGCACTTCGGATCAGTTCATCATCTGCTCAACAGTCCATCGGCGCCCAGGAGATACGGCGTGTACAATCCCTCACCTTAAACACCTCGAAGACGAGTTTGGAAAGCTCCCGGAAAACATAGTAGCTGATGCAGGATATGGCAGCGAAGAGAACTACACCTACCTCAATGGTAAGGGCGTTAACGCATATGTGAAACACAGCGAGTTCTTCAGAGAGATCAAGAACAGGAAATGGAGAGATGATCCCTTCCGCATAGCAAATTGGCCCTTCGATGATAAATCCAACTCATACACATGCCCCGAAGGTCGCAGGCTTGTCTTTGAGCGTGTGAGGGATAGTGTTAGCGACTTAGGGTTTCATACCAGCTTCCGGGAGTATCGTTGTATCGATTGCAGCAATTGCACAGGCAAGCACAAATGCATGAAGAACCCCAATTCTTCCTACCAAAAAGTTATTCGAATCAATTCGAAGCTCCGTAAATATAAGGAGAGAGCAAGCGAGCTGCTATGCTCAGAAACCAAAACGAAATTGCGAAAGAAACGCGCTGTGGATGTTGAAACCGTGTTTGGGGATATAAAACGCAATATGCTCTTCACGAGATTCAGCCTAAGAAGTATTGAGAAAGTAGAACTTGAATTTAGATTAATAGCTATGGGACACAACATTAGAAAGATCATGAAGAAGATAGCCTGGGCTGGAGCATAAAGCCTCACAACTTTTCGTATACGGATGAGAAGTCAGTTAGAAAACACAGAGAAGCTCGGATAGACCGAGCTTCTCCTGCAAGGAAAGGGACTTTTGATACAGCCCCATCCGGAAAAGCAGCAAAAGGTAGCGGTCTTTTCCGTCCATGTTCTGGCATTCCGCACATTGGCTTTGCGTCTCGCACGCAGATTTAGCTTGCGTTTTTCAGGAGGGTAAAGTATATGTACTTGCATGGGGTTTTATGCCTAAAAGCCGTTTGCGAGAATAAAACAGAAAGGATCACGAATGAGAACTTGTTCAAACGAGTAATGCACCTATACGAAGGAGCGTGTCTGCGAATCTGAGTGACGAGCCTGTCTGTGAGTAGCGGTAGCGAACGATCGTGCAGTGGTCGCGCGACCGTGGTGAGTATCCGTTACAATTGACCTGTGGGTCTAGGAGAGAAGAGGATGCCATGCGAGCAAGTGGAGTGTTGATGCCAATCTTTGCGCTGCCTGGGAGGTATGGCATCGGCTCGTTCGGGCCGAAGGCCTATGAGTTCGTCGACTTCTTGAGCCGCTGCTCGCAACGCTACTGGCAGATCCTGCCGCTGACCACGACGGGCTACGGTGATTCGCCGTACCAGTCGTTCAGCGCCTACGCGGGCAACCCCAACTTCATCGATCTGGACGAGCTGGTAAAGCTGGGCTACCTGAAGCGCGACGACCTTGAGGGCGTAAAGTTCGGGGATGACCCGACGCGCATCGACTACGCCACGATCTTCGTCGCGCGCAGGAAGGTGCTCGAGCGTGCGACGGCACGCTTCATGCAGGACCCCCCCTCGGACTTAGACGAGTTCTCACGCAGGCACGCCAGTTGGCTTGACAGCTACTGCGAGTTCATGACCGTCAAGGAGGAGTTCGGCCTTAAGGCCTTCCACGAGTGGCCACAGCAGTATCGCAACCCGGGGAAGGCGTCGCGGGACCTGAGCGCCAAGCGTGAGCACCACTACCAGTACCACCTGATGACGCAGTACTTCTTCTTCAAGCAGTGGGAGAGCCTGAAGGGCTACGCGAACGAGCGCGGAGTGCTTATCGTGGGCGACATGCCCATCTACGTCTCGCGCGATTCCGTCGAGATGTGGGCAATGCCGCAGCTCTTCAGGGTCGGTGAGGACGGGAGTCCCACGAGCGTTGCGGGCACTCCGCCCGATCAGTTCTCCGCAACAGGACAGTACTGGGGTAACCCAATCTACGACTGGGACGCCATGGCCCAGGATCACTACTCCTGGTGGGTCGAGCGCATGCGCATGAGCCTTAAGATGTACGACATTGTGCGCATCGACCACTTCCGGGGCTTCGAGTCCTACTGGGACGTGCCCTTTGGCTCTGCGACGTCTGCGGCTGGCTCTTGGAGCAAGGGTCCTGGCACGGCACTCTTCGACGAGCTGACACGGCAGCTGGGCAAGCTCCCCATCATTGCGGAGGACTTGGGGTTCATGACTCCGGAGGTCATCAAGATGCGCGAGGACACGGGCTTTCCCGGCATGAAGATCTTGCAGTTTGCCTTCGATGGCAACAGCGACTCGTATTATCTGCCCCACCATTACACGCCTAACACCATCGCGTACGTGGGTACCCACGACAACCAGACCGTTCGTGGCTGGTACGAGAACACGGCGACCCCGCGCCAGCGCGAACAGGCGGACCGCTACACCAGGCGGGCCAAGGGCGAGCCCGTGGGGGCTGCGTTCAACCGCGCCATCGCCGCATCCGTCAGTGACACCTGCATCTACACCATGCAGGACCTACTTGACCTAGGAGACGAGGCGCGCATCAATGTGCCAGCCGTCTTAGGTGGAAACTGGGACTGGCGCATGAGGGAGGGTGCCATCACCCGAGCCGTCGAGGAAGCCCTCCTCGACCTCACCCAGACCTACTTTCGCGTCCCCGGAGCACGGCCGCCCGAGCTCCCGGCGTGATGAGGCCATTCGCACAACCAAGCGCCCCGGATCGTCCGGTCGGCGTCCTTACGCACAGCAATAGACTGAAAAGAGGAAGACACATGTTGAGTCTGAACACCTGCGCCCACGACAGCTACGGCCTTGACCTGGAGGCCCTGAGCGACGAGCAGATCTGCGCCATGCTGCAGGGCATCGTGAGGCAGCGCAGCGCCAAGCTGCCTCCCAATGCCGGCAAGCGGCGCCTCTACTACCTGTCCGCGGAGTTTCTTATCGGCAAGTTGCTGATTAGTGATCTCATCAACCTTGGCCTTTACGATGAGGTCAAGGCCCAGCTCGAGGCGGCTGGGCATGACCTTAACAAGGTCGAGGAGCTTGAGGTGGAGCCGTCATTGGGAAACGGTGGCCTGGGCAGGCTCGCCGCGTGCTTCCTGGACTCCATAGCAACCCTGGGTCTTCCCGGTGACGGCGTGGGCCTTAACTACCACTACGGTCTGTTTCGTCAGGAGTTTCGCGACAAGCAGCAGCGGGCGCTTCCCGATGGGTGGCTCGACAGGCAGGCCGTCCTCAACGACGAGGGCGTGAGCTTCAATGTGGTGTTCGGTGACTTCAACGTGAGGTCGCGACTCTATTCCATCGACGTGACGGGCTACGGCCGTCCAACCAAGAATCGCCTGAGGCTCTTCGACCTCGAGGGCGTGGATGACTCGCTGGTCCCCGCCGACTCGATAGAGTTTGACAAGGACGAGGTCAAGAAGAACCTCACGCTCTTCCTCTACCCCGACGACTCGGACGAAAAGGGACGTCTGCTTCGCGTGTACCAGCAGTATTTCATGGTGAGCAACGCGGCCCAGCTCATCCTGCGCGAGGCGCTGGAACGTGGCAGCGACCTGAGTGACCTGCCCGACTATGTCATGGTGCAGATCAATGACACGCATCCCACGATGGTCATCCCCGAGCTCATTCGCCTGCTTACCGAGGAGCATGGCATGGGCTTCGACGAGGCCGTCGCGATGGTCGAGAAGATGGTCGCCTACACCAACCACACGATCTTGGCCGAGGCCCTCGAGAAGTGGCCCATCAAGTTCCTCAAGACCGTTGCTCCTAAGATAGCTGACATTATCGTGAAGCTCGACCTTATCGCCAAGGAGCGTTACGCTGATCCCGCAGTTGCCATCATCCAGGATGACGTGGTCCACATGGCAAACCTGGCGATCCACTTTGGCTGCAGCGTCAATGGGGTAGCGGCGCTCCACACCAAGATCTTGGAGGACACGGAGCTCGCACCCTTCTATAAGATCTATCCCGAGAAGTTCAGCAACAAGACGAACGGCATTACGTTTCGCCGCTGGATCATGGGCTGCAACCCTGAGCTCACCGGACTTTTGGACGATACCATCGGTACGGACTGGCACAAGAGCGCGGACCTCACGCCGCTTAAGGAGCACTTGGACGATAAGGCCGTGATAGAGGGGTTCGAGAGGGCGAAGGATAGCGCCAAGGGGCGCATGCGGCAGTTCATGCTCGAAAACCAGGGCGCGCGCATTCCCGAGGACGCGATCATCGACGTGCAGGTGAAGCGTATCCACGAATATAAGCGACAGCAGATGCTCGCGCTCTACATCATCTGGAAGTACCTGGACATCAAGAACGGCAATCTGCCCGCACGCCCCATCACGATCGTCTTTGGCGGGAAGGCGGCACCCGCCTACGTTATCGCCCAGGACATCATCCACCTCATCCTCACGCTGTCCGATTGGGTGGCCCAGGACCCCGATGTTTCTCCGTACCTGCAGGTCCTCATGGTCCAGAACTACAACGTCACGGCGGCGGAGCACCTCATCCCCGCAGCTGACATCTCCGAGCAGATCTCGCTGGCGAGCAAGGAGGCGAGCGGTACCTCCAACATGAAGTTCATGCTCAACGGCGCCGTGACCCTCTGCACGCTCGACGGCGCCAACGTCGAGATTGCCGAGCTGGTGGGCAAGAATGACATCTACACCTTTGGTGCGTCGAGCCAGGAGGTGGAGCGCCTCTACGCCGAGGGCGCCTACGACGCGTCCGCGCACTATAGCCGGCCTGGTGTCAAGCTGCTCGTGGACTTCATTACGAACCCCCGGTTCATGGCGACGGGTGACGCCGAGCGTCTGCGCCGCCTACACGATGACATTGTCAACAAGGACTGGTTCATGGCCCTCTTGGACCTTGAGGAGTACATCCAGCTGAAGGAGCGGGTGTATGGGGATTACGAGGATCGTCATGCTTGGATCCAGAAGGCGCTCGTGAACGTGGCCATGGCGGGCACGTTCTCCTCCGATCGCACCATCGCGCAGTACGACGAGGACATCTGGCGCCTGTCATAGACCTAGCGTGGCCCGGGGCGGCGTACGTCCCCGCCTCGGGCCAGACCCGCTCTAGGAGTACGCGGCGGAGCGAGGGGCTCAGGCTTGGCGCCTCGAGACCACGCAGTACCTGAACGTGTCGGGATGGCTGCGCACCTGGGTGAACTCGAACATGAGGCCGTCCGAGTTGTATGTCTGGTTCTCGACGACGGCGACGCAGTTGAAGGGACCCAGGTTGAGGTACCGTCGGTCCTCCTCGTTGGCGAGGCCGACTGTTATCTGGCGGCGGCTGGTGAGTATCCTCATGCCCAGCTCCTCCTCTAGATACTTGTACACGGAACTCTCGGCGATCGTGGGGGAGAGGTCGGGGATGATGTCGGCGAGGAGGTAGCTGGTGTCTATCTGGCAGGTGAAACCGTCCAGACTACGGGTGCGGACCATGCGATAGAGCTCGGTTCCCTCGTCGAAGCCCGTGTATCCGGCAAGTCCCTTCCCGCAGACGAGCCGCTCGAACTCCCTCACGATGGTGCCCGGCCTCATGTCGTTGTGCGCCGCATACTCCTCGAAGGAGTAGAGCCCATCGAAGGAACCGATGACGTCGCGGTAGTCAGAGTACCAGATGACTCGGACGCCCTTGCCGTGGATGGGTTGCACGAAGCCCTCGTCGGCTAGGATGGCAAGCGCTCGGCGGACGGTGTTCCTCGAGCAGGAGTACACGCCGATAAGCTCGCTCTCAGAGGGTATAAACGATTGGTAGGGATAGGTTCCGTCCTTGATCTTCTCCCTAATACTTAGATATATGTCTTCGAAGAGCGCCTTGGGCATCGCGTGTTCCTCACTGCGTGGTCGTCGTCTTGGCGCAGGCCTCGAGTGTCTCGGGCGCACCTTGTCTAGATCGATTGTGAGCACATAGTTACCTTGTACCACAACCGTCCTGATGGAACTCCCCCTCCCGCGCATATGGATGAAAAATCCAGGAAGTGGGATGCCCGCCGAGTTCAAAGCAAATCACCCGGCAAGACTGGGCAGTGACGCGAATCGCTTGGGATAGGTGCCAAAAAATATGACTTGTTTGAACAACATGTCCAAGAAGCTGCTATACTTGTTCAAACAAGATGACCGAAGAGGTCGGTCACGGGGCAGCATCGAGCTCGCACTCAGAGAAGGGACACGCGCCATGATGCAGAAGATCCAGAAGTTTGGCGGGGCGATGTTCACGCCAGTTCTGCTGTTTGCCTTCGCGGGCATTGTCGTGGGATTGGGAACCCTATTTTCCACAGAGATAATTGTGGGGCCGATAGCGGCCAAGGGTACCACCTGGTACAACGTATGGAGCGTGATTTTGGCCGGAGGTTGGACCGTCTTCAACCAGCTCCCGCTGCTCTTTGCCATCGCCCTGCCCATTGGTCTTGCCCGCAAGCAGAGCGGTCGCTGCTGCATGGAGGTCCTCGTCTCGTACCTCACATTCAACTACTTCGTAAATGCTATCCTAACTGCTTGGGGTCCGGCCTTGGGCGTCGACTTCACCGCCGAGGTCGGAAACGCCTCTGGTTTGGCGACGATAGGCGGCATCAAGACGCTGGACATGGGCATGGTTGGAGCCCTGCTCATCTCTGGGGTGGTCATCAGCCTGCACAACAAGTACTTTGACACCGAGCTTCCTGAGTGGCTGGGCGTGTTCTCGGGCTCCACCTTTGTCTACATGGTCGCCTTCTTTGCTATGCTCCCCTGCGCCATCATCTCTGTGCTGCTGTGGCCCAAGGTGCAGGTTGGCATGCATGTGTTTCAGGGTGTCATCATGAGTGCGGGCACCTGGGGGGTCACGATCTTCGTCTTCTTCGAGCGGCTGCTCATCCCCTTCGGCCTCCACCACCTGCTCTATGCCCCGTTCTACTACGACAACGTGGCCGTCAATGGGGGTATCTACGCGGAGTGGGCCAAGGCCTTGCCCCAGCTCGCTGCCTCTACCGCCTCCCTCAAGGAGCTCGCTCCTTGGGGCGCCATCACTGCGACGGGTTGGTCCAAGATCTTCGGTATGCCCGGCGTCGCCGCAGCGTTCTATGTCACGGCGAAGAAGTCCAATCGTAAGAAGCTCCTTGCCCTTTTGATCCCGATCACCATCACTGCTGTCCTGTGCGGCGTGACCGAGCCCATTGAGTTTACCTTCCTCTTCGTCGCGCCCCCGCTGTTTGCTGTCCACGCCCTGCTCGCGTCTTTGCTCTCGACCTGCATGAACCTAATCGGCATCGTGGGCGTGTTCTCGGGCGGACTCATCGAGATGGCGTCGTTCAACTTCATACCGCTTGCTGCCTCGCATGGCCTCACGTACCTGATGGCCATTCCCGTCGGCCTTGCCTTCACGGCCATCTACTTCTTTATCTTCCGTTTCCTTATTCTGAAGTTTGACTTCAAGACTCCTGGCCGTGAGGAAAACGAGGAGATAAAGTTCGGCTCCAAGAAGGAGTTCCGCAAGGCACATGGGATGGCGCAGTCTGTCGGCTCCGAGGACGCCGACGAGGCCGGCTCTTCCGCACCCGACATCGACACGAGCGACGAGAAGATGGTTCTTGCCGCGAACATCCTTGACCTCTTGGGTGGCGTGGACAATATCGTGGACGTCACCAACTGCGTCACACGCCTGCGCGTGAACGTGAAGGACGAGACCAAGGTAGCCGAGGACAAGGACTTCAAGTCCATCGGCACCATGGGCATCTCCAAGAACGGCAAGGCCATGCAGGTGATCATCGGTCTCAGTGTGACGAAGGTCCGCGAGCGCTTCGACAAGCTCGTCGGCAATGACTAGGGATTTGCTTGTCCCGAGGGCGTAAGCTTCCACCGGGGTCCCGTGCGGCTGTCGTGGGTCCCCGGTGGTTGATCGGTTGCAACGTCCGCTTCGCGCTGGGGCGGCTACTGAGATGGGGAGTGTCATGGCACAATCAGGCAAAGCGACGGTCTTCTTCGACATCGACGGAACCCTTGGGTGGACCGATCCCAACAAGCGCGATGCGCTGCCCGAGTGGGAGAGGGGCCTGTCGCCCACGCCCAGTCCGCGCGTCGCCGCAGCCATCCGCAGCCTGGTCGCCCGTGGCAACCACGCGTTTCTGTGCTCCGGGCGCTCGCCTGTGGGTATCCACCCCGACCTGGCCTCATTGCCGTTCAGCGGCATCATTGCGTTGGCGGGCGCCTACGTGACGATGGGCGATAAGGTGTTGCGCGATCGCCCCCTGTCGGCCGACGTCCTCGCCCACATCGACAGGGTCCTGGCTGCAGGTGGCTACGGCGCGCTGATAGAGTCCGCCCACGGTGCCGTCGAGCTGCGCGGAGGAGCCTTGGGCAGGCGCTCCGGCACGCCAGACACGATGGACGAGGCAATCGGACAGCTCCCGGACGGCTGTGCCTACAAGCTGGTCATCCGCAGTTCCGCCGCAGACGAGCTCGTCGCTGACCCCCAGCTGGGTTCCCAGCTGGTCGCCAGTCGCCTCGAGATGCAGAACTCCGAGGTCGGCCTCGCGTGCAATACCAAGAAGGCCGGCATCAAGGCGGTCCTCTCACATCTTGGTGATGACGTAGGAGTGACCTATGGCTTCGGTGACTCGGAGAACGACCTCACGCTCTTCTCTGAGGTGGACGTGAGCGTGGCCATGGGCAACGCCATCCCCGAGGTCAAGCGCCTCGCGGACTACGTCACCGATTCGGTGTTGGAAGACGGGGTAGCCTCGGGCCTCGAGCACCTGCAGCTCGTGTGAGCCTGGCTGGCAGGGGACCGCAGCGGGTCGCTGAGCTTGCTGCGGTTTGCTGCGCCACCTGTCGAGCGGTCGCGCCAATCCGGCCATCAATCCGGCCAAATGGGTACGCTAGCCCAAGATTTGACCGGATTTCCTGGAGGTGCGCATGGACGCTACTCGGCTCGCTAGCCTACCGCCTAGCTGCCCACCGACCGCTCGACTGAGGGACGTCCCCTGCTGTTCTTCAAGCATTGGGGGTTGCCCTTCGGGGGCAGGGAGCGCGGAGCCAGATGCGGTGCCGACCACCGGGCCTGCGGGCTACTCCAGGCCGGTTGTCTCGTCGAGGCCGAGCGCGATGTTCATGTTCTGTACGGCTGCGCCCGCAGCCCCCTTGCCCAGGTTGTCGAAGAGTGCCGTCACGCTGATGCGCTCCGCGTTTCCGCAGACGGTGATGCGCAGCCGATTGGTGCTGACGAGCTCGTTCGCGTGGATCGTGGGAGGCGTGGGGTCAAACGGCATGACGCTCACGAAGTACTGGTCCGCGTAGTATCTTCGTAGCTCCTCGCAGACCTCCCTCGCGCTTGGCGCGCCCTTAAGCAGACGACTGTGCAGCATGATGGTGGTGGCCATGCCCTGACGGTAGTCATCGACGACGGGCACGAGCACGGGGGGCTGGGCAAGGCCGCAGACCCTCTGCACCTCGGGCAGGTGTTTGTGTGCGAGGTCGAGGCCGTAGAGGCCGGGAGCGTCGAGGGCGTCGTCGCGCCCGTCCTCCTCGTAGCGGGCGATCATACGCTTGCCCCGCCCGAGTAACCTGTGAGGGAGAAGCAGCAGAGGGGATAGTCGGTGGGCAGGATACCCATGCGGACGAGCGACGCTGCGACAGAGACGAGGCCGGTGGCATGGCAGCCCGGGTTGGCGATGCGCCTGCTCGAGGCGATGGCGCGACGCTGCCCCAGAGAGAGTTCGGGAAAGCCGTAGACCCACCCGTTGGTGGTGCGGTGTGCCGTGGATGCGTCGATGATGCAGACGTCGGGGTTCTCGACGAGCGAGCCCGCCTGGCGTGCCCCCTCGTCGGGTAGGCACAAAAAGACGATGTCAGCATCGTTCAGGAATTTGCGGCGCTCCTTAACTTCATGACGCCTCTCATCGCTGATGCGTAGCAGCCTGAGATCCTCGCGCGCCTCGATG
This sequence comes from Atopobium sp. oral taxon 810 str. F0209, assembly GCF_000466405.1. Classification (GTDB taxonomy): domain Bacteria; phylum Actinomycetota; class Coriobacteriia; order Coriobacteriales; family Atopobiaceae; genus Olegusella. The sequence continues at coordinate 805 of NZ_KE952970.1, read as the reverse complement.
CGGCCGTGGATCTGGAGTCCTGTGGTGCCGCTCTGGCCATCGATATACACCTTGGTCCTGCTCATGCGAGTTCCTCCCGTGCGCCATCTGGCTTTTTGATGCCAGTCGAGTGATCCTGCGACCATTCTAGGGCAACGTGGGCCTAGGGTCCTCGCTTGTCCGGCCTTGTCGGGAGGCTAGAACGAGGGGATGCCAAGCAGCATGCCTATGACGGCGAACGCCCAGAGGTGTGCGGGATAGCCCAGGTAGAACAGCCACTTGCTGAGCGTGTCCTTCGGGCCGCGCTCGCCGTTATACAAAAGGATGAAGGGGACGGCCATGAACTGCGCCCAGTCCGCGTTGAGGCCCAGGGACATCTCCCAGTCTACGGCACTTGCCGTGCTCGGGTGGAGGATCGGTGTGTAGAGGCAGGCTAGGGCGGCGCTCCCGAGGACCAGGCAGAGGCAGAGCTTGGCACGGCCCCCTTTTGCGTCGTGAAGCAGGTAGGAGGCCAGCATCACGAACAGCACCTGGACGAAGCCCTCGACGGGGGCGAAGAGGGCGCCCGCTATGCCGAGTGCAGCGGCAAGGGCGAGCAGCCGTCCACCCTTCGCACCACCTTGCCTGCGGCCCTCGTCGATGGCCCAGATCACGCTGTAGCCAAGGGCGAGCGTGAGGATGATGGTGTGGCTCATCAAGGACACCGGGTGGTTGGTCAGCCGCCCCACGACAAGGTTGCCCGCTGCCACGAAGAGGCCGACTCCCCAGAGCCTGAGCGCGTAGCGCCTCCTGTCATGGGTGCGCAAGCTCATGCGCGAGCTGGGCA
>NZ_KE952969.1 GCF_000466405.1 Atopobium sp. oral taxon 810 str. F0209 | reverse complement strand
CTTCACTTTTTTAGCCAAAAGCCACACTCTATTTCACACAGGAAAAATCTACCTGCGCAAACATGAAGGACATTGAAGAGATTTGTGGCGTTTGACATTTTTTTCTGAAGTAATACGTGGCGTTTGGCAAACAAAGCCGTGCTGCTTGAAAGAATGCGTGGCGTTTGTTGCGCCAAAACCCTTTTCGGCGCAAAACAAAGCGCCCCTAGTTGGTCAGCGACGACCTGCTCTCCCACGGACTACACCGCAGTACCATTGGCGCTCGGGGGCTTAACTTCTGGGTTCGGAATGGGACCAGGTGTGCCTCCCCTGCTATGGTCGCTGACCAACTAGAGGCGTTCCATCAGGTACGACCTCAGCCGTACCCTCAGGGCCGCACAGCGTGATTCTCCATCAACAAGATACATAAGATGATGTGCCCAACTCAAATAATAAAAGAAGAGCTCGACCGATTAGTACAGCTCAGCTCAAACGCTTGCACGTCTTACACCTGCTGCCTATCACCTCGTGGTCTACGAGGGGTCTTACCAAAAGGAAAACTCATCTTGGGACAGGCTTCCCGCTTAGATGCTTTCAGCGGTTATCCTAACCGGACTCAGCTACCGGGCAATGCTGTTGGTCAACAACCCGTACACCGGAGGTCCGTCCACCCCGGTCCTCTCGTACTAGGGGCAGCCTCCCTCAATTTTCCTACGCCCACGGAGGATAGGGACCGAACTGTCTCACGACGTTCTGAACCCAGCTCGCGTACCGCTTTAAATGGCGAACGGCCATACCCTTGGGACCTGCTCCAGCCCCAGGATGCGATGAGCCGACATCGAGGTGCCAAACCTTCCCGTCGATGTGGACTCTTGGGGAAGATCAGCCTGTTATCCCCGGAGTACCTTTTATCCGTTGAGCGACTGCAATTCCACTCTAAGCAGCCGGATCACTAGAACCTGGTTTCCCATCTGCTCGGCTTGTAGGCCTCGCAGTTAAGCCTGCTTATGCTCTTGCACTCAAAAGGGTGGTTGCCGACCATCCTGAGCAGACCTTACGTGCGCCTCCGTTACTCTTTAGGAGGCGACCGCCCCAGTCAAACTACCCACCTGACACGGTCCCCATGCCGGATCACGGCCACGGGTTAGAATGCCAATACGTCGGGGGTGGTATTCCAAGGGTGACTCCACAGAAACTGGCGTCCCTGCTTCAAAGTCTCCCACCTATCCTCTACGCGACGCACCGGCAGCCAATGTCAAGCTGCAGTAAAGGTTCACGGGGTCTTTCCGTCCTTCCGCGGGTAAGTCGCATCTTCACGACTAGTGCAATTTCACCGGGTCTATGGTTGAGACAGTGTCCAAATCGTTACGCCTTTCGTGCAGGTCGGAACTTACCCGACAAGGAATTTCGCTACCTTAGGACCGTTATAGTTACGGCCGCCGTTTACCGGGGCTTGGATTCGCCGCTTCGCTTGCGCTAACAGCTCCTCGTGACCTTCCGGCACCGGGCAGGCGTCAGACCCTATACGTCGTCTTACGACTTCAGCAGAGTCCTGTGTTTTTGATAAACAGTCGCTTGGACCTCTTTACTGTGGGCCGCTTAGGCTCAAGGAGCAAGTCCTATCACCGAGCGGTCACCCCTTCTCCCGAAGTTACGGGGTAATTTTGCCGAGTTCCTTAACCATAGTTCTCCCGATCGCCTTGGTATGTTCTACCCACCCACCTGTGTCGGTTTGCGGTACGGGCTCCTAGCAACTAACTAGAGGTTTTTCTCGGAAGTATGGGCTTACTCACTTCACTCAATTGCTTCGTCCAACACCTCAGCCTATATGACAGACGCATTTCACAATCTGTCAGCCTACGTGTCCTCACGGGGACGTCCAGAACCCCGCTGAGCTACCCTTCTCCGTCACCCCATTGCTCAAACATTGCTTTGGAGGTGCAGGAATATCAACCTGCTGTGCATCGACTACGCCTTCCGGCCTCGCCTTAGCTCCCGACTGACCCTGGGAGGATTAGCCTTGCCCAGGAAACCTTGGGTTTACGGCGGCGGCGTTTTTCACGCCGCTCTCGTTACTCATGCCAGCATTCTCACTTCCGGCCGGTCCACCGCAGGTTATCCTACAGCTTCACTCCAGACGGAAAGCTCCCCTACCACTGATAAATCAGTCCGCCGCTTCGGTACCATGCTTAGCCCCGTATATTGTCGGCGCATGTCCACTCGACCAGTGAGCTATTACGCACTCTTTAAATGAATGGCTGCTTCTAAGCCAACATCCTGGTTGTCTGAGCAAACGCACATCCTTTGCCACTTAGCATGGATTTAGGGACCTTAGCGGGCGGTCTGGGCTGTTTCCCTTTCGAACACACAGCTTAGCCCACATGTTCTGACTCCCGGACTCTAGACCGGCGGCATTCGGAGTTTGATTGGAGTTGGTAGGCGGTGAGGCCCCCGCGTCCATTCAGTGCTCTACCTCCGCAGGTAAACGTCCGAGGCTAGCCCTAAAGCTATTTCGGGGAGAACGAGATATCTCCAGGTTTGATAGGCCTTTCACTCCTATCCACAAGTCATCCCCTCAGTTTTCAACCTAAGTGGGTTCGGCCCTCCGCGGGGTCTTACCCCCGTTTCAGCCTGCTCATGGATAGCTCACCTGGCTTCGCGTCTACGGCATGTGACTATGTACGCCCTATTCAGACTCGCTTTCGCTGCGGCTCGCTTACTGGCTTAACCTCGCCGCATACCGTAACTCGCTGGCTCATTCTACAAAAGGCACGCCGTCACAGAATAAATCTGCTCCGACTGCTTGTAAGCACACGGTTTCAGGTACTATTTCACTCCCCTCCCGGGGTGCTTTTCACCTTTCCCTCACGGTACTGGTTCACTATCGGTCACAGGAGAGTATTTAGGCTTGGAGGGTGGTCCCCCCAGCTTCCCACCGGGTTTCACGTGTCCGGCAGTACTCGGGAACCGGATGGCAGTTCTTAAAGATTCGTGTACGGGACTGTAACCCTGTCTCGTTGGCTTTCCCACACCATTCCACTTCTTAAAGAATTTTTGACTGCACAACACCGGCCCCACAACCCCGACGGCGCAAAAGCTACCATCGGTTTGGCCTAGGTCCCCGTTCGCTCGCCACTACTAGGGGAATCTCGTTTGATTTTTATTCCTCCGGGTACTTAGATGTTTCAGTTCCCCGGGTTGCCTCCTTCGCGCGTATGTGTTCGGCGCGAGGTACGTGGGAATTACCCCACGTGGGTTTGCCCATTCGGAAATCTGCGGGTCAGGCGGGAATGTGCCCCTAACCGCAGCTTATCGCAGCTTGTCACGTCCTTCATCGGCTTCCTGTGCCAAGGCATCCACCGTGTGCTCTTACCATCTTCTTTTGATGGTTGGTATCACATAACGATGATTTGCACATCTTCTTGATGCGATCTTGTTAAATTAAGGAGAATGTAGATTTCAATCTACATCACGCTATGCGGCTCTCAAGGTACGGTGAGGGCGAACCCTCGAGACCGGACACTGCGCACCGAGACGGTGCAATGAGAAACAAACTGATTAAGGACGGGCCGCCCATAGAAGTAAAAAGTAAATGATGCTTCCTAGAAAGCGTATCTCCCTAGAAAGGAGGTGATCCAGCCGCACGTTCCCGTACGGCTACCTTGTTACGACTTCACCCCCCTTACCCTCCACACCTTCGGCACCTCCCTCCAAAAGGTTGGGCCGGCGACTTCGGGTGCAGACGACTCGGGTGGTGTGACGGGCGGTGTGTACAAGGCCCGGGAACGCATTCACCGCGGCGTGCTGATCCGCGATTACTAGCAACTCCGACTTCATGGAGGCGGGTTGCAGCCTCCAATCCGAACTGGGGCCGGCTTTAGGGATTCGCTCGGTCTCGCGACCTGGCAGCCCATTGTGCCGGCCATTGTAGCACGTGTGCAGCCCAGGACATAAGGGGCATGATGACTTGACGTCGTCCCCACCTTCCTCCGGCTTGACGCCGGCGGTCTCGTATGGGTGCCCGGCCGAACCGCTGGCAACATACGACGGGGGTTGCGCTCGTTGCGGGACTTAACCCAACATCTCACGACACGAGCTGACGACAGCCATGCACCACCTGTATAGGCTCCTTTCGGCTACGGTGTTTCCACCGCTTCACCTATATGTCAAGCCCTGGTAAGGTTCTTCGCGTTGCTTCGAATTAAGCCACATGCTCCGCTGCTTGTGCGGGCCCCCGTCAATTCCTTTGAGTTTTAGCCTTGCGGCCGTACTCCCCAGGCGGGACACTTAATGCGTTAGCTGCGGCACGGAGGGATGATCCCCCCACACCTAGTGTCCATCGTTTACGGCTAGGACTACCAGGGTATCTAATCCTGTTCGCTCCCCTAGCTTTCGCGCCTCAGCGTCAGTCGTGGCCCAGAAGGCCGCCTTCGCCACCGGTGTTCTTCCAAATATCTGCGCATTCCACCGCTACACTTGGAATTCCGCCTTCCCCTACCAGACTCAAGCCTGCCGGTATCAGGAGCGGACGGGGGTTGAGCCCCCGGATTTAACTCCTGACCTAACAGGCCGCCTACGCGCGCTTTACGCCCAATGAATCCGGATAACGCTCGCCCCCTACGTATTACCGCGGCTGCTGGCACGTAGTTAGCCGGGGCTTCTTCTGCAGGTACCGTCACCTTGCGGCCTCGTCCCTGCTGAAAGCGGTTTACGACCCGAAGGCCTTCATCCCGCACGCGGCATCGCTGCGTCAGGCTTTCGCCCATTGCGCAAGATTCCCCACTGCTGCCTCCCGTAGGAGTCTGGGCCGTGTCTCAGTCCCAATCTGGCCGGTCGGTCTCTCAACCCGGCTACCCATTACTGCCTTGGTGAGCCGTTACCTCACCAACAAGCTAACAGGCCGCGGGCCCATCCTTCAGCGATAAATCTTTGCCACTTCCTTCATGCGAGGGAAGTGGATCATCCGGTATTACCCACGGTTTCCCGTAGCTATTCCAAACTGAAGGGCAGGTTGCCCACGTGTTACTCAGCCGTTCGCCACTCTATACACACCCGAAGGTGCTTTAATCGTTCGACTTGCATGTGTTAAGCGTGCCGCCAGCGTTCATCCTGAGCCAGGATCGAACTCTCCGTTCGAAAAGCTACTTTAAGTAAGTAGCGAATCTACTGTTTTGAGTCGGTCCGTCCCCGAAATCACGCTGATCTCGGATTCAATGAAATTGATCGGTTTGTGTTATACGAAATTGTGGTACACACTCTCCGAAATGACTTTCATTTCGTCTGTCTCTCATCGATTTCATCAATCGCAGTATCCGGTTTTCAAGGTTCGCTGCGTTGCTTGTGTGCTGCAACGCGAGGAATCACTATACGCACCCCGCCCCTACTTTGCGAGCGTTATAGATGACTCTCCATGGTGTTTCCATATATGGGGGT
>NZ_KE952968.1 GCF_000466405.1 Atopobium sp. oral taxon 810 str. F0209 | reverse complement strand
AAAAAAAAAAAAAAAAAAAAAAAGCGTCTTCCACCTGAAGGAGGAAGACGCTTGGGAAAGGAGGGCAAACAGGTATTACTTTACAATCGCATCGTCAGCATTCAATTCGATACCCGAAGCTTTTATCACCTCGGCAAAATCCGTTGCCATAAGATCTGTGTCAACATCTAGGCAGATACTGATATTTGTCGTAAAACTACCATCATCATTGGTATTGGTATTTTCTGAGTAGCCCCATTCACCATGATTACTCGCACTGTGATCCAAAAGACCGGTATCAGCCAAGATACGCTCAGTTGTGTTATTAGTTCCTGCATAGCGACCATTCATTACCAGCGAACCCCAATACTGATAACCATTGCTTGGATTGCTTGCAGTTATTCCCATATGCCTAAGCATAAATTCTTTCCAAGATATACTCTGGATATAAGACAAGAGCTTTTCTCCCATAGCTTTTGCCTTATTTTTATCCACACTGATACTTTCACCTGAGTACCCACCTTTGTAGCTAGGCTCAAACACAGCACCAACCCACTCAAAATCAGCGTGATTGTAGCCAAGCAAAGAATTAAGGAAGAAATCAGAATCAAGGTAGATATTCAGCAACTTTGACGCAGCACTATTGGGATCTTTACGCGCTTCCTCAGTGATAGGAACTAGATAAGATCGGGTCAATATGCGACCATCTTTTAGCCGATAAGCAAAACGCACGTAGACCGTCCTGCCATCGTTAGAACCACTGATACGCTCTGCCTCAGCCCTAAGTTCATCACGGTTTTCCACAATAGTTTGATGTAAATCGATCGTTTGTTGCATCAGGCGATCGGAATCTTGGCCAAGCCCTGCCTTAGCAGCATAGTTAGTATCACGGACTTGAAGATTCAAGGTTGAAACATCTTTGACCTGTGGAATTGTAGTCGAAAAACCAGCTAAGTCCAAGCCAAGACCCACAAGTAAGACTGAGCTCAAAGCACACATTGCTAGCGCTTCAACAGCACGACTGCGAGTAAAGATACGCACAGTCTTATTGAGAATCATTTCGGTCACAAAGAAGCATATAAGGGCAAAGAGTGCATAATACCCAACAAATACGGCAAGATCCTGCCGACTCCCCGCAACACCTCTCAGGGCAGCTACCACAAAGGTACTTCCCATGCCACCAATGAAGGCAGCCAACCAGCGTACAGGCAACTTGAGCACGGGAAAAGCAACCATATCTCCCGCACTTTCAATGCGTCTCTTGCTATAAATCCACCAAGCAAGTGCCGTCACAACAAAGCCTGCGATAAAAAACGCAATGAGATAATTAAAGCCTATGGTATGCGTTGTGGTATCAATAGTTACTGGATTAAAACTATCTGCAAGCTCAATATTCTTAGAAAATAATCTAACATGACCTAGTAAATACGGCAGTGGAGACAAAAACCCTACTTTGCCACCTAACATCAACACAGACTTGGGTAGCTGCTCCATACCATAGGTAAAGCTAGCAATAAAAATCATCACCAACGTGTACACTGCACTCCAAGCGAGCTGGCAAATGCCATAAAACGCAACAGCTGCAAATATAGTGCCCGAAATCATGCAACACAGCGATGCCAGCGAGAAGAAAAATAAAGAGCTAAAAAGCACACATACAGCCAGCTGCAACATCAGGCTCAACCAAATTACGTGGTGAGAGACACAAACAAAAGACATCAGTAAAAGCGCCACAACCATAGGCACCAGCATCATAAACAAGCCAGCGAGATAGGTTGATACAAAAAGGGTTGAGCGTCTGAGCGGGAAAGCATGCATCATATTTGCCGAGGAACTCTTGTATAGATACGAAAAAAGGCAAACTGCACAGACAATTGCAAAGGCCGCCGTCACAAAGATAAATGATCCGAGTCTTGTATGCGTATAAACCACCAGATACAAATCCTGGGCGGTAGGACTTTCCATGCTCTGAAAACGCAGGGACAGACCAATGGGCAACCAAATGGTGAGCACTGCAGCATAGAGCGACCACAAAGGAACAAAGCGTTTGATATGTCCCTGAAAAACCGTGCGGCTAAGCAAGGATGTCTTTGATGCCATAGTCCACACCTCCCATCTCATAAATAAATATCTCCTCTAACGTGAGCGGTAGCACATCCAAAAAAAGCGGATGTAGTGCAGTTAAATGCGCAACAAGCTGCTCACGCTTGCCCCGTACGATTAGGGTGTGCACATGACCCTGCTTTTCGTGATGCATGATTTTGATATCTGCGGGAAATGCTGGCGGCTGATTTGCAAAGGCAACTTGTACCTTAGAGACGCTACCCTCCAACTCTTCGAGCGATCGTTGCAACAAAATCTTGCCCTTGTGCATAATTCCCACGTGATCACAGACATCTTCGAGCTCACGTAAGTTGTGAGAGGAGACCAAAATCGTAGTGTTCTGCTCGGCTACATCATTCATGAGCAGACTCCAGATTTGATGACGCATCACAGGATCCAAGCCATCCACAGGCTCATCGAGTACCAAAAAATCTGGGTGGCAACATAGAGACAACCAAAAAATAGACTGTTTTTGCATGCCTTTGGACAAACGACGCAAGGGGCGTTTGCTATCAATCGTGGTAAACACCTCATGCAAAGCTTCAAAACGCTTATCATCAAAACGAGGATAGAGTCCGCGATAGTACTGTCTCATATCCTGAATTGTTGCATTGGGGAAGTAAAACAGCTCATCGGGAATAAAGGCAACGCGCTGCATAAGCACATCGTTTTCCCACACAGGCTCGCCATCGATACAAACTTCACCCTCATCAGGACGAAGTATTCCCATGACATGACGGAGCAAGGTAGATTTGCCAGCGCCATTAGGCCCTACTAATCCATAAACACTGCCCTTTGGCACGTTTATCGAAGCGCAATCAAGCGCACGAAAATCGCCAAAATTCTTTACGACATCCTTGGTAATTAGCATTTCATTAGTCATTTTGTCCCTCCCCTCCCATAGCACGAGCAAGCTCATCAAGTTGTTTTTTTAATGCGGCCAAATCAACGCCCAAATACAGAAGCTCAGTTGCAGTTTCGTCAAAAGCAGAGCGTAAATCTTTAATGCGCTGATGATCATCAGGCACCCCTTCACTTACAAACGAGCCTTTACCTGCTACTTTGCATACATAACCCTGCATTTCAAGCTCACGATACGCACGAGCTATAGTGTTGGGATTTATAGCGAGCGTGGATGCTAGCTCGCGCACAGAAGGCAACTGTTCGCCTGGCGCCAATGCCCCCGACACAATAAGACGCCGTATGCCATCTTCTACTTGTTCGTGAATGGGCCGAGAATCTTTATAGCTAATTTGAATCACTTTGCACCTCCTCAGCTATAACTGTATTAGTTCATTTAATACAGATAGTACAGTTGAGTTCTACAAAGTCAAGACACGCAAAGCCTTTTACAATTTGAACTCAAAAACGTCTTGCCGCGGACTGCCAGAGATGCCGTGAGCGCTACTACTAGGCAAAGCAATGCCAGCGGTATCTATAAAAGCTGCAGCATCGCTCTCACTTGCGCGCCCTATTGCCTGCCCCATCACCTCGCCTACCTGAGCCTCAGGATATTGATACAAAATATCCAGCAGCTCAATGAAGTTGCGAATCACCTCACGTGGTGTGATATGCGTGTCTGCACCTACACGCTCGTATTCTTGCTTGATAAAGTTCACCAAATCCATCTCATTGAGACGAGGTACATAAGCATAGAGTTGCGTATGGATGTCTTGAAGCTTTTCTATCAACACCAGCATTTCTTCATGGGTCAACGGCTGTAACTGGATTACGGGCGCCATTAAATCCTTATAGACACCCGCACCATAACGACCCTCAGAGAGACGAGAGCGCAAGGCTTCATAGGAATACACGCCCCGACGACGATCCTCGATAGCTTGGGGTGTACCACACATAATGATGCCCAGATAGCGTGCCTTGCCTTGCAAAGTGTCATTGTACATCGTCAGAATTTTTTCGTAGTTATACTGACGGGTAATCGAGTTTGGCACCTTATAGATATTGACTAGCTCATCTACCAGCATCAATAAGCCTGCATAGCCCGCCTGTTTGAGAAAAAACGCAAAGAGCTTGACGTATTCATACCAATCATCATCACCTACGACAATGCCTACACCCAACTCACGACGAGCTTCGGTCTTGTTGGCATATTCCCCGCGAAACCACTTAATAACCTTGCCCTTTATCTCATCGTTACCCTCTAGGTACGAACGGTAATACAGCTGCAGCAGGTGAGCAAAATCAAAACCATGAACCATTTCACCCATCTGTGCTATGACATCACTAATACGTTGCTCGACGGCAGCGGCAAAATTGGGAGCATCAGCTGGTAGACCTTCGGCAACTACTGTGCTCTGCACACCAGAAATCCAACGGTCGAGAATGAGTGTCAACGCACCACCTTCGGGACGAGTCTTAGTGGCCATATTACGCACAAGCTCTTTATAGGTAGCAAGACCCTGACCATGACTGCCCTGCAAACGACGCTCAGGGGATAGATCGGCATCCATGACTACAAAGCCCAAATCCATTGCATAATTACGAATGGTCTGCAACAAAAATGACTTGCCCGAGCCATACTTGCCTACTACAAAACGAAACGATGCTCCTCCTTCGCGGATAACCTCCACATCATGGAGCAGTGCTTCGATCTCATGCTCACGACCCACTGTGATATAGGGCAAACCCACGCGAGGTACAACGCCACCCTTCAGCGAATTGATTACCGTATTTGCTATGCGCTTGGGTACCCTAGGCATGGAGCAACTCCCTTATATCGTCAAAATAGTCCTCATATATTTGGGGTTCATCAGAACCCGCATCAATTACCACATCACCAATAACATCCATCAACTTGCCGTTAATGGACTCAATAAGCAGTGATGCCATCAACTGATGTTCGCGCTCAAATGCATGTACAGAGTTCTGCTCAAGCAAGCAGCTAAGCAAAGCCTGCTCTTCGTCACTGAGCTTAACAGTTGTATCTGGCTTGGACACTTCCGTTGTGACTCGACAGTCCTTGCCAGCATGCTCTGACCGTCCTTTATCAGTTGCATCTGGCTCGGACACTTCCGTTGTAACTGCCGCAAAATCTGAAACAAATTCAGGTTCTTCTTCCACAATTAAACGATCTCGCGTGGTATCAGCAGCAGCACGAATACCTCCCAGCTTGGAAAAATCAATATGTACCGCCCGACGTTCTGCTGCTTTCTGCTCATCCACAATTTGCTGAGTTAGTTCACGAGCCGCCTTTACGATATAACGGGTTTTGAGGGGGCTTTCGATGGCAGGTTCAAAATTCAGCTGTTCCCGCATAGCAGCATCAATGGTTTTAAGCAACTCACCAAACTTTTTGCGAGACTTTGCCATACCCCAATAACGTTTGCGCGACCAAAAACCATGTCGGCAATATAGCTGATCAAAAGGACTCAGTTCATAGCTGCGATCTGCCCCCGCTCTTGGATCGGCAAAAACTGCATTGCGGAGCATGGGAAAATCTCGTTCCGTACATACGCCACAGTAGCTCTCCAGCATACTGCGCTTGAGTGAGCGATCATGATGGGCACTAACTTTGCGTACAACCCCACAAACAACATGCCGAACTGCAGCAGGACGCGCTTTATACAAGGCAGAACTTTCAATATGATACGAAGAAAGTCCTGTTAAAGCAGAAAAAAGCTGCTCATCACTGGCATCTGAAATTGCAGATAAAACCTGCAGGACACTATCTTCATCACGATGGGGCAATTCTTCTAATAGCTCCTGAGGCAAATCCCAATAGATGACAAACTCGTCCATCCACTCAGTCAAATTTTTGAATAGGCGATGGTCCAAAAGATCCTTGCCATAGTCTTTGCGTAACCGGCTCAGCTGTTTGTGAGCTTGCAGCGCATCATCTACACCAACACAATGCAACAACTCATAAGCACAAAGATATACAAAGGAGGTCTCCGTAGCCTGTACCTTGCCTTGGCGCCATTGGGTACGCCAAGAAAAATAGCCCCTCAGCTGCTCGCTACTCATCAACTGATAGGTAGGAAAATAGCGCGAGAAATGTCCGTGGTACTCAAAGTCATCTTCGTAGTCAGCCAGCAATCTTGCCTGACGCCAAAAAATATATGCCTCACTGTGATGCAGCATTGCAGGGCTGTGTGCCAATGCCCTCGCTTGCGCGAGCTGCTCAGGCACATAACTTTTGAGTTTTTTGCCCGAAAAAATGATAGGCTCATCGCTGTAATTTGTATCGCTGAAGGCAGCACGACCACGAAGCCGCGCGTCAATTGCTTCACGCAGCGCGGCCACATCCGGACGCTTATATTGCTCGCCGCTACGCAGACTCACTGCTTGCCCCCAGCCAAAAATCAAAAGAGATACTCATTATACACGAACATGTGTACCTATTTCCGTGCACTTAGGTCAGCCCTGTTCCAGTTCTGACCTAAGTCTTCTTGAAAAACTGCTTGAAAGGTAGAACCAAGCTGTATGAACGCATCCATGCGCTCTTCCAACTTCACCTTCCCTCACAGGCGGTTCATAATGCGTCCTTTTACTTGCATCGGGTTCAATATGCATCCTTTTGTCCGCATCGGGTTCAAGAAGCGCCCTCGCGCCATTTTTTACCTGGGC
>NZ_KE952967.1:42885-61176 GCF_000466405.1 Atopobium sp. oral taxon 810 str. F0209 | reverse complement strand
TAAGGGCAGACCAAAGCTCTCGTAGAACGCTGTGGTGACCAATTATTTACAGTAAATGGCTTGCTGTCCTCATCATCATGAGCAATCCAGGGACGCGAACGCTCATCGATCGTGCCAACAAAGAGGAGACCATATTCTTTGGTGTACTCATCGAACTCCTGAGTGCGAAAATTCTATCATTATGCCTTGTATGCTCTCAAATTCAGTCGTGATTGCATAATCACTGGCTTTTCTGCCTATCTTATCAAGGTAAGTATCGACGACCTGGCATGATTGCATGACAATTCCGGCAAAGGTCAGGCCATCGATTACTCGGACGAGCTCCGTGTTCCTTATCGACTTAAGCGAGACGAGGTAGAAAAGTGTATGTTCATGCTCGCCGCCCTGCCACATCGCAATAGGCATGCGAATTTTAATGGACCCATCATAGAAAAGTTCGATGATGGGTACAGAGTCGTCTACAAAGTTGTTGATGACGCGCCTGAACAGCAAGGAGTTATGGGCGCGTTGTCAAAAGCACTTTTCCTTGTAGATGGACTCGAACGCTTCGGTCATCGTTTCGACAGTTTTGTCGAAATCGTCGAAAGGAACAGCGTCGTTCCTCCGTCTGTATAGCCTTTTGAGATAGACGTCGAACAAGGGAAAAGTATAGAGAAACGTCCCGTCTGGTCTTATAGTTTGCGGCGGGAAATATACGGTACGATGGCAGAACTCATCCAGCTCATCTTTGAAAGCTCGCGCTTTCCGCTGCAAGTCTATCAGCGTGTAGCTGTCGGTCTTCTCTGCGAACTCGTCCGCATTTGGCTCAGTCCTCACATAAACGCTTCCATTTGCGAGATGAGATGGCTGCACTCCCTCCTGCACTTCGATGACAAGAACGCCTTTGCCAGTATCATCAGGGTTTTTGACAAATCGACAATCAAACCTTGGCACCAGCTGAATTCGGTGATGAACAATCTACCTAGCCGTCTGTTCATAATTAGTGCGCGGCGCATTGATACAAACGATGGTGCGATCATTCTTGACGCCAATGAAAATCCATCCTCCGCCAACATTTGCGAAAGAAGAGATCACCTTTGGAAACTTGCCTTTGACCGCCTTGTCAAGGGCTTCCTTATACTCTATACGACATAACCCTCGTCTATGTCTTTAAGCTGGCCGAGGTCCGCGAACTCAATTGTTTGCAAGTTGAGACGTTCGTCGGTGAAGCTATAAAGAGGGTATTCCATATGAGTATGCCTTTCTATTCATATGCAAGAAATGGCCAGGTAGGTTTCTACATGTCACCTCGCCCAGAGTAAGCTTGTGCATATCTTCCGTCATGCTGTCTCCACGCCTCGGATAATCAGCCGTCCCTCAAGCAGCAGCTTATGCAACAGGTTCTTCCCGTGGTCCTGATTGTCCATGGTGGCACCATAATCGACAAGTAGATTGTTGATTGAGTTCGCAAGGCAGGTGCGCCACCTTTCGTTCTGTGTCTCGGCACCATCAGCTCTGCTGTACGGGTAGTAAAAGACGAGAACCGTTTTGCTCTCATATAGGTCAACGCCATCAAAGATGGATTGAAAGTAGGAGTAGTCAGCCTTGCCGAGCGAGTGCCCATAGAACTTGATGACATCGGTGGCATCTCGTAGGTTGGCGCTGTTAGCGGTGCTTATCAACTTGTCGGTCCGAGATCCGCCTATTTGCATCAGGCGGAATGTCTTTGTGAATGCTACTGCATCGGGGTTGTCCATGCAGTCTTTGCCATCGATGCCGAAGATGATTTGACCACCGAGTTTGCCATGGATGTTTACGCAAGCTCCCTCTTCGCCACCATCAAAACATTTGGAAATCTGTTCGGTGTAGTTGAAGCTCAGCACAGAGGTAGACGAATGGTAGCCCTCTCCGCTTTTCTTGCCGTCTCTCTCGATGAGGCCGTAGAGACAACTGCATTTCTCCGCGTAGCCCTCGTTGTCAGCTACTTCACTGGACAGATACTCGCCAAATGCACGCTCAAGACGATAAAGGTCGTGTTTCAACAGCCTCATGAAGTGGTCGCGGTTGTATCCTTCTGTCGCAATCTCAGGACGTAAGGTCCAAGCGTATCGTGCAATGTTGCCCAGCATGAAGCTTTCGTCGTCCTGCTCGCTCTTCCTGCGTCCGTTGACTAGCACAAACACACCGTCTGTAAATGGGTTG
Organism: Atopobium sp. oral taxon 810 str. F0209; assembly: GCF_000466405.1. Classification (GTDB taxonomy): domain Bacteria; phylum Actinomycetota; class Coriobacteriia; order Coriobacteriales; family Atopobiaceae; genus Olegusella. Next base: position 58,995 of record NZ_KE952967.1, on the reverse strand, counting down.
AGCTTTATATGCCCTACCGCTTTCCTGAAGGGCGAAGGCGTCCGGTCTTCGAAGCTGGCTGAAAGTACCCACCTCTCTATGACAGCCTCAATGTCGCACCAGAGCGAATCGAGATTCGCCTCAAGTATGAAATCCCAGACCGTAAGACCAGATTCCGTGATGACCTGTTTCCAGGTTTCGCGCTTATAGTCAGATATTCCCTTAATCTTCTCGAAGCGTGGCTGGAAGAAGTTGCCGAACTTTGATCTCAAACCACATTGCAGGTCAAAACCGTTACCGATGACGATGAGTTGGTGCCAGTCTGCAACGCCGCCCGATACGGCATAGCTCAGGTCGGGAATGGAGTAATCCATTGCAGATAGCCTCGATGTCAGTGAACCAGCGTCAATCCCTTTGAAAGCGGCGTCGTCGACAACCGAAGAGAAACGCTTTCCGATATCGCTATGAGCGCCACCAAGAGCCTCGCTCGCTGCTTTAAGAGCCCCGGTGTCGATAGATTTTGCAATCCCGCTGATGTTGGCAACCTTTTCCAATGCACCAGAATCAATGGTTGCTTTCAATCCTTTCGAGGCGATCGAATCAGCCAGGCCGCTTGCATCGATGGCAGCCTTGATTCCACTCGTATCCAGAGCGCCCGCTAACTTGCCATAATCTGCGCCAACACCATTATCAAGTTTATCAATGTGTATCGAACTGTTCGATTCACTATCGGACATCTCGGCGTCCAAAGACATTCCACCTTTCCATTGTCATTGCAGAATCGGAAACATTTCCATTAGGTAGTTGATTTCCCAGGAAGTCAAAAACCCATATCTCTCAAGCATTTCTCGCAGAATCTTGGCTTGAGTAAGTTGCTCCGCATAAATCTGGTCGCACGGTCATTCAGTTCGATAGATTCAAATTGATCTATATAATGCGGTACAACCTCATCAACGCGAATCGTAAACTCCTGCCTCTACGGCTCAATCCTAAAGGAGCCCATGCTTCTTTACTCTGCTCTGGGCTTCCTTGTATACTTCTTTGTCAGCGCGTACACCAACGATCACGACTAGAAAGCTGCTCTCAGACCTTTCCAGCTTGTATACTATGCGCAAACCCGAGGCGCGCAGCTTCACCTTCAGGAAGCTGGTTAGGTTGGTTCCCTGCTTGTGGCCTAACGGCTTCCCATAGCCGCCCTCATCGGCGGGCAGCGGGTTCTTCTTGACCTTTTCAATTGCCTTGCGCACTAGCTTGCGCTGGCTACCGTCGAGCTTGTGGATGTCCCCCCTGGCCTCGGGCAGGTACTTATCGTACCAATTCATTCGAACTCCACGTCAGGCATGACCGCGATGTCATTGTCGGTGACACCCATTTCATCCCAGAGGTCATCGCCACTGATGAAGGAATTGGGATCTGCCGCCGTCATGCGCTCCGTAGCCATCGCAAGCAGGCGAGCGTCATCGATCTCGTCCATGATGGCGACGTAGTCCTCGGGTGGCATTAGTACGCACTCCGCCAAGTTGTTCTTCATGACCACCTTCGCGCCGGTCTTCCTGACCTCGTCGAACACCTTGCCGGCGAGGCCGCGGTTGAAAAGCGATATGGGCACGGTGTCTCTAATCGCGCTCGCGACGTTTGCCATGGTGCTGTCTCCTTCGTTCTTGCTCCCTTCTGCTGAGATTATATCAGTATATTCGCTGTATAATCAAGCAGTGTAAAATCAAATAACGAACCCAGTCTCATTTGCGAACCAGAGCGTGCGCACCGTGATCTGGGTAGACAGTTGTAGAGAAGGCAGGCCACGCAGAACAATGCCGTCGATAACGCTATAAAGGGTGCGGCACTCTGCCCTTCTGCGAGGGATGTCATGCTCATGGAGTGTCTTAAGCTCTAAGCAATTATTAATTGCCCTTGGAATTGAAAGGTATGACCCCGACGAGGGTGACAACCCCGTGATGATGGCGACGACGATTGGTTCCATTTAGAACCCCGCTGCAAAGAAAAAAGCCGAGATTCTCAATCAGCGAGAGTGTCGGCTTGTGTCACAAGGTCATTCCGAGCTAGAAGCCGAAGAGCAGCCTGACCAGCGCCATCTCGTTGTAGAGGTGCAACGGATTCTTTACTATACGATAGTATGCAGCTGCTCTTTCTGAATAGAGAGACTTCTAGAAGCTGGGGGTATCCGACCTTTTTCTATAGAGAAAATATAAGTATTGGACATTTATCTGTTTGCTGACAAACTGGCCAAGAGCGGAACGGAGTTCAGATGTCAACTCCCAGTGCTTGTCCCCAACAACAGAATCGAGTAAGGGAAATGATTCTAGACTCAATTCCTTGGAAAGAAGAATTGCACAGCCTGATTGGCCAGCTTACTTCAACAGCATTGCCTTTTGAATACGACGAAGATGACAGAAGCGATTTTTTCATCGAACGAGCATTGATATATTCTGCATTTGTTGCCAGACTTTTATTAGATGCCAAAAAAACTACTGATTCAATAAACGACTACTGTATGCCCGTTGGTAGTATTCCAAACAAATTAGAAAACCCCGAATATGTTAGCCCTTTGCTTCGTCGATTTCCAGAACACAACTACTATGACTTCGAGAATGAGACGGCTTTATCTGTTCCCTGCAGGCGAATACTCAATCAAATTATTCATTCTTTTGTAATTCCAGCCTTCGAAGTTGATGAAACTGGAACTGTTTTAGGTTTCTTCGTCACATCGGATAAAAGTGCAAACAAACAACTCTATCACATCAAATTAGAATGTTGGGTGAAGTATCTAGAGATGATAGTAAATGATGACATAACAACCATAGACGCTCATTTTGACCGTGAAAAAGGCAAATGGGTTGTAACCAGACGATAATCGTTTATCGATTACGGCTGCTGGGATATTTCGTTCTTGCGTAGGAATATTGTTTTGAAGAATGCTATAAATCCATTTGATCTAAATCATCTAGATGGGAAAGACTCTCAAACTTGATTTCTGAAAGATCAGGATTTAAGGCATTGTCCCCAAGCGTTTCTATCGACGAAAGCAGATGTTGTTCCGTTGTCGAGAAGCGTTTGATTGAGATGGGCGCTACGCAGAATAGGCATCAGAAACGTCTGACGAGCAAAGCTTTGACTTTACTCTCGGATGGGCGAATGGGTTGCTCGAGACGATTGCAAGAGGATCCGAGTGGAATGCCATTGTATTGACGGAATGCAAACTACCTGCAACAGTTCCTTTATGGATGGAATAATAGTCGCTGGGAAATAATCGAGAAGTATGCAAATCTCACTAGAAAAAATGAGTTTTGTAATCACCCTCAATCAACAAAGTAATTACAAGGTGATTCGGATTTAAGGGCAATGAGCAGACAGGGTGGTACGATACAACGTGTAATAGCACGTATAGGGCGATTGTTACGATCGAGTGGGAATAAGAAATTCTTTAGTTATTGGGGTATAAATCGTATATTTAACGAAAGATACCTCCATAAACAGGAGTTTTTGCCATGATGGCTCCAATGAAGATTGGAACTATCATGCGTCCATTCCCTTGGGAGAATTACCTAAAGAAGATCCGTAGGTTCTATCATGATGACGGGATGGTCAAGGTCATTATTGGCGTCCATCGCTATAGCAAGTTCTGCCTATGAAGTGCATTGTCGAAGAACTGAAATCAGAAGGAGTAGTCGACAATATGGGCGTCATCAACTCCAGATGCGAGAAGGTGATCCTCGAAGAGGTTGAGCAGCAGGTAGCTCTTCCCGCATCGTCTGATGCCTGTTACGACCTTTATCATGCCGTTGCCCATGTGCATCACGAGGTCGTCGAGGTTACTTGTCGCGCTTGATCTCCATGGCTTCCTTCCCACTCCTTATTTATCGAAATAAGGGCACATGTGCCTGATTTTCTCAATAGCAAAAGATTAGCGGATTCCGATATGAACAGCGACAACTATGGTTGTTCTAACTAGATTGCATGCATTCGACTACCACTTCGTTGTAGCTACTGCTAGTCAGTAAATTACGATTGGACTAGAGAAGTTTTCTAATATCACGTCAATCAAATAAAAAGTATCTTCTACCTGAACAGTTCGTCGTGCGAACCCGTTCTCTGCAGGTAGGCATAATCGCCGTCAACCGCCCAGATCAGTAGCCAGTCACCTGCGTTTGCTACGTGACACTCACGACTGCCATGCCACTGACCAGCCAAGACATGCATACTGTGCCTGGACTTAAGCTCTACAGTCGACTCCGGCGAGTTCTCGCAGATGAGGTCGATGACGTGCGCGAGTTCGTCCAAGTTCCATTTGCGCTTCGCTGCCTTCTTCTTCAGATCCCTAGAAAATGCGGGAGTGTACTTGATCTGGAGCATCGCTTGCACGCATTGCCGCTGCTAGGAGGTCGGCTCCAGAGGTATATGCTTTACCTGATTCGTTCTCAATCATCTCCTGAGTCTCAGCCAAGGCGCGCAGTGACTCCGCGTTCGGCTCTCCGTAGCCCAGTGAAAGCGGGATGGCGTGATCCCTTACAATCTGCTTGTAGAAAGCGCGTGTGATGCTGGATAGGTCAAATCCATAGTATTCAGCTACTTCCGCAGCACTGATCTTCAAATCCTCATCAATTCTCATGGTCAAAGTGGTCATAGTACCCTCTATTCACTAATGTAATGACACATAGTATACAATGTCAGTGCAAAATTTGCAATTAGGACGCCAATACATTGCAAACTGTCGATTTTTACGTTAGCAAATACAAGAGGAACATTCCCTTCTCGGTATTGCTAATCAAATTGGTTTACCTAAATCCCCATCGTCTCGCGAATGGCAACAATGTTGTGGTTGGGGCATAGTCTCTCCCACGTGATGTGAAAAAGAGAGTTGGATTATGCTTCGCTCATGAGTCGCTCGGGATTCTGTTCCACCATTACCGATAACCCTTCGCAATCGAGTATCTTCTGTTCCTGTTCGCTCCGAAAGAGACTGCGAACCCTTTGTCGACGAGGCGATTGAGCAGCTTCTGCGCGCTGCGCTGCGACATCCCGAGCAGGTTTGCTACCTCAGAACTCCTGACTGATGCCGTTCCCCCCATATATGAGAGCGCCTTTTGTTCCGTTGTGGACAGGTTATCGGCACTACGATCGTAATTGTCGGAACTCGCAGCACTGTTATCGGAACTGCGGGAGACTGCATCGGGCTTTTCACGCAGGACCTGCTTCTGATAAACCTCTATGATCAAGGAGATCACTGCCATCAAGGGAGGGACCGCCATACGCAAGCTGTATGCCAGTAAGGAAGGGCGATTCTCCCTCGATTTCGATTTTGCTGTATGCGGAAGGGTCGAGTGCTGATGTCTAGTAACCTGCAGCCCACGTCCCGCATAGGATCGTTTGAGTACAACTTCATCAGCCTTCTCGAGTCCGTTTCCGGTGGTGACCCAATCGTGCTCTGCAGCGATGTGGATGGCGTGAACCGATACGCCTCTTTGGATGAATGGCGTGTTGGTGATCAGGGGATTGGTACGTATTCGCTTCCTCCGAGCTGTGCTGCTCTTCAAATGGGTCGCGCTGTATCGTCTGCCAGCCCTACGGTGGATAAGCTCGCACTTTTTCGCCTGCTATTTGCTGGCAGGGACGATGTCCATGCGGAGAGCTATCACGACAAAAAGCGTGATGGTATTGCGTACTCTCCCGCATGTGCCAACTTTTGGAAGTGTGGTGTCTGCCCCAAAAGGGATAGGAAGCTTGCACGCTGTGCGGATTGCGAAAGCCGCGCGTTCACCCCGCTCTCCGACAGATTGCTCATTGCTCACATGAAGGGCGATCAGCGCCCCAACCGAGGTGTTATCGGATCCTACCCTCTCGTGGATGACCACATGACAAACTTTCTCGTCGTGGACTTCGATGGAGAGGGTTGGCAGAAGGCGGTGTCTTCCTATTACAATGCCTGCTTATTCGCTGGCGTTCCCCTTGCTGTTGAGAGGTCCCGTTCGGGCGACGGAGCGCATGCGTGGATTTTCTTCACGGAGCCCGTGGATGCTGGCGAGGCAAGGAAGATGGGAGCTGCCCTTCTCACGTGGGCGATGAGGGAGTCGGGGAGTATCTCTTTCGATTCCTATGATCGCATGCTTCCCAACCAAGACGTTGTTCCCAAGGGTGGTTTCGGCAACCTCATCGCGCTCCCATTCCAGGGGAACGCAATGCGCAATGACAATACTATGTTTGTGGATGGAACATTTGCAGTATATAGCGACCAATGGGCATATCTTTCGAACTTAGGGAGGATGCCAGGTGAGGATATTGAGGCAACCATAGCGAAGCTCGGGAAGAACGTCTTGGGAACGCTTGCTATGCTGGATGAGGGACAATTATCGGGATCCAAGGATGCAAGTTCCGAGAAACTGCCGTGGCAACCCCGCCAGAAGACGATGCTGAAACCGTCTGATGCACCTAGTTCGGTTGAGATCGTCAGGGCGAACGGGATTTATGTTTCGAAGGCAGGGCTTTCCACGGCGCTGCTTGACGCTTTGCGCCGGCTTGCTGCTATAGCAAATCCGCAGTTCTACAAGATGCAAGCAATGCGGCAGTCGGTCTACGGGACACCTCGGATATTGCACCTCGAATATGAGACAAAAGAATGGCTCGGGCTTCCCCGCACGTGCGAGGAGGGTGTCGAGTCTCTGCTTAAATCTTGTGGTACCGAGATAAAGACCAGAGATGAGCGAGGCGATGGTCGCAAGATAAAGGTCACCTTCAAGGGAACGCTTCGAGACGAGCAAGCGCGCGTTGTCGATGAGATATCTAAGTTCGAAGACGGAATCATCGTCGCGGAGACTGGGTTCGGAAAGACGGTGGTTGCCGCAGGGCTTATTGCGCAAGTCAAGGTGAGTACACTCGTCATTGTCCCAACCGCCGCTCTACTTGCTCAGTGGCGCGACCGGTTGGCAGAGTTCCTCGACATTGATGAGGAACCACCTATCCTCCTGACTCCAACTGGAAGGAAGAGTCGAAGGAAGACCTCTGTAATTGGCCAGGTTGGAGGCGGCAGGAGGGAACCAAGCGGCATAATCGACATCGCGCTCGTTGGCTCGCTGTTCGAGAAAGGCGATGTTAAAGGCGAGCGTATCGTGAGTGATCTTCTCGGGCAATATGGCATGGTTATCGTCGACGAATGCCACCATGCTTCCGCACCAAACTACACGGAGGTGCTCTCTGCTGTTCGCTCGCGTCGTCTGTTTGGAATGACTGCGACCCCTAAGCGTAGCGACGATCTCCAGGGAATCATGCATATGCTCCTTGGTCCCGTCAGATGTAAGGCGGCGCTACGAGACACAGCTTTCTCGCGGCTTCTTCTTCCTCGGTTCACCAAGACTCGCTCCGAGAAGGGGGTGGAGGGCGACTTTGTAAAGACGGTTGACTGTGTCTGCTCGGATGACGTGCGGACAGCTCTCATCGTCGGCGACGTCGTCGATTCTTGGGAGAATGGGCGCACATCGCTCGTATTGACCCGGCGCGTGGAGCATGCCGAAACGTTGCATGCGTCTATCGCCGCGCGAGGCTGCCCGGCCTTGCTGCTCACGGGTGAAGGCACCCCAAAGGAGAAACGCGAGAAGCTGGACAGGCTTGCAGCCTTCAGTCTGGACTCTCCGTTCGTGCTCGTAGGCACCGAGAGCTATCTTGGTGAGGGGTTTGACGAGAAGCGACTCGACACTTTGTTTGTCGCGGCACCTATGGCGTTTGAGGGATTAGTGGCACAGTGTGTCGGGAGGATCCAGCGTGATTGCGAAGGGAAGACAGATGTTGTCGTGTACGATTACGTTGACGAGTCGATTCGGATGCTTGACCGAATGTTCCGACGTCGTTTGAAGGAGTATGGCAGGCTCGGATACACGGTTGGCAGTCCTGTAAGTGAAGATGTCCGTGGCGAGCTTGTAAGTCGCGAGGGTTTCTTGCAGCGACTCGATGCTGATATAGAAGACAGCGTCAAGTTGGTTCTCATCGCAAGCTCAGAGCTCCATCTCAATCGGCTTGCGTCCGTGCTAAAGATTCTTGTCCGTGTCAAGGAGCAAGGCAAGCGTATATCTGTCTTCTTGCAGAAGTCAAACCAGGACAACACACGTAAGGCGGAGAGGGAAGAGCGTGCAGTCGACCTGCTCACTCAGCAGGGTATTGACGTGCAAGTCCTAGACAGCTGCCCCAACCTCGTCATTCTCGATGGGCAAACGGTGTGGTACGGGGGCATGGCACCGCTCGCTTTTCCGCGCAAGGACGAACAGGTTCTCCGTATGTCAGATTCTGCCGTCGCTAACGATCTAGTAGCTTCAATAACAGGAAGAGTGAGTCGGTTTTCATAATCGCTGTGAATTACCTCCCTAAGAGGAAATCCACGGCATTGACAAGCATGCCATGACAGCCTTTATGATGTCGGTGTCCTAGAACGTCTTAAGTTCCTCAAGGTATTTGTTACGTGGTATCACGAAAATCCGATCTTAAAAAAGTGTATAAATTGCAAGTTTTTGAGATTGTACCACGCAAGACGGCAAGCGGATTCTGATTAGCGCAGTTGACCTTTGGTTTGAAAACGGGGTTACAAGCCGTCCGATTGCGCGTAACTGACACCGGCTCGTTGCACCGTATGCTCAACTCACCCCCGTCTATAGGTGACAGGGTTGGACAGGGTGAGCGTAACGTCGTATTGTTCGTCCAGTACTTCCTTTTTCTCCCGCTGGCCTGACTCTGGGTAGAGACTTTCCGTCACGCGTTGCTAGACCGTAAGGCTCTGCTTGGCCGTGAGCCCTTCCTCCGAAAGGCTCATCTTGATCAGGATACGTTTCTTCTTCCTCTCAGTCCTGTATGCGTCCGCCATGTCCTCGGCAACGAAGAAGTCCACACGCACGTCGTTTTTGCTGACGTACGACCAGACCGCCTCGAAGAGCTTGTCGGTCAGGCACCAGTCTTAGTCGTGGAACATTCGCCAGAACCCGCTCCTGGTCCCAGACATTCCCGTCATCTCACTCATTCGTTTCATCCTTCCTGAGCATGAGCGCGTCCTCCATGCGGCGACTCAGTGGATCTGAATCTGAGACCAAGGCGCGGGCCGACGTGATCAAGGGAAGCGGGCGCACGCTGCTCAAGAACCCCGAAGACCTTACCGACAGGCAGGTAAGAACGCTCGCCGTCATCCAGCGTGAGAGCCCCGAGCTGTGGTGCACATACAACCTCAAGAAGCACTTCCGCGACGTGTTCAAATCCCCCCGACGTCGAGACCACGGAGAGGTGTCTCGACTCGTGAACGTTGTGGGCTCAGCGATGCAGGATACTGGAGGTGGCTGCCGTACAGGGGGAGCGTCAGGAAACGAAGAGACGAGATTCTCAGAGCGGTCGAGCTGGGAATCTCTAACACGCATGTCGGGGCGATAAATAACAAGATCAAGGTCACGCGGAGGATGGTATGCGGGTTCAGAATATCGATAACCTCATTGCGCTGGTCATGCTCAGATGCTTGGATCTGTCGATCGTACTACCCGGCAGGAAGGTTTAGATTAGGAACCTACACAAACTTGCGAAGGCTCGTTATTAAACGGTATAAACTTTCTCGGCGTCATTACAACAAAGTGAAACGACTATTGAAAAATGAGGTCAAATCCTACCTCTGTTAGCCTGTTGGCCTTGGGGTTTCAAACTTTGCACATCGGGTTCGAAATCAAAAAAAGATCCAACTGAATATGGGGGTCATTTCGCTTCCTAAATGAGACATGCTTTGCATCGGAGCGGTTGCGCGTCTGCTTACGCTGTCTTACCTTCTCTGCTCCCTTACGCCCTAGGCTGCACCGTCGAGAGAACGTATTTGTTGGCTGGCAACCACAGGTTTGCCCACTCTACCGGCACGTTACCCGTTACATGGACCACTTGAAGGATGTTGAGCACGGGGGCCTTGGGATCGCAGCTGAGTAGGGCTCCGTTCTCTGTGCCTGCAATACGCGCTCCGTACTGCAGACGTGCGAAGGCAATTTTACGCCGTGAGGCTTGCTCCATCGCCGAGAAGAGGGTCTCCTGTGTGAAGTCCACCTTGTCCAAGCCAGGACAGACAGTCAGGCTTACTTGGCTCATCATAAGCATGAGAGGATCGCCAGCAGTCGTGCTGCGCAGTCGACGTAGTATGAGGTAAGGTGACCCGACGGGAGCTTGAAGGTGTTCTGCCACTGAGTGAGTGCATGGAGCCACGCGCTGCTCGAGAACCTGGGTCTTGAACTGTACCCCCTGCAGGCGCAATGACTCGGACATGGAAAAAAGGCTGGTGCCTGTGGGATAGGAGAGCACTGGTCCTGCAACGAAGGAACCCTTGCCACGCACCTTAGTTATAAGTCCCTCATCAACTAGTGTCCTGAGAGCCTGCTGAATAGTACCGCGGCTAGTGCCATAAAGCGTCATCATCTCCGATTCGGAGGGCAGCTTCTGGCCGCGTTCCAACTCCTCCATATAGATCGCATTCCTGATGCGATCTGAGATTTTGGCGTGCAGTGGCACTGATGACTCGCGGATATCTTCGTTTGCCATGCTGGCCTCCTTTGTAGTTCTGTATCTGTCACAGTGGTACGCTTGAGAAACGATCAGGCTCTCGCTATATATTATCTTTCAGCGAGAGGTGAGATTGCCCAGCAACAATGTCTATAGTGTCGCTATCGGCCTATGCGAGCAGATGCAGAGCCAATGCATTGCAGCTTGTGTTGCTCCTTATGGCATTATGTGCGTCTCCAAGGTCCGCTTCATCCATTCCATCTTGCTCGTAAACGTCCATGTCTTACCTCCGCCTCCGCCTGATTCCATCATGATTGTGCTACTTGGCTGGCTAGGAAATTCCATCAGCAATCTGTCCCCCACATGCATCATACCTATATATAAAATTATGGTCAAGTAAGGATGGGTTTTTGAAATATCCCATCCTTAAATCCCGTCATGCCATATGACATGACTACACTTGTATAGAACAAATAAGCTGTAAAATAGGCAAATAGTACCATCTGTAGACAAACTTCGACCGTTCGCGCGCGATTAAATAACCTGATTAAGGATAACGATATATGTTACCGCCAGCAGCTGAGTCTGAGAGACTCAACATGAACAAGGAAAACTATGCAGGAGGTGATTACATGTCGGTTGGAATCGTGGTTGCAGCACACGGTGAGCTGGCAAGCGGGTTCTTGAGCGCTATAAAGCTTCTCGCTGGTAACGAGAGTCGGGTACAGACCGCAGAGCTGCGCGCAGGTATGGAGCCACTCGATTTCTGTGATGTCGTTGCAGAGGCGATTGATGTTGCAGACGAGGGGGATGGCGTGATGGTGTTTGTTGACCTATTCGGCGGCACTCCCTCGAACTCGGCTGCTCGTCTTCTCGGCAAGAAGCACATTGAGGTCATCGCGGGCGTGAACCTGCCTATGCTTCTCGAGTGTGTTATGAGCAAAGATGTTTCGCTGGGAGACCTTAAGCATCAGCTCTTGATGGCGGGAGCCCAAGCGACGGTGGATGTCCGCGCTCGTATGGAGGAGGCGGCGGAGCGTACTGGTGAGGGTGAGGACGACGAGGACTTCGTCTGACGGGGCGGGCGTGGGTGTGCGACATCCCGTGATAACCCGCAGCATCGCTCCATAGCTCATTGCAGGACATGAGACAGACACGAAGGGAAGGGGAGATTATGGAAAAGGCAGCAGGCCTCGCGAACGTCAGGCTCACACGTGTCGATGACCGACTGATACACGGTCAGGTCATGACATCTTGGGTCAAGGCGACCGCTGCAAACAAGATCATGGTGATCGATGACGAAGTAGCCCAGGACGAACTCACGCGTACAGTGCTCAAGGGCGTCGTCCCCGCAGACGTCAAACTCGGTATCTTTTCGGTCGCGAAGGGCGTCGACCGTATGAAGAAGGGCCTCAAGCCTCAGGACAGGCTCATCATCCTGGCTAAGACGCCAGTGACCATCTGGCGCATGTATAAGGCGGGAGTTGAGTTCCCCGAACTCAATATTGGCGGCGTGGGTATGCGCGCGGGCCGCACGACGCTCTACCAGAACATCGCTGTCTCCGAGGAAGAATACGATGCGTTGCGTAGTCTGATCGCTGCAGGTTGCAAGGTTACCATCCAAATTGTGGCTGACGACAACAAGATTGATGTCGCCAAGCTACTCGAGAAGTAAGGGGACGGAACCATGACCATCTCACTCTTCCAGGCATTTCTTGTTGGTGTTATCTACTACCTAGGCTTCGTTGGCACGCCGTGGCTCATGAACCTCGGTGCCATGTCGGTGATCCAGAAACCGCTTGTCGCGGGCGTGCTCGTGGGCATCGTGTTGGGCGACCCGGTGCAGGGCGCCATTATCGGCGCAGCCGTGCAGATGCCGTTTATTGCGTATATCTTTGCTGGTGGCGCACAGCCCAACGACCCAGGTCTTGCTGGCACCCTCGGAGTGGCACTGGCTCTTGCTGCCGGGCTCGATCCCGCGCAGGCCGTTGCGATCTCCGTGCCTATCTCGCTGGTAGGCACCATCATCAATGTCATCCGTATGACCGCCAATGTTGGTGTCGTGCATGCCATCGATCGCGCTGCCGAACAGGGGAATATGCGCAAGGCTGTTTTCCTGCACATCGTCCCGCCCCAGGTTATATGTTTCGTGCTCTGCGTGGTGCCTGTGACACTTGGTTGCTACTTCGGTGTAGACGCTGTTGCTGCTATTATCGCGACCCTGAAGGGTCGCCCACTCTACACGCTTGAGGTTATTGGTGGCATCCTCCCCGCACTTGGCATCGCCATGAACCTACGCACGCTAGACCGCCCTGGCACGCTTATCTGGTTCGTGCTTGGGTTCGTGATTACCGCCTATCTGGGGCTCTCTGCTATGCCCGTGGCAATTATCGGCTTTGTTATCGCGTTCTTCTACGTGAACCTCGAGACGAGGTTCCCCGAGACCTCGCAGGTAGCGGTGGGCAGGACGGCGTCCGCAATTGATGCGGCTACGGCATCCGACGACTCTGATGACGATTTCGAATAGGAAGGACACAGCAATGAGCGAAGACATTGAGCAGGCAACATCTGTCACTCCCGCTCCAAATGAGCCCCAGACACTGACCAAGCATGACCTCAACTGGGCGTGGTTCAAGTGGGTCACTTTCTTCAACTGCAACATCAACTACGAGCGCCTGACCTCATCGGCGATGCTAACCGCGTACTCGCAGATCCCTGACAAGATTTACCCTAACAATAAGGCCAAGAAAATAGAGTTCATGAAGCGCCAGCTCGAGTTCTTTAACACCGAGCCTCATTTCGGCAGTATCATCATTGGCCTTACCCTCTCGATGGAGGAGGAGCGTGCAAAGAACGATGCGGTGACTCCCGAGGCCATCACTTCTGTCAAGACAGGCCTCATGGGGCCCTTTGCCGGTGTTGGTGACACACTCTGGCAAGGTACTATCACTCCCATCTTACTGGCTATCTGCATGCCCGTAGTTTCGAGTGGCAACCCTTTCGGTGCCCTGCTCTATGCTGTACTGATCATGACGGCTATGCTCTCTATCTCGCACTTTATGTTTTTCACAGGTTACCGCTCCGGCAAGCAGGGCGTCGAGTCCATGATGAAGTCCGGCATCTTGAGCCGCGTGATCTCCATCGCAACCATTATGGGTGCTATCGTACTCGGCTGTCTGACCTGCAACTACGTGACAGCAACCTCCTCTCTCGAAATCGCCGTCGGTGAGGGTACTATCAGCCTCCAGAGCACCCTTGATTCCATCCTCATCGGTATTGTGCCCCTTTCTGTAACGTTACTGTCTTGGTATCTGCTCAAGATCAAGAATATGAGCGCCACTAAAGTGCTCGTCATCCTGGCACTTATCGGCTTCGTCTTGGGTATCACAGGTCTCTTCGGCGGGGCGGCATAGCCACCATGCAGCAGCATCGTATGCGCAACCGTGTTTAGTAAGACGTTCAGAAAATACGGAAAGGTAAGGTAGTTATCATGGTTAACAACGACAACGTCATCATATTCAACTCCGCCGAGACCCATCTCAGCAACTACGAGCTCGTGAGTAAGAGGAGCGGGCGCGTGCGCCACGAGCTGATGCTCGTGGACGACCCCGAGACGGGTATGATCGTCAAGCTCGTCCGTTACACCGCGGGTCATCCCGTGGCGATTCACAAGCATGAGTGCGCTAAGGGGATGTATGTGCTACGTGGCATCTTGCGCACCGAGCAGGGCAACTTTGGAGCAGGTAGCTTTATCTGGTGGAAGCCCGGTACTACCATGTACCATGGCGCTACGCTCAACGAGGACGTCGATGTACTGTTTATCACCAACAGACCCTTTGACATCGAGTATTCAGGCAAGGAGTCCGACCCTAGGGATGACGAGTGACAGGTAAACCCCTATGACTTCTGTGAGAGGGACTAGTCTCTAGAGACCTGTCCCTCTCCTTATTGTGCAGGCTGCCGTGAGGTAGAATATCAGACTCCAAGGAGCCCAGGTAGGCAACCATCTTCTGGTCGGTCTTGCCGACTACCACGACGAGGAAGAGGATCGCGTCGCGAATGTTGAATCTGAACCTGATTCATGTAGAAGTTAGCCTGTGCCTCGCCAGCGGGCTACTCCAGATCCATATATCCCATCGCATCGCGCTCGGCCTTTATCCTTGAGCGCTCCTTGGCGACAAAGGCGCGTACGGAGGATTCGCAGATGTTCGCGCCTATCTCCTTAACTAGGCGCTCCCAGATTCTGTGTGCCGTGTGGCGCTGTTTCTTCCATTCCTTGAGGTCCTTGATGAGCCAAGCGTGGATGATGTCCGCATACCGGTCGATCTTGCAGACTCTGCGTTTTTTCACGGACATCTTGGGGGGAGAAGTTGTCCTTGTTTAGGTACTTGTACACGGTATCTCTGGTGACGTTAACCTTCTCCGCAATTGCTGTAATGCTCTCACCCCTTCGTCATAGCTGTCGTATAGAATCTACTTGTGACATGCTGATCATTCCTTCCTGGACCTCCTTAGTCGAAAACCGAAGCATGACCAAGTTAGTCCACATGTTGGTGGGTCAACATGTCCCTTAGTGCTGTGTCGGAAACCTGTCAATCAGATTGTCGACGCTGAGGTTAACGAATGTATAGAAGGTATTACTGATGATCACATCATCTATCTCGAACTTGGCCGTTACAGATATCGCTCTGGGGATATCCTAGAACAACGTGAAACCCTCATCGAGACACTGCTTGACGTCTAGGGATGAAGTACCTCTTCATCGATAAGATCAAAATTATGTCGATTCGAGGCATTCTGCAAGGCTGGCAGCCGTGGTTGGGGTAAGCAGCTGGTGAGTACTTTCAATCCATTACCTGAGCGCGCCAGCTATATCACATGCAAAGAAGATCTGTTCTTTGATATCGACAGGCCGCTTACGCCAGATACGGACCATATCCTTTTGGACAACATCAACCGTCTGCCTCAAGAGTTCCTAGAAGAAGAGCTTATGAGCGATGCTGAGGCACTGGGTCTGGTTGCACGTGCGTTTGGCAGCGATTTGCCGGAAGAGCGCGAAATAGCATTTGGCGAGCTTAGTGATTTGGTTGAGCGTAACATTTGCATTCGTAGACGCCTAAAGAATCGCTTGGATGACGCCATCGAAGTTGCCTGCAAACGTGTTGGGTGGAATTTCAAGACTGCAGTTCCCGCTTGGTATCCCACTCGCGATGTTATGAGTCTGCTGCTTCCGCTGGATTTGTCTGATGACGACCGACCCGATGTTGCTCTAGTAGTGGAGCTTGCGGAGTCAGGTGCTTATATTGGGCAGACCATACTTACTATGCCTATGGCGTACTCTAATGCGCGCCTAGTATGTCGCCCTGACAGCGATTGGTTGAATACCTCGCTGAAAATTCTGGTAGATGAAGAAAATGATGAATGAGATGTCGGTGAGCCTTAGGGATTAACTGCGTCTGGCTGAAACATAAAGAGAAGTCAGATTAAGTGGCAGGAGCTGATGCTAGAGAAGTTATTACGTTAGCGAAGCGTGGGAGTCTCAGCATCTTGAGCGGTTACAGAACGCCCGTAAACGTGATTTTGCTATGGTGATTGTCGCTACTCTGAGTTTATTTTGCT
>NZ_KE952967.1:42203-42875 GCF_000466405.1 Atopobium sp. oral taxon 810 str. F0209 | reverse complement strand
GAGCAGTGCCGTTTTGACTGGTAATCCAACCTATGGCTTGATTTTGATTTGGGTACACTGATTTTCGAAGGGGTGATTTCCTATGACGTACGTGCACTATGACGTACGTACAATTTCTCGCCTGGAATGGCACTCTTGCTATTCTCGGCTTGATTTTGATTAGCCCTTATTTCATTTACAAAGCGATTTCGGGCTACCGATTTCGTAAGGCATTAGAGAAGGACTTGGAAGAAAGGGCTGAAATAAGCCGTAAATCATGGGAAGAGCATTTTAAGTTCATGAGAGAAGTGGATGAACTTGCCCGTGAGTGCGAGCAAATAGGATTAGACTCTGGTAATGATATTGATAATCAAGATTAGATTTTCCGTAGTATCTGGCTGTAAATAAATAATCCCTCCCACCTGATTTTCAAGTGAGAGGGATTATTTCTATCGACTGATTTTGATTGTCGCTACTCTGAGTTTATTTTGCTTGTAACTCGTTGCCATTAGCAGCGATTTTGAACCCTGCCCGTTTAGAAGTAGTGCCGTTTTGACTGGTAATCCAACCCGCGCGTTTGCAACCTGCTATTCCATGCGGTTTTGGAGCAGTGCCGTTTTGACTGGTAATCCAACGAGAGCACAGGCCTCTCTGTGGAGATGCCAGTTTTGGAGCAGTGCCGTTTTGACTGGT
>NZ_KE952967.1:0-42193 GCF_000466405.1 Atopobium sp. oral taxon 810 str. F0209 | reverse complement strand
GTTTATTTTGCTTGTAACTCGTTGCCATTAAGAGCGATTTCAAACCCTGCCCAAAGCATTAGCATACGCCCAACCTCAGCGCATTCAGCAAGATTTAGCCCGCGATTTTCCAGCAGGTCAGCGATTTCTACTAGCGCATCTCCTACTTTTTCGCGGTCGAAGATTTCTTTTTCATTGGGTAGCTTAGATCTGATTTCCTCAGCGATTTCCGCCACCGTCTGATTTTGATTTTCGTCCATTACTGCTCCAATCTCACAAGAGCTAGCTGGTCTGATTTTACCCACACAATATCAAAGTGTAGGTCAGCCCAGCCAAACGCTGCATCTGCTTTTCGATATGCCCTATCACGTGTCTTGTAACCCATTTTCAGAGTCACCATTTCCCATGTGATGCCTTCCATCCAGTGCTGCTGTACGACTTGCTCACACTCGTATGAGTGATGCTTGGCGATTTCGTCTAGTAGATCCGTTTTGGAGCAGTGCCGTTTTGACTGGTAATCCAACGTCGCCTTATTCTGCATCTCTTACGATGGGAAAAGCTCATTCTTACCTTGATTCTGCTTTACGTCGAAAAGGCGGGATGAGCGCAACCGTGCTAGCTGATATCGCTAGTGTGTGTGGCTACCGTCTCATTCTTGAGAGTGAGGACGGGGGCGATCGCATCGAGATAGACCCGCGTGATTAGCATGGTCTGCTATAGTGAGCATCACGACCCTAGATAGACGCATTGGGCTGTTAACCAGCGTCTATCTAGGGTTTCCGCTATTTAGCGGGGATGGTAATAGTTACCCTTACCCGCCTACCATCCGCCAGGATGATTACATAGCGGAGCGTGATGCTCTGCAAGTCCACGGGCTTACCTCCTTTCTGGTTGTGGTTGATGTGGCTATTCGGTTGTCAAGGTGCCCTGTGCTTGGTATTGCCTTGCACAACCACAGTTTTGCACAATGCACAAGCACGCAGTTTTGGAGCAGTGCCGTTTTGACTGGTAATCCAACTGCCGCTGCTACAAGCTCTACTGTGAATGGGTTTTGGAGCAGTGCCGTTTTGACTGGTAATCCAACGCACGGTCGGGAATGCTCATGATTTGAGCTTTGGTAAGTGGTGTAGCATTGCCTTTTTTCGGCGCATTACCCGCGAGCTTTGCCTGTACTGCTGCAGCAACAGCAGCCTCAAACGTTTCGGCAAACGAATCAACGCGAGCCTTAGTTGTTTCTGCGTCATCAGCAACAAGCATCTGCACAAGCTCATCAGGAAGATCGATGTTCCTCTGCGAGAGCTGCTTGCGAGACTCAGAGACCATGTCAGAGATTGCGTTGCTACGCTCAAGTTCGTCCAGGTGTTTCTGGAGCTGATCGCGCTCATACTCAGCTTTCTGAGTAGCGTTCATCTCAGCAAGTTTCTGTGCTTCTGCAACTTTCTCATCTTGCTGTTTTTGCCACTTAGCAAACTTACGCTCAATGATCTTGTCTACATCAGCATCGGTGTACTTAAGGTCGCTCTTAGGCTCTTGTTTATGCTCCTGCTTGGTCTGCTCGTCCATTGTGTATCCCTTCTAATCCAGCTGTTTAAGGTCAGCCGCTAACCTCCCCGTAGCTTTTTAAGACATCAACGCTTGGTCTAAGAAAAAAGCCGCTCTCCCGAACGGCTTAGTCTTCAAACATGTCAAGAATCGCTTGTATTGCTTCCTCATTGGGAAGCCCTCTGCAACGGAATATTTCTTGTTCCCCATCATCGACGGCAATCGTTGGAAGGTAATCAACGCTTCTGCTCTGTGCTGCGCAAGGGTGCCAATCAACATCAACGAGGTTATAAGGTATAGCCTCATCATCCAGAAGCGGCACGAGTGTTTGCAGCGTCCCCTTGCACGGGCCACATCAACTAGCGTGCCAGATGGTCAGCTTCATGTGCCTTCTTTCGGCATGAAAAAAGCCACCCTGAAGAGTGGCTTAATTTACACTGAGCAAATGATTATTCATTGCTCCCATTGTTACTCCTAGAAGGTTTAGGGGTATGCTTCATAGCAATGTCGTAGGCATGTTTTGACATACCCATATAAGGCTTCTCAGGGTCAAATGTCCAATTGCGATCATCAGCACCCCAGATGATGGAATCGGGAAGCCGCATATCTGAATTTGCTAAATCTTTACTATCTTGAACCATTTTGACCCCCTATTCTTCTTATCACGCAGCCACTTATGAGCAATCATATTAGCTTCTTCTGATTGAACCGTAAGTGCCTTAGCCTTTTCCTGTAATTTATTCCATCTTTTTGTTAACCCGTCAGAACTAATAGAATAGATTGTATATACGCTACCGTCATGACCTACAACCACTGATACGCCAACGTTCTCGTTTATTACAGCCGAAAGAACATCAGCCACCGATGGATATGAGCTGCCTGGGTGGTTATGAAGAAAAGCAACAAAACCTTTATGCTGAAGATTTTTTCTTGATCTTCACTATTAAAGGTAACCTCAAACTTCCTTGGCTTATATTTCATAGTGTCTGCCACGTGTTCACCAGTGCAGATATCAATTGCCATCATACGTTCAAATGGTGTCCCGTCTGTATCATTGAGAATTTCCCCTGTCCACTTGTACAGGCTTTCCCGCACGTCTTTTGGCAAGTCAAGACTTTCGAACTGGTCATGATATGCCTTTGAGTTCACCAGCTCATAGTTAACACTGAAGGCAGTATCATCGCCCTTTTTAGCCTTAACAAGTGGTTCGTTTTCGTGTACTTGTTTTGGAGCAGTGTCGTTTTGACTGGTAATCCAACAAGGATGGTAGAGAACTCTAATAAGGTCCTTATGCCAGTAGGAATTGAGGAGGCTGCTTTGTGAGATATTATAAAGGGTGTAACGCTCCTTTATATATTCGTGAGATTTCTGGCAACCTCTTTAGATACGACTGGCTACAAAAAAGTGGCTTGAAGATCCAGATCTAGCTGATATGTGGGTAGGCGAGCGTTGGGTTGATGAAATAACCGAGCAGGAGGCTTTAGATGGCATTGCAGCAAGAGAAAATCGCGCAGCAAATAGCAACTAAAGCGCACGCTGGGCAGGTAGATAAAGCAGGTAAGCCCTATATTGAACACCCTGCTTATGTTGCTGCTCATGTGAGTGGTGATAACGCTAAGGCAGTTGCATGGTTGCATGATACACTCGAAGATACTGATATCACGTCTGATGACCTTTATGCTGCAGGCCTTTGTACAGATGTGGTAGATGCTGTTATGGTTCTTACTCATCAGAAAGGTGTGCCATATTTTGAATATATCGAACGAGTTGCTACTAACAAACTCGCAACCATGGTTAAGATCGCTGACTTAAAACACAATATGAAACTTGAGCAACTTTCCGAGATTTCGCATAAGGACCTAGAGCGAGTTGACAAGTATAAAACTGCGTTAGATTTCTTGCTATCAGGCATTTCAAATTGATTTAAGTAAGAGTGCACAGATCCTTGGAAATTCTTGGGACTCTAGAACGACTTGTGTTTTGGAATAGTGCTATTTTGACTGGTAATCCAACAGGACATCAACAGTCTTCAAACATGTCAAGAAGCCCTCGATTGTTGAGGTTCCGTCGGCGACTATCATCGTCGTGCACGGGCACGGCGATCCCAACGACGAGAACGGTGAATACAAACAATCCATGCCTCCGCTCTACGGCATTGCTTACGCGGTAAAGATATCCAAGAAAGACGACCATCGCATGGAAAGCTACTTTGACTTTGTGACGTCGCTGCTTGAGGGCTTTGATGGCAGCCCAGAGTGAACGATGCAGACTATGCTCGCAAGGGTACGTTCGAATTTCTCTCTGCCATCCGCATGTCTGATTTTGTGACCGAAGATGAGTTCGCCTAGGCGAAGGCTGAGGTAACCTGGAAGAAGAAGGGCGACTTCGAGAAGGTCGAACTTGTCCGCACCGATGAGAGAACGTACGTGCAGTGCATACACCTTGGCTTGTACGATGACGAACGCGAGATCGCGGCAAATATACACGAGTTCGCCGAGTCGCAGGGATACTCCACTTCGGCAACGAGCTTCGCCACCATGAGATCTGCCTGGGCGACCCGCTGAAGACCATTCCCAAGAAACTTAAGATCATCATTCCAGCAGGCGAAACGAGGAATGATTGCCGGCACTTGTCCTTAGTGTAAATTGGCGGGAAATGCGAAGTAACTATTTCCGGGGAATTGAATCAACCCCTGATTCGCGATTAATTCGGACAAGATGGCACGAGGTAATACAAGATGGCATGCAACGATACGCAATGCGCAAGTGCAGCTATTGAGTGGGAATAAGACCTTGAGATGCACTGCAACACATAGCGCTTCAATGCGTCTTAGTGTGCCGAGCATGGCGTACTTCTTATGGGTGAAAGTCCCTAGCACACCCGGCAGCGGGAAGTGCATAGCCAAGAGCAAGGGTGTCCACCGTGAGGTGGAATCTGAAGGAAGCAGGAGGCAAACCTTTGGCCTGACGAACAGAAATCGCATGAGGCGTATGTGGGTGGGTGAGGCTGCTACACAAGTCAAAGCCCAAAAGCTGCACGGAAACTCACAGCGTAGATGCGGCAGGTAGATGAAGGGAAAGAAGTACGTCTTACCTCGGGAGGCCTCATAGACGTAGAAGGTAATGAATTTTATCTTTACGGCGTAAAGCTTGCTATGAGGAGTCAGCAGAAGCCATAGTAGTGGGCGCCCGTGCGCACGCGAAGGACCGAACCGTAATGGAGGGAGCACTCATAGAAACCGTGGGCACGGTAAACGACAGACAACTAAACCTGTTTACAGGTGAAGGCTACCCGGAGATGGTAGGGACGGAATTCCGAGAGTATCCGGGAGCGTCGGCATGTGCACCGAACAAAGGAAAAAGCGACCTCAACGCCAGACAAGATTGTATGGAAGGGAATGTACGCCTGCTCGAATGCATATGTGACCGTGACAATATGCGACAGGCATACGTGAAAGTCGTGCGCATGTCGGCGCGGGTGGGATGCAGGTGTCAGAGCTCAACGCCTGGCCGAACGAGAACTACGACGCATTCGTCTTAAAGCTTGTGCGGGGCAAGTATAGACCCCAGCCGGTGCGGAGGGCCGAGATTCCCAAGGACAACGGGAAGGTGAGGCTTCTAGGAATTCCAACCGTGGTGGACAGGATGGTGCAACAGGTGGTGGTGCAGGTTCTCACCCCGGTGTTCGAGCCACCCTTCAGCGACTCCAGTTTCGGATTTAGGCTAGGTAGATCAGCACACGGTGCCGATCATGCGCATCAAGGAGTTAGCAGACGCGGGCAACGAGTGGGTGTGCTCAATAGACCTTGAGCGTTTCTTTGATACCGTGAACCAATCCAAGCTGGTACAGGTGCTGCCTGACGTCGTAAAAGACGGTCGCGTAGTGTCGTTAGTTCACCGTTTCCTCAAAGCGAAAGATATGGTGGAAGGAGCCGTGCAGAGAGCCGAGGAGGGAACAGCACAAGGGGGTCCACTATCACCTTTGCTTGCAAACATCTTGCTTAATAAGCTAGACCGCGAGCTTGAGCGGCGTGGTCACCACTTTGTGCGCTACACCGATAACCTCATCGTCCTTAAGAAGAGCCGAAAGGCCGCCGAGAGGGCGATGGAGTTGCTCACTAAGTTCATTGAAGGAAAGCTCTTCTTTAAGGTGAACCGTAAGAAATCCTACGTGACCCATATAAGCGCACACGACCTGGAGGTGAAATACCTCAGCTACGGGTTCTACCGCTCGAAAGATGAGCTGTACTTCCGCGTTCACCGCACGTCGAAAGCCAAGCCTGAGGCCAAAGTATGCGAGATAACGGCGTGCTCAAATGGTTGGTCGCTTACCTACAGGCGACAACGCCTCACGTGGATGGTAAACGGCTGGGTGGGCTACTTCCGCCTTGCGGACATGTCTGCACTGCTCAAGGAAATGAACGCATAGCTTCGCAAGCGTATCCGCTGTGTGTACTGGAAGGGTTGGAAGAGGGTGCGCACCAAGTTCGGGGCGCTTGTGAAGCTGAGAGTGTCGTGGCAGAAGGCCTACGAGTGAGCCAACTCCCGCAAGTCCTACTGGCGGGTAGCAGGTAGCTGGATTCTGGCAACGTCGCTTTGCAACGCTAAGTTCGCGGAGCTAGAATGGGTCACCTTTGTCGAAAGATATAATCTTGTCAGGTGTTAAGTTACAGAACCGCCGTGTACCGAACGGTAGGCACGGTGGTGTGGGAGGACGGCGTGTCGATTAACGGCGCACCTTCTACCCGATGGCACGTCACAAAGTGGGGCAATGAAAAGTATCAGTCCAACTGTACACCTCGAATCAGCAGCCTTCCCTCAAGCAGAAGCTTGTGCATGAGGTTCTTTCCGTGATCCTGGTTGTCCATCGTCTTGCCATATGCAACCAACAGGTCATTGACCTTGTTGGTGATGTCAGTCCGCCAACATTCGTTGTTCGCCTCGGCACCTTCCTTCGCACTGTAGGGATAGTAGAAGACGAGGACAGTTTTGCTCTCGTAGAGGTCAACACCATCGAATATTGACTGAAAGTATGAGTAATCCGCCTTGCCAAGCGAGTGGCCGTAAAACTTGATGACATCGGTGGCGTTTTGCAGGTTGGAACTGTTGGCAGTGTTAATTAGCTTGTCGGTGCGGGATCCGCCTATCTGCATCAGGCGGTATGTCTTGGTAAACGAGACCGCATCGGGGTTGTCCATGCAGTCTTTCCCGTCGATGCCAAAGATGATTTGACCTCCAAGCTTGCCGTGTATGTTGACAAAAGCGCCGTCCTCACCACCGTCGAAGTAACTCTTCATTTGCTCGGTGTAGTTGAAGCTGAGCACGGATGTCGAGGTCTCGTAGTCATCACCAGTCTTCTTGCCGTCTCTCTCGAGCATCTCATACAGCCGTTTGCACCTACCGACATATCCATCATTGCTGGCAATCTCCTCGGCAAGGTATTTAGCAAAAGCCTGCTCTAGCCGCAAAAGATCGACCCTTAGAAGGGTCATGAACTTGTCCCGGCTGTAACCATCCGAGGTAACCGAGCGGTCTACCGTCCAAACATAGCGGGCTAGGTTCCCTAGCATGTGGTTCTCGTCATCTTGTTCGCTCTTCAAACGCCCGTTTACGAGGGTGTATGTCCCGTCCATGAAGGGCTGAACCTTGACGTGTTCGACAGCTTTTGAAAAAGGTGAATCCTTGTCCTTGCTGGCACTTGCAGAAAGTACCCACCTCTCAACGGCCCCCTCGATGTCGCACCAGGGGGAGTCGATGTTTGCTTCGAGTATGAAGTCCCATAGCGTTAGGTCGGATTCCTCGACAAGCTTGGACCAGGTTTCGGCCTTATAGTCAGTTACTAGCTCAATCCGATCGAATCGAGGTTTGAAGAAGTCACCGAACTTGGATCGCAACCCGCATTGCAGGTCGAACCCGTTGCCGATAATGATGAGCTGCTGCCAATACGTAGTGTATCCTGCCACTTGATAGTTCAAATCAGGTATGGAGTAATCAGGTATTGAGTATTTTGCCGCAGCAAGCTTCGGTGTTATCGAGTCAATATCAAGCCCCTTGATCTTGGCGTCATCGAGGATGGAGGAAAAGCGCTTACCGATGTCTCCATAGGTGCCGCTGATTGCCTCGCTTGCGGCTTTGAGAGCTCCGGTGTTGAAAGAGCTTGCAATCCCACTCATGTTGTTTGTGGCCTTTGCAAAGGCACCAGAATTGATGGCTGCCTGCAGCCCGCTGGATATGAGGGTTTTCGGTGCACCAGAGTCCAAAGCTGACTTGACTCCACCCATATCGATAGTGCCAACAGTTTTGATTAAATTGACATCAGCATCTTTACTTTGCCCGTCAATGCGTATAGTTTTGCTGGGAACCTCGTTATTGGAAATTTCGCTACTGGGTGTTTCTGGAACCAAAAACGTCCTACCTTTCAGTATTCGTCAGAGTATTTTTGGGAGACGTTGCTCGATACTCTGCGAGCATGGCTCGTAGGATTTTAGCCTGTTTAAGTTTATTGGCGTATACATGGACAGCACGATCACTTAGATCTACAAAATCCGACTGATCAATATAAGGTTGCTCGGTCTCATCTACTCGCTTCAAGAAATCCTGCTCCCGTGTCCTAAGATAATCTTCGAACGCTCTTCTTTCATATTCATCAAGAAAGACAAGCACGCATTCCATGAAAAGGTCGTGTGCCAACGTTTCATCGCTAAGTGGTCCATCCGAGTAAAAGAATCGATGTAAAACCCATCTAAGTGAAGTCATATCGAAGTAACGATATACCAAGTCTCTATCTCGATGGGGTCTATCGTTCCAATCAAAATATGCCTTATCAGGCACAGGTGTAATGTAACGCATTCCATCCAAACCCGCTAGCTGGAAGCGTTCGATTGTTGTCCCATCATATTGCAAATCGCAATTACCCCAATTCGGTCGTGAATCCGCTTGGTTGCATAGATAGAACTCATACCCGCTGTTATTACTGTCAATTTCATACTTCAGTGAGTATTGTGGCTCGTTTTCATAGTACTTTTCGACAAGCCAATCGCCGTTGTTTGGCCGGTCTTTCCAGCCAGCAACATCGTTGAGCAACACCTGGATTCGCTTGCCTGGCTCAAGATCTAGCCTGAAATGGCGCTTCCAAACCCTAGCCGCCTCGTCAAACTTGGCAGCATCATTAATGGGTGTATTCGCATCATTGCGGCGAAGGTATATGGCATATGGACGTATATTTTGTCCGTACTTTTGCTCTAGCATATACGGCAGATGTTCTCGGTTTATCTCAATGACAACAACATCAACAGCGACACCATCAAGTGTGATATTCTCAACATACGCGTTTGGCCACATCCCTCCGTACCATTTTTTATGGGACAGGAAGTATGTAAGCGTATTTGTATCCCGCCTGTTGGCGTCCTTGCTCACATCTACGGCTATATGGTTCTGGTTCTCATCCACGCCTATTATGAGGTAGCTTGTGTCTTGCTCGATGTTATTGGCAAGACAAATAATGTCGTAAAGAAGCTCTGCTTTGTCAGAATGCCATTCACGCTTGAAGTCCCAGTAATTGCCTTCCTTATGGGTAGAACGCAATTTCTCGACAATAGGCGTTATCTCGGATACGTTTTTCATCATCTACGTCAATCCTATCTGTGTATGCCCTAGGCGAGTAATCCAAGTGCAGGCGACCATTGCAGGATAGAACGTCTATCGCTCCGACCGGCATGCCTTACACCAGGACTGCTCCCGCACAGAGCCACCGGGCTTCATGGCACGCAAGCCAAACTCAGAAAGAGGCTTCCTCTTCCCACAGTGCGGGCAAGTCCGGTAAAGCGTCCCTTTCTCGTAGCCGTCGTGTTTGATTGACGCTTTCTTGCTACCGAACATCTCATCCTCCTGACAATAGGGTATGGTCCAGTGCCATTGTCGCAGATACCGCCACGTGACACGTAAATGCCCGCCAGATGACAGAACTTCGCCAGATCGTGCCGAATCGTGCCGAATTGGTTTTGTTGCTGATTATCAGCGCAAAGTTGCCGCAAAATCCCATGCGCAACTGGTAGAATTGAGACTCATGATTTTTCGCGAGAACAGGTAGTACATGCGCACGACCGAAATCCCCTCACCTCTCATCAAGTGGGCAGGCGGCAAGCGCCAGCTCCTTGACCGCATTGATGACCGCCTCCCAGACAAGTATGGTCACTACTATGAGCCGTTCCTCGGTGGCGGGGCCCTCTTCTTTCACCTGCAGCCAAGAGAGGCCACCATCAACGACCTCAACCGCGCCCTGATCAACCTCTACGAGCGGGTACGCGACGAGCACGACGTCTATGTGAAGGTGCTCTCCGACATCGATGGGTCGATGCCTTCGGACAAGTCGGAGGCAAAGGCATACTATTACGCCATGCGCGACCGCTACAACGTGCTGCTGACCTCCAGCTCCTACACAACCGAGACTGCTGCGCTCATGGTGTTTATCAACAAGCACTGCTTCAATGGCCTCTATCGTGTGAATGCCAAAGGTGCCTTCAACGTGCCGTACAACAACTCCGTTCGAGCCTCCTTCGACCCGGTTAACACAAAGGCGGTGTCAGAAGCGTTGGGCTATGCAAATCTGACATGTGGGGACTTTGAGGCTGCCGTGTCAGGCGCGAAAGCTGGCGACTTCGTGTTCCTCGACTCTCCCTACGTTCTCCTCAACGAAACGACCTTCGAGGCGTACACCAAGGAAGGCTTCCTAGAGGAAGACCACCGCAGGCTCGCTGCGCTCTATCGCGACCTCGACTCGAGGGGCTGCCTGGTTATGCTCACCAACCATGATACGCCGCTCATTCGGGAGCTGTACGAGGGTTACCGCATTGATGTTGTGGACGTCGCCCGTGCCATCAACTCCAAGGCCTCGAAGCGCCATGGCACCGAGGTCATCGTCACGAACTATCTGGATTAGCCATGCAGGCATACTACGAAGACGAAAGCTCCAAGCTCGTTCTGGGCGACGTGTTTGACGTTCTGGCGGAAATTCCCGACAGCTCGTTTGACATGGTGTTTGCCGACCCACCCTACTTCCTTTCGAACGACGGCATCTCCTGCTCGGGTGGCAAGCAGGTCAGCGTGAACAAAGGTGAGTGGGATCGCGGCATGGGCGTCAATGGCAAGCACGAGTTTAACCGACGCTGGATACGCGAGTGCTACCGCGTCCTCACACTCGACGGCACCATCTGGATAAGTGGGAACTTCCACAACATCTACTCCTGTGGCATGGCATTGGAGCAGGAGGGCTTCCGCATTCTCAATAACATCACCTGGCGAAAGCTCAACCCGCCTCCAAACCTCGCCTGCCGCAGCTTCACGCACTCCACAGAGACCGTGCTCTGGGCAAGGAAGGACGACAAGAGGGCCAAACACTACTTCGATTACACGCTCATGAAGGAGATTAACGGTGGCAAGCAGATGAAGGACGTCTGGGAGGGAACGCTCACGCCTAGGTCCGAGAAGGCGTGTGGCAAGCACCCTACTCAGAAGCCGCTCTACCTGCTCGAACGAATTATTCAGGCTTCGACACGGGAAGGTGCGACGGTGCTCGATCCCTTCGTGGGGAGTGGCACAACCTGCGTCGCCGCAAAACGGCTCGCACGCAAATCCACAGGTATAGATGCATTGGAAGAGTATCTACAAATTGCCGCAGAGCGGCTGAGAAGGGAAGAGGTGCCACTATGACTCGCAACACCAGAGACTTCGACACTTGGCTAGGCCAGTTCAAACCCGTCATTGCCAGCTACGACTACTATGTTGACTTCGACAAGGCCATCGCGAACACAGAGAAGTGGCGCTCTGAGCTTCACCTAATGAACTCGCTTCTAGGTTCCAAAAGCATCGAGTCCGACTTCCTTGCGCTTGTGAAAAAGTATCCGGATGTGCTCAACGTGGTGCCCACGCTCATCGCGGTGCGGGCGACTGAGGTCCCCATCTACGAGGTCGGCATGCTCACAAAGTTCCAGTTTGGAGGCAAGAAGAAATCCAACAGGCCGCAGGATTATGCCGACTTCATGCGCTCTACTGGCCTATTCGAGCTGATGGAGAGCCACTACATTACCAATCTTCTTGACTATGTGATGGGCGTTGAGGTCGGTCTCGACTCTAACGGGCGCAAGAACCGTGGTGGGCACCTCATGGAGAACTTGGTGGAGGGCTACCTTCGCACGGCAGGACTGGCCTGTCGCAACAGTGAGGGAAGAAAGATAATCGACGGTAACCCGCAAGAGGTCGGCGTCTACTACAAGGAACTATATACCAGCACCATGCAAAGCTTCTGGGGCATCGACCTATCGGAAATCACCAACAGTGGCACCGTAGAGAAGAGGTTCGACTTCGTTGTGCGCACGGCCAAGGGATTGTTTGGCATCGAGACCAACTTCTACTCTGGTGGCGGCTCTAAGCTCAACGAGACGTCCCGCTCCTACAAGGAGATGGCCCAGGAGTCCGAGCGTATTCCCGGCTTCCAGTTTGTCTGGGTGACGGACGGCGGTGGCTGGAAGAGTGCACGTAACAACCTCCGCGAGACATTCGAAATCATGGATACAATTTACAACCTCAACGAACTTGAGGAAGGCACGTTCAAGAGGCTTTTTGTCCAATAATGACTTCAAACCCGCCCATCGGGGCAAAGGGTATCGATGGGTGGTGGGCAATAACATCCAAATCATCGTATTGTGGATGCAGTTGTGCATACATATCCAATAGCTGAAAGGTAGAGCTTGGCAAAATCAAAGTACGTAGACTCAAATAAGATTGAAAAAAACCGCTGTTCTGGCGGTAATGAGCTTGATTCGGCCATGTGAGACCATAGACTACAAATGGACTGGACGCGGTGCTTGCACTCCCGAATCTAAATATTAGTCAGCAGCTGGAATAGCTATCAAAGGAGGGATTGTCTTGAAGTCAGATTATGACAAGCTGCTGAAAACCATGGTGAGCAAAATCAAGGAAATGGGCATTGGGTCACAAACTTCGACAGCATGTCTCGCGCGGAGGTGCGGCTGCAACTGTGAATCAGTTGACATGTTCGCGTTGCATGACTCTCTATGTAGAGAGTGTGCGTGGCATGGCCTTAGACTTGACCAGTCGGTGCATACAAACATGGATGTAGGTCTCCCGTATTACTTTTTTACTATCAAATCGCTTCACGACACTAGTAGTTCAGCGGTTCCCTTGTATGGGCGGAGTATTCAGGAGCTTAAGCTAGAATGGCGCTGCATGGTTGGGACAATGGTCCGTTCCTATTGTTTCCAAAAACGCGATGACGGCGACTACGATGTTACGGTCAATCTTGTCATGGAGCCATTTTGTGCTACAGGTACTCTAAGTAGGAATGATGCCAAGTCTTTTGATATTTCTATCCAGAGAATTGGTGTTTTGGGTTGGCGCCGGCCACAATACCAGTTTGAACGTGACTACCTCATCACAGATTTAGAAGATTGGAATCTCACAGTAACGCGCGAAGGCTATTACCGCCGCTTTTTTCTTGATGGCTACGGGCAATATCCCGAGAACTTCGAAAAGCTCAGGAGTCTTGTAGAGAGAGTCGGAGAGAAAATCGGAGTGCCAAGGGCATACACGATATGAAGTTAAGGGACGCAATATAGTTGATTGAGCCCTAGCGTTTGTAGACCTCTCTTCTGTGTGCTATCTCGAACGTATAAACAATAAGTTCATTGTCGTGTATCTCGCAGAGTGCTCTATAGGTTCCAATATGATAACGCCATGCTCCAGCGTAGTTCCCAACTAATGCCTTGCCATGTAAACGTAGGTTTTCGCAACCTTCAATTTTTTTCTAGCCATGCAAGAATAATCTGAACATCACGTTTATTATCTAGTTTTGAAAGCTGCTTTAGGGCTTTGCGTGAGATTTTCAATTCATAGCTATTCATAGGCCAAGCATATCCCTTGCCTCATCAATGCTCTAACTCACAGGATGAGCCTCATACTCTAGTTTTGCTGCTTTAAATGTATCTATGTCTATTTGATCTTCAATCATCTCAAGTGTGGCCTTGCGCATAAGTTGGCTGGCGGTGGTACCAAAAACACGCGTATATGAGTTAATTAAAGCTTTTTCATCGCTGTTCAAGCGTACTGTCATTGTAGCATCCATGAAATTACCTCCTTATCTGCTATGTTACGTTGTAGCACAGCAGGCGCACATAAGAGTAGAGGTAAATTGCTAGCGTCGGTTGGCTTCCAAGCTTCTGAAACCGTCATTTACCTTTTCCTATTCCATATAAGTGTGACTGCTATTGTCGTTACAAAGACGGTCATAAAAAGGATGCTTCCGTACGCATTTAGTCCTTCATAAGATTATGGTGGGGGAGTCAGGAACTCCTTATTCAAGGAACGAAATAAAATAGCGTAGAGCAATTTGCGAATAGCGCAACGGTGGGCACAAATAGTTGGGCCAAATGTGGTCTCAGATGCCCACGCAGATTGGACAAGAGGGTACTAGAACCTCAACCTCTCACGCATGCCCTCTGGTGGGAACGAGACGAAGTGACGGGGGCAGCGCACTTCGGCTCGTAATCCCGCTGTCCGCTCTCTGCCGGAGTGTCCGGAGTCCTGCGGTACGTCGCCATGGGCATCGACGGTAGCCTAAGCATGTCGGATACGACCATATGGGCGGTCGGAGGACGGCGTGCTCAGTACTGACGCAGGACCTCATCGAGAGTGGCACCGTCGATGTTGCCGCCGGAGATGACGAGTGCCACGCGAGATCCTCCCACCTGCTCGCGGTGGTCGCGCACGGCGGCCACCGTCATGCAGGATGCGACCTCTGCCACCAGCTTCTCCTCACGCGCCATGAACGCGCACGCGGACGCCGCCTCATCCTCTGTCACGACGATCAGCTCGTCCATCACGTCGCGCAAGCGCATGTAGGCGAGAGCACCCACGCCGCCTACGGTCGCGTCGCAGCGGGTGGGACCGATGGGGTACTCGTCATAGAACCTCCCATCGCGCCAGCTGGCCCACATGGCCGGACAGGCCTCGGTCTGCACGCCCACGATGCAGATATTCGGGCGCTGTGTCTTGGCCCACACGGCGATTCCCGTGGAGAGCCCGCCACCGCCAACGGGCACTACGATGCAGTCTGCCGCCGGCAGTTGGGCGAGGAGTTCCACGGCGACTGTACCCTGGCCAGCGTAGATGAGCGGGTCGTCGTAGTAGGCGTCCACGTAGGTGAGACCATACTCCTCAATGTGGCGCATGCCCAGCTTGTGGGCTTCATCGTAATCCTTACCCATCGGCAGACAGGTGCCGCCGAAGTAACGAATCTTGTCCTGCTTGGATTGGGGACATGTCTCAGGCACGATCACGGTGGCGGATATGCCCAGCATCGAGCCTGCGTAGGCGACCGAGCTGCCGTGGTTGCCGCTGCTTACAGTGCCCACGCCTCGAGCCCTCTCTTCGTCCGTCAGCGTGAGCATCTTGTTGAGCGCCCCGCGGATCTTGAAGCTCTTTGCGCGCTGCATGCTCTCCAGCTTGAAGAAGTACTCGCGGCCGTCGTCAATTCCCGAGAGCGGCCCTCCCAAGTAATAGCTCTGAACCACGGGTGTGGGCGCGAGATGATCTTTCAGGCGTGTGTAGGCTGCGTCCACGTCGGCGGCGGAAAAGTCGGGCACCTCTACGGTCTCTCTGGTCATGGCTTCGTTCCTTTCTGCTGCGGTTGTTCTTTTTGTCTCTTGGATACTAGATGCTGGCAGTGACGCCCAGATTGCAGCTGTGAGCCAACTCGAGCGCCTTCTTTGCACAGGCGATGTCGAGCAGAGCCATCCCTGTCGCGTCGAACACGGTAATCTGCTCGTCGTTCGTGCGACCTTCCTTGGATCCACACAGAAGCTGGCCGATCTCGCCTGCGATGTGGTCGGCGGTGAAGACTCCCTGCTCGATGCCGACTTCTATCTCCCCAGCCTCGATACAGTGCGCGGTGTCGTCCACAAAAAGCAGGGCGTCGGCAACAATGAGCGGGTCGACCTCCACCTTGCCCTCCATGTCCGCGCCGATGCAAGAGAGGTGCGTGCCAGGGCAAACCCACTCGCGCCTGATCATGGGCTTGCGGGACATGGTGGCCGTGATGATGATGTCTGCCTTGGCGCAGGCATCCTTAAGTTCCCCTTCGCTGGTGATGGCGACAAGTCCCACTCCCGAGGCGTTCACGCCGAGGGCAGCGAGCTCGTCGCCCAGCGCCCCCACCTTGGCGCGGGTGGTGGCTGGTCTGTGCGGGTTGGCGACGAACACGCGCTCTATCTGCGGCATCAGCGTGAGTGTTGCGGCGATTTGGTACGCGCATTGATTGCCTGTCCCGACCATGAGGAGGGCGCGCGAGTCAGGGCGTGCGAGCGCCTGCGCTCCTATGGCGCCAGCAGCACCTGTCCGGATGCCCGTGATGTAGGTGCCGTCCACGACGCCCAGCGGGGCACCCGTCACGTCGTCGTACACGCAGATGAGTCCCACCAGCGCTGGCAGCCCCTTGGCGGGGTTATCCCCGTACCAGCCAACGGTTTTGTGGCCGAAGGCATGGCTGCCCTTGAGCCAGCCGCTCTTGATGTCGAGGTCTGCCTTTCCCTCTTCGAACACGTTGAAGATGGTTGGCCAGGTTTCGGTCTGTGCGAGCGCGCGCTGACGGTACACCTCCTTGTTGGAGGCTATGACGCTGTCCATGTCAAGCAGGCTGGCGACGTCATCTCTGCTCAAGATCCTGAAGTCGAACATTGCACTCTCCAATCCTTCCCGGAAAACGAAAAGGGCACCGAAGCCGCGTCTCTCAGCCGCATGCGCGACTGCCCTAACAAGACGTTGGCTTCGGTGCCCTTGCTCGGAGTACCGGGGTCTCCGAGGACACAACTATTCGGTTGGCCGTACTATAGCACATCGCTTCGGAATCTTCGTCTCTCCTTGACATTTTTGCTCGGTGAGCAGGGTTCGCCATCGAAGTCGGCTTGGGAACGGGGATACCCGACGTGCGATGCCGGGGGACAAAGCGCGCATCGGTCACTGCTCATCGTCTTTGAGATTGCACATCTAGTGGCATTGTCACCGACAAGAACAGCGAGTCTTAAACTTTACCGCAATCTATATGAGTCAATTGCATGTGCTGTGGTAATACTGTTGCGTTATGTGAATAGATTTGCTTTACGTATTATATAAACCTTGTTATGCACCTTTGAATGGAGTCACGATTCTATTCTAGATCGGATTCGTCTTTTCCCTATTAATAAGGAAGGAACGGAAGGAACGACCAAACGATGGGCATGCCGGAAACAAAAAGTGAGGTCCTTTGGTACATTGAAAAGGCCACACGTAATCTAAATCCTGAAAGTACCGATGTCTTTACGACAAATAGGATTGCCGGACAATGCCACATTAGTCGCAATCTTGCGAGTCAGTATCTCAACGAGCTTGTACGTGATCGACTGGTAGTTAAAATTAACTCTCGTCCCGTTTTATATTTACATCGACGTGGTCTTGAACGTTATCTTCAGGCATCTATCAAATATATGGAATATAGTTCAATGCAAGAGTTGCTAGAAGAGTCTGGTGTTCCTGAGCGTCATGACTTTGAGAAGGCGATTGGTCGAGATCTTTCACTTAGCGTATGCATTGAACAGCTTCGAAGTGCCATCAGCTATCCTCCTAGTGGTCTTCCTGCTTTGCTTGTGGGAGCTCATGGCACTGGCAAGGCGTTTTTAGCACGTCTTACCTATGAGTATGGAATTAATAGTGGAATTCTTCCGCGTAGTGCGCGTTTTGTGGTAGTGGATTGTTCACGGTATGACGATAATGACTCCACAATAATGGCTGATATTTTTGGTACGTCGGAACGAATGGGAGCCGTACAACAAGCCGCGGGTGGCGTGGTGTACATTGAGCGCGTAGACCACCTTTCGCAAGCGGTAAACGAGCAACTACTTGGTTATATGACAGAGGATCGTATAGTTGTTCAGTCTAAGGTTGGCAGTGTGCCTCCCACACGTTTCATTTTGGGAAGCTCGCGTTCGCTAAGCAATAAAATTCTTTCAGCAATTTCACATCTCGTACCTGTCATCGTGTCGCTTCCTTCTTATGCAGAGCGAGGAGAATGCGAACGTATGGCTCTTGTTATGCATTATTTGCGTATCGAAGGCCAACGAATTGCGGCGGATATTGCTATTAGTAGGGGTGCTCTTCGTGCGCTCACGGCTGCAAACTTTGACGAGAATATTAATGGCTTGAGAACAACTGTAACCAGTTGTTGTGCAGAGGCATATCTCAACCGTGATGCAGACAATCTGGTGATACACGTATATAATTTGCCAACCAATATCTTGACCGCCAATACGTCTCTTCCAGATGATGACCAGTTGGTTTCTGACAACAACCTTGCATCACTTGATCCTGCCGAACAATCGATGCAGTTCTTTCAACAAATGGTTGATTCCTATGACGATTTTAAAGCGGGCACCATTACGTTTGATGAATTGACGATTGCTTGTATTGAGGAGCTTCATGCTAGCCAAGATCTTCGTAACTTTGATGACGTAATCGTGAACCCTCGAATAGCCTCTTACGAACGTATTCTTACCCCAGTTATCGAGCAGGTCAATGAGGAGTATGGAATTGAATTGAGTCGCAAGGTTACACGATTGCTTTCGCAGGCTCTGGTAATGCAGTTGTGGGGTGGGGACCTGTTGACGCTGTGGCGCCGAAAATATCATGATGAGTTGTGTGATTTAGCATCCATATTTACACGTGACTCTCAGATTGCGACTGTTGTCATAGCTCAAATTTCAGCCCGGGTACGAACTATTTTGGGGACTGAACTTGACGAACTTACCAAAGTAATGCTTGAAATTGAGGTCATCGAAGCAATTGGCACCAATCCAACAAAGAGGGATTCTTTAGGTGTAGTTATTTGTCATGGGTATGCTACGGCGACAAGTATTGCCGATGCAGCAAACAGGATTCTGCATAAACGGGTCTTTGAAGCTATTGATATGACGTATGACCAAGAAATCAAAGACATTATTACACCTCTTTCACGTCTTTTAGAACGCTTTTCTTTTTGCGACCGCGTGGTGATTTTGGTGGATATGGGGTCTCTCGAGCAGGTAAGTGCTGCTATAACGCGTGACTTTAGGGGCAGCATGTACGTATTTAACAACGTCTCGACTAGCTTGGCACTTGGAGTTGGTAATGCGTTGTCATCAGATAGGGACTTTCAAGAGTTCTTAGATCAAAGTCTTGAGCTTTGTTGGCCAACATATCATG
The DNA here is from genome assembly GCF_000466405.1 of Atopobium sp. oral taxon 810 str. F0209. Taxonomy (GTDB): domain Bacteria; phylum Actinomycetota; class Coriobacteriia; order Coriobacteriales; family Atopobiaceae; genus Olegusella. The sequence continues at coordinate 23,390 of NZ_KE952967.1, read as the reverse complement.
TAATCTGCTCATCCGAAAAGGATGATGTGATTGCATTTTGTTCTGAAGCTGGCAGCCGTGCTGCCGATAATATTAGGAAACTTGTCCAAGATAGTCTCCCTGAAGAGCTACCTGTAAATTTGATTACGTGCGACTATGATGAGCTTGTACGTAGCGGAGACCAAGCAGCAGTATTTAACGCTCATCGTGTGCATGCGCTAGTCGGCACTATGAATCCAGGGATTTTACAAGTACCCTTTATCCCCTTAGAAGACATTCTGTATTCTGGGTCATCTGAAGATTTAGATCGTGTTTTATCTAAAGTATTGAGTTCTAAAGAAATGGACGATTTTCACTCTCGTCTATTGCGAAATCTTACATTACGAAGTGCTGCAGAATCAATTACGATACTTAATCCAGAGATGCTCTACCTTGAAGCTGACCATGCGATGAGAGAGCTCTCAAGATTGTCAGGTATCATGATTGATGACCGCAGAAGAATTGCGGTATATGTGCATCTGTGTGGCCTTATCGAACGTTTAGTTACTAAGAGTTTTGTGAACACCTATCCTGACGAGAAAAGCTTTGAGCAAAAAAATCACGAGTTTATCGATTGGTTCTATACCGCTTTCCACGATATGTGTCGTCGCTATAAAGTGGAGATCCCTGTATCTGAGATTGCTTATGTACACCACATGCTTACGCTAGACACTCTTGAGCATGGCGATGTGACTTGTGAGTTGGAAGTTACTCTCGAAGATGAGTAGATATACATAAAATAGAAAAAGCGACAAATCTGTTAGCGTTTTCATAGTGTCGAACTCCTGTGTCGATTTTAGCAAGTAATTCTTTCATAAGTTCATTTCCAAGTGTCGACAGAACGTTGCTTGTGGCGCAATCACTTTTTGTGAAGCTTCCGCAGGTAACAGATCTGTACCCTGGTCTTAAATTTGAACGGCACCTTACGTGCACGGCGCCAGCGAATGAGGTCTGTCCAAGCTGTATAGATAGGTCGACAGAAAGGAGTCGAGACATGAGCATTGTGGCTGGAAGAATCGATTATCGCCTTTTGCATGGCATTGTCCAAGGTTTTTGGTGTCCCACTTATGCCACGCAGAGAACCATGATTATCGATGACGCAACTGCAAACGATCCGGTGCGTAAGACCGCTATGAAGATGTCCAAGCCTTCTGGTCAGGCTCTCTCAATCATTACACACGAGGTGGCGTACAACAATTTCAAAAATGGAAAGTATGACGATCATACGGTTTTTGTAATTGCGCGTGACCCTCAGACCTTTCTGGATTTAGTTGAACAAGGTCAAAAGATTCCTGTTCTCACGCTTGGTTTAACTGAACTTCCTCCCGAAGGGACGCCTGGCTATAAGGCAGGTAGAAGAGCATTTATCCGTGAGGAGGAAGTCCCAATTTATAAAAAAATTGTCGAGGCAGGTGTCAAAGTTGAAGTTCGTTATATGACAACCGACAAGTCAGTACCTATCTCTGAATATATTTCGATATAAGGAAGGGCGGTAATCATGGAAGTAAATGTTTTTCAATTTATCCTGATTGTGTTCTTAGCTGGCTTCCGTGCTATGGACCAGTACTCCACACAGCTGTTCCCATTCCAACATGCTCTTATGTGCTGGCTGGTGGGTATTGTCCTCGGAGATCCCAATACTGGACTCATTGTAGGAGGTACTATCCAGCTGATGTCAATGGGCGCAGCAGGTCTTGGTGGATCTTCTGCTCCTGATTACGGCATGGCTGGCATGGTAGCAACTGTGCTCGCCTGTATTACAGGAAGTAGTGACGTATCAGTAGGTCTTGCTGTGGGCGTTGCCGTAGCGATGCTATATGTTCAGCTTGATGTTATTTTTAAGATTTACAATTCTTGGGTGTTCTCCGTCATCCGTAAACATGCGATTGCGGGTGAATACAACAAGATGCTCCGCTCTTTCTTCCTTTCTCACATTTATCTATTCTTGCAAGGTGCTCTGCCTATGGCAATTGTGCTTGCCTTTGGTCAAGCCGCTATTGATTCTGTGCTTGCAATTATGCCAGCTTGGTTTACAGGTGGCCTTACTATCGCCGCGGGTATTTTGCCTGTTACCGGTTTCGCGATGCTCCTTACCTTTATGCCCGTCAATAAGTTCTATGCATTTCTAATCGCTGGCTATGTTTTGGCCGCCTATCTAAATCTCGGTGTACTTCCCATTGCTCTGCTCGGTGCTGTCGTAGCTATTGAGTATTTCCGCCTTAAGTCCGATAAGAGCTTTATTGCTGCTGATGTCGTTCAGAATGGGGGTGAGCTCGAAGATGAGTAATTTCTTCAAGCCCGCAGATTTTAAAGATTTCGATGAAGCTCCAGTCCCACAGCCGCTTCCCGACGGATCATATGAGCCTGTTTTGACTAAAGACGATCTAAAGATTTGCAGTCGCCGCATGTGGCTTATGGATACTGTATCTTACGCATATGCCACACAGAATGCACCTTGTGCTGCGTTTGCTGCATATTATGCGCTTCGCAAGATTTATGGTGGTGACAAAGAGGCATTTCATACTGCCATGCTCAATCAACTTGACTGTGTCTTTAACGCCACTCCTCCTGTGTCAGGTCTTTTGCTTGGCGCTGGGCTAGCTATAGAGGACAAAGGGCACTTAGCTGGTATGGAAGCCGAGAACGACTTAAAAGTCGGATTAATGGGTCCGCTCTCCGGTATAGGTGACGTATTTATCTGGATTCTTCCAATGACAATCTTGGGTTCCATTGCGGGTTATATGGCTATGGAGGGCAACCCTGTTGGCATCTTATTGTGGATGGCTCTTTGGATGGCAATTCTTGCTTGGCGTTGGCAAAATTACGCGCAGGGCTATGCTGCGGGCGCTCAGCTCATTACTGGTCTTGCTGATAGGATCTCCATACTTACCGATGCGGCGTCCATTCTTGGTCTCACAGTTGTAGGCTCACTGATTTTCTCCGCAGTAAAAATTTCAACACCACTTGCATTTCATTTCGGTGAAATTTCGCTAGGCGTGCAGGAAGGTGTATTAGACGCGATTTTCCCCAATCTCCTAGGCGTTATCACTGCGTTTGTTGTTTACCGCCTTATCAAAAAGGGTGTTAAGCTCAACTGGATTATTCTCGGTATCATTGTTGTAAGTTGTATTTGCTCTGCGTTTGGCATCTTAGCTTAGTTGCCCCTTTTTATATGCGGCTGGCTGAAGTGCTGCTGGCCGCATATGTTTGTTTACGGAAGGAAAAACATGAGACAAATCGTGTTGGCTTCGCATCACGGTTTTGCTCAGGGGCTTGCCGATACGCTTGAGTTCTTGGGCAACAAAAATATTCCGCATGTCATTTGTGCTTATATGGACGACATGCCACTTACCGATACAGTTGAAAATCTTTTTGCTAGTTTCAACCCCTCAGATGAAGTTTTAATCCTTACGGACATTATGCAGGGAAGTGTTAACCAGGCATTTGTTCCTTATGTAGGAGAACATGTTTTTCTAGTTGCCGGGGTTAATGTTGCGCTAGCGCTTGAGCTGTGTCTTACCGATGAACCCCTAAGTAATGAGTTGATTCAACAGGAGATTAATACTTGTTTGCAGTCAATACAGCTGATAAACACTCTGATTGTTGAGGAAGGGGAAGATGACGAGTGATTATTTCAGACGTTATTGATCACGTTAAAGCATTCTGTGGTGGACTCAATTATGAGACTGGTGAAAAAATTAATGATGCCACCACCCGTGATAAGGTCTTATATGGTGGCACAAATCAGGAATGTACTGGTATCGTAACGTGCATTTGGCCTACTGCTGATGTTATTCGGAATGCGCAAAATCTTGGTGCTAATCTCATCATTTCGCATGAGGCATTGTTTTGGAATCATGGTGATCATCAAGATATTATTGCTGGAAATACGACTTACCTTAGCAAGAAAAATCTACTTGATAAATGGGGTGGTGTAGTGTGGCGCTGTCACGACTATATCCACTCGAAAGTTCCTATTGATAGTAACGATAGCTTGGTTGATGGAATTTTTTATGGCTTTGCCGCCAAACTTGGATGGCTCGAGTATCGCATAGGTGATACATCAATGCCTATGGAGTTTGAGATTCCAGAGATGAGTGGGCGTGAGCTTGCTACGTTGCTAGTACAGAAGCTTGGACTTAATGGTACACGCATCACAGGTGATGCTGATGCGTGCATAAGGCGTGTTCATATACCAATGCACATTTTTGGCACACCTAATGATACAAACGAAATTAACTATGTAGATGCACACAGCATTGATGCACTGATAACAATGGAATTTGTTGATTTTACGACCTGTGAGTATATTCGTGATGCGGGAATGCTTGGACAGGGTAAGTGTGCCATTACTGTGGGTCATTTTAACCTTGAGGAACCTGGCATGGAATATATGGTTACTTGGTTACCCACGGCGCTTGGGACTAGCGATATACCAGTGACCTTTGTGGGCATGACAGATACTTATGAATATGTTACAAGGGAGGGCATCCATGCTTGATATGACGCCTCGCCCCATTAAAAGCGAACTAAAGAGCCGTGTCCTTTTTCCCGAGGACGAAAAACCATCACGTTGGTCTTTCCTTAAGGTATTGCGTGAGTTCAGCTCGCTTAGAGAATTTTATCCTGAGATAAATCCCTATTCTGAAGCATACCAATTTCGTGATAATTGTTGGGCTATCTATTCAGATGGCAATGGATTTGGTGAGATGTGGAATTATTTAATTGTGGGACCTGAGCGTGCGATGCTTATTGATACAAATGATGGCATTGGAAATGTACGTGCATTAGCTGAATATTTAGCTAAAGGCAAAGAAATAATATGTGTAAATACACATCATCACATTGATCATATTGGTGGAAATTACTATTTTGATCAGGTATTCATTCACGAGAATGACGCTCAGATACTTAAGAAAAATATGACACCCACCTTTTTTACTGACTGGGCGCTTGATGATGCAGGTAAACCTAAATACACTTGGTTCGATGTGGCAGATTTACCTCCATTCCATGAGTACGAGATTTGCACGTTTAAAAATGCTGATACATTCGACTTGGGGCAAGGCTATATAGTCGAGGCTGTGCATTTGCCAGGTCATACGGCTGGACAGAGTGGGTTTTTCGACCATCAAACTGGTTGTATTTTTATTGGTGATGTAACTAGCGCATTTGGTCCAACTGCAGATCCAGATCATGGTGAGTATTGCACTGTCAACGCGTTTCGTGATGCGCTTATGATTCTGCAGCCTCGGTTTGATAAAATATCGGGAGTGTTTCCTGGGCATGGTACTTGGGATTTACATGCTGCAACGTTGCAATATTTGCTGGATACCTGCGAGCTAATCATCGCACATCCAGATTGGTATGACAGTAAGAAGGATTTCTTTGGCACTCTTGTTTATACACATAATGTGTATCAATTGGGTAGTGACATGAAGTATACGATGGATGCTGTTGTGAGCGAGTAAGTTCAGTGTGCGCACATTTAAATTAGGTTTCACGAGGAGTCATGGACTTGATGTCTATGACTCTTTTTCATGTATTGGTATAAGAATTGTGTAATCGACTTTTCCAAGCGTAATGGAATAGTTGCTGAGCTTGAGTATTTGAGGTTGATCTGTAAGGCGTGAGAACAGTCCCTGCCTTTAGAATGTTAACGTCTAATTTGCCTATCGTTTGTTTTAAGAGCTTGATACTTCAAGCCGCCCATTACAGGTAAGGCGCAGTTCTAGAGTGGCTGTTTGGTGTGCCGCAAGTACAGTCCGTACATTGGAGCCATCGCTCTGTTCGTACCATAATTCAGCTTCGGTCTGTGAGAGACCACCTTGAATCTTTCTGTTTATGAGGCGATTCCGAAGTATTTCTTCGTTTGCTGAGAGCATGATGCTCTCGTCGCAGAGCTGTGTTAGTTTGCTCCATGGTCCACTAGGAAGCAGTAGGTAGTTTCCTTCCAGTAATAGTAGATTGCCAATAATTCCTCTATCACCTTCAATAACATCATGCTTTATTCGTGAGTAACGTGGCCAAGGGTCTGTTGTTTTCAGACTGCGAGCTTGCATAAGTAGACGAATGAGTTTTTCAATATCGTAAGTAAAAGGAGCGCCTTTACGCGAGAAAAGTGTGCGCTCTTGACCGTTTTCGACGAACGTGTGGGTGGTGAGGTAAGCATTAGGCAGATGAAAACCATCGATCCCCTGCACTTCAATGCATAAATTTTTAAATGTGTCACAAGGAAGTCCGATTGATTGTGGGCTGCGTGCAATTTGTGCAAGTGTAAGCGCAAGTGTTGTTTTACCTGCTCCAGGAGGTGCTGCGAGAAAGACAATCTTTCTTGTAGTGCTGTTTGCTGCTAGCGATGCCCAATGTCGCAAAAGTGGCACCAAGATATTCCATACATCTTGATTGTCAAAAACTGCTTTAATTGGAAACCCCTCATTGTTAACAGTAAAATTCATTACATTCCCTCCTATTGCAGATCACTTAATAGTAAAGGGGATGTATTAGAATCGTCGCGTGTGGTTATTGGAATTCGACACAGCTGTGTTTATTACGACACACATAAGTTGAAAAAACTGAGCTTTTATGACTTTTCTTGAAAACATGTGAATTTATTTTTAATTAAGACTAGATAGGGACGTCCTTCAGACTAATTAATTGATGATATCCACTGCGGTTTCCTAGTGTTCGATATTTTTTGTCGCAATTAAATTTAGATGCGACGGATTTCTTGTTGTATAAGTTATGCAAGTCAATAGCCGTAAGGCTGGCAAAAGCATCTCGATAAGATCCAGCAGACGCTAGGCATGCTGTGTCACATGTTCCTTCATGTTTGCAAGTGCCATCTCGTCAGTACGGGTTTGGTAGGACACACCACCTGTGTATACCGTGCCAGCATATTCCATCCCAGTAAGCTTGCACGTTGCCATGATGGGGTAGCAAAGTTCCTCAATTGTGTGTCCTATGTTGCTCTCATGGGAATACATCGTCTCAGGTGCACCAGTGGTAAGCGAGATGATGAGTGTTCCTTGTGCTTTGTATTCTCCACTTATTAGGCTTTCCCACAGCTACACCTCACGAGTTCCAGCCCTATCTCCATCTGGCTGGAACATCTTGATACCAATGCAAGTCATGCCGATGCCCAACATAGTAAAGCCGCTTTTTACATCTAACTGGCCAAGCAGCTTGAGGACAACAACGGCAACACCCATCGCGAGGGGAACGGCAGAGAGTATCAAGCCAATAGTCTCCTTAACCTTGCTCGGAGATGTGGAATTCAAGTTTTGCTCTTTGCACTGCATGAGTTCTTCGACTGTGACGCCGAGCACTTCTGCGAGTTTGGGGATCGAATTGACATCTGGGAAGGACAGATCGCGTTCCCATTTGGATACGGCTTTGTCGGTGACACCCATCTTGTCTGCCAATTCAAGTTGGGTCATTCCTGCAGCTTTACGCTTTGATGCAATTATCGTTCCCATTGTTTGCTTTTCCATGGTATTGCTCCTTTCAGCCGATAATTGCATCGTATGAATTATTATTTGTCCACTCAACCGACCGTTGGTTTAGATTGGTACACCTGTAGTTTAACTGCAGTAGAGTGCCAGTAGATGAGTTAAAAGCCTTGCAGGTGTCAGGCTATACAGAGCAAGACCAGTATCAAATACACCGTAAGTAGACCGCGCAATTTCAGAGATCTTATTCTAGGGGAGTGCCAATACCTCAAAGAAAGGCAAAATAGATTCAATGGCTTAACCCTGACGCAGCATCTCATGGTTTGACAACTTACCCTTTTTGCATAGAAAAACAGAGCATGGCTGCTCTTGAGTTATAGCACCAACAGTGTGGGTAGATTCGAATTATCCAATCGATAGTGTTTTAGCACGGATGTGATAGTTATTTGACTAGTTGCTTCTGTGCATCCTCTGCCATTAGTGTCGTTGTTGTATAGCAATTTTTCTTTATGCTGACTAAAACAATGAAAGAGAATAAGCCAATTTAATGTAGAGCTTACAACGGTCTAGATTGGTAAGAATGGATAGATGGCTACCGTTACTTCTGTCGTAGAAAAATATAGTTAGCATCTACTGATAACTTTGAATTTGTAGTTTCAGTTGGTGAGCAATGTAAACCAATCAACTTGAGAAATATCCTTTACTAATAGAGAGGTAATAGCAGCCATGAAGACAAGTGATGCCCGAATCGCTCTTCGCAACAGAATAACACTAGGTCTTAAATCTCTTTCTACACCGACTTTAGCTCAGATGTATGAGTATGCGGTTGATTTAGTGGGGTCCTATTCTCCTGAATCAAATTCGGCAGAATTTGATTTAATGAGAATTAGCCATTGTGTACGCGAACTGATGAATCGGCTTCCAGATTATCTTGATAAAGGAGATTCTTTTTGCTCAAACAAATTAGGTTCAGAACTCGAAAAACGTCAAGAGTTGAACAATGTTCTTCTTACAGAGTGTGATGAATCAACATTCTTTGTCAAAAAGGGCTCAGTTGTGGCAGTTATCCCTGCAAATGTAGCGAAAACAGTTGAACAGTATAGAAAAGCGGTAAAAGCGGGAAATGCTAATAGTAATAACAAAATTTTTCTGGCAACTATTGGCAGGATTGAAGACAATCCAGTATATATTCCTTGGAAGGAAGCTCATAATTTTTTCATGGGCTATGTTCATTTAAGTAAAACGATAACTAAACTTCCCAGTCAGGATAAGGTTTCTACTGAGTTTTTGTGTTTTGAAAATTCTTTGTCGAGTAGACTTGGATACTTTTTTGACTCAAAAAAGATGTTAAAAGGTATTCTCGAGACCACAAATACACAAGCGGATGATGGGCAATATCTCATCCCTTCAGATGAGAATCTGAAAACCGCCCTATCACTAGTGGGGAATTCAGGATTGCGTTTTATCTTTTTTTCAGAATTGTCTAATCCTATGTGGCTTCAAGCATTGCTACGAAACAAAGTATTTACCCCTAAAAATATTACTCTAAATGATATGAATTATTATCCTGACTGGCCTGAAGCAATCTACTTAAAAAGAATTGTGGATCTGGACTCCAATGGAGTAACAGATGCGATCATAGAAGCCAGTCACTCAAGAAGCCCTGTGATTCGCTGTGAGGCGATAAAAATCTCTGTTAAATTGCCAATAGATTGTGTTGTAAAGTTTGCAGATTATGTTGTCGATTGGGCTGAATCAGGATTTTGTGCGGATGGGTATTTCTGGATAGCTTCCGAAGTAGAGAATCTTATTTGTCGTTTAATGACTTCAGATATGAAAAAAGCAAGATCTGTGGGGAAGAGACTTTTTGTTGCATGTTTTAGCCCTAGAGCTGATGGAACAAACTTCTATAGAATACATTCTCTCATTCCTGAATATAAGTATTCAAAGTGCATGGAACAGCTCACTAATGTCATCGAGTTAATGACACCTAGGCTCAGAAGGGAGCTGTTCTGCTCGTTTTCAGAAGGTATTCTCTATCAAACTGCTAATGGAGAAAAAAGTTCATATCGAATTACGTCTGTTGAAGATTCTTGTAAGAATCATTCTCAATCGGTACCAGATGAAGTGATTTATCAAATGGTGCACTCTTTACGTGTATGTTTTGATGATGATCCAGACGAGGCAATATGCTGGGTTCGAAAAAAGAGTAGTAATCCATTAATAGTTCGCTGTGCAATGTTTGTAGAGCATGCGATATTACAAAAACGTGTTGAAAGTCATAGTGTGGACACCAGCGTTGTAAAACACGTTCGTGAGTTACTGCTGTCTGATCTTATTACTGAGAGTGAGTTCGACTCAGAGTTCTATCCACTTTTTCTGCTCGCACAAAATCTTAATGTAGTCAACCCGGGGGAAATTGATGAGTGTGTTCTTCAGGGCAGTTTGCAGAAATTGGCACAATATCAAACGAATTGTTCAGAACTTGCTGAGGCTGATCTCAAAATACGTGTGCGGCACTGGCAACATCGTGCCCTATGTCTTATTGGACGAGATTCACTTGGTGTTAAGGGGAAAGAGACTTTAGATGAACTGTCAAAAGAATTTTCAGAGACTAATTATTCGGTGAGACATATTTTTTCTACTGAGACAATCACTGTTCCAAATAGTCCGATAGATTCGTCTTTAATGCTCGAAATGGGGACGGAAAGATTAATCAATCATCTAGTGGAGTGGCATCCATCTGAAACTGATAAGCGGGAGTTAGTGACGTATCAGGGCCAAGCTGAACAGTTGTCACAAGCACTAGAGCGCTGTCCTGATCTCTTTTCAGGGTATGGAAAAAAGCTTGGTATGCTTCATATAGCATATCAACGTGAAATTATGAACGGTATGAGTATTGCTGCCTCTAAAGGTAAAGCTATTCCAATTGATGATTCACTCGAAATGATAGTAAATGCATCTCAGAAGTCGGAAGCAGTATCATGGGAGAATAAAGGGGATTTTCTTGGGGATGATTGTAACTACCTTAACCTTAGAAGAGAAGCTGCGCAATTTGCAAACAGACTCATCGAAGGCTATGGAGAACAGCTAACAAATAACCAAGCAAATCTACTGCTAAATGCTTTGCTCAAGTTTGCAGATTCTGATGAGCCAAACGCGCAGTATGAAGAGAAATATGGCGGGGATAATATGGATCCCGTTACGCTTGCGTTGAATACTATTCGACCTATTGCGCTCGTGGGCATAGCAAAATGGCTTGGGACTTTTCAAGATGGCAATCGGAAAGCAAGCGCTTTATCAGTCATAGAGCGTTATCTTCCTAGCAGGTCAGAAAGTGTTGCGGATGCCGCAGCTATTGGAAAATCGATCCCTTATATTATGAATGTCGAGCCGAGCTGGATTCAAAAAAATTACGTTGATCTGTTCGGGAAATCCGGAGCAAATAAATATCAACAAATCGTTCTGACGACTGTACTTGCGATCTATTATCCCACCTTTCAACTTTTTAAAATTTTATCGCCGGCAATGATTTCTTCTTTAGAAAATGGGCCAGAGTATTATGTTCTAGGTTTCCGGGGACTGCATGAAGATTGCCTATCTTTGATAGGACATTGGCTTTATGTTGGATATGTTTCTGGCTTTCTTGATGATGAGAATCTGGTATTAGATACTTGGAGAAAGATCGCGGATGCGAATCATATGGGATATGTTCTAGGTAAATTATGTGGCATGGTTAGCAGTGATGGGAGCCTTTCTAAGGATGTAATTAATAGGGTTGGATTGTTATGGGATTATCATTCAAAATTTCTTGTGAATCATAGCAGTGGATCTGCACTTAAAGGGATTGAAAGCCTTATCATCTCTGGCTTCTATCCTGTTAATTGGTGGGGTTCACGAGTTTTGAGAGAGCTTAAAGCTAACCCTCATGAAATTTCAATTTATGTAATAGGTGAAAAACTCATAGAACTATCGACTTATGATCCAGAACTTGCTGTCAATGTTCTATGCGAAATTGCAAAAAATGATGCTCATCCATTTTCGCCAGAATATGAAGACATAGGAATTCAACTAATCAGTAAAGCTAAGATGGCTAATGGCGGACATCTATCTATGGATGCAATACACTGCATGGATATGCTCGGGCAGATTGGATGTATCCATCTAGATGAACAGTTGAAATAATTTTTTTCATTGGTGTTTACTTAGAATGTTTGATCGTCTAATTGCCTACGCAATATGGCATATTTTCGCTCATTAAGGAGAGTGTCAGATGAACAGAAATGCTTGGTTGGCAAAAGCAGCATTTTTTGTCTACCTGCTACTGCTTGTTTGGATAGTCATCTTCAAGACGAACTTTTCCTTGGAAGATATCCATATGGTCAGGGAAGTAAACCTTATTCCGTTCCATTATGAAAATGTTTTCGAAGGCGATTTTCCTCTTTTTGAGGCGCTCTTGAATATTTTGGTATTCGTTCCCTTTGGTTTTCTTCTTCATAAAGCTTTTCATGGACATGTATTAAGAGAAGCACTTCTTGTCGTATCCTTAAGTTTGTCCTTTGAAATTACGCAGTATGTGCTATCAATCGGGGCAAGCGATATAACTGATTTAATTACAAATACCTTAGGCGGCGTAGTTGGTATTGCGTTAGCTGTGCTTATTGCAAAGCGTAGTGCATTATAACTATGGATAAGATAAGACTCGTTCCCGTCCACTTTGAGGTCATAGAACACCATAGGCACGTCTACAGCTGCAAAAGCTGCTCTCAGACAAATGCAAAGGACGGCACCTTACCTGTAAGCATCATGCGCGCCCCCATGCCCACACCACCCATACCAGGTTCTTTCGTACATCCATCGCTTATTGTCTATGTGCTACATGGTAAGTTTGTAAACGCTATGCCGCTTTATCGTATAGAGCAGGACATGGCTACAGCTGGCCTTGAAATTTCGCGGCAGGACATGTCCAACTGGGTGCTTAACATCTGGAGGTGCTGGCTTACAAAGATACATGCGAGGATGAAGACACACCTCCTTTCATACGACTACATCCACGCCGATGAGACAGTTGTACAGGTGCTAAAAGAACCAGGAAAGGCACCTCAAAGTCAGTCAAGAATGTGGCTGTTCTGCGCACCAGCGCGTGTGGCACCCAACTACATATTCGAATACCGCCCAACTCGCTCGGGACAGGTCGTCCGCAACTTCCTTGGCAGCTGGAGCGGATACCTCACCACAGACGGCCACCAGCCTTACTTCAGGCTGGGACCTCAAGTGACCAACACTGCATGCCTCGTGCACCTACGCCGCAAGTTTGATGAGGTAGTAAAGTCAGCTGGCTCCGACTCGCTAGCGAGAAAGGCATGCTCGATAGCCCTCAAGGGACGCCAGCTGATAGACGCAATCTTCAAGGCCGATGAGGCCTTTAACGGCATGACCTCAGGTGATGTGCAAAAGCCGAACGCGACCAAGTCTTAAGACCCCTCATGGAAGGCTTTGGCTCATGGGCCAAAGAGCAGCTGCCTCGCGCCCTGCCCAAATCCAAGCTCGATGAGACGCTGCTCACTGAACTTCCTAATGCAGGCGAGCTTACTGATGAGGTGCTGGATGGCTTTCTGCCTTGGTCAGCATCGATACCTGAGGACTGCAGACTCAAGAGGCAGAACAAGAAATAGACAACTCCAAGAGTTTTCCACCTTCATGCTGGATTACTCACGGAGTTGTCTACAGACATGCTCTGCTTTTGACGCTTACGATAAACCTCTATTTAACCCAATTTAATTTAGAGACAGGCTTCAAGGATCGCTTTTACATCTTCCTCATTGAGAGGTACGAAGGCAGAGGCAAGGCGATTGCCCTTATTGGCTTTGGCAGCCATCTCATCAAAGTGTGCACGATCAATATTCAATTCGGTAAGAGTCATAGGAATGCCCACTTCGCCAAAGAACTGCTCTAGGCGGTCAATGCCGGCCTTTGCGAGAGCCATCTCATCATCACCCTCCAACCCCCACACGTTGCGAGCAAAGCGTACGAAGCGGGGGAGTGCAACAGTAGAGTCTTTAACCAAGATATGGCGCATCCAACGTGGGGTAAGGATGGCCAAACCAACACCATGCGTAATGTCATAGTAGGCAGATAACTGATGCTCCATGGCGTGGCAAGGCCATGCGGTGCTCTGCTTGCCATATTCGGGAATGCCAGAGCAGGCAACGGAAGAGTTGGCCATGAGATTGGCACGGGCAGTGTAGTCATCTGGGGTGGCCAGCGCAATAGGGAGATTCTTGATGACAGATTTAAGGATGGTCTCAGCAATACCGTCGGATAAATCACTGTCGGATGTCTTTGAGAAATAGCCTTCAAAGATGTGGCTCATGATATCAGCAGAACCGGCAGCTGTTTGATAAGCAGGTACAGTAAAGGTGAGTTCTGGATCGCAGAAAGACACTGCAGGATAAGTAAACGATGCGCCCATCTTGTCGTTAAGGGTGAGGTTGGAGATAACACCACCACCGTCAAATTCGGAACCCGTAGCAGCAATAGTCAGTACATCTACGAGCGGCAACGCCTTACGCCCAGGTTTGCTATTGGTGACCATTTCCCACAAATCACCTTCGTAGAAGGTGCCAACAGCAACAGCCTTGGAGCAGTCAATGGTAGAGCCTCCGCCTATAGCAAGAATAACCTCAACATCGTTTGCGCGACAGATTTCAACGCCACGCTGCACGCTTTCAATACGGGGATTGGGCTCGATGCCATCCAGTTCAAAGACGGTGAAATTGCCCTTATCAAGCATTACTCTAATTTTGTCATACAGACCAGTGCGCTTGATGGAACCTCCACCATAGGCGAGTAGCACTTTTGTGCCAAAGCGACTGAGTTCTTCGGTGAGATGCTCCAGTTGACCTTTACCGAAATAGAGCTTTGTAGGAATGTCGTGTTTGAAGTTGAGCATGATATCCCCCATATCGTGAATTTAAACTCTAAAGAGAAATTCTCATTAATTGGATTCTTAGATCAGGTATCTTTTATTTCATAAAGTCCTCACGTGAAATGGTGTCATTAGTCAGGTGGCTGCTACATATTGCCAGCAATGGTATCTTTTACGATGCCAAGACACTCGCGCAACAGGTTATTTGGCAAGTACCATGGCAGTGAGTAAGCAGAAATCCCAACAGCAGCTTTAAGACCCTGCTTATGTGCTATAGCTGTGGCGCGGAACGTATGAAAGTCATTTGTCACAATGCCAATAGGAACATGGTGCGGGTTAGCTCCATGCTCTTTAAGTACTTGAGCTGAGAACAAAATATTCTCAACGGTATTGCGAGACTTTGCCTCTTGCACGATGCGTTCCTGTGCAATTCCATGACTTAGTAGATAATTTGCCATGCACTCAGCTTCAGAAGTAGGTTCGTTAAGACCTTGTCCACCTGAAACGATAGCCTGGCAGTTGGGATGTGTATCAAGATAGGCGATTGCCGAATCAAGCCGATAGCGTAGCACCGTACTAGGGCTGCCATCTCCTCGCACCTGCGCACCTAAAACGATAATCCACTCTAAGTTGTCGGGGGCTTTATTGGGCGTGGAAGTTCTGGATTTGTGCATCACATAGCTTGAAAGGCTTATCACAACAAGCAGCCCTATAATAGTGGCTGCACCTAGCGCTTTGCGAAGTAGAGAAGGGAGATGCTGCCACAGTCCTCGACGCATCATGATACCTATACCTGTGGCGATCATTGCTAACGCAAGCCATACCAAAAAGAAGATCGTGCCTGACCACACCAGCATGATGCTGAGACCATAAGCAGCAAGAAGTGCGCCCATAATTAAAAGAATATTTGCAAGCACAGTGCCTCCTTTCACGTGAAATTTGTTGATTTCCGCATGGCGTACGTGCTGGGTTCTTAGTTCGACTACGCACTCTAAGACAGGCTGGCAGCAAAGGTGCGAATGCGCTTGCCCCATGGAAGAGGAAGACACCTCAGTGGTAGCGGCTGCAAACACACTGCAATCCTTTGCACCGAAATACCCTTGAATGAATTCATGATAGATCTTTTCCGCTACGTCGTATGTGCTGTGAGATCCCTAGCCATGGATATCCATATCTGCAACGTTCAATGTACGCGCAAAGTACTGGATTCTATAAGCGCTCGTTGCAAAACGTAACAACGCGCTATAACTGCTGCATTAAGCAAGTAGAACGACAAATGTTGCAGCTGAGAATGCAGCTAGATTATTACCCTATCAGTGAATCATCTTGAAGTGCGAGCAAACACACACGATGTTGAGTGAGGTGTTAATAAAATTGCATGATATACTTACGTTTAAATTTAGAATTGAATATGAATGCCCAATATATGAGTAATTTCTCAAAAAGAGGTAAGGAATATGGGTTATTTAGGTTCATTTTGTACGTGTAGGGATACTGCTTGTCCGATGCATCCTTCAAATCATGATAAAGGCTGCGTCCCATGTATTGCAAAGAATCTAAAAGAAAAAGAAATTCCTAGCTGCTTTTTTAATCTTGTTGGAGATGCGGCAGAAGAGAGTAGTTTTTTCTTTGAGGACTTTGCTCGCTTGGTTTTGAAGAAAGATGCCGCCTCAGCAGAACATGAATGCAACCAGCCATAAAGCAGTATATCTAGGACATTAACGTAGTGGCGGAAAGAACCCACTCGTACCACACTATAGATTTTGAAATAATAGACATGCGAGGTCTATCAAAACTGTTTTACAAGAGAAGATTTTTTATCAGGTTTCGTTAAAAGGTTTTCGACGTAAAAATCACTGTAGAGTGAAGTTTCCTCGTTGACATGGTCAAGACCATCACGCTCAACAAGTGTCTGTTTTTGAGAAGCAAGATTAGTACCCAATGCCAGACGTTCTCCTTCGATTGCTATTCCTAATGAGGAAAGAATGGTAGGCATATAGTCATAGGATGTGTACTGTCGATTTGTTGTCTGAAAGTCCTTGTTGGTAAACGCAGGGTTGATAAACATGTTGAAGGTAGTACGCTCATAGCTTGGATCCCAGCCCTTGAAGAAGTTA
Organism: Atopobium sp. oral taxon 810 str. F0209; assembly: GCF_000466405.1. Taxonomy (GTDB): domain Bacteria; phylum Actinomycetota; class Coriobacteriia; order Coriobacteriales; family Atopobiaceae; genus Olegusella. The sequence goes on along the minus strand of NZ_KE952967.1, from coordinate 6,876 downwards.
CCGTCCATAGAAAGATGGTCACCAGTAACTACGATGGTTGTGTTAGATCCAAAGGGTTGTGCCTGAATCCACCTAATCAAATCAGCTACTTGCTTTTGAGAGTGAAAGATAACATTAGCATACTGATTGCCAAATATGTCCTTGGTTTCGGGTTCTTTGAAGCCGTCAGGACAATGTGTATCAGCGTTTTCCATCATGAAGCAGAACGGTTTTCCTTCGTTATAAAGGCGCATCATCTCACTTTTTGCATATTCATATAACTTGTTGTCCTCAAATCCCCACCACACCATGTAATCGGGAGAAATAAGCCCCTTCTTTCTTGCAAAGTGGAGATCATGCCGGCTACGCTCCAGCCCGTTCCACAAACTTGATGTGGACCACCGAAGGCATAATTTGTATGGGAGAAATGTATCCCTGTCTGTGCAAGCTCCATGAGGTCAGGCATAAGATTTTTATCCATGTAGCCTCCATGAGCCTTGTCCAAATATGATGTTTCAACCGACTCAACATAAATATGCACGAGATTCCGCTTCTGCTTTGGAAAACTCAGTTTGACTGATGCTGGATCAACGTAATTATCAATGAAGTAGCCGCTCTTAGAGCTGTATTGCTTGATCATATCGTCAACGTGGAGGGTCTGATACGCATAGCTTATGCCAAAAATTGCAAGAATGAAGCATACAACTATAGTAAAAAATTGACGTTGCTTGCGAGTAAAAAAGAGCGTGTGCCTGCTTGCTGTAATGCTAATTTTTACTGGCACAACTAGCAACATACCCAGCAAGCTCATAGTGAATACAACTAAAAACACGGGACGCGAGTACATATCGAGCATCGCAGCTTTTGGGGCTCCTCCAACAGGTGAGGCAAAATTGAAAAGAATCTGTTCGGCGGTCATCTCGCCAGTATAGTCATGAAACCAGTAAGCTCCAAATAGGGCAACTGATCCTATAAACGCAAAAATAAAGGCAATTACCATCAGAATGGTACGCTTGTGCCCAACACTTTCGTGGTCTGGTTTACTCATCAAAGTTCCGCGCATACTAAGTTTTGTGAGCAGATATAGTACGCCGCAAACTACGGCAAGCTGTATATAATTTCCAACAGAAGGATGTGAGATATGAGGTGGGATCTATGATAATTTCGTAGGCCAATCCAAAGCGCAACACAAAAAGTGTTGCGAGATTTACAAGTAGTGCATCCTCAATAAATAGGCCCAGACAACTTTTCCAACTTCGTTTTTTGGCAGTTGCAATATCAGCTGCTGCAAATAGACCTCCTGTGAGGATCCAAGTGCCAATCATAGCTAGGAGTGCTGTCATAGTTCCTCCTGCCGAGAGCTTATATTTGGCTGCGACATGGGTTTTTATGTGAGCCGTTTAGATTTATACAGTAGCAGGTTCACACAATATAGATTCAATTGGAGACCGTGACACGTAATTATGTGGACATTCTTTCAGCTGTCCAGCAAGCATATCTTGATGGTTAACAGGTTTCATATGCTTTCGCCTCATTAGTGTTTAAAGTCAGAAATCGTATATAAAAACGGTACGATAATAGGGACGTACAAGTTCCGCAAAGGGGCAGGTTATGAAAATCGTAGCTTTTGAAGTTCGAGCTGATGAGCAAGCTGAGTTTGCTCGGCAGGCAAAGCTGCCCGACATTGAGCTTGAGTTGAGATCAGATGCTCTGACTGCAGATAACCTTGATGCTTGCAATGGTGCGGATGCCGTGCTCATTCTTGGACGTGTTCACTACGATGAAAACCTCTTGGCGGCTATAAAAGAGCAGGGCGTAAACTGCTTGGTTACTCGCTCTATTGGTATGGATCATATCGACCTCGATGTGGCTCAACGCCTGGGAATTGCGGTGTCGAATATCAGCTATGCGCCTGATAGCGTAGCGGATTTCACCATCATGTTGCTCCTCATCGCGCTGCGCAAATATAAGCCAGCGGTGTATCGTCAAAACGTCAATGACTATTCGTTGGCAGGACTCCAGGGGCGTACCTTATCTTCGCTCACCGTGGGCGTTGTTGGCGCGGGGCGTATTGGTCGTGCGGTATTGCAGCGTCTTTCGGGATTTGGCTGCAAGCTCCTTGCATACGATCCAGCGGGTATTCGTGACGTTCCCGCTGGTGTGCAAGCAGTCAGCTTAGAAGATCTGCTTGCCCAAAGCGATGTCTTAAGTTTTCATGTGCCTTTGACAAGCAATACGCAGGGTATGGTGGACACAGACTTTATTGCTCGCATGCGTGATGGTGTCGTGCTGGTCAATACTGCTCGCGGCGAACTCATGGATGTCCCCAGCTTGATTGAAGGCATCGAGACAGGCAAAATCGGCGCGTTGGCAATGGACGTCTTTACCAACGAAGCATCCATCTATCATCACAGCCTTGTCAACGATATTGTTGCTAATAGGGATATGGCGTATCTGCGCCAATTTCCCAATACGGTACTTACGCAGCACATGGCGTTTTATACCGAACAAGCGGTGGGAGAGATGGTGTCTCACGCGGTTGAGGCTGCACGTCGCCTGTGTGCTGAGTAGCAAAGGAGAGCTTTCCCGCTCAAGGAGAGAGAGGAAGTTGTTATGCCAAGCATTTTGATTATTGCGGTAGTTGTAACACTTATCGTACTTGTGGTGGTTCTAACGTATAACAAGCTGGTAAAACTGCGCAATCGTGTTGATAACGCTTGGTCGCAAATTGATGTGCAGTTGCAGCGTCGTCTAGATTTGATTCCAAATCTCGTAGAGACAGTCAAAGGCTATACGGCGCATGAAAAAGAAACGTTGGAAAAACTAACCATAGCGCGTGCGAATTGCATAAACGCAAACAGCGCAAGTGAGCGTGTGGAGGCAGAAAACCAGCTAACGGCAGGTTTGGGACAGCTATTTTCTGTAGTAGAAAGCTATCCTGAGCTCAAGTCAAATACCAACTTCCTTGCGCTACAGGGCGAGCTGTCGAGCACCGAGGACAAGGTAAGCTACATGCGCCAAAGTTATAACGACACGGTAATGCGCTTTAATAATGCCATTCAGAGTTTTCCTGCCGTGCTTTTTGCGGGTACCATGGGTTTTGAAGAACGTAGTCTTTTTGAGGCTGCGGAAAGCGCCAGCGCTGTTCCCAAGATTAAGTTTTAGCCATGGCTAGCTTAAACAAACGCTTTCATTTCAAACCTACGATACTCGCAGTTTTTGTCTTTGCCATGCTGTTTAGCTCACTATCTCCTGCGATAGTAGAGCTGGGTCGTCAGGCACTTGCAGGTGGTGGCATATGGCTGCATTCCTCTCACGAACATCGTTGTCTCAGCGATACCATTGATGCGACGGTGGGCTCGGATGGCAGTCTGCATGTGGTTGATGCGCGTGAGTACGAATTTGCAGGTAAATTTACGCTGACAGCAAAGAAGTTAGATCCACCCGCAGGTAGCGAGGTTGTGCTCCATGGAGTGTCGGTTATTGATTCAAATGGCAAGAAAACTGCTCTTCAACAGACTGAGTTTATGCCAACTTGGCGTTATAGTGGCGGTCCTGCGAGTGGGCATTTTGCCTACGATGAGGCTGATAACACTATCTATGCTTTTAGCACGACAAAAGATAGTACCAAGACCTTTGTGTTTGACTTTAGCTATACCAATGTAATTGATCGCTATGCGGATGAAGGAGTGCTCTACTGGCAGTTTATTCCCGCTGGTTGGGACGTTGATACGCACAATATTAAAGCGACGGTACATCTGCCGATAGCTACAGGTGAGCAGATCAAGGGTGGCAGCAATGTTCTTGCCTTTGGCCATGGGGACTTAAGTGGCAGCGTCAACTTTAACAAACAAGGGACGATTGGCTATAGCATTCCCCGAGTAAGCACTGGCAGCTTCGCTGAAATGCGTATCGCTTTTCCTCAAACTTGGGTGCCAAATGTGAGTGAGGCGCGGACACACAGCACAAAGATTCGTCCGAAAATTGAGCAAGAAGAGAGGCAATGGCAGTCCGATGCGACAAAACAACGCATTGTAAGTGCGCTGATGCTTATTGTGCCAGTGGTGGTTTCACTGGGAATGATTGTAGCCAGCGTGATACTTTTTCTGCGTTATGGCAAAGAATATACGCCAGATTTTAAGGAAGAATATTGGCGCGATGTACCCGATAAAGACTTGCACCCAGCGATTATTGCGCGTATTTGGCGTTGGAATAATGAGGATATCAACGATGTTGTGGCAAGCCTGATGCACCTCAGCAACAGGGGAATTGTGCGACTTGAACCTGCTACTTATATGCGTCGTCGCAAATTTGGCCGTTGTAGCAATGAGCAAACGTATCGTTTGGAATGGGTGGAGGGCAAAGGTACAGCCGCCTACGAGTCTCTTGATGCTATCGATAAAGCAACGCTGAGGTTTATTTTCAATGATTGTGCACAGGGCGAAAAGTCCATTAGTTTCAATGAGATTGAGGACTTTGCAGACAAACAGCCCGAAGTCTTCCTCAAGGCAGCAGAAAGGTGGCAGGAAGCCATCAATGCTCCCGTTATACGTGCTGCCTATTTTGAAAAGAAGGGAGAAAACCTTAGGGATATCATGATTATTCTTTCGGGTTTCCTCTTTTTTGCCGTGGTGATGTTTTCGGTATTTATGGGTAACTTCAGTCCATTGTTAGGAATGCTGCCAGGTGCCGTCTTTATGTTTGCGCTTGCCTTTGCGATGCCACGACGTTCGCGTGAAGCCAGCGAAATTCAAGCTCATTCCAAGGCGCTCAAGCGTTGGTTGTGCGACTTTACCGATGTGGAAGGGCGTGCAGTGACAGATGCCAAAGTGTGGGGTGAACTTTTTGTTTACGCTTATATCTTTGGTATTTCTGAACAGCTTGCTGACAAGCTCAATGAGATTGCTCCCGAGATTTGGGCTGACCCCGTCTTTGACGGTAGTCGTTATTGGTACTGCCATCCTCAGGGAAGTGTTGCTGGCGCATCGAGGCTTTCTGGTAGCGATTATTTTTCGCATGCGTTTAACAACACACTTGATAGTGCCCGTAACGCAGTAAGCGCTGCAAGTGGTGGCGGAGGCGGCAGCTTTGGCGGAGGCGGTGGCTTTTCTGGCGGTGGAGGCGGAGGCTTTGGCGGCGGTGGTGGCGGATTTAGTCGCTAATTTTGACAGAGCTTTTTACCACAACGGTGCTGACTCTTATTATTCAAGTAGGGGTTTTAGGGTCATGTTTGTGTTGTAGTGCACCGCACAATTATGCGAAAATATGCCCCCGTGTGGTACGAAGGAACACTATTGGGGGGAACTAGATGTACAACGTATTCATGCTTGCCGCTGAATCGGTGGTCTGTTTTTCACTTTTGGTAATGGTTGCAAAGTTTTTTGGCAAACCTGGTCTCTATGTATGGATGGCGGTTGCGTCGATTTTGGCAGAGATCCAGGCCTGCGTTATGTGTGACTTTGTCGGTGTCGTCTCGACTCTAGGTAACGTTTGGTTTGCTTCAAATTTCTTGGCAACTGATATTTTGAATGAGGTATATGGACATGAGGCTGCCATAAAAGCAGTTAAACTGCAGGTGGCGGCTTTGCTTACCTATATTATTGGTGCGCAGATTACCCTGCTATACCAGCTATCTTCTTTTGATATGGCAATGCCTGCACTGATGACAACGTTCTCGATGTCAATTCGTACAACGGGTGCAAGTGTAGTTTGCTTGGTTGCTGCCAACTGGCTGTCTGTTCAGATTTATAGTCGCCTGCGCGATCGCATTGGACATCGTTTGTTGTGGCTACGCGAAAATATTGCCGATACAAGTGCAAACGTAATTGAGAATTTTGCTTTTATGTTCCTTGCTTTTGGTGGTCTGTATAGCATGCCCGACCTGCTTGTTATGATTATCAGTGTCTCAGTTATCGAGACTATTATCAGCTTTATTGATACGCCCTTTTTGTATCTGGCGCGCCGTGTAATGGGCGAAGGCGAACCAGTTATTGCCTAGGATGTAAGCTTGCATAAGATGTGTTTATCAGTCGAGAAGCTTATTGCCTCTCGGCTGATTTTTTACGCGCGCCGAAAAAGCGGACATTTGCATAATTTACCGTTCTGCTTTTGCTACGCTAGAGCAGAAAGCTAAACCTCAACTTTTGATATGAGTTGCTGAAAGCGGAGATTTCCGTCACAGCAGTCGCAGAGGGGCGGCTCTGGTTTGCTTGCTCAACAAAAAGAGCTTGGGGAGGAAGTATGGACGCAACTGCTTTATTTAAGTTTAGTTCGGGTCTTTATGTAGTATCGGCAGCTACTGAAGATGATTACGGTGCCTGCATTATTAATACCGGCCTGCAGCTGACATCGCTGCCTTTGCAGGTAGAGGTTGTAGTGAACAAAGAAAACCACACTGAGAGCGTGATTGAGGAAGCAGGCCACTTTGCGTTGGTCGCTCTGACCGAGACGGCTGATATGCCCTTTATTGGTCGTTTTGGCTTCCGTACGTCAACCGATTTTGACAAGTATGATGGGGTGGAATGTCTTAAGACGCTTGATGGCGATCCGTATTGTCCTGAACATGCTGCATGTCTTGTTTGCTGCAGGGTTGTTCAGAAGCTTGATGTGGGAACGCATATGCTCTTTGTGGGTGAGCTTGTTGATGCGCAAAACCTCAATGATGAACCGCCCTTGACTTACGCCTACTATCACAGCACGCTCAAAGGCAAGACTCCCAAGAAGGCCTCTTCCTATATTGCGTGATATTAGGCAAAAAAGTGTGTCTGTTTGCATTCCTTATATAGAACAGCGCTTGCAGTGTTTCAACTGGAGTGGCTTTGCTTGCCAAAAGCCACATTCTATTTCATCCAGTGGAGCCCTGCTTGCCAAACGCCACGTTCTATTTCATCCAGTGGA
>NZ_KE952966.1:110353-138022 GCF_000466405.1 Atopobium sp. oral taxon 810 str. F0209 | reverse complement strand
AAGTACGCCATGCTCGGCGCACCAAAAAAACAGCACCCGTATAGGATGCTGTTTTCTCGCACAAAGGAAAGGTAGTGAATTAGTATTCGTTTTGCTTAGGCCTCAATGAACTTGAGGAAAGCCTCTGCCTGAGCCTGAATAGCTGCTTTCTGCTCATCAGAGAAAACAACTACATTATCACCCCAAGCAGAGCCATTGACCGCATAGCCTTGACCCAACTCATCCATGGGATTCATACCAACAAAAGGAAGAAGCTCGCCGAGCTTGGTGCGCATCTGCAGGGTTGCAGTCCTCCCGCCAATACCAGAGAAGGTGACTTTCTTATCCTTGGTTGCTTTGTCAGAAGAGCCCTGAGCCGAAGGACGGCTCATCCAGTCAATAAGATTTTTGATATTTGCAGGATAGCTGGCGTTATACTGAGGCGTGACAATCCAAATACCATCGGCGGCAGCAAACTCGTTGCGCACACGCTGAACGGATTCAGGGGTTGGCCACTCAATATCCTGATTCATAAAAGGCAAATCGCCAAAGTCAAGTTCTTTAACCTCAACTGCATCACCTAAAGCTTGGGTAATGGCTACCTGAAGCTGACGATTGAAAGACTGCTTGCGCAGGGAACCCTGCACCATAAGAATGGTCTTCTTCATTGCGTTATCCCTCTCTTTATGTCGGCACAGAGCCGTTTTCGCTTGAACACATGCAGTCTTTATACCCAGCAAACTACTAGGTTTTCATGCAACCCCGAGAACGCATTCTGAACATACTTTTGGAGCATAGCTGTGTGGAGGTATGTTTGGAATCGATTTGATAAATGAGATTATGACTACCAGGACACCAGTCTTATACAAGGTTTTGCTTGCCAAACGCCACGTTCTACTTCACTTTTTTTGCCAAAAGCCACGTATCTCTTCACGCCCAAAAAATCTACCTGCGCAAACGTGAAGGCCATTGAAGAGATCTGTGGCTTTTGACATTTTTTCTGAAACAGAACGTGGCGTTTGGCAAGCAAAGCCGCTCCAACACCCCAGGTTGACAATAATCCTTGTCAACAACCCATCAACAATCCTAAACGTGTTCCGTGCAAATTTTGCACTCTTTGGGCTTTAGCCTCAAAAAGCTGAGCTATCATACCTTCGTTTGGTTCCTCGGCATCAGTTTTATCGATAACCGTTACGCAGAATAACCCAAACAACATATGTATATCCACCACAAGTCTTTGCGTCAAATTTGGTTTTAGAAAGAACTATGCAAAATATATATATGCATGGCAGTGGGATAAATATGAAGTATGTTTTTGTAACAGGTGGCGTCGTTTCGGGACTGGGAAAAGGAATTACCGCCGCTTCACTGGGGCGACTCCTCAAAGCTCGCGGGTTCAAAGTTACGATGCAGAAATTCGATCCTTATATCAACATCGATCCTGGCACGATGAACCCCATTCAACATGGTGAGGTATTTGTCACAGACGACGGTACTGAGACCGACTTGGATTTGGGTCATTACGAGCGCTTTATTGATGAAAGCCTTGATTGCCACGCCAACGTGACATCTGGAAAGATTTACTGGTCGGTACTCAATAAAGAACGACATGGTGATTACAGCGGAGGCACCGTACAAGTTATCCCCCATATCACCAACGAAATCAAGGCAAGTTTTTATGACGCAGAGGCGTGCGATAGTAATGCCGATGACAACACAATCGCCATCATTGAGGTTGGCGGAACTGTTGGAGATATTGAAAGCCAACCCTTCCTTGAAGCGATTCGCCAGTTCCAATGGGAAAAGGGACGCGACAATGTCATCATGATTCATGTCACCCTTATCCCCTACCTGAAGGTTTCTGGCGAACTAAAAACAAAACCAACGCAAATGAGTGTCAAGAATCTACAGGGACTTGGTATTCAACCAGATATCTTAGTATGTCGCACTGAGCATCCCCTTTCCGATTCAATGAAAGATAAGATTGCACTTTTCTGCAATGTACTCGCAGAAAATGTGCTCGAAAACCTAGATGTTGAATACTTATATGATGTACCCCTTGCTATGGAAAAAGAGCACCTGGCAGAGCGCGTTTTGTCCTGCCTCAGGCTTGCATGTCCCCAGCCCAACTTGGAAGAGTGGAAACATCTGTCGTGGTCTTTGAGACATCCTGAAAAAAAGTATCACTATCGCCTTGGTGGGAAAATACACCGAACTTCACGACGCATACCTCTCTGTTGTGGAAGCACTTAAACATGGTGGCATTGCAAATCGCGCTCAGATATCCATTACTTGGATTGAATCTGAGGATTTAACTCCCGAGTCTGCCGATGCGTTGTTTGCTGATGTTGATGGCATCATTGTCCCCGGCGGATTTGGAGGCAGAGGTGTCGAAGGAATTATTTATGCTGCAACCTACGCGCGAACACATCAGATCCCTTACCTTGACATATGTCTTGGCATGCAAATGGCAATAGTAGATTTTGCAAGAAATGTCCTTCAGCATACCGACGCAGCAAGTGCAGAATTTGATACTGAAAGTTCCTATCCCGTTATTGACTTGATGCCCGAACAAAAGAGCGTTACTGACCTAGGCGGCACAATGCGCCTTGGAGCGTATCCCTGCGTACTTAAAAAGGGCACCATTGCATATAGCCTCTATGGTCAAGAGTACATATCTGAGCGTCATAGACATCGCTATGAGGTTAACAATGATTACCGTCAAGAATTGCAGGATGCTGGCATGATACTTTCGGGCATTTCACCCGACAATCGCACCGTCGAAATGATTGAGCTTAAAGGCCATCTCTTCTTTATTGGAACACAGGCACATCCTGAATTTAAATCGCGTCCCAACCGTGCACATCCCTTGTTCCGTAGCCTCATTCAAGCAGCTATAGCATTTCAAGCAAAGACAAAGAGTACGAAAGCATACTACGCATAAGCAGCAAAAGCTCCACCACATAAAGGCTCGAGTGTCACTCCATAAAGAGTGGCACCCGAGCTTTGTTAGTACTTAAAGCGGAATATCTTTGCTACTCCTTATTGCGGCCACGGTAAACAACAAAACCAGCAATTGCTACTACAACAGCAATGATGACGCCAATAACGCCAGCGGGCACAGAGCGTGTCTCGTCGGCCTTCTTGCTGTCTGCGGAACCCTCAGCAGGAGCTTCCTGCTTGACATTCTCCTCCTCAACCGGCTCGACAACATCCTTAGCAGCAGCATCAGCATCAAATTTTGCTAGCTCATCAGCATAGGTCAAAGCAGTAGCAAGCTTACCCTCAGCGAGATCGCTTGCGGCAAAAGGTTTGGAGGTATCCCCAGCCTTCAGGTAGTCGCGTACTTCTTGTACCAGAGTATGAATCTTGGCTTGTGCCTGCTCGGATACAACATCATGAGCCTTGTTCGCAAAGGCCATACGAGCCTTACCGTCTTTAACATCTTTCATCTGAGCATCGACGGTTTCATGCTGAGCAATAATATCTTTTTGCAAGACATCAAGATATGCATGGACGCCCTCAGCAACATCTTTGCGGTGGTTGTAAGCAAGAGTATTAAGATCCATCAAATCGTAATCCAGGTACTTCTTGCCAGAATCCTCCATAGCAAGTTTCTCGTTGGACTCAGCTTTGGTCTTATCGTCAACCCTATTGCCATCCTTGTCTTTGCTATACTCCATATTCTCGCCCACATGAGAGGTATCGTATGCAACCTCGTTAGGGTAGATATCCTGATCGACTTCAGTCAGCAATGCAGAATAACTAGGGATATAGAGGGTGAACTCACTGCGGGACAAACCCTCCCACTGAATGGTTGCAATGTCGGCATCCAGGCCTTTGCGTACCTGGAAGATATGGCTCTCGGTGTTGCGATTGTTACCAATTGAATAGAGCTTATCGTTCTTGTTGGCATCTACCGCTGTGCCCTCGCCACGAGCGCCCAAGGAGCGCAAAGCCGTGAATGTATCAACCTTCTCGGCAGGCTTAACATAGAAAGTGGAGTTAGCAACGGTAGCAACAGCACCGTCTTTGTCAACGGTATAGTCGGTACCCTCAACGAGCTGCTCACCAAAGAAAAGATGTCCTTGGACATAACGGGTATTTTGACCTACACCCTGATCCTCAGAACTGCTGCCATAAGAACCAGCAACGTCCATCTTGCCATCTTTTTCAACATAGGTGCCTGCATCTTCGGCAACCTTTTTAAGATCCTTGGAGTGCAAGCAGTTCTTGCTATCCTCAAGGTCAACATCAAACTTGAGATTGTCCATATTGGGATTTACAGAAGCTTGGTCGGCCGCCATCTTGACAGCAATCCACTGCTTGCCAGACAGCTGAGTAAAGATCCAGGTCTCGTTTGCATCGCCAATAACAATCTGGTTGCAATCCTGAGATCCCTGCTCATCAATAACCTTACCAAGCAGTTCAACGCCCTCACGAGCGGTAGAAGCCTGAGAAAGCACAAAGTCGTTGATGCTGTACTCACCAATACCCGTATCGATACGAGGGTCAACCTTATCGATAGCTTCGTTCATATTGGTGGTCAGAGTTGCGGAAACACTGACGCCTTTCTCATTGGTACCAGCCTCGGAATAAGCCTTGGCACCTACATCCCCTGCTTCGGTCCAATTGTCAGGTGTATCACGAACAAAGGTATAACGGAACGTAGGACCATCAATTTTGTAAGAGAAGCTTGCCTTGGGATCGATGTCATTCTCGTAGCTCTGAATGACTTTGCCATTTTTGGTGGCAGGAGCAATGCCAAAAGCCTTGGGGTAACGATTAGCGTAGTCCTCTGCACGGCCCCAGAACGTATCACCAGTAGTGGTAAGTTCGGAGCCTACATAGACTTGGGTACAGGCAAGAGCGGTCTGGGGAATACCCGAAATCGATACTGCAGTTGCAGCAACGATGAGAACGCGGGTTGCCTTAGAGAATCTAAACTTCTTGTGCATGAGCTAGTCTCCTCTCAACTTGGAAGCCTTATGCTTCCTCTGCAAAAGCGAAACGGTCAAGGCTCACGATAGCGAAACGCTTTGGAAATATTGCATAAATCGCTCTCAATACGGTGAGCGGGGCAATAGATTCCGTGAGCTGTCATTAGCAGATAAAATAGTTAATCAGGGTTACTTTGTGTTTGGGGAATTTATAGCTTACACAGTCATGAGATAGTGCCTGCTTCAGATGTTCTGCTTGTAAAAAAAGGTCCCTAAAACTGCAGAAAGCTCGAAAAGGTTCCTAAAGCATCATTGCCTCAAAAATCAACTGGGCTTTTGTCACGTCAAAAAGAATTAGGAACTCTTTTGCTGAGAGGCTGATGAAAAGTGAACCTAATTGCTGTTTACTGCGGCAGATGTCGGTAAATTCTTACTGCATCTTTTTAGAGGAAAGTACTAAATATATGGATATAGCTTTATTAATTTAGACTCTTACGAATAGGATATTTCTAGATAAATTTTTCAATACAAAGGGTAAGCAAAACAATGTCGCCCACCAAACCAGCAACCATTAATACCTTGTTGGTAAGCCCGTCAGCATGGCATAGATGCAGACACCAACCCGACTCCAAAGGAAATAGTAAATTCATCGGCATTTTGTTAAGCAAATCAAGCAACAAATGCGAGGCGTACCCGGCCGCAAAAGCAGGAATTGCCATCGGCAGCACCAGACCTAGTGCCAACGAAAATAGTACAAGCGCCAGCACCGAATGAGTAAAACTCCGATGCGGCGTAAATCTGCCAATGGCACAAAGCCCAAAAAAGCCAAGCAGCCCTATGGCCTGTTGACTAAGCTGAATTTGAGAAATATATGCCCAGAGCTGTGCGCCTAAAGCACGATCAATACCAAAACTAACTATAGCCAGCCCCACTACGATAAGACGAGCAATGAGAGCATCACGACTGCGACTGTTGTGCACATCAATATCAGGTGTAATTGAGCCAAGTGCGCCCGCAAGGACGGTGGCAAGACAGGCGGCAGAACTCGCTGGCTGTGACACAAAGAGCGCCGCTGCGATACCAACACTTATGTGGGTTTTGCCCATCATCCGTCTTCACCACCTTTTACAAGAAAAAATATATCATGGTTTCATATGAAAGTGATTTTGCTCATTTTTCCTTCGATAGGAGTTTTATGTCCAAGCGTGATGCTCAGATTCTTGAGTTGCTAACCAGTGAAAAGAAAATTGAGGTTTCTGCTCTCGCTGAGCATTTTGGCGTTTCAACCGTTACCATGCGCAAAGATCTAGACTCCCTACAAACACGCGGTCTTGCTTTACGCGAACACGGCTTTGCTTTGCTTTCAAATCCCAATGATGTCGCCGGACGTCTTGCCTACCACTATGAAGAAAAACTCCGCATCGCCAAACGAGCAGCCGAATCGGTATCCGATGGCGCAACTATCATGATTGAAAGTGGCAGTTGTTGTGCTCTGCTTGCCCGCGAGTTGGCGGATACACACCAAGGCGTCACCATCATCACCAATAGCGTTTTTATCAGCACGTATGTGCGTGACTCCCCCAATATCACAACAGTGCTACTGGGTGGTACTGTCCAGAGTGATTCTCAGGTTACCGTAGGTCCACTTCTGCGTAGCTGCGTAAAGTCCTTTGCTGTAGAACGACTTTTTATTGGAGCCGATGGTTGGCTTGACGGCATAGGATTTACTAACGGGGATCAGTTTCGCGCTGAAGCAGTACTTGCCATGGCAGAATCAGCAGCCCAAGTAGTTGTACTGACTGAATCCGAGAAGTTTCACCAATATGGAGCGGTGCCTTTGCGCTTTGAAAACAAGCCGATACATCTTGTTACTGACGCTGGCATCAGTGCTGCCGACCGTCGCAAAGTCAAAAAACTCGGGATTCATATCGCACTTGCCTAACAGTTCGCCCACACGAGATGCCACATCTCTGCTTATTTGTCGGTATTTAATTACCCTAACGGACGAACAGAGAAGCTAGAAAAAGGCGTGTATGCCTGCGCTTTCATACGCTTGAGTATAGGCTACCAAGTCGTCACTTGAGAGATTTTTCTCTCCTGACAGTTGGTAGTCGCGCTCAAGCAGAGCGTATTTACTTTCGCCAAAGTTGTGGAAAGGCAGCAACTGCACACGCTCTAGTCCCAACTCAGCAAGGATTTCTGCCATACACTTTGCATCCTCAACTGAGTCATTAAAGCGAGGGATAACCGGCGTTCGTATCAGCACATCCTTACCCGCTTCCCGTGCCCAACGAATATTTTCTAGGGGTAGCTCGTTTGTCTCACCTGTTCCACGTTTATGCGCACGTGGATCTCCATGTTTAAGATCAATCAGCAGGTGATCAAGATGCTCCGCCACCGCAGAAAAGACCTTGTTTGAAACGTAAGCTTCGGTCTCAATACACGTATCTATTCCCTCAGCTTGCAACAGACTTAGGAGCTCAATATCAAACTCAGGCCAGAGCATTGCTTCGCCGCCAGACAGCGTAACACCACCATCCGAGTCTTCATAAAAAGGCTTATCCTGCAGACAGACTTTGAGAACCTCTTCTGTTGTCTGCGTCTTTCCCACCAAGGACAGTGCATGTCCTGGACATGCATCTACCATCTGCTTTGCAAGTTCAGATGAGCCATCAACTGCGTTTATATTTACGTGCCGCTTACCTGCTGTTGTTGACAGCCCTGCTTGTGGGCAGGCAGCTATACAAGCGCCACATTCAACGCAGGCGTCCGCCTTCCACTCCAACTGCGGACGGCGCACTTGGCTTTCGGGGTTAGAACACCAAAAACACTGTAAAGGACAACCTTTAAGGAACACTACCGTGCGAATTCCAGGGCCATCATTAAGGCTGAATTTTTGGATGTTAAATATGGTTGCCAACTGCATATATATCCTCTGCACAACTTGTTTTTTTGCTTGACAGCCCCTCTTGACTTGTTATCATAAACTTACGTTCGAAAGTTTTCAAGCTTTTTTATGAAATGGAGCAGGCCATGGAGAATTCCAAGCACTTTGGTTCTTTGACTGCACGCATGCAGGCATTCCGCAAAGAAGTGCTCGATGAAAAGCCCTTTGTTGACGCTGAGCGCGCTGTTCTCTGCACTGAGTCTTACAAGCAGAGCACAAACCAACCTCCCGTTCTCCGCCGTGCTCTCTCTTTCGCTCATATTTTGGACAACATGAGCATTTATATTGAGGACAAAACGCTGCTCGCAGGAAATCAAGCAAGCAAAAACTGCAATGCACCAGTGTTTCCCGAGTACACACTAGGTTTTGTCATGGATGAGCTGGATCTTTTTGACAAACGTGACGGCGATGTTTTCTATGTAACCGACGAAGACAAAGCTCGTATTCGTGAGATTGCACCATATTGGGAAAACAACACTCTGCGCGATCGCGGTATGGCTCTGCTTCCCGACGAGGTTTCAGTCTTTATGGAGACGGGTCTTTTTGGCATGGAGGGTAAACTCAATGCAGGTGATGCTCACCTCGCCATCAATCATGCCCGCCTGCTACGTGAGGGTCTACGCGGCTATGAGGAACGTGCGCGCGCAGCCAAAGAAGCGCTTGATCTCACCGATCCCGAATCTGTTGATAAGCTGGCCTTTTATCGTGCCGTTCTCATTGTAATTGAGGCCACCCGTCGCTGGGCTCAGCGCTATGCTGATCTTGCTTTTGAGCTTGCTCAAGCTGAGACCGACCCCATCCGCAAGGCAGAGCTTACCCGTATGAGCGAGATTTGCGCCAAGGTTCCCTATGAACCCGCAAACAGCTTCCGCGAAGCCATTCAAACCGTGTGGTTCTCCCAGGTTTTGCTACAGATTGAGTCCAACGGTCACTCACTCTCTTATGGCCGTTTTGATCAGTACATGCTGCCCTATTACCAAGCAGATCTTGCAAGCGGTACCATCACTCGCGACGAAGCGCTTGAACTGCTTACTAATCTCTGGATTAAGTCTCTGACTGTCCAAAAAATCCGCAGTCAATCGCATACGCTATCTTCAGCTGGCAGCCCCATGTACCAAAATGTCACCATTGGCGGCCAAACCACCGAGCACAAAGATGCAGTTAATGAGCTGTCCTATCTTGTGCTGCAATCAGTTGCACAAACCCGCCTGACCCAGCCCAATCTCACTGTGCGCTATCACGCCAATATCGACAAGAAATTCTTAGACGAGTGCGTTGAAGTGATGAAACTCGGCTTTGGTATGCCCGCCCTCAACAACGACGAAGTCATCATCCCCTCATTTATCAACTGGGGCGTCGCTGAAGAAGACGCCTATAACTACTCTGCAATCGGCTGCGTTGAGACTGCGGTTCCTGGCAAGTGGGGTTATCGCTGCACTGGCATGAGTTATCTCAATTTCCCTCGCCTGTTGCTCTGCGCAATGAACGGTGGTGTGGATCTCACGAGCGGTCGACGCTTCACCAAAGACTATGGTCACTTCACCGATATGCAAAGCTACGATGAGCTCTTTGCCGCATGGGACAGCACGATTCGCGAAATGACCCGCTACTCTGTCATTGTTGAGAACTTTATTGACAAGGCTTCCGAGCACGATGTTCCCGACGTGCTTTGCTCGGCACTCACCGATGACTGTATTGCTCGCGGCAAAACTATCAAAGAAGGCGGTGCCGTCTATGACTTTATCTCTGGATTGCAGGTAGGCCTTGCCAACATGGCAGATAGTCTTGCTGCTATCAAAAAACTTGTCTTTGAAGAGAAAGCCATCACTACACAGCAGTTGTGGGATGCCATCCTCGACGACTTCCAATCTGAAGAGAGCCAGCGCATTCAAATGTTGCTCATTGAAAATGCTCCCAAGTATGGCAACGACGATGACTATGTCGACCAACTTGCAGTCGAGGCCTACGAGCCTTATATCCAAGAAATTGAGCATTATCCTTCGACTCGCTATATGCGTGGACCTGTTGGTGGCATCCGCTATGCTGGCACAAGCTCTATTTCCGCAAACGTTGGCCAGGGTATGGGCACCATGGCAACCCCCGACGGACGTCACGCACATGCACCTCTTGCCGAGGGTTGTAGTCCTGCTCACAACTGTGACAAGCAGGGACCCACGGCGGTCTTTAAATCCATCACCAAGCTTCCTACCGAAAAGATTACCGGCGGTGTTTTGCTCAATCAAAAAGTTACACCCATGATGCTTTCTCGCGAGGAAAACAAGCAAAAGCTCGAAATGATGCTGCGTACCTTCTTTAACCGCCTGCATGGCTATCATGTACAGTTCAACGTGGTGTCTCGCGAAACTCTGCTTGACGCCCAGGCACATCCCGAAAACCACAAGGATTTGATTGTGCGCGTAGCTGGCTATAGTGCCTTCTTTAACGCACTTTCAAAAGCAACACAGGATGACATTATTGGACGTACCGAACAGACAATATAAGTAAGATAGAGCTTGAGTTGTGCAGTAGGCACACAGGCAAACGGAGGGGTCTCATGGAATTTTTTATCGATAGCGCAAACATCGAAGACATCAAGGAACTCAATGCCATTCTTCCTATTGATGGCGTAACAACCAACCCCACTATTCTCACTAAATCGGGTAAGTCTCCCGAACAGGCGCTTGCCGATATTTTTGAGGAGCTCAGCGAAGATCAAAAGGTCTTTGTGCAGGTAATTGCCACCGATTATGAAGGAATCCTCAAAGAGGCTCGTATGATCGCTTCTTTACGTGGCGGTAAAAACATGTTAGTCAAGATTCCTGTAAGTCGCGAGGGTCTGCGGGCAATACCTGCCGTCAAGGCAGAGGGCATCAATATTTTGGCTACGGGTATCTATTCGCCCGACCAAGCGTTCTGGGCAGCCAAAGCTGGTGCAGATTATCTGGCTCCTTACGTCAATCGTATGTGCAACTACGGCGATGGTGTTGGCCAGGTAGCTGAGCTCGTGGATACGCTGGCAATTTACAATATCGACTCCAAGGTCTGCGCTGCTTCCTTCAAAAATGTCGATCAGGTACATCAGTTGCTCGCCGCAGGTTGCCCCGCTTTGACCGTTGCTCCCGATGTCATCCGTGCCATGATTGATCACCCTGGTACCACTATCGCCGTTGACGAGTTTTCCGCCAACTGGCAGAAGGCTTACGGTCGCAATACTCTCGAAGCGTAATTTTCGACGCCTTTTGCACTGCTTTCTGCATCTCATGTGCACTACTTGATATTTGACTATTGCCAACCATGGCCATAATCGCAACCCCAAATTGCCTCCCATTCCTGGTGTCCAAGGACTGGGAGGCAATTCATACAGCATTCTTCCAACCACGCCCATCTCCCATAAGCGATTTGTCAAATACCTTTCTGGACGCACCTTCCCTCCACAGGCGGTTCAACATGCACCTTTTACCTGCGCCTTCCCCACATCCGGTTCAATACGCACCTTTTTACCCACATCAGGTTCAATAAGCACCCTTTTACCCACAGGCGGTTCACAATGCACCCTTGCGCCAATTTTTACCTGGCCTTTTCTCGCGCACTCAGTACGCTTTTGAACCGCCTGTGAAAAAGTGGCCGCAACGGGTTCAATATGCACCTTTCCAACCATGCTTCCCCCACAGGCGGTTCATAATGCATCTTTTTACTTGCGTCGGGTTCAAAATGCGCCCTTGCGCTAGTTTTTATCTGGGGTTTCTCGAGTCGTTTGGTACGGTTTTGAACCGTCTGTGAGAAATGCAAGACAACGGGTTCACAATGCACCTTTTTATTTGCAGAAGGTTCATAAAGCACCCGCAGCAAAAAAATGAGCAGCACTTTTGTGGAAGCAGAGCGACGCTTTTGAACCGTTTGTGGGAGTCGGGGACGATGCGGCCGTTTGTGAAAGGCTTGCGACGGTATTGAACCATTTGTGGGAGGCTGACTGCACTCGTCGTATTCACTGCAACCCGCACGGCACACCAACACACGGCAGAAAAGCGAATGTTTTATGGACTTAACTTTTTAAAAAATGACCAATGCCTTTATCCCTCAACTGTGCTAACCTACTTCAGACCAATTTAATATTGATTCTCATTTTCGAATTCGAATTGAGCTTACTTTTAAATTTGTCACCCGCTTGAGTGCCGAATTACTCGTCTGAGCAGCTCAAAAATCACTTCAAAATGAGAATCAGACGAACGTGCAAGGAGATATGATGCACAAGAAATTCGGTAAAACGCTAGCAGTTACATTAGCAGCAGTCCTTCTAGCTCTTCCCTTGACAGCCTGTGGTATTTCTGGCAAGCAAGCTGCAGGTTCTGGCAGCACTACCGCCCAGTCTGGTGCAAAAAAGACCGTCTACACGACCTTCTTCCCCATCTATGACCTCACCAAAACCATCGCCGGCGACAAGATGAACATCGAAATGATTATCACCGGCAACCAAGAGCCTCACGACTTTGAACTCCAGGCTTCTGAAATGGGCAAAATTTCCGAAGCAGATCTCATCATTTATAACGGTGCGGGAATGGAATCCTTCATTGGCGACCTCAAAGAGACTGCCAAAGATGACAACAAGTTCCTTGATCTTTCTGAAGGTCTCACCCTACTCAAAAGCGAAGACGATGAGGAAGAAGAGCATGAGCACTCCGGCAGCGAGGATCATAACGAGGAGTCCGAGGAGCACGAGCACCACCATCATCACCACGGTGGTATCAACCCCCATACATGGCTAAGCATCAAGAATGCAAAAATGGAGCTCAACGCTATCTACGAGAAGCTCTCTGCAATTGATCCTGACAATGCTGAGTACTACAAAAAGAACCTTGATGAAGCAACTGCCAAGTTTGACGCTCTCGACAAGAAGTTCCAAGAGAAAATTTCTTCTGTCCCTGAAGACCAGCGTTACCTCATCGTTTCACACGCTGCATTCAACTATCTTGCCAATGACTATGGTCTAAAGCAGGTCGCAGTAACTGGTATTTCCCCCGAAGACGAGCCTTCTGCTCAGCAGCTTGCCACAATTGCCGACTTTGTTAAGCAGCACAAGGTCAGCACGATCTTCTTTGAGGGCACCGCAACTCCCAAGGTTGCTGAAACTCTCGCAAAAAATACCGGCGTAAAGACCGCCAGCATCTATACTATGGAAAGCGTTACCGATGAGGAGAAGGACCTTGGTTACCTTGGCCTCATGGAACGCAACCTTGACATGATTATGAAGTCTTTCGATAAGTAGATTTTCTTATGGCAAACGCGCTAGCTATCAGCGACTTAAGTTTTTCGTACGAACAGGAATCCGTCCTGCATCAGCTGAACCTCTCAGTTGATGCAGGGCAGTTCCTGGCCCTTATTGGTGAAAATGGTGTTGGCAAGTCTACCTTGATGAATTTAATCTTGGGCAGGCTCAAACCAAGCTCCGGCAAAATAAGTCTCTTTGGTGACGACCACGCCATCGACAATCACTATCGCGACATTGCCTATGTTTCACAGAATGCAGTATTGGGCTACAAGTATTTTCCCACTACGGTTGAAGAAGTAGTGCGCATTGAGCTTCGCCATCTTAAAAAGAAGGCAAGCATTACCGAGCTTCTAGCGACAGTAGAACTTGAAGATCACGCAAATCGCCGCCTCAGTGAACTCTCGGGTGGTCAGCTTCAGCGTGTAGGACTCCTTTTGGCACTAGCAAAAGACGCTCGTCTCATCCTTCTTGACGAACCAACCTCAGGAATCGACAAGATTTTTTCAGCTGAGCTCTATCAGATTTTACGCGGGCTTGCCGATGAAGGACGCGCGATTGTACTAGTAACACATCACCCGGCTGAGGCGACGAATTTTGTCGACAGAGTTGTTCGTCTTAAAAACGGTAGCTGCTCTGAACTGGACCCCAAGCTGTGGAAGGGAGGCATGGAAGGCCTTGTTTAAGTATGAATTTATGCAACGTGCCTTTATGGTAGGCAGTATTTTGGCAATTATCTTGCCTTGCATTGGTCTTCCTATCATACTCAAGCGCCTATCAATGATGGGTGATACTCTTTCACATGCTTCGCTAGCTGGCGTTGCTGCAGGTCTTTGCTTTGGTTTTAATCCATTGCTGGGATCTATTGCTGCCTGCGTTATTGCAGGTCTTGCAACCGAACTCATGAGCAGCAAACTCAAAGCTTATCAAGAAATTTCTGCTGTTATCGTACTTGCTACAGCAATTGGCCTGGCAGGCATCTTTACTAGCCTCGCGGGTAACAGTAACTCCATTAGCTCCTATCTTTTTGGTTCCATCGTGACCATTAGTGATATGGAGTTTTACCTCGTCATCATTATTGCCTGTGTCGTTGTCATTGCTTATCGTCTACTTTATGACAAGCTATACCTCAGTGTGCTCGATCCCGAAGCCGCAGCACTTCTTGGCATCAAGGCAAAGACCTTAAGCTTTGCATTTTCTTTTATGGTAGCCATTACGGTTTCCATCGCCGCAAAGACCATCGGCTCACTCATCGTATCTTCACTTCTTGTTGTACCAGTCATTGGCGCTATGCAGCTGGGTCGCACCTATAGAGGTACTTTGGCTATTGCCATCGTTATTTCGCTCATTTCGGTGTATGCAGGTTTATTTATTTCGTACTACTACAACCTGCGCCCCGGTGCGGTAATTGTACTGATTAGCGTTTTTATTCTCGTTATTAGTTTGATTGTGAAAAAACATTAGGAACTTCCAAAAATGAATAATCCAAAGAGAGTGGCACTTTCTGCTGTCCTTTGTCTCGCGCTTGCCGCGAACGCTTGTAGCTACGGTCAAAAACCCACTTCTCCTGCTGCCCAAAACCAAAAAGAAGCTTCCGCAGCAATCCAAAAGAAAACTCAGAACTTCTAAGTAGACCACACTACTGAGGTCTTAATCGACTCCAAAGTTGACTCCAACGAGATTGTGAAGGTGGTTCGGCACGGTGATCATTGGCATGTCTTTACCAAAGACGGTCGTGAAATTATCACTTATACCGACCCTGCCAAGGCAAAAAGTTCTCGTGACCTCAAAAAGACTGCCAAGGTTGTCACGGGCAAGGAGCTCGATAACATCGATCCTAACACCGTGGTCAAAATTCTCCAGCACGGCAATCACTGGCATATTTTTACTGCTGGCGGCTCTGAGTTTGTAACTTACACTGACCCTCGCCCCTACTACCCTCATGCAATAGTAGGTACCTACACGGGTTCTCACGCTGATCACAGTAGCTCCAAGCTCAATATCCAGCAGGCAAGGACCAACAAAACCACAGCCAACCCCACAGGCGCAAAGCAAAACAAGAGTCTGCCCAAACTACCTGGCGGCCTAAGCATTGTTCGTGTCGTAGGCTTGCGCGAGCTATCCCTGCAGCCTATCGTTCGCATCGCCAAACACGGTGATCATTGGCATGCCTATACCAAGGATGGTAGCGAGTTCATCACACATGACAATCCGGCGCGTATCTTCCCCAATATCAAAATCGAAAACTATATTGGTGAGCATGGCAAACCTAACAAGCCAAGCAAAACTAAAGTAACCCCTATCAAGCAGGATCCCAATGACCCCAAACGCATCGTGGGTATCGAACATCACGAAGATCACTGGCATTTGCGTCATGCTGATGGTACCGAAAGCATTACTCGCGATGACCCCAGCAATCTTTACCCTGATATCAAGATTGAAGAGTACGATCCCACTCACGGTAAGCATTTTGACCCTGTAAAAGATAACGAGCGTTTTGAATATGATGATGTGGAAGCAAAGCTAATCGTACCTTTAGACAAACTTAGCTACGGCGGTGCAACTCACACCACACGTTTTGACAAGAGCCGCAATGCTTTTGTCATTCCTCACTATGATCACTATCACTATGTCAGTATCGATACCATCATTCAGTTCTGCCGTGATGGTGGTTCTACCTTTGGTTCTGATAATGCCCGCGATGTTGTTGCTACTCTCAAGTATTTGGTACTCCACCCCGAAGCACGACCCGAAGGCAAAGACGGCTGGGGAAATGCCGCAACTGTTGATAAAGATGGGACACAACCCGCTGAAGATAACAATCCGGACGAAAATCAAAACGAAAAAGAAGCCCCGGAGGTTGAGAAGAAGGCCATCCGCATCGTACAGGCCAACAAGGGTTGCTGGGTTGTCTACTTTGAGGATGGCAGCTATACCAGCGTCTATTCCAACTCCAAGTCAAAGTATCCCGGTATTACCATCGAACAAGCAGAGTCCAAAAGCCCTAATGCGGGCATGAGCGACCAAGAGATAATTGCCAAGTACAGCGCGCTCTACGGTATGAGCGAAGACGAGTTTAATGATGCCTTCTTTGAGCTTCCCAATGTCAAACTAAAAGACATTGTCTTCAACAATGATGGCACCGTTGTCGTATATGGAAAGACCTATAATTTCAAGGCGCTAGCTGGCAAAAACTAATCAGCCACCAGGAGCTGAACGGCTATTAGATGAGGGAGGAGCTTTACGTTCCTCCCTTTTTCTTATGACTTAGCATCAAAACTGCTTTACTTACATTATTTGTATTGCAATCAGCAAAACAATGCAGTACAAAATATAGACAAAGTAGGAGGTATTTTATGAAAGATGCAACGGTCAGCGCACGCGTTGAATATGATGTGAAAAATGAGGCAGAGGCTATACTGCAGCAGCTTGGTATACCGGCATCTGTAGTAATCAATTCACTCTACCGCCAGATTATCTACAGACACGGTGTCCCATTTCCCCTGACACTCCCATCCATTCCAGAGACTGCAGATGAAATGACATCAGAAAGATTGAGTGCAAAACTTGCTCACAGCTACGAGCAATCCAAAGCGAAGCAAGGTAGAGCTTATCAAGACGTGTTTGCTGATCTTGAGCAGGAGCTTCCCTAATGGATACCTATCAAGTCATCATCACACCTGATGCTGAAGAGGACTTAAGAAAGCTCAGAGACTATATTGCTGACATGCTTTTATTCCTGAGACCGCAAAAAGTTATCTCCATCTTGCAAGATATGTTGAAATCCAATGATTAAATCAAAATACACGGCGTTTCTTGAGCAGAATAATAAGTAACCAACAAACAAGCACGGTAAGTAAGCTAATCAGGGTAAAACCGTGTACGGTATTGGCAAAAGGCATCCAACGTGTATCGACGTTCATACCATAAAAACCCGAGATAATTGTCGGAATTGACAGTACAACAGTGATGACTGTTAAACGGCGCATAACCTCATTAAGGCGCAGATCCATTACCGAAGACATCAGATCACGCGTACCATCAATAACGTTGCGATAAATTTGTGCCATCTCAATTGCCTGCTGATGCTCCATAACAGCATCTTCAAGCACTTCATTAAGCCCTTCATGCCGCAGAAGTCGAGACGAACGACGCAGGCGTCCAAGCACATTGGCATTACCCTGCAACGAGGTTGATAGGTATACCAACGATGACTCTAGAGCATGCAAATCAAAAAGGTCAGATTCGTTGATGTTACGATCCATTCTCCCTTCAAGAGCAAGTCGCTTACGGTCAATATCTACCAACACCTGCTGATAAAACACACCTAAACGCAGCAAAATACTGCAAGCAAAGCGGCTATGTCGCCAAGTCGAGAACCCGCGTACCTTGCCTGATGAAAAATCATCCAGCAGAGCAAAACGCTCCGAGCAAATCGTAATAACATTCGACTTGGTCAGAATAATACAGAGAGGCACTGTGTTGCGTGCCTGCTCACCATGGATCTCACCCGATGAGGGTACATCGACCAATATCAGCATGGTGTCACCCTCATACTCCACACGCGCCTTTTCCTCAAGGTCAGTCGCAGACAGCACATCATCGCGCTCAAGCCCAAAGGCATCAGCAATCGTATCTACTTCATCAAGCGTTGGCGCGCTTAACCTTATCCAACTGCCATCACCCATATCATCCACTGGTGAGGTTACGCGACCTTCAGTTCGAAACATCTCAATCAACGCATACCTCCCCATCTGCAAGTCATCAAAATATCGGTGACGGCATCCATTTCATGCAAAGAAAGCCTAGCACAGGAAAGCCGCCTATTTCTCGTTACCCAAGAAATGGGTGGCTATTCGTATGAGAGCAGAACTTAGACACATACTTTCCAGCACAGGCAAGTTTCTCTGCTTAAAGCACAGGTGGGGTACAAACCGCAAATATAACCCGCAAACACAAACCGCAAATGGTTCAAGTTTCGGGGTAAGCAAGCATAAACGCGCAGGTCACATTTTTCTATAGCTCGAAAAACGAACCATCTATCGAAATTGTGGTAGTGCGGGAAAAGCCACCGTTCATCCCTACTCGCAAAGGGTTTGTTTTTCTCGTTTTGCTTTACAAATGTCCTGGTAAATTTTGGGTCGGTGGGGAACTATGAACCTAATTCGCTGCCCGCTGATAAATTATGAATCCAATTCCGATGGAGCTGATGAATCGTAAACTGTTTTGTGTATTACAGTCCCGCGCTGTAGCACGTATTGCGTCAAGATGTCGTATTACAGTAATTACCCATCTATCCGCACAAATACAAATGAGCAGAATTAAGAGATTCAAGATTAAAAAAAATTAACCTATATAGTAGGGCAAACACCACGGTAGGTATTACCGACGTAGAAGCCATATACATTCGGCAATGACTTTCTTCCCTTATCACTGGAGCTATTGGAGAATTCATCATTGATAGCTGCGAAACGTATGCGAGGTGAGTACTTGTAATTGTATGAATTCAAGAGCAGGATTGTCTTAATATCGAAAAGATCACGCAAACGGACAGGAAGCGAACATGCACCTCGAAATGACCCCCGCATGGGACAAGGTCTTTGCAAAGAGCGAAAAGGTCGACCACGAGAAGGTCGAGTTTCATAATCGCTACGGTACTTGGCTAGCAGCGGACCTCTACAAACCGAAGGACGCGCAAGGCAAGCTTGCCGCCGTCGCCATCGCAGGCCCTTTCGGTGCCGTGAAGGAGCAGTCAAGCGGCCTCTACGCCCAGACGCTGGCTGAGCGCGGTTTCCTGACCATAGCCTTCGACCCGAGTTTTACCGGCGAGAGCGGCGGACAGCCCCGCTACATGGCCTCACCCGACATCAACACCGAGGACTTCCAAGCAGCAATTGACTACCTCAGCAACCGCGACGACGTCGACCTGAAGAAGATCGGCATCCTCGGCATCTGCGGCTGGGGCGGCATGGCCCTCAACGCCGCGGCACTCGACACGCGCGTGAAGGCGACCGTGACCTCCACCATGTACAACATGAGCCGCGTGAACGCCAACGGCTACTTCGACTCCGGAGATAGTGCAGAGGTGCGCAACGTCATGAAGCGCCAGCTCAACGCCTTGCGTACCACTGAATACGCATCCGACGTGTACTCGCGCGCAGGCGGTGTTGTAGACCCTGTGCCCGAGGACGCACCCTTCTTCGTGAAGGACTACCACGACTACTACAAGACGCCTCGCGGTTACCATCCCCGCTCTCTTAACTCCACGAACGGCTGGAACGCGATCGGCTGCATGTCCTTCATCAACCAGCCCATCTGCTGCTACACAAACGAGATCGAAAGCGCAGTACTCATGATTCACGGCGAGAAGGCCCACAGCTGCTACTTCAGCCGCGACGAGTACACCAAGATGACCGAGGGCAGCCCCTACGCCGCTAACAAGGAGCTCATGATCATCCCCGGTGCTGTTCACACCGACCTCTACGACGGAGGTCCGAACAGCGACCTCATCCCCTGGAACAAGATAGCCGCTTTCTACGCCGAGTATCTCAAATGATGTCACGATTCCTGTGAAGGACTAGCTGAGTCACTCATACTATGCACGATCCAGAGCCTGAGCCTACACGATGCAGATACTGGCCGTGCCAATTAGATTTGTGGCACAAGCATCTTGCTGATAGACACGTAGATAAGCATATTAATCCTCAAGCGCCATCCCTTGATAGTTCAAGCCCCAATTTCGCATAGCATCAATAATAGGGCGTAAGCTTTGCCCTAGCTCTGTCAGGCTGTATTCAACACGCGGTGGTACCTCGGGAAACACTCGTCGCACTATCAGACCATGCTTCTCCATGTCACGCAGATTACTCGTGAGCACCTTCTGGGAGATACCTCCCACCGAGCGTTGCAACTCGCGAAAGCGCATGGGTTGGGAAAGAAGATCGCGCATGATAAGAAGTCGCCACTTGCCTCCTATGAGCTGGGCAGTTGTCTCCACAGGGCAGGCAGGCAGATCAGAGCGATGTGGACGAGCGTCATTGCGATACTCGGTAAAACTTTCATTTGCAGCTGCGCACATTGCTATCTACCTCCTAGAATCTTCTTCATCATTGACCACGACAACCTTCCCAAAGCCATCTGAGTCCTCAAGAAACGCATGGGCGTCTGCCATATGTGAAAGCGAGAAGACCCGTACGGGCACAACGTCAACATGTTCGCGCTCAACAAATGAGAAGAGTTCATCCAGGTGCAACTGGTCAACGTTATCCGAATAGAAGCTTGTGATATAGCCATTGGGCGGAAGGTCCACGATGGGATCAAAGCCATCCATATACCACGCTCCACCAAGCTGCCCTGTACTGCATACAATGCCGTATTCACGCACAACACGACAGCTATCTTTAAGTGTGGCGGGACCTATAAGCTCAAGCACACGATCGAGTTGTCGCCCTCCAAGCTGCACATGTCCGTCTACATCAAGTACGACCTCATCAAAACCTGCTTGAAGCAGCGAGACAGTCCTCTTGGCCGATCTTGTACTCCCTAGGAGATGAACGTGCGGAAATGCCGCCCGTACAAGCTGCGCAAATGCAACACCAACGCCGCTTGTTGCACCTCTGACCAGTACAGACTGTCCATCCTCAAGGCGAAGATTCTTGAATGACCCAAAGGCGGTGTAGTAGGTCTCGGGCAGGGCAGCGAGCGTTACCCAAGGAAGCATTGAGGTTACAGGGTAGATTTGCTCGTTAGGGATGAGCACATACTCAGCATAACTGCCATCAAAGGCACGACCCATCTCCCCCATAAGCGATACCACATGCTGTCCCGTAGGCAAGCGCTTCTCGTCCGTACTTAGGGCAATTTTTCCTACACACTCTATCCCCAATACACGGGGAAACTGTACCGAAGGTGAGAGCCCCTGACGCGTAAAGACCTCGGAATGATTGAGCCCACGTGCCATTATGTGGACCAGAGACCAGCCTGAACGCAACTCAGGAACTGGAAGTGTCTCTTCTATGAGCTTCTCAGGACCACCAGGCTCATGTATGACGATTGCACGCATGGTGTACGGCAGGTTCGTGGTACATGACTTGTTCATGGATCTCCCCTACCTACTTGCAACGAGGCGGTGCACGAAATCTGTAGCAGGATGGGCCACAAGTTCCTCGGGCGTACTGTACTGCTGCAGCGCACCACCGTCTACCACAGCGATTTTTGTGGCTAAACGAAGCGCCTCTTGGATATCGTGTGTCACGAAGACTACGGTAATGCCCGTCTCGTCAAAGATCCGTCTCAGCTCGCGCTGGAGTTGAGAACGTGTGATAGCATCCACAGCTCCAAAGGGTTCATCCATAAGCAAGATGCTTGGTGAAGCAGCAAGTGCGCGAGCTATGCCTACGCGCTGGCGCTGGCCACCAGAGAGCTCATCGGGATAGCGATCGAGCAAGCTCTCGTCGAGCCCGACAATGCCCGTCCACTTGCGCACTGCAGCCTTGGTACGTGTGTGATCATCACCATTCCAAAGGCTTGGAACATATGCTATGTTTTCCTCAACGCACATGTGAGGAAAGAGCACGCTCCCTTGAATGGCATAGCCGATGTTCCGGCGCAGAAGAATCAGATCCTGATCACGAACGTTCTTCCCATCTACAAAAACGTCTCCCGAAGTTGGTTCAATAAGGCCATTTACCATCTTCAAGAGAGTAGTCTTACCACCGCCTGACGATCCTATGAGGCAGACAAACTCACTGCGAAAGATGTCAAAGGAAATGTTGTTCACCGCCACGTTACCATCGTATTCCTTGCTCACGTGCTGGAACCGTATGGCTATGTCCTTCTCGGCAGCCGACTCGACGGCGAGCTCGTTCATGACAGCAAATTCGCTCATAGCAAGAGACCTTTCTTCTCGAGATATGTGCGCGCAACGTCTTCAGGCTCGGCGCCTCCGCTTTCCACTGCATAGTTCATAGCAGACATATCTGCATCTGTAATGGTGTCATCGAGCTTTGAAAGGATTTGCCGGAGTTCAGGATGCTCCCTAAGCACTTGTGTACGGACCACATTTCCGCATAGATATGATGAGAAAAAGCTACGGTCGTCTTCAAGGACCACTGAGTCCGAAGTGCTTAGCTGGCCATCTGTGGTGAATACGACCATGACATCAATCTGACCGTCGGCAAGTGCCTGATATTTAAGCCCAATGTCCAAATCCATAGTATTGCCAAAGCTCATGCTATAGGCATCACACAGCGCTTGGTAGCCGTCCTTACGCTCAAAGAAGTCATACTCAGCACCCAAGGTTAATTTATCTGCATGTTTTGCAAGGTCAGAGTAGGTATGGACGCCATAACGCTCGGCAATCTCTTTGCGCACCACAAGGCCATAGGTATCGTTAAAGCCGTACATCCCTAGCCACTCAAAGCCAAGCTTATCCGCATAATCCTGCTGTAACTGTCCAAACTTGTCTTCTGAATAGGCATCCTCACGCTTGAGCACAGCATTCCAGGCGGTACCCGTGTACTCGGGATAGATGTCAAACTCACCCGATTCCATGGCCGGTTCTATGTTTGAGGTACCACCACCCACACCCTCGGTGAGCTCAACGGTCAAATCACTATTTTGTTCAATAAGGTCTTTGAGCATGTAACCCATGATGTATTGCTCGGTCATGGGCTTAGTTGCTACATGGATGGTCATGTTCGTGGTGGGTGCCAATGCGAATATGATCGCCGCCAGCGCCAATAAACGAGGCAATGCCGGCCAACGCTATGGTCATAGTAGCCATACTACGTATGCCACTCATGATATAAGGCAGTGCTAAAGGCAGCTTGATACGACGCATAATCTGTCCATCGGTGGACCCCATACCACGCGCCGCCTCTATAAGGTTAGGGTCAACGTTAGTAAGACCCGTATAGGTGCCACGCACCATAGGAAGCAACGCATATACAGTAAGCGCTATGACTGCCGTCGCATTGCCAACGCCCGAAAGCGGAATCAGAAAGCCCAGCATCGAAATGGAAGGAATAGTGTAGAGAAAGTTGACCACCGCAAGGGATGGTTTGGCGATGCGCTGGCGCTCCGCCATGATCATGCCAAAGATACCACCCACCACAATAGCGATGGTGATAGCCAGACCAGAAATAGCCAGATGCTCTGCCACAAGCTCACCAAAGAACGTCGCCCGACTGGTGAGAAGTTTCCACATAGATCCAAGCATGAAAATCTCCTATCGGCGCACGATAGCTTTGGCGGGACAGATCTCAAAACAGCGACCACAGTGCAGACAGGACTTCTGGTGAATGCTAAAGGGCACCCCAGCTTCAATGCAATGCTGCGGGCACAGCCTCTGGCACGTTCCACACCCAATGCAGGCATCTGTGATCTTAAAGCCGCGCTCGCGGGGTGCGGTGCCACCCAAACCAAAAACTTGTCTGGAGATAGGCGTACAACCCAAATCAAAAAGCTCGAGCCCGCCAGAATCAAGGAAAAACGCCTCCAAGATATAACGACTCTTCCCTGGATACACGCCCTCCATAGAAGGATTCTGCTCAAAGATACGGTCAATTGTCTGATGCTGCAGTTCGTTGGGAACGCGCTTCACCTCGCCATTCAGCCGCACGGACTGTCAATCCTTGTTAAGGCCGGCTATCGCCACCTACGGACGTCGAAGCAACTGGGCATAGAAGTCTTTACCGCGCGCAGTACAAAAATAGATTCTTCCATCCTCTACGAGCATGATATCGATAACGCGTATCTGCGGAAGGTTCTTCTCATCCACTGTCGCAAAGCAGACGTCTCGCATGTCTCGAAGCATCTTGAGCAAATCGTTTGCCTGCATCTGAGCCTCATTCCCCGCGCCAATGGTGGTCACTGATCTTTTGCTATGCATATGTCGTGTCCCGATATTATCAACTCCATGCTTTCCCATAGGAAGTAGGCACCTTTTGGTAACTATTGGTGATGGACAATCTCACCTCATAGCCCGTCTTAGCAACCTCGGCGAGATCATCGAAGAGTTCCCCGCATTGCTCCGGCTTCCAGTCGTAATTTCACTGGTAGATGAGTAACATCATTCGGCTCCTGTATGCCCTGCCCTGCTCATATGTAATTTGAGGAGCCGTTGATGGGGTTCTCTCGCTGCGCTTGATTCGCTATTTCATCGATGCCTAGCTCACATGTTCTTTGCGAGGTTAAAGCGATGGTGGACCTCTTTGCCTAGCGCCGCAACCTTCTCCAGTGTTTCCCTCGTGCACACGAACAGGATGTAGCTGTCGCTGTCGATGTCCATCGACGCGACGCAGAACCCCTGCTGCAACCATTTTTCATCAAGGATGCTGCACCACGTTGGAATGTCACCCTCTTCTTTCAGCCACTCTATCTTTAACTCAAGGTGGTGCCTATCCGACAGCGCTTTCATCTGCTGCGCGAACTCATCCCTTTCTTCTTTCCAGTCCAGCTCGATAGCCGCACCGGTGACGATCATCTCGTCGGCGATCCCAATCCAAACGATCTTGTCGTCCGCCTCGTCCCCCTCAAAGCCCCTGTCCTCATAGCGGTCTGAGTTCGCTCGGAAGTATTCCTGCGGATCCTTGAGGCAGGACTCCAGCCTGGACAGCGACGCCACATCATCTACCAAAAGCTCGATTATTCTCTGGTAGGAGGAGGCGTCTTTCTCCATTGACGTGGCAGCTCTCGCTGGTTTCGCAGCTTCCTTATTCGGCCCTATCTCTACGATGACTTCCCAGTCTCGAACGTTCGGAACCACACCATCATCCAGAAGTCCGTGGAGCAGCTCCTGTACCACTCCCGCACTTACCCCGTCCTTTCCATAGATAACGGAGCTGGATTCCTGTCCCACATGCGCAATATTAACTTCGAAGTGGAACTGCGCCGAATCATCATCCCAACAGACCTGCGCAAAACTGCACACATAACCATCATCCTTGGTTGGGATTGGCTCCGATGGTGTCAGGATCATGAATTCCGCATCGCCGGCTTTTATTGCATCCAGCTGACGCTCTATCTCCCCCATCGAAGGGTTGGCTTGCTCCGCCTCGTCAACCTCCATCGTCCAGGTTTGATATGTCTTCTCCGAGGAGTTAGCCGTATCCTCCGTTGCGCTATCCTTGCCAAATTCCGCTTCGACATCGATGAGGTGCACGTAGACGCCCGAGACCTTTCCCGCTGCATCGTAGCCGAAGTAGACGGGGTAGTAGCCATCCCCAAAGCCGGATGAGAAAATCGGCAAGTCGCAGTCGGTTCCCGGAATCCGCCAGTTGAGCCAGTCCCCCAGCTCACTCTGATATTTTGGATGCCTCTTGTAACTCTCCTCCAAGAGGTCACTGAATAGATCGTTGAAGGGGTCGATGCTGTCGTCTTCGCTTTCGCGTTTCTGCCAATATGCATGGAAGGCTGTCTGCGTCGCCTCGTCCACAATGCAGGCCATACCGGCGTCGACACCAAAGCCGAAGAAGTCGCCCTCGTCAAACTCCTGATCCAGCCTCTCCCTTCCCGTCATCGCCAGCTCATAGCGAACCGGGATCTTGCTGCTGACTTCTACCTTGGCACAGGCGTAGCGAATACCCTGGTCACTGTCGGAGACGCTGAGCTTGACCGGATATGATCCTGCCGGAATCGTCTGGATATAAGGTGTGGCCTCGCCCAGCACGACCAGGGGGTCGCAAGCGACCACGCGCCCGGTCGGGAAATGCACCGTGCCCAGATCAAGAACGTCCAAGTCAGCCTCTCCGACCTTCTGCTTTTTGAAGTAGGATTCCAGGTCGGCTCTGCAGTCGAATCGCGCCTTGACTTCCTCCCAACGGCTCAGCCAGTCGGCCTCTGCGCCTGCGTCTACCGTACCCACAGCAGCACCCATACCGTCCTGCGATACACCCGCCTGGTCCTCCTGTGCTGGTACTGCCCGTGCAAACGATCCATTGGTCTTGCCAGAGCATGCCCGCTCTACCATGGTCCTAATTCGACTTTTGCGATAGACCGATCCGGCAGCGATGGGCAACACAAGAAGGGGCAGGCAAAAGATTGCACCATACAGGGCCTGGAACCCATACTGCCCCGAGCCATCGTGGAATGCAGCGAAGTGGTCTATCGCGCCTGCTATCCAATCGAAGACGGCTCCGCCACCTGCAAAGAGCAGAATAGCGAGCTCTGCCACGAGAAGCAGAAGAAAGACGAACATCGTCCCTCGCGCGACGCGATCGCAGATTCCCATCCTCTCTTCCACGGAAAGCTGTCCTGCGCCAGGCACGTCTTCGAACCACTTGATAGCACGTTCCTCTTTTGTCATGGAAACCTCACTTTATATAGTTTCTCGCAGCGGCGGACTGGCCTGTTCCTCTCGTCACATCTCACTCATGATATTCAAGTGCGGCAGGACCCCATCCGCATGATCTCATCCCTTGTGTGTTGGCAGACGCGGAACACCTCATGGCAACCCCCAATCGGGATGAGAGCTTAGATGCCACTTGCCACAGTATGGGCAGTTATATGCCCTCAAATATGCCGTTTTGCTCGTACCTGCAAGGCGTGTCGCAACGAGCAGCGCATCCAAGCGCGTATCATACGCGCGTTTGGACCCACACATCCTTCCCCATCTGGATTGCGGGAATTTCGTACGATGGTCACGTCTTTTGGTACGCTCGCGTTCCTTGCGCGCTCTCCTCTGCCGCCTCCGCGTGCTTCCGTTCTTGCTGGACATAAAAGCACTTCCGTCCTCGTTCGAAAGCCAGATATCCCATCGCCCAGACCATGATAGTGCAAGAGCCAGACATAAATTCGGCTGAGGATTCAGATGTTGACTGGCTGCCTCATCGAGGTGGCGGAAGGTATTGCATCCCTAACGAGCATGGTACGCATAGCAGCCATTTGGATGTCAGCCAACGCAAAGTTCACAACGCATCCCTCGCCGATCTTATCGTGCGGCCCCAGGATGTAGTGCGCAGCTATCTGGTAGATCATTTCGGTCGGCGCAATGCCAAAGACCTGCCACTCGAGGATGTGCCGCAGACGCTCGTAATCATCGAGAATCGCCGCCCTCATCCTCTCGCTGCCGCAAAGTCGCTTTACAATTTCGGTAATGTAGAGGCTCTCTTCATATGCAGGTCAGCAAAGGTGGTGTACGTGGAGTCGTCAAAGTAGTCAGGATTCTCGCCCTCAAGCATGTCAGCTCCTAAATATCGTTGACCAAGCTACACTGAGTGCCAGTTCCAACCAGCTCTATTATGTTTATACTCCCAAAATCAAAAAATATTTGAGTTTTGGGAGCAATTATGAGATAAAGCGGGCTCATAGCTAGGCCCGAGTATCTCAATCTGTATTGACGAATTTACTCGCATGAAAGTCAAAACTGAACAATTGCGATAAGAAATATGCACGTTCTTTTATGATTATCTATCTCGAAATTTAAACTATGTGCAGGTTGTGCTCTTCTAGGCGATGGGGTTCTGTGACTTGTCTAGCCACCATCCTTCGAAAGGCGGGTTTTTAGACCCCTCTTCGCTCTGAGGGCCGATATGCGCCAT
>NZ_KE952966.1:70658-110343 GCF_000466405.1 Atopobium sp. oral taxon 810 str. F0209 | reverse complement strand
TCGCTCTGAGGGCCGATATGCGCCATTGCCCCGTTTTTGTACTGCAGCATTTCTGCTGGTAGAAGACCTATTTTGAAAGGCAGCTATTTTCCCGTGTTTTGTCGCATCTTGTAAGGTTCACAAACTTGACGGTAGAAGAGCTGTGTCTATATTTCAAGTATAAATATTTTATTCAATATCATCCTAAAATGGCGCACATCGACTCTCAGAGCGAAGAGGGGTCAGAAGAGGTCCGTTGCCCCACTGCAAAACGATACATTGCCATCTCATTCCAAGAGGGCGCAGCAGGACAAGTTCGCGCACGTAGTGACGTATAATACACTGCCAAGGAGCATCTTTGACGCAGAATACTCTATGACTGCACTCCTTTAGATCATGTTTCGCGATACGGACCTCATCAAAGTAGTTACTGGTATCCGACGCTGTGGAAAGTCAAGTCTGCTCAGATTGGTACAGGATAAACTCGGCTCGGAAGGCATTGCGCCAGCCGCCCTCGTTTCTCTCAATCTGGAAAGCAAGACATGCTCAGCGGCGACAGAGGATGAGCTATATACCTACTTTAGAGATAGGATCCAACTAGAGAGCAAAACCTACATCTTCATTGATGAGCCCCCAGCGGATTGAGGGATAGCAGACCGCCATAAACACCATGCGGACAGCCCATCTTGTTTGATGATGTTCTTGAGCGTTATTTAACGTACGGCGGCATGCCTACCATTGCATCTTTGGCTACGACAAAACAAGCTCATTCTGCATATTTCTTAAGTCTTTATGATGCAGTAGTGACAAGAGACATTCTTAACAGAGATAGAATCCAGGGTCAGAGCAAGGTGACCGATGCTGCACTTCTAGAGAGGATTGCATCGTTTCTGAGCTTGGGTGCTTCTTTGCTTGTCAACTCTACAGCCGCACGCACCAGCGCCTCAAGACGCTGTTGATAAGCCATATCTTCTGTAAGAAATCCTCTGAAACGATTAAGCAAAGCAGAGGTCGAGTACTGCTCATCCAGAAAATCGTGCTGCATACGCAATATAAGCGCGTCAATACCCTCATCGCCCACCAATCCAGCGATTTCCTGGCGCTGCTGACGAAGTTCCGTACGGCGTGATCGATACAAAATGTAGGACTTTGCCTGCGCAAAATATCCCTCACGCATCAGCACTTCTTCTACGAGGTCTTGGATGTGCTCAACACTTGTAGCATTTTCTTCTGCCATGCGTCTCTCAATCTGTGAGACGAGTTTGGCAATCTCATCTTCTGCGAGCTTGGTCGAAGTTGCTGCAAAGGATTTCTTTATTGCACGCGCAATTTTGGATGAGTCATACTCCTCTTGCGAGCCATTGCGTTTGATGATTTGCATGTATCCCCCATGCTACAAAACGGAGCATATCTGCCCCGATTAGGCCAAAAAATAACGGTGACTACAATACCATAGCTCTCTGCTTTTCAAGCCAGCATACGCAATATTTAGGAGCATATACGAAACCAAACCACTATATATAGTTGTTACAACTTAAAGGACATAGCAGAGAAAATAGTTTTACTCCCAGCGCCTAAGAGCTCAAAATATGCCATCAATATGACAGAACAAAAAAATAAAACTCATCAATTTCCGCCAAACCTGTACTTAACAAGGGCCAATTAAGGCTCATACAACTTCTATGGAAGGGGTCTCATGGATCTCAATCTCAAGGACAAAGTCGTTATTCTTACCGGCGCAACCGGCGGTATCGGCTCTGCAATCGCTCGTGCTTTTGCTGCTGAGGGCGCGAAACTTGCTATTTCATCTACCCGTCAAGAAAAGCTGGACAAACTAATTCCCACCCTTGGTATCGATGAAGATCATGTGCGCGGATTTGTCTGCGATGCTACCAAAGAAGAGCAGGTTAAAGCCTTTGTGGATGGCGCAAAGGAGGCATTTGGCACCATCGATATCGTCATTGCTAACGCTGGCTATGAGGGCAAGATGTCCCCTATCGCCGCTCAAAGCACCGAAGAGTTTGCAAAGGTTTATACACTCAACGTTTATAGCCCCATGTGGCTCATGAAGTACGCGGCTCCTACCCTGCAGGAAAAGAAGCACGGCTCCATTGTGGTACTTGCCTCTGCTGGCTCTTATACTCCGACTGCCTTGATGGGAGCCTACGTCTCCTCCAAGTATGCCGTTGCTGGCCTCACAAAATGCATTGCTCAGGAGCTTATGCCTGAGGGTATCACCTGCAATTACATCTGCCCCGGCCCCGTTGACACCGACATGATGCGCCGCATCGAGCATGACGCTGTGGGCGACACCATGACTCACGAAGAGGCCATGGCAATGTTTGCGGGCACCGCTCTTGACAAGCGTTACGCCACTCCTGAGGAAGTTGCAAATGCAGTCTTGGTAATGTCTTCTGATATCACCGCTCACACTACAGGTATGGGCTTCAACTTGGATGCTATTGTTCCTGCTCACTAAAGTTTTGCTTGTCTACATTTGTATGTAGTACATACATCATATGTCGCGGTTGGTCATCCACGATTGAATGCAGTTGTACCGATTGAATGCGACAGTTGTACCAAGCGCTCATATTCAGGTCACAAAACGGCCAATGGTTCAACTTTTTAGCCCCGTGGACGCGTTTTTATTCGGAATGCGAACAAAAACAACTCCTCGGGGCTAAAAGTTTTAACTACCTAGATGCAGACGCAGACTTGCTGCATGTAAGATTTATCACATGTAAGATTGTTGCAGTTGATAAAAACTAAGGAATAGTTTTGGAGAGTTTTGAAGCAAAACCAGGAGAAGCAATGCCTACAACAGTCGAGATATGCGCTGGAAGCTACGAAGACTGCTTAAACGCCCGGGATGCAGGTGCCGACCGCGTAGAACTCAACTCTGCCTTGTGGCTGGGAGGTCTTACGCCCAGCTTGGGCACGCTGCGTCTTGCGCGCTCTGTCCTTGATATTCCCATTATCGCAATGCTGCGCCCACGCGGGGCAGGTTTTTGTTACTCTTCCCACGAAGTCGAGGTTATGCTCGCCGATGCTTCAGCACTCATAGATGCGGGAGCAGATGGTATTGCTTTTGGTTTTCTTAATCCCGATGCCACCATTAACGTTGATCAAACACGTATGATGGTCGAACTTGCACATTCAGCAGCCAAAGAAGCCGTGTTTCACCGTGCTTTTGACGTGACGCCTGACCCCAAAGCCGCACTTGAGACACTTGTTGATTGCGGAGTAGACCGTATTCTCACGAGTGGTCAGAAGCCAAGCGCACATGCGGGAGCAACGCTCATTGCTCAGCTGCAAAAACAAGCAGCAGGGCGTATTCAAATCCTTGCTGGCGCTGGCATCAATGCACAAAATGTCTGTGATCTCATTAACAAAACTGGCGTTTGCCAAGTACATGCTTCCTGCCGAGACTACAAAAAAGACCCCACTACTACCTGTAATGGGGTCAGTTATGCCTATCTTGAGGATGACCTATCCTGCGCCTACGACTGCGTAAGCAAGGAGCGTGTTCAAGCGCTCACTTATGCCGTGCATCATGCTGAAGTCTAAGCGAGCTTGGAATACTCTTCGTCCGCCACAGACTCAAGCCACTCATTACTTGAGTCTGTACCAGGGATTTCAAATGCCAGATGACTAAACCATGAGTCAGGTGCTGCGCCATGCCAATGCTTGACACCTTCTGGAATCTCAATCACATCGCCCGGCAACATCTGCTGAGCAGGTCTGCCCCATTCTTGATAGTAACCACGTCCACCAACCGCAATCAGCAGCTGGCCGCCACCTGTTGACGCATGATGCACATGCCAATGGTTACGGCATCCTGGCTCAAAGGTCACATTAGCAATAGGAAATGGCTCACCACATACCGACGCTAGATAACTTTGCCCATCGAAATAGTCAGCATAGGCATCGTTGGGTCCACCCACGGGGAAGAAAATCGTTTTTTGATACTCAGCAAGTTCCTGATTGGCAGAAGAAACCGTCTCTTCATCTGTCCAAATTTCTTTGGCCATATTAAATACTGCCCATGCCACCGGCCAGCCTGCATAAAAAGCAGCATGCGTAATGATCGCTGCAATTTCGGACTTGCTCACACCATTTTTCTTTGCAGTCACAAGGTGATAACGCAAAGACGAATCCACCAAGCCGCGCCCCATAAAAACCGAAATGACAATGATGCTGCGTGTCTTGAGATCAATATCGGGGTTATTCCAATTTTCACCAAACAGCACGTCGTCGTTGAAGTGCGCAAACTCGGGAGCAAAAGTTCCTAGTGCGTCTCTACCAGCGGTTTGTACAATTTTTGCCATACCTAACACCCGCCTTTATTTTGAGATCAATGCAGCGCCTTCTTGAGAAATGTTGCGATGATTTCAGTATAAGCATCCTCACCCAAAAACTCTCGAGACTCTGCGTGCCCGGCACCATCGACAAGATGTAGCTCAACATAACCCTTGGTAGCATCACGTAATTTTTCGCTATTTGATGGTGCAATCAGGTCGTCGTCAGACCCATGAATTAAGCACAGAGGCACTTCATTGTTTTTAAGCGCTCCTATGGGATTAGTATCGTGCAAGTCATAACCGTAACGCAGGCGATGCGCTGCACCAACCACAGGCATCAGTGCTCCTAGATGGGCTTGATCGTATCCTGCCTGCAGCAGATCGTATAAATTAGCAAAACCGCAATCCGCTACAGCAAAATCTATGTCAGGACTTTTTCCCAACGCCGAAAGCGTTGTTGCACTGCCCATAGACTCACCATGCAGGCCAAGGGTAATGTCTTTGCCGTAGCGTTGATGTGTGTCCTGAATGAGGGTAAGCAAATCCTCAGACTCAAGATTGCCAAGCGTACAGGTAGTTGGGGCATTTTCCCCATGTGCGCGAATATCATAGATGATGCAGTTAAAGCCGAGCTTGCGGTAACTTGCTACATATTTCACTGCACCATAGCGATTAGAACGAAAACCGTGGGAAATAATGACGTACTTATTGCTGGTGTGTTCTGCAGGCACAAAACTGCAGTGGAGTTCATATCCGTCATATCCTTTTACCTGATATTCGCTTTGAGGAAGCAAATCAAAATCTCCCCAAAGCCCATGGTCAATCTCCCACTGACATTCGGCTTTAAGATCGTTGCCTTGCGGGTGCGCTATGGTTGATGCCATATAGAGCGCAAATCCTGCTACACCAACTACGGCTACACCAACTATTCCAAGCACGACTGCGACAGGACGCGACATTGTAACTTCTTCCGTCTTAAACCAATATCAAGAATACAAATCATTCTTGACACTATAGTCCTGCTCGTCCTAATCGCAGTCTTAAAGCACGCAATTACACTTCAGCACTTCTATACAAGACTCCACTGAGCACTTAAGCAGCGCTTGTTCCAAAAATCACCGTAGCTACCATTCTGCACAAGCAGTTCCTCATGAGTGCCCACCTCTACCAACTCTCCATCCGCATTCATTACCACAATCTGATCTGCCATTTTGATAGTTTCAAGCTTATGAGCCACCACAATCAGAGTCGAATGCTGTCTCAGTTCCTCCATGGAGCGCACGATATTCGCCTCGTTTTCTGCATCAAGTGCAGAGGTTGCCTCATCAAACAGCACGATAGGTGCCTGCTTGAGCAGAGCACGTGCAATCGAAACACGTTGACGCTCGCCGCCAGATAGACTACGTCCACCTTCGCCACAAGGTGTTTCCCAGCCTTCGGGCAAACGTTCGATAATCTCTGTCATTCCTGCTAGCTCAGCAACACGCGTAAGTTCTGTTTCTCCAGCATTGGGGCGAGCAATCAATACATTATTGCGAAGCGTATCGTTAAAGAGATACACATCCTGAAAAACAAAAGACACTTGCTCAAAGAGATGCTGCATAGAAAGATTCCGTATATCTGTTCCGCCGATGGTAATTTGTCCTGCATCGACATCATAAAAACGAGCAATGAGTTTGATAAGTGTAGTTTTGCCACAGCCAGATGGGCCTACGATAGCAATCATTTTTGATGCAGGCGCCGTCACGCTGACATTGCGAATAACAGGTTGACCTTCTATGTAGCTAAAAGCAACGCTTTTTAGCTCAACGGAACTATCAGCGGGCAGCCCTGCGCTCTGCTCGCATACAGACATCTCGGGTGCATCCATTACCTCATCAATACCATTGAGCATCATACGGCGCTCTTCAAGACCAAAAAGTGAAGCTGCTACCTCGGTGAGAAGTGCCGAAAAACGCAAAATGACGCCAATCATAATGAGTGTTTCAAGAGGGCTCATGTTTCCTGTAAGCCCCATCTGGCAAACAACCACGATGCCTAGCACAGTAAGCATCTGCACACCCATACCCGAAAGGAAATTTCCTACAACACCCCACCACAGACCACGAGTTAGATAAGCTTTGCTCTTTGAAAAACTATCCTTCAACTCGGGATAGCTACTGCTCGCGTTGCAAGCGCGAAGCGCTCCTTGACACTGAGCAAACTCAACGATGCGTGCTGCAATTAGCTCTTCTCCTTTGTTTTCTAAATGAGACATGCGAAAAACACAGGCCTGCCCCACATGCATCAGCAAAAATACAATAGGCACACCCACACTAAGCAACAGTCCCAGCTGCCAATTCCATATCCAGCAACCAAGACAAAAGATAATACAGGCAGACGCATTATGCAGAAGGCTACCAATGAAATATGCAGCTACTTGTCCTGTTGACATCATTTCATTGGTAACCATACGAC
This sequence comes from Atopobium sp. oral taxon 810 str. F0209, assembly GCF_000466405.1. GTDB lineage: Bacteria > Actinomycetota > Coriobacteriia > Coriobacteriales > Atopobiaceae > Olegusella. The sequence continues at coordinate 103,606 of NZ_KE952966.1, read as the reverse complement.
TTAGGCGGCCCGCGCTCTGAGAGTCAAACCAGCCCAGAGGCAAACGCGAAACTTTATTGCCAATCATAATCTGCAGATCGCGCATGTACCCTAAACCCGATATATAGCTCAGCTTGGTACCCTCAACCGAAGTCAAGGCTCCACACAAAGCAAGCACGACAAGAAAAACTATCCATGCCTTATAGCTCAATCCCCACTGTGGCGTCCCAGATTGCAAAGCAGCAACTGTTGGCATAATTGCAGTTAAACTCACACCGCTAATAACACCTGATACAAGCTTATAAAAGGAGCCTTTCTGGTGAATTGCTTTATCAGCGTGAGACATAAAACGATAGAGACGCGGAAGAATCAACTTGTCTTTAAGCATAAATGTCACTCTCCTTTGCGGAAAGGAAATTTTCAAAACCACTCTGCTGAAGCAGGGCTTGGTAATGACCGTTATTAAGCAATTCCTGGTGAGTGCCGAGCGCAACAATATGCCCACGTTCCATTACTGCAATTTGATCGGCACCGAGAATCGAATTGAGACGGTGAGCAATAACAAGCACGGTACGCCCTTGGATTAAATTTCTGAGAGCACGCTGAATTTCAACCTCAGAATCAGGATCGGCAAAGGCAGTTGCCTCATCCATAATCAAAATTGGAGCATCAGTTAAAATCGCACGAGCAATAGCTACACGCTGACCTTCACCGCCTGATAGCTGACAATCGGAGCCCAACACGCTGTCATAGCTCTTGGGTAGCGACATAATATAGTCATCTATCTGCGCAATCTGTGCAGCTCTCCGCACTTCTTCCAAGCTAGCATCAGGACATGCCAAGGAGATATTTCGGCGAATGCTGGTATTAAGCAACATCGAATCTTGCAGAACAAAAGACACATAACGATACAGTTCGTTTGTATCAATCTGTCGCAAATCAATCCCACCTAGACGAATTGTCCCCTCGTCAGGATCATCAAAACGTGCAATAAGCGTGGCGAGCGTTGATTTACCCGATCCCGAAGGACCAATCAGCGCTGTCACCGTATTGGATTTAAACGTCAATGAAAGCTGTGATAAAGCGTTTGTCTCTCCATAGGAATAAGAGACGCCATCAACCTCGATATCCAAATCACCTTCAGGTAGTTGAGGACAATCTGCTTGCGGCAAAGTATCAACTTCCATGAGTTCGCAAAGACGTATCGCAGCTGCACCTGCAGTCTGATATGACCAGACGATATTCGAAACCGTAGTCATTGCATTTGGCAATACAACGGCTATAAGCGTGCAAGCAAGCAATTGTGGAACTGTCGCCAAACCAGCAGTACACAGCAGGCCGCCACCGCCAAGGTTTACCAGCAAAATTACAGGTATGGACACAAACTCCTGTGCTACGGAGCACAAACCAATTAAGGGTCCGCACCAAGCCCAGTAAGAATCTGCAAAACCCTTGGCTGCGTTTTGATAATTGTCGTGTGCCTCCCCTACCTTAGAGAAGGCTTTAACCACTTTAATGCCCGAGACAAGCTCAACCATCGTTGAGGAAACCTCAGCAAGATGCGTATTCATTTCGGCAGTTTTTGGACCCATATCTTTCATTGAACTACCGTAAAGCAGCATATAAATAGGCACCGTAACGACGCCTACCAGAGCCAACTTCCAGTTGATAACAAACATAAAAACAAGCAGAACAAGCGGCGTTAATGCACCATTAACCAAATCAACTGGTGCATGTGCAATCACGGTATGCACCACACGCGTGTCATCCTGTACGGCACTACGAATAGAACCCGAACCATGAGTGTCAAACCATGCTAAAGGAACACTGCTCAGACGCTCTGCAATGCGCTCACGAATCAACACGCGCAGCTTCACATCGGCAAAGTGTGTAATCGAAAGCGCTAGCACATACAACGTCATCTTAGTTAAAAAGAACATAACAAGCAGCGAAACAATATGCTCAACCTGATGAGTATCAAGTAGATAGTTACCCGTCGACGCATCAAGAAAAACGTCTCCCAGCTTTACTAGCGCAAAGTACGGTACAAAAGCAAGCATGGCAGATGCAACAGTAAGTATCTGGGCGATTCTTGTTCTTCCCTTAATTGGTGCCGAGAGTTTTTTCATTGCCTCGCGACCAGCTTTATCTTTTTGGCGGTCTTCTTCAGAAACTTGTGGCACAGCAGTACCTCCCATGAGTCACCACTCAGTCCAAACCCGAAGGCGAACTGAAGTATGTTAACCTTTACTAACATTTCATTCTATAGAGCTTTGCATATGAGCTGCTAAGAAAGTACTAAATGGAGAAGGTCCCCGAAAAAATAACGAATATTACCGAAAATCATTTCTCGAGTAAGTGGTACAAAAAGCTATCGGAAGACCCGGAATTGTTGACTGAGCAGTCATCTGGTGATTTATCTGCCATCCGCAATACCTTTGAGCCAATACTGCAAACTATAGGCTGCGTTCCCAGTAAAGAAGCGCTGGACCAGGGATGGATTTCTAAGACTGCAATCAGATCGTATGGGTCAACTTGGGTAATGAATCCAGCCCGAGGCAGTGGAGAGTGCTGGTATGGCATCATCGATTCAGATGCGGTACTTATCTCAATGGATTTAAAGCTGAATGAACGCGCGATTTATCGAGGTCCGTCAGTCGAACTCATAGGGTTTGGTTGCTATGGACATGATATGACCAACTATTTCATCGAACCACTACCAGATAAGCGCCCAGCTCTTATTGGTTATAGATGGACCTATCATCTGTTCCAACAAATATGCGAAGCTCACGCTCAATTCAAAAGTTGTTCTCTTTCTCTGCGTCCAAAAGCACTTGAGCGCTATAGTTGTCTTTTGGGAGTTACTCCCAAAGATATTCTTTCTGCTATTTCACAGCTTGACGGCACTCGAGAGCTATCTAAGCTTAAAGAAGCAATGAATGAATTCGTAGACGCGCGTCCTAGTAAAAACTGTGCGCCTGCCTACTATCACGCTAAGCTTATTGAACTTCTTGTACTGCTTATAGATGGTGTGCACAGAGATCATACAGCTCGTAGCTCACGTTCGGTACAGGATTGGGAAATCTGTGAAGAAGCTAGCCAATATATAAAAGCAAATCTTGATCAAGATCTATCCACGCGTACCCTTGAAAAGGTGCTACATCTTAGTGCGGCGCGCCTCATTGATGCCTTTAGGCGCAGTCGCGGAACTACTCCTCAAGATTTTATACGAAAGCAGCGCGTGGAATTTGCCGCTATGCAATTGTTAGACGGAAACGAGACTATCTGTAACATAGCCAAGCATGTTGGTTATGCCAATCAAGGCGCATTTTCCGAGGCTTTCAAAGCAATGACGGGCCTGACACCGAGCCGCTTTCGTCGCGACAAACTGTCACACCCATGTCAAAATCTTTTGGATAGGTAGCATGCTGCCCATCCCACGCACAGCCTCTTTTACACAAAATATGCCGGACAGGACACTTTTCTTTTGCAGGCAAGCAAAGCAAAACTTAAAAGCATGCTGGACATTATTTTTTTCTTGTCAACGAGCATACATGTTCGCTGACAACTCTAAATTGCAATCCAAACTCAATAAGCGCATCAGCCAAATAGAAGCCAAAAATAAAACCAATTACATTAGACACGATGTCTATCACGTCAAAGATGCCAAGTTTGAACACATACTGTAACGATTCGCACACAAGTACAATAAGTATTGCGGCAATGATTGATTTACCTACAGACACCGCCTTCGTGCGAAAGATACATCCCAAAGGCACTAGAATAAAGAGATTAAAGAAAAAGGTAGCGGGTTGCCAAAGCAAAATATCCCCTACATCTGCAAAGTTAAAATTGACTCCCTGAACCCCTCTGCTCTTTAGCATGATGAGTCCAAATGCAAGAACAATATAAACTGCAGGAGCAGCTTTAACCAATATTGTAAGATACCGATTCATAGCAACCTGATAGGCAATGCCAGAGGCACATAGTGCAACAACTGCATGTATCGTAATCATAAAAGCAGGATTTCCTAAGAGACTGAAGGAATGCTCTCCTATAAGGAGAGAAAGAAAGTTATATCCAATTCCCCCAAAAAAACTGATGGAGAATCTAAATCCTACATACCCTGCCAACACAGCAAAAATAATACTGAGTAGTCTGCGCATAACATTCTCCTTTCCAATTGTAACGAAATAGATTATCTTAATCATAGATAAATGTTTACTCAAATGAAGGGAGTAGTGTTGTAAAAATGAATGCAGTGAAAAAACCATCAATAAAAAAGATAATCAGATCGACAGTCATTTATGGATTTAGCGCATTCGTGATTGCCTTATCAATACTAACTCCAAATATTGCAAATGCAGGAAATTTTACATATAAGGGATACGGAATCAGAGATTGGCCTTCTGTTGGAACCGCAGCTATACAGTCTTCTACAAAAGGGAAAGTAAGCCATCATCAAAAGAAAAAATATAAACAAGATAACCATGGGTTGACTGTCTATATCCAAAAACGCGAATGGTGGGGCTGGTCGATTATTGCTTCTAAATCTTTTGTAGGAACTACAAGTGGAACCTTTTCAGCACGTTGCAAACCTGGTACTTATAAGCTGTATTTTAAAGCAAATGATCCACTATATAAGTATGATATCTGGGGTTCTTTCAGCTGGTAAGCTATATAGATAGAATTTGACTTTTATAATTAATTAGTCCCGTTTTTCATAGTTTAACTTGGAAAACGGGACTTGTATTATGAAGATGCGTGTGGAAACTAAATAACGAGATGATAATGTCTAAACTGGCACATATCGAATACGACACTACTCAATGAAGCTGCGAGAGTGCAGCATTCAAACTGGATTTAGTAAATATTGAATATGGTACCTTTTTCATCTTCTACTTACTCATATAATGCGTATTGGTATATTACAGACAGTCTTTGGGAAAACGTCTTACTACAATAGAAGCAGGACTCTGCACTCATGATTGAAGTTTGCTTTAGCCAAAATGTGCGCACCCTCCTTTGCCTTGCAAAAAATTTTGGTGTTGAGCTTGGTGATATTGCTCTTTTCCCAGATGATTTGACCCTCGGAAGCTTGTCAAACATGAGTCCCCAACAACGGAGAAGCGAGTTAGAAAAGCTTTCAATACATCCTGCAGAGGATTTTGAGGAGCAGTATACGTCCTTTGTCAATACAGTATCGCACGCCTCAGAACTCAGAGTTTGGTATGCAAACATGCCTTACGAAATCCTGGCATGCATATATACCTGCTTTATATCTGTAGAAAATGCAACTATATGCAGCGTAGATGTAAATGCTTCTGGACTCATGGACGAAAATGGAGCAATCAATCCATCAGGCATATGCGGAGGCATTCATTCATCACCAGTTGATGCCATATGGTTCAAACAAGTCTGGTCAAACCTTGTTCGTGATAATGCCTTGTTGAGAACAGTCGATGGGTGGCAACCAGCAAGTCGCAGTCTCGATTTTTTCGATGATCTGATTAATGATGCAATAGCAAGCTGTAATTCCGATGATTTAGAGGACATCGGTATGGCAGCCTTTGACCTATGTGCACAGAGCCCGTATGGCTTCATGAATCCTGAATTCTTTATGGGACGAGCCAAACTACTTTGCATATAGGCAAAAAGTGTGTCTGGTTAGATTTCTTATATAGGGTTGAAATGCTCCAATCACAAATGGTTCAAGTTTCGAACTTGGCAATTGCAAAAAGGGCTGGTCAGATTTTTCTGAATCTCGAAAGATGAACCATCTTGTCAAAGCTGGGCATGCAATAGGTTCAAGAAGCACCCTTTTGGCTACATCGGGTTCAATAAGCACCTTTTTACCCACAAACGGTTCAATAAGCACCCTTACGACAATTTTTATCTGGGGTTTCTCGAGCCATTCGGTACGCTTTTGAACCGCCTGTGAGAAATGCAATACAACGGGTTCATGATGCATCCATTTATTTGTATTTTGCTCACATCGGATTCAAGATGCACCCTCAGCAAAAAAGCAAACAGTGCTTTTACGGCAATAGAGCGACGGCATTGAACCGCCTGCAGGAAGCCAGAGACAGTATCGCACCTAATATGGATGCCCTGAGATTCGAGGCGCAACTGCGACCGTCTGCAAAAAAATGCTTTGTGAACTGCCTTGAAAGACTACTTGTACTTGAAAATAAAACATACCTAGACACATAACGTCTAGGTATGTTTTTATTCCACCGCTTAGCTTTGTGACCCTAAATCTTTCTTGGGCGCACGTTTTGCGGCAGGCAAGCGTCCTGCACGCTTGAGAGCATCGCGAATAATCCACTCTACCTGGGCATTAGAGCTACGCATTTCATCGTTTGCCCATAGCTGCACCGCTTCCCAGAGTTCAGGATCTATACGCAGGGGATACTGCTTTCTCGCCATAGCAAATCAACCCTACTGATAGAGACTGCCCGTATTCACCACAGGCTGAGCTTCAGATTCACCGCAAAGAACCACCATCAAGTTTGAAGCCATGACAGCTTTACGGTCATCATCGAACTCGACAATACCCCCATCAGAGAGTTGAGACAGTGCCATGTCAACCATGCTGACGGCACCCTCAACAATCTTTTTGCGTGCAGCAATAACAGCATCAGCCTGCTGACGACGAAGCATTGCCTGCGCAATTTCAGGTGCATATGCCAAATGAGTAAGACGAGCGTCATCCACACTTACACCAGCAACACTTAATTTGCGGTCAAGCTCTGCTTTGAGCGTGGCAGACACTTCTTCAATATTGGACCGCAAGGTTATAGCGTTATTATTGTCGTCCTCGTCTTCCATATGATCATAGGCATAGATACTTGCCACATGACGCAGGGCAGTTTCGGTTTGCATCGACACATAACTCTCGTAGTTGTCAACGTCAAAGGCGGCCTTTGCCGTATCGGCTACATGCCATACAACAACTGTTGCAATCTCGATGGGATTGCCCATCTTGTCGTTAACCTTGATACGCTCACCGTCATGAGTGCGGGCACGTAGAGAAATAGTCGCTGATGTGGACTTACTCGCATCAAAAGACACGCCTTCCTCGCCTACTTTGAGGCTTGAAGAAGACTCCCCTAAAACACCGCCCAAACTCTTAGAGAAAAACGGATTTGCCCAGCGCAAGCCTTCATCGCGTACGGTGCCTTTGTATTGACCAAAAAGTACGCAAATGCGTGCTTGGCCTGGCTGTAGGGAAAAGAAACCACAAGCAACGATGATGGCAGCTATAAGAATTACCACACTCAGAATGAGACCGAACACTGCTAAAACTGGCACTGGAAGTGCACTATCTGCTGCTTGAATCAGGCTGATGAGACTTAGCACAAAACAGGCAATGGAGCCAACGAACATCAGCAAATCCACTGCAAGCATGCCCCAACCAGAAGCGACATGTAATACTTTTTCCTTGCTCATAATGACATCCCTTTCGAAAGACGCCAGAAAATGGCTGGAGCAATTCATAGCCCAGCTGTATTGCTGCGCATGCTGAGGCAAATCGCGCATGCGGTGAACTCATTGTGATATCACTTTGGTTTCTTGTCAATGGTTTTCGTTGAGCAAGCTATGCTTCCTCATGTTTTGCTTATGTTCTACTTCTCGGCGTTCTGCTTACACTCTTCTCTTATGCTGCTCCGATTCTATAAAAGTAGTCGGATTTCCCCTACATCGGCAAGCAGAACCATGCAAGTAGCAACACTCGAATGGATGCACTCTGCTGCAGCTAGCTCACAGGCATAAGTAATCTCAGCTCCTAGATTTTATGCGTTCGCATAAAATCTCCTACGTTCTACAATATTGATGCGTTCGCATAAATATTCAACATGAAGGTTATAATATATGTGAACGCATAAGAAAGGTTCATCATGCTTCTATCTTCTATTTCGAGCGCAGATGATCTTGGTGCTCTTATCCGCAAACGACGTAAAGAGCTTGGTTATACCCAGCTTGAACTCGCTGAGGGAGTAGGTGTAGGTGTTACCTTTATTTCAAAACTTGAAAATGGAAAAGGTAGCTCTGAGTTTGATCGCGTATTGCGCGTCGCTCGCATACTTGGTATTGACCTCTTTGCCCAGGTAAGGGACTAGTAATGGCACACGATAATAAAATGCTTGGAGTTCTACTCATTAACGGCGAGCACGTAACTCTCGCAGGAACAATCGATCCGCAGATAAAGCATTTTTGTTATGAAAAGGCTTATCTAGAGAGCATGAAGGGAACTGCACTTTCGCTTTCTCTTCCTCTAACGAACAGACCCTATGAGGAGCCTGAATTTAAACCATATTTTGAAGGTCTCCTTCCAGAAGGTGAGGCACGGCACGCTCTTGCTGCACAGCTAGGAGCACGGGAAGAAGATTATCTAACACTTTTGTGCGGCATACTTGACTGCATCGGTGACATTGCAGTTGTTGAACTTCCTGAAGGAGAGAAAAATTGGGAAGATTTGCTTTCTTTAGCTCATTACGAGCCGATTTCACTTTCTGATATCTCCTGCTCGCTCACATCAAGTGAGAGGGTTGCTCAGGCCAGTCTTGCCTCCCGCCTCTCTCTAACTGGCACACAGCACAAGCTTGGACTTGCACGCATGTTTGACGACAAAAAAACTTTGACGTGGCTTCGGCCTCTAGATGGAGCAGCCTCTACACATATACTCAAAGCTGGTCAAATTACTCGCATACCTGAGTTGGAAATGCTTGCTTTATCTGCAGCAAGATCCTGCGGTATCAAAGTGGCGTCTGCTGAGTTAATCGAACTACAACCAGGTAATATTGCAATTTGTGTTGAACGCTTTGATCGTCAAATTTCAAAGGATGCCAACAAAAAACTTACCGTGCTACGCCGCCATCAAGAAGACTTCTCTCAAGCGCTTAGGCTATCTTCAGGCTCAAAGTATGCCGAGCTTGAGCCAAGCAGTGCCAAAGTAATAGCCGAATTACTCAAGCAGCATTCTGCACGTCCACTCGACGATATAAGGATGTTCGCTCACATTGCGCTCTTCAACTATCTCATTGGTAACTGTGATAATCATCTCAAGAATTTTTCGCTCATCCATGAGGGGAAATGGGTGAGACTTTCCCCTGCATACGATTTAGTGCCCACCGCAATTTTTCCTCGTTTCAGTAGGGAAATGGGTATGAACATCGGGACTCATAGGAATATTGATGAGATCAACTCTCGTGACTTTTCCCTGTTTGCAAATGAGCTTTCTATCAGCCCTAACTTATTGCGCAAGCTTGCAAAAAAAATGATACATACGCTCCCATCTGCGATAATGGTAGAAGCCTACAAACAAGAAGCTCTCGGATTTGAAACGCTTTCCTATGATGCAGAGGATTTGGTAGACGATCTGCAGACGCGACTCCATGTCCTTGAGAGTTTCGTCGAAGGATAGAAAAAGGCGCTGAAACCAAAGGTGCCAGCGCCTTTACAGTATTTAGATACAACAAGGTACAGACCAATGCAGGTAAGCAGAACTTACTCAGCAACCTTCTTGCCCATAGCATCAGTAGCAACAATAGCTGCGTAGAGTTCATCGGGGGTAACATCACCAGCGAGGTTGTGAATGGTCTCACCAGGAACGCAAGCAGCCTCAGCAATTTGCTTAATCTGCTCATCGGTGGTAATACCCAGCTCAGCCAAGGTGGTAGGCAGACCAACCTCAAGGCAGTAACCCTGGACATTCTCGAACTCTTCCTGCGTAGCACCCTCGAGCACCAGCTGCACTAGCGTACCAAATGCAACGCAAGAACCATGTGCTGCACTGTGACCACCCAGCGAGGTCAAGCCATTGTAGAAGGAGTGAGCTGCGGCGCAGTTTACGTTGTCCGCACCAACGCCGGACAGGTAGACACAAGCCTCAACAACATTCTCAAACGCAGGAGTCACAACATGGTTCTCGCAAGCAGTGATTGCCTGGGTGCTGTAATCGCGCAGGGTCTCATAGCAGAGCTTGGCAATAGCAAGACCAGCGCGAGTAATGCCGGTACCCTCAAGGCTTGTGGACTCAGTGCGGATGGAAGCAAGACCCTCAAAGTAGGTTCCCAGGGCATCTCCCATGCCTGCGATGAGGAACTTCACAGGAGCGTTAGCAATAACTTGTGTATCAACCATAACTGCTGCGGGATTCTCGGGATAGAAGAGATACTTGTCAAAGCTGCCGTCGTCGTTGTAGATGACAGACAGGCCAGTGCAAGGTGCGTCGGTAGCAGCTACGGTCGGAATGATAACGACCTTCTTGCCTGAGTAGTATGCGGTAGCCTTTGCAGTATCAACGGCAGAACCTCCGCCAATGGCAACAACAGCATCAATGTTGTCTTCCTCGACGATTTTCTGCATCTTTGCAATCTCGCCCTTGCTAGAGATGCCACCAAAAATCTCGTAGCGACGATATGCATCCTTGTCGCCAAAGCTCTCTTCAATCTGATCGTGGCAAGCTTTATAACCACTATTTGAGCACACAAAGAGCCAACGCTGGCCCATGTAGCCCATCTCTTCCTCAAACTTCAAAAGAGCACCTTTGCCCTGAACATACTTCAAGGGCTCACGCATAGCACGCAAAAGCTTCATGGCAGTTCCTCTCCTAGCCAAAACTTATGATGTCGTTACTTTCCTATAAAACGACCTTATTCACTTTAGAGCAAATCTGACTATCTATTACCCTCATTTTGAAATTAATTAGAACTATTTATTCATCGCAGGTCATAGCGACATAACACTAAAACTCACATTACTTATGTGGTTGTTTACTCGATAAGGTATTCATTTTATGCATATCTTCAGGCTGTTTTTTCGATATAAAGTATGTTCTCTATTAATATCAAAAGATTAATGAAAATAAGGTCTATTCAGACCACTAATTAATACGTTAAACTCCAAGCGAATTGGTGTGCTTAAAAGTATGACTCGGCACACATGGATGGTAGGTCTGTTTCAACGAAAGGGAGGAACCATGAAGGGTTATGCAATGCTCAGGATTGGCGAGTCTGGCTGGATTGAGAAGGATACGCCTGCCTGCGGTCCGCTCGATGCCATTGTCAAACCGCTCGCTGTCGCCATCTGCACTTCAGACGTTCACACGCTCTGGGAAGGCGCCATCGGTGACCGTCACAACATGATTTTGGGCCATGAAGCTTCTGGCGAGGTCGTTGAAGTTGGTTCTGAGGTCAAGGACTTTAAGCCCGGTGACCGCGTGCTTATCCCCGCTATTACTCCCGACTGGAACTCTCTGGAAGCACAGGCAGGCTACTCCATGCATTCTGGCGGCATGCTAGCTGGATGGAAGTTCTCCAACTTCAAAGATGGTGTCTTCTCAGAGTACTTCCATGTCAACGATGCAGACGGCAATCTAGCTCATATGCCCGAGAGCATCGACCCCGCTGATGCCTGCATCCTCTCGGATATGGTACCCACTGGCTTCCATGCAGTTGAGCTCGCTGACGTCCAGTTTGGTGATACCGTTCTTGTTATTGGCATTGGTCCTGTTGGCCTGATGAGCGTTGCTGGTGCTGCCCTACGTGGTGCTTCTCGTATCATCGCCGTTGGTACGCGTCCCGTCTGCGTGGAAGCAGCTAAGAGTTATGGCGCGACTGACTTTATCTCCTACAAGAATGGCCCCATTGACGAACAGGTCATGGAGCTTACGGGTGACAAAGGCGTCGACCGCGTTTGCGTTGCTGGCGGTACTGTTGAGACCTTTGAACCTGCTATCAAGGTTCTCAAGCCTGGCGGAAAGATTGGTAACGTCAACTACCTCGGTTCTGGCGACTACATCAACATCCCACGCGTCGAATGGGGTGTTGGCATGGGTCACAAGGATATCCGCGGTGGTTTGATGCCTGGCGGCCGTCTGCGCATGGAGAAGCTTGCAAGTCTCGTTGAGTCTGGTCGCCTTGATCTGCATCCCGAGGTTACCCATCTCTTCCATGGTTGGGAACACCTCGAGGAGGCCCTGTTCCTCATGAGGGATAAGCCAGTAGATCTCATCAAGCCCGTTGTTGTCATCGACTAGGCTTTGTAGCGCTTGTATGACTGAGGCCGTCGCCCTGCGCGGCGGCCTTTTTGGTTTTTCTTCTGCTGGCACAGTGGATCAAGCAAGGAGTACGCTGTGAAGATTCTCGTAGTATCTGGTTGTCTTGGCGCAGGTAAAACTACCTTTATCCAGGAATTATTGCGCCGAAGTGGCAAGGACGTCGTTATCTACGAGAATGAGTATGGCGAAGCAGATATTGATGCACGACGCCTACGGTCTGACTCTGATTTGCAAGTATGGGAGTCTGTTGAAAACTGTATTTGTTGCTCGGGTAAGCAGGACTTTGCAAGCTCGGTACTTACTATTTCAAATACCTTAGATCCTGAATATCTTATTGTGGAGCCCACTGGAGTTGCTCGCTTGGGCAACGTTCTGGACAATCTATCACAGGTAGAGTGGGAACGAATTTCGCAGCTAGCACCCGTTGTGGTAGTAGATGCGCTTTCATGGGTCCAACAAAGACAACATGCGCAGCAGATATTTGATGATCAAATCATGCATGCTGCAACGGTAATCGTATCCAAGCTGGGAGCAACATCCGACACGGATGGAATTCGTAAGTTGGTAGAACAGCTTAACCCGCAGGCTGAATTTGTTGCACTTCTTTATAAAGATATTCCTGATGAATGGTGGTCTAGTCTGCTTCTCCGTGGACGCACAGGCACACTAGAAACGTCAGATGCATATAATGCAGTAAGTCCTGAATTTGAAACTATGGCTCTCGAGCACGTAGAACTACCCAGTCCCGCCCATCTTATCTGGTTGCTTGACGCCCTCTCAGCTGGTGTATTTGGCAAATTAGCTCGAGCAAAAGGTACTATTAATTGCGGAAACCAAAAACTGCGCTTTGATTTGGTCGAACGGAGCTGGGCTATTACTGGCATCGAAGATAATCAAGAAGAAACACGTTGTGTCTTTATCGGAGAAGAACTTTTACGCTCGGGCTTGCGCGAAACCTTTGTACCTGCTCTATGGCGAGAACATGCTGAGCTGCGACATGAACATCATCATGAGCACAAAGATTAAGATACTCATACAGAGCTAACCATACATACCACCAGCAATAAATGCCAAAACCCCAGCCACTATAAGCAGTGGCCGGGGCGTTGTGTGGGGGGCTTCGTTAAGCGGTACGAGCAAAACGCAGCTTAGTGCTTCTTGCGAGTAAGAGCACCAGCAGCAATAGCACCAGCGCCAAGCAGAGTAGTCAAGCCAGCGGCTGCTGCACCTGCATCACCAGTCTGGGGCAAACCCTTCTTTTTGATAACCTTCTTAGTCTTCTTAGCCTTTTTGGTGTCAGATTTCTTGGTATCAGATTTCTTGGCTTGGGGCTTCTTAGCTTGAGGCTTCTTTACCTCAGGCTTTTTAGCTTGGGGCTTTTTTGTCTCTGGCTTCTTGGTTTCTGGCTTCTTGGTTTCAGGTTTCTTTGCCTCAGGCTTCTTCTCTTCGGGCTTCTTCTGATCCTTTGGATCGGTCTCAGGCTTCTTATTGTCCTCAGGATCCTTTTGCTCGTTGTTCTTGGGATCGGTCTCAGGCTTTGTTTCATCCTCAGGATCTTTTTGATCTTCTGGCTTGGTATCAGCCTCGGGATTCTGCTCTTCAGGTTGGGTCTCGGGTTTATTGTCCTCGGGCTTTTTGTTATCCTCGGGTTCGCCCTCAGGCTTCTTCTCATCATCTGCTTTGAGAAGCTTGTTCAGCTTGCCTGCAAGATCTTTAAGCGTCGAATCGTGACCATCAAGCTTGGGCTTATCGGCACTCTTTAAGAACGTATTGATACTCTTCGCAAGCTCCTCAATGGTCTTATCTTTGCCAGAGAGGTTAGGCTCATCAGTCTTGGTCTTCTCAATGAAGTCTTTGATCTTCCCCTCAAGAGAATCAAGTGTGGCATTGGTATCAGTAATGGGTTTGTCATCTTTGGTGCCAAGTGCCTTATTGATACTCTTGACAAGATCCTCAAGAGACTTCTCGCTACCAGAGGTGTTTGGCTTCTTAGGATCCTGCGTAACGCCATCCTTCTGAAGCTTCTCAACCTGCTTTTCCACGTCTTTAACAACAGCGGGAGTATCGGAATTATCCGTTGCGGAATCAGCCGCATAAGCAGGAGTAACACCCGCCATGGTCAACTGACCTGCGAGCAAAAGACCTGCCATTGTGACACTACATACACGTCCATAATTCTTCATAAACGCCTCCGCTCTTTTTTAAACAACATGTTTCTACTTAGAACACGATCTTACAATTAGAAATTAACACAGCTTGTATTGATATAAATTATTTTTTAGCTTGCGTTTATATATTTAGGAAAATTTAAAAATTGTAAAGAATCTTACAGTCAATGTATTATTTTATTTATTAATTGTATAATTCTATGAATTTATTCTTCCTCAATTGCATAGCCAACAAGACTGAGCTAAGTCCTATTAACAGAACTCAGCTCAGTTCGTCGAGAGCTACGACTTGAGATTCTTTACAATACCCAAGCCTCACTTTGGTTTTGCAGCTGAACCATATGAGCAAATTTTCCGTTATGCGCAAGCAAATCTGCAGGACTACCTTGCTCAACCACATGCCCCTCATCGAGCACCACAATCTTGTCAGCATTAGAAATAGTGCGCATACGATGAGCAATAACAAGGGTAGTCTTGCCTTCCAATAACTTAGACAAGGCCTTTTGCACCTTGGTCTCGTTTTCCACATCAAGCGACGCCGTTGCCTCATCAAGCAGAATAATTGGCGATCGTTTAAGCATCGCGCGTGCAATAGAAATACGCTGGCGTTCGCCCCCTGACAGGCGACTGCCATTTTCACCAATTAAGGTCTGATAGCCATCAGGCATACGCTCAACAAATTCATCACAGTTGGCTGCTGCGGCCGCTGCAAGCACTTCTTCATCACTCGCATCGCGACGACCAATACGTATATTTTCCATCACACTGTCATCAAAGAGCATAACGTCCTGGAAAACAATCGATATATGCCCATAGAGCGTTTCGGGATCAACCTCTGTTACGTCAATACCACCAATACACACGGCACCCGCATTTGCATCCCAAAGGCGAGCCACCAAGCGCGCACAGGTAGACTTGCCCGAACCCGAAGGACCTACCAAAGCGGTAACTTCACCCTCACGTGCTACAAAACTCACATCTTCAAGCACTTTTTCGGTACCTGTACCATAATCAAACCCAACCTTCTCAAAGCTAATGTTGTGATTTGCAGGCTGAAAATTCTCACCGCCTGTTGCAAGCGGTTCATCAAAAAAGCGATTGAGACGAGCAGAGGAAAACTTGCTCATAATGAGCTCGAAAATAAGTGCAAATGACTGGTCAAATGGTGCATAAATACGAGATATCACCAACAAAAACATAAAAAGTGTCAGGAAGTCAATCGCGCCTATGCTAATGAGATATGCACCAACCAAAATCGTCGTTGCAATACCAAGGCGCAAAATCACGGCAGCACTATTGATAAAAAGCCCACCAACAAACTCTGCCTTCTGCATTGTTGATTCCGCACGATCAATCTTTGAGTTCAGCCGCGAAAGATAACTATCAATTTGGTTAGTCGCATGAATCTCACGAGCATTATCGAGCATCTCTTGCATACCATCGGAAACCTCAAGCGACTTCATGCGCGCTTGATCCTGCAAAGACTTCCACCAAGACTGTGAGCCAAAAAGTAATACGAATGCCAGGGGCACCGACCAAAGAGCCGCCAAGGTCAGGCGCCAATCAAAGACAAAGAGACCTATCGCGATAATGGCTGTCGAGATAATCGACCCGTATAGATAACTCAATACATGAGACCACACGTGTTCTAGCTTATCTACATCAGACATCATCGTCTCGGTAAGATCGGCAAGGTCGTGACTACCAAAGAAAGACAAAGGTAGTTTACGCAGGCGCTCGGCCAGCGAGATGCGGATATGCGATACTTCGTCATAAACCGTACCGTAGGTATTGATGTACTGCTGCACATGAGTAACAAAAGAAAGCAGTAAAAAGACAAGGCAGCCCAAAATATAAGGAAGCAGAGCAGGCATGCTCGCATCTTGCGTAGCTGCTGCCATGAGGTCGCGCATTGCTAAATAAAACAGAGACATTCCTGCCATAACTACAAGATTTACGACAACAGTCCAGCAGATACCCTTCTGGATATTTTTTGCTCCTTGGGCAGAGAGGCCATGCCGTTTTTGCAAATTGAACATCTTTTATGCCTCCTTTCCAGTGGAGTAAATCTTCCAATCAATGGATTGTTGATAATCTGCCCACATACGTGCATAACGCCCATTTGCAGCAAGCAAATCATCGTGACTGCCGCTTTCAACAAGTTTGCCACCATCAAGTACCACAATCTGATCAGCATTGCGTATGGTAGTAAGACGGTGTGCCACCATCAAAACCGTACGATCCTTAGCAAGACGTGCGAGAGCCTTTTGGATAAGTGCTTCGTTTTCTGGATCTGCAAAAGCGGTTGCCTCATCAAGCACCACAATGGGTGAGTTTTTGAGAATTGCACGCGCAAGTGCTATGCGTTGGGCTTCACCACCAGAGAGATAGGTACCACCAGGACCAATAAGTTCATCAACGCCATTTGGCATTTTGAGCAAGATGTCATCACACTGAGCTGCACGCAAAGCGTCAAGCGCTTCTTCACGACTAGCCTCAGGACGGGCAGCTCGAACATTCTCAAGAATACTGCCTTTAAATAGGCGATCATTTTGGAAGACAAAAGCAACTTGGTTCATCAATTCGCTTTGGGCAATATTGCGTACATCCACACCGCCAACCAGCACTCTTCCTGCGGATACGTCCCAAAAGCGTGGGACAAGCGATGCGGCGGTTGTCTTGCCTCCACCCGAAGGACCCACCAAGGCAACAGTTGATCCCGCAGGTATGGCAAAACTCAAATCATTCAGTGCATCAACTTCGGTGTTCTCATAACGAAAGCTCACATGCTCAAAACTAATGGAGGAATCTGATGGATGCTCGGTCACCACTGCATCACGTAACACAGGAGCCTCGAGTACAGCTGAAATGCGTTCCATTGCATTATTTGCCTGCAAGGTAAAATTCGCCGCAAACATAAGGCGTTGGAGAGCAGTCGAGACTACTGCAGAGAAAATAGCATAAAAGGCAAAGTCGGCCAAAAAGTGCGGCAGATCTTTTGCCCCTGGGGCCAAAATCAAAACGACTGGTACAAGCAGCGCTACTATGCCATCAACAAAAGTGAGATTGAGTGCTTGGGGCACACGGCAAAGATTGATTGCATAACGCTGAGCAATATCGCTATATGCTTCGATAGCCTCATGGAAGGCTTTGAAACTATAGATGGTCTGCTGAAAAACTTTGATAACAGGAATGCCTCGAACATATTCCGTAGCCGCCTTATTCATACGGTCAAGGGCTGCTTGATATTCATTCATATAGTTCATGCCCTCGCCCGCCATCATCATGCCAACGCAGGCAATAGAAATCACAGCGTCCAACAAACATGCCAATCCCATGCGCCAATCAAAGACAAAAAGTAAGATAAGCATGCCAATAAACAATGCAGCGGTACCACCTACATCAGGAAGTTGATGTGCCAAAAATGCTTCAGTCAATCCCACTGAGCCGTCAATGATACGGCGAATTTCTCCTGATGCATGAGTGTCAAAGTAACCCAAAGGCAGCTGCATCAATCGCTTTGCGCTAGCTTTACGTAGGTTAGAGGCGGTACGAAACGCTGCCACATGTGTGCACATTAATGCAATAAAGTACAACAAAATACCGCCAATTGCTGCAGCACAGGCTATCCAACCATAATGAGCTAACTGAGTTGCCTCAGCCCAGTTGGGAGCAACTGCAATAAGGTCACGCGCAACAAGCCAAATGCAGATATATGGGACAAATCCCAATACCATAGCTAATACAGAGCAAAGCACACCTAGATAGGTAAGAAAACGATACTTACCTGCATATTTGAACATAAGAGCAATGCTTTTGTTTTGCTGCTGAGCTGCAGCTTTTCTTGCTGCCTTTTCAGCCATAGCCACCTCTCTTCCTCGGACTTACCATAGAGAACAATAGTTATATATGGCTAACTATAATCTCACTAAAGTAATCTGTCACTAACTTATAAAACTTAAATATGAAATAAGAACGCTGAATTTCTAAAACGAATTGAAGAGGAAGGTTTTATCCCAGCGGTGCAGGTAAAACACTTACGTTTCGCCCTAACAAACAAAGCAAAAAAGAGCTTGAATCTAAAATCTCTCAGTATCAAAATGGGCTGCAACAACAGAGCCTGCCGTGTTATAGATACGAGAGGTTTTAAGCCCATGATACGCATCATCACCGACTCTACGTCTTCGATCCCCAAAGCTTTAAGGGAAAAGCTAGATATTTGCTTACTTAACCTAATGGTCAACCATGGTGGTACTAGCTACAGCGAAGGCGAAATGGATCTCGATGCCTTTTATTCTGAAATATACGAGATGATTGACGATATACCCACCTCAAGCCAACCTTCTGCGCTCGCTGTAGAAACTGCACTTGAGCAGGCTGCCATAGAGGGAAAAGAGGTCTTGGGTATCTTCATTAGCAATAAGATGTCCGGAGTTTTGGAAAGCGTGATAAGAGCTGCGCGGGAGATATCCGAAAGACATCCATCATTTAACTATGCGCTCATCGATAGTATGACTAACTGCATGGAATTGGGTTGGCCTGTTATTTCTGCATGCGCCTGTAGAGATGCAGGTGGCAGCCTGATGGATTGTGTCAAAGCTGCAAAAAGAAGTATTTTGTCAACAAGATTTTTGTTTGTACCAGAATCCCTGAGGTTTTTAGAAAAAGGCGGACGTATCGGAAGGGCTTCGGCACTTCTAGGTAACGTGCTTCGTATCTCCCCCATCCTCACTGTACAAGACGGTATCGCAACAACCTATGCGAAGGTGCGAACTCAAAAGAAAGCTCTACAAAAGATTGTTGACACCTTCAAGCACGATATCCATGAAAAGGGATTGGCAAACGTCGCCGTCCATTACATCGGCGCCAAAGACATTGCACAGACATGGGCAACGGAGTGTATCGAGCCTATCATCGGAAAAGAGGTCATGGTAACGCCAGCAAGTCCTGTAATTGGCGTGCACGTAGGTCCTGCAGTGGGATTAGCCTACGAATGCCAAGAGTCTCTTGCTACCAAACTTGCTTCAACGATGCCAGAGATTATTACTGCCTAACATTTTACCTCCGATTTCGTTTTGCTCCATAAGCTAAGTCACTTCTTATGTAAAAAGGGTCAGTCGGGATGACCGGCCCTTTTGATACATATTTACTTGCGATATCTCCACACTAAAAACTATAGTGCATGCCTGCCTTCAGCAATAGCTGTAAGCATCAATCCGCGCGAACAGGCATAGGTCACCAGCAAATAACCACCGTATACCACCACAAATATCACGAGTACCAAGGTGGAACTTGAAGCTAAATTTACAAAGCCAAAAGATTCAATCAACTTAAGCACAACTTTGAGCGCACATAGTGAGTGAGCCAAAGCTACTAGCAAAGGCAAAATAAATGACACACCAATCTGAGTAGCAAGCGAGCGACGTAGGAGCCTATCTGGACAACCAAGCTCTGCCAAAGTGCGATAGCGGGGAGCGGAGTCAGCAGAAGATGAAAGCTGTTGAATTGCAAGGATAGTAGCGCAGCTTACTACGAGTACAAATCCGATATATACCGCCAAATAACTAATTAGGCCAGATAGTGTATTTCCATTTTGCGCCGCTTCGGTTGCCGTGAGACTCATTACCTGAACTACATGATTTGCCTTGCCCTTGCCAGCTTGGAACTGCTCTAGGATTCCAATCGCCTTTTTAACTGAAACATTTGCCTGCTTTGTTGGCTGGGTATAAGCAAGATTCAACACAGTCTCATAAGGCGTCCCTGTCTCTATTACATCATCGGGAAGAATAAGCGTACCGGGATTTATTGCAATGGAAGAATTCTCGATAGCAGCCGAAGGATCACTTATCAAGCCAAACTTGGATGCATGAAGCTTGCGTCCTCCTACCTCAAGGTCATAACCCTTCCTCAGCATCTCTTTGTAAAACTGCTCAATACCGCTGAGGGTACAGCTAATTGCATACTCATCATCTGCGAGTTGAATTTTTGGCATACCCAAAATCTCACGAGTCGAATTGTAATCACTCAGGCTCATTGTAAACATACCCAGCGTATTGGCATTGGCATACTTAAATGCATCGGGTAACTCAATCCCAAGCTTATCCCCAATATCAGAAAGATGAACTGAGGTGTGCTCACTTACTAGTTTGTCAGTGCGGTACAGCGTTGACAAACTAGTAGCACCTACAGATGCAAGATCTGCTCCTTCATCTGCAGCAATCTGCTGGATATCTAGTACCTTTGTCGCATCGGGAGTATATATCACTTTAATTGAGGCGCTAAACGGTGAAGAAATACGTGCCATCTCATTGAGCGCTGAACATATACTCATACCACCTGTCACTGAAGTAATTGCCAAAAACAGCACCAGAGAAACCACCGCCATTGACATGCAGGCCGAATTAATCTGAGAGTCTACCTGTCGCATCGTAAAGGCATTAAGATCGCGCCAATAACGCTTTGACCTACGAAGCAATAAGGTAACCACCGTAGCGAGACCAAAGAATACCAAAACCGTACCCACGATGACCATCACGGTAGTCACAATAAACTGCAAGGGATTTGCTCCAGAATTAAAACCAGGAAAGCCCCAAGTCAACAGACGATAATAGGCAACTCCCACCAATCCACAGCCAAGTACAAAGAGAAATGAGCAAGGCTGGGTCATGCTCAAGACCCATCTGCTGTAATAACAAAAAAGGCAACGCCGATGCAGCAAGTGAGGCAATTGTACTTGCGAGGTGGGCACGCAGATAATCAAGGGGACTCATGCAGAATATCCTCGCCCGCGATGAGTAGTGATGTAATTATTTACCCCAATTCGCCCTAGAGTCTGACGCAGGCGATTCATATTGACCGTGAGAGTATTGTCATCGACAAAGCTATCGGAGTCCCACAGTGCTTCCATGAGTTCTTCGCGCGATATAACCGCACCTTCACCACGCATCAACAATTCAAGAATGCGCAATTCATTTTTGGTAAGTTCAACGCTTTTGCCTTCATGACTTGCGGTAGAACGCAACACATCTAGTGTGAGGTTTTTCCAGCTTATGCTACGTCCTACTTCCATAGCAGACTGAGTACGGCGAAGTATCGCGTCAATATGGGCAAGCAAAACCTGCCCATTGTAGGGCTTTGCAATAAAGTCATCTGCACCCAAAGAAAGGCTCATAAGCTCATCAAGTTCGCTTGCACGACTGGTAAGAACCACAATGGGGATATCAGAACGCTGACGCAATTCGCGCGCTACATACTGACCATCAGTACCTGGCAAGCCAAGATCAAGCAAAACTAGATGCGGATTAGACCTAATAACTTCTGTTGCAAGATGACTGAATGACGACGGTTCAATGACTTCGTGCCCTACATTTTGCAAAAGGATTGCAAGTTGAGTACGAACTGCTTCGTCATCCTCTATAACAAAAATGCGCGCCATATTAAAGGAACATCCCTACAACAAATGCAAAAACGCCGCCGAGAGCGATGGTTGCAGGCAGCGTCAGTATCCATGCGCCAATAATGGAACGCGCGGTACCCCAACGAACCTTCTTAATACTACGAGCAGAACCTGCACCCATGATGGAGGTCGTAATAACCTGCGTTGTTGACACGGGGGCACCAAGCGCCGTCATGATTTGGATGGCAATAGCTGAGGAAGTCTCGGACACAAAACCCATCACAGGCTCAAGCTTGGTCACGCCTTGGCCAACCGTCTTCATAACACGCTGACCACCTACAGCGGTACCCACCGCCATTGTCGCTGCACAGAAAATCTTGACCCAAAGCTGCACATCAGAACCCGCAGGCTGCAGGCCGCTGGCAATCAGTGCAAGGGTGATAATACCCATCGTTTTTTGGGCGTCGTTGCAACCATGCGAATATGCCATAAACGCCGACGAGCAAATCTGCGCCTTATGAAACAGACCGTTTGCCTTGGCATGAGGCCACTCCGCAAAAAGCTCAAACACCAGATGCATCACTGAAAAACCAATGAGCATACCTATGAGCGGGGAAGTAAAAAGAGGGATAACAACCTTGCCAAGAACGTTTCCCCACTCAACGGTTCTAAGTGAACCCGAAAACACTATCGTGGCACCAATCAAACTACCAATGAGTGCATGAGAAGAACTTGATGGAATACCACGCCACCACGTAAACAAGTCCCAGGCAATAGAGCCAATCAACGCTGCAAGAATTGCATAAAGATGCAGGTCTGTACTCACCAAGCCATGTGCGACCGTCAACGCAACCGAATCATTTGTAAGAGCGCCGATAAAATTCATTGCAGCCGACATGCCAATAGCCAGAGTAGGTGTAAGAGCTCGGGTATAGACCGTCGTTGCAATAGCATTTGCTGTATCGTGAAAGCCGTTGATGAGTTCAAAAGTTGTCGCAGCAATCAGGACAGCTATGAGGAGTGGACTAAACATAGGCTATGCGTTCTTTATAACTACGCCATCAACTACATAGGCGCATTCCTCGCAGGCATCAATAGCTGCTTCCATGGTGTCATAGAGTTTATTCCACTTAATAACATCAACAGTATCAATACCACCGTCATAGAGATGTCCAAGGGCAATGTGATAGGTGTCGTCACCGTCATCCTCAAGAAGCTTAATCTTTTCGGTTTGCTCACGAACCACTTTGTCTTTTTTGAAATTAGGTAAATGCTCAAACAAAATTTTGAGCTCGTGGGTGCAGTTCACTGTAATGTCTGCCAAATCCCGAGCACTAGGGCGTACTTCATCAACATGAAAAATTGTTAGACGCTGAACAACCCCGTACATGGAGTCAACAATATCGTCCATTTTGTGCGCCAATGCTGCGATATCCTCACGATCAAACGGCGTGATAAAGGACTGCGCAAGCTCAACCATAATGGCACGTACACATGCGTCGCAGGTATGCTCCATATCACGGAACTCCTGCACACGTCCATTTTCGGGTGAGAAATTGTAAATGATGTCTTTATACAGGTCTGCGGCAGCAACAACGTTGGTACCAAAATCATCAATCAGACGATAAAAAATGTCCTCGTGATGCTTCACTCGGCTCATACAGCCTCCATTACACGCGGTTAGCGAGCTTGAATATGGTATCAGGTCAAGCGTACATTCGGTAAGCGGAAATGCTTTTACCCGCAAGAATTCTCATTTTCGATATTTTTTTAAAAATACGCGGCTCAATATGAAAATGCTCATATGAAGGCGCTATATGAAAACCTCGCATCGGAGTACTGGGGTATGGGGGCATCGGAAACTGCGGATCCGCGTGCGCAGTCTTGCATTGTGCCCCCTAGATATCCCCAAACAGCCAAAATAACCTACCGTTTGACCCCTCTTCGCTCTGAGGGCCGATCTGCGCCATTTGCTGAAATTTGTGTTGCAGCATTCCTGCTGGTAGAAGAGCTGTTTTGGAAGGCGGCTGTTTTCCCGTGTTTTGCCGCATCTTTTGGTTTTAACAAATTCGCTGGTAGACGGCCTAGGTCTGCATTTCAAATATAAATATCTTATCCAACAACGACCCTAAATGGCGCATATCGGCCCTCAGAGCGAGGAGGGGTCTGTGAATGATTATTTTCCTTCAAGGTATAGGCTAAGAAATAGCTTCGAGATGTAATTTTCCATGGATCAATTTGTTTGAAAGAAAAAAGCAGCTAATAACAACACTACCGATAGATCGATGGCAGCATATAGGTTGTGGTAGCAGCAAACATACCTAGCACGTTTCTATATCTCACCCTTGTTGCATATCGAAGAAGTTTCCGTGGGAAAGATGCTTGTGTGAGCATTTTCAAGCCCGCCCCCGCCATATGTATGTTGACCCGTATCTGCGCATTTCCCCGTAAACCTCACCTCAGAAAAAGAGTAATTCTGCTCTATCTAATCCAAGGTAGAACAGGCAAAGTCAGCCTATCGAGTCCAACATAGCGGTTTTAGCTTGCTAAAAGTAGAGGCTACTGATTTTGGCTCCGCCTCGTATATTGCGTGACGGAACCGATATAGTGAGGAGATTTTCATATGGCACATGAACAGTCCCCTTTCCTTATTAAATGTTCCTCATGTGGGCAGCAGGCAGACTTTGACATCATGACGCAGTCGTACCGTTGTGCTTACTGCGGGAACGTTGACTCTGTGGGCGATGCTCTTGCTAGTTTTAAGGCTCGGCAGAAAGCTGGCGAGCAACGTGTTGCACTAGAGGCACGCAAGTATTCGCGTGCAGTTTATAACTGCCCCAACTGTGGAGCCGAAATTTCGGTAGAAGAAGGTGAAGCAGGGGGCATCTGCGACTATTGCGGAGGTAAGCTTGTGCGATCTGAGTTTACGGATGCTGCCAATATGCCCTGGACTATCATTCCCTTTGTTCTTACAAAGACCGAAGCAGCAGCGCAGCTTACTGCCTGGTGCGATGCTCATGTGAGCGCTCCTGAAGCCCACGCGCTTAGGAAGAAAATCTCCAGTCTCAAGGGAGCTTATCTGCCCTACCAATATATTGCGGGTTCGGTTGTATGTAATGTTTCGCAGGACAACTCCGAGCGTATTTATCGTTGTGCTGGCAAGCTTGAGGATACGCCGGTCAATACGGTACGCAATCTTGATAACGAGCTGCTTGATGCCATCGAACCCTTTGATTCATCTGGCATTCGTGAGTTTGAGTTCGGCTGGATTGCTGGACAGAAAGTAAAGCTACAGGATGTGAGTGAAGCAGAACTCAAAAAACGTATTGTCGAAGAAGTACGTCATGATTATTCAGCTATATTTGCAAAAAAGTTTGGTACACAGGGAATTGGCATTATGCCGCACATCGACAACATGCTGAATACCGCGACGCTGTTGCCCATCTATTTTATAAAGCAGGGAAAAGAAACACTTGCTGCCGTGAATGGTCAGACTGGACGCGTCGCGGTAAACACCAAGCGGTACAAGCGCGACTACAAGTGGGCAATCGAAGCAGGGCTGGCAACACTGGTAGTGCTGCTGATCATGATGTATTTATTCCGCGAGGTATACGAGGTCTGGTACGAATGCATAGTCATATCGATGGCTATTGCTGGGGTCGCAGGAATTTTTTTCTTTGGGATACTTGGACAAAATCGCGACACACGTGGAATACATGTTATTTATGACAATGGCGTCATTAGTGCAGTGCGCGAAGGCAATATACTTCGCTACGTCACCAGTAGTAATGATAAGCAGCTTAAAGCATCTGTAGCGCCACCCGTGCTTTTTGAGCGTCAACAGGATAACTGGGTGCCTGTTGATATGCGTTTTTATACACCAGCCCGTGTGGCTATGCTTCTCTTTATAGGGTTGTTTGCACTGTTTGTACCCGTGGTGTTAGCAGCACTGCTTCGTCTGATACAAGTTGGTTTGGGTGGTAGAGCTTGGGCGGAGTTGTTTGCGGATTTCGATATTAGCTATGGTGCAGCATGGTATTGTATCGGCTTCTTTTTGATGGTTGTTGCTTGGACAAAGGCTGGTCGAAGGCTGGTGTTTGACTTCCCCATATTCCGTCGCATCATGCCTGATGGTAGCTTTGGTCCTTTTGATACAAGCAACTCTAGCGTCGAAGGCTCTCTGCTTGGTACTATCCTGCGTACCGGGCTGGCCATACTATGCTTCTTGCCCCTTACCATTTTCTTTGCATTATTGCTCATAGGATCGGCCTGTGCGATTGCGTTCTGAAAAAGGTCAGACAGAGATGAGGTATACGAATGGGGCTGCAATATCGCGCCCTATTATTTCACTTGGCCTCTTCATGCTTTACGTTCGTCGCACTGCGACTGGTAGCTCCACGGTACAAGTACACCCGCAACCCTCATTGTTCGTGAAGTTTGCTCGTCCACCATGAGCCGTAGCGATGCGTCGCACGATAACAAGTCCCAGTCCGTGTTCGGGAAGCTCGTCACCCGACTTCTTTCTAAGTGTTGAGAGTGACTCAGCCCCAAATCCACGTCCGTCATCGCTCACGGAGAGCACGCAACGTTGTCTGAATGCCGACCCCAACAATCCTGCACGTATATCAAACGATACGGTCACATGGCAGCCCTGCGGATTGTGGTGGATGCTATTGCCTACGAGGTTTGATAGCATGCGCTTTAGCAGTGCCTCGTTGCCACGTACGCAGACGCCTTCAGCTACAGGTGCCACAGCCAGTTCTAGCTCGCAACCACCCGTTCCTCCGTCTAGGAAGCTTGCTACCACCGAGCGCGCAACTGCTGCTAGGTGCACGTCGCATGTATCAACTGGCTCCATGGCGTAGCGTAGGCGATTTGCTGTGTTGAGATCGGCGAGTAGTGCTGCCGTTTCTTGTGACTTTGTCACGATGCGCTTAGCGCGTACTCGCTCTGCTTCGTCAAGCTGAGGGCTTTCCAACAGTTCACTTGCATCTGTAACAACTGCCGCAAGTGGTGTACGCACGTCGTGTGAAACCGCCGCTACCCATTCATTGCGGGCATCGTCGCGCTGTTTCCATGATCGGCGAGCAAATAGCCGTGCGAGCACAACAAGCACAACTAGATCGGCAAAGAAGAGTGCAACGACGAGCAGAATGCCTCCACCTAATGTCTTGAAGCTCGATGTAAAGGAGTATTTCCATAGCGAGTTCTTTGGCAGCCCCACCACTACAAGTCCCTCACCGTGTCTCCAAATGGATACGGGGTAGTCATTTAAGTACCAGCGCGCAAAGGATGCGATGTCAGCTGGGGTATAGCTTGTGGGTATATCATCCGGTACGTCAAGGCCCCAAGTCACCTGTCCATCTTTGTTGATGAGCAAAGCCCAGCAGTTGTGCTTGCGTAGATCCCGTACCATATTCGCAGAGAGAGTGTATGTACCACCTTGTTTGGCGAGTGCTTGGGATACCTCTGTGGCGCTTGGGCCAGTGTTGCTAGCGCCCGTGAGGGAAAGTGCCAAGGTGACAGCACCCACGATGAGAACATTGGCGATGAGAATGACTGTGGCGCCGATGATGCAGGATGCAATAATGCCCAGACCGTCTCGCATGCGCGTACGCGCTAATCCCTTCATTGTGCATCCTCGTTCACTAGGCGATAGCCCAAGCCACGTACCGTAACAATCCAGCATGGATGTGAGGGATCATCCTCGACCTTTTCACGCAGGCGGCGCATAAGGATTGCAAGGGCATTGGCATAGCCAAATTCATCTCCATAGACGCTGTGGCACAGTTCGTCGGTTGTTACGATGGAGCCACGACTCTCGGATAAGCGCTTGATCAGTGCATGCTCCTTGGCAGTAAGCGTTGCCACTGCGTTACCGCCACGATGCACTTCACCCGTGGCCAGATCAACCTCTGTCTTTCCCAGCGTGATTGTAGGAAGTACTTCGGGCAGGCGATAACTGCGACGTAGTACGGCAGCTAGCCGCAGCAGAAGCTCAGCGGGTAAGAATGGCTTGGTTACGTAATCGTCGGCGCCCAGTCCCAAACCTCGTAGTCGGCTGGCATCCTCGTCGCGGGCGGAGAGGAACAGCGCGGGCGCATCGCTTGTCTCGCGCAGGTGGCGTAAAAGATCAAAGCCGTTGCCATCAGGCAACATCACGTCGAGCAGGTAGAGATGGGGCTGCCAGGTGCTGGCGATGAGGAGAGCATCCGCCACGGTACCAGTCCCATGTACGTCGCGATAGCCCTCGCGACCAAGAAGCCCGAGCAATTGCGTGCGGAGGGTGGGATCGTCTTCCACCACTAGTACTCGTGCCTCGTATATGTCTCTCATGCTTTTACCTCCTGTTTTCCTGCATTTTAACCCAGCAGTAAGAGGGCTTTCTTAGGGCATCTTTCTTTCTCGAAAAATGAAAGCTGAACGAAAGGTCGGGGAAAGCGAGGTGAAATTTGCGGAGATTAGCCTTGGAATTGCGGTTTGGATAGGTAGCCGACAGATTTGCTTTTCACGCGGGATCCATATGGAGGCAGGTCTTTCCAAGCCGTGAGGAAATAGCAGCGAGGGAGGAGCGGGATGACCGAATTGACAATCGCTACGCATGCACTTACCAAGTCGTACAGTGGCACGCGGGTTGTAGATAGCATCGAACTTAGGGTGCCAGAGGGAGCAGTGTATGGCTTTCTTGGACCCAATGGAGCAGGAAAATCCACCACCATGAAGATGATTTTGGGTCTGGTGCACCCTTCATCTGGAGAGGTGGACGTGTTGGGTGAGCACATGGGGAGAAAGAATCGCCTTGAGGTTCTTGCGCATGTGGGCTCGCTCATAGAGAACCCGAGTTGTTATCGCCATCTTACCGCTCGTGAGAACCTTGATATCATTCGCAGGCTCAAGGGACTTCCTGTTTCTTCAATTGATGAGGCTCTCGAGACGGTGGGGTTGGCCGATACAGGCAAGAAGCTTGCTGGTCAATTCTCGCTGGGCATGAAGCAGCGCTTGGGACTTGCGGCTGCATTGCTTGGCAACCCTAAGCTTGTACTGCTCGACGAGCCTACTAACGGTCTTGACCCCGAGGGTATCCATGAGATGCGTGCACTCGTTCGTATGCTGCCCCAGACACATGGCACCACGGTCCTAGTCTCGAGTCATTTGCTTTCTGAGGTCGAGCAGATGGCCGATCATGTGGGCATCATCAGTCGAGGTCAAATGGTATGGCAAGGTTCTCTCAAGGAGCTGAGGGCATGCGCCAAGCGACAGCTAGCCTTTCGCACGACCGACGACCAGCGTGCATCCATGCTCTTGGGCGCTACCAAACAGGATGGTTGGCTGCTTGCTCCTTTTGCCGATGATGTGACGGTAGCGCGTCTTTCTCTCGCACTTGCGCGGGCGGGTATTGGCGTCGTGCGGATTGAGGAACGTAGCGAGAGCATTGAAGACCTTTTCCTTGCTTTCACGGAGGGGAGGAGTCTGTGATGTGCGCGCTTATGCTTGAGTTTGCGAAGCTCAGGCGCAGGAACGTATGGCTCATCTGCTTTGGTACTGCTGCGCTCTGCCTTATATGGATGGCGTCCAGTGCTGCACGCACTGCCCAAGGTTCATCGGACGGAACAACATCCCTGCTCTCTATGGCTCCAATTGTAAACTCCATCGTCTTGACCCTATTTGCTGCTGTCATCTCATCTCAAGCGTGTGAGACCGATCACGAGGCGCAGGCTCTGAAGGAGCTCCTATGTCTGCAGCGGCCAGCTACGCTCTTTGCTGCAAAACTCGTCTGTAGTCTCACGCTCATCACCATTACGGTCGCGCTGGAAACAGGGGGACTTGCCATACTTGCGGCCTACAAGGGCTTTACTGATCAGTTGAGTGTCGTCGAATTCGCAGCTTTTGCCATCTGCCAGATTGGTCCCACCTTCACGGTGGCTGCCGTTGTACAGGCTGTTGCGCTGCGCTGGGAGAACCAGTTTGTCTCACTCGCATTGGGCCTTGCCCTCTCGCTTGCGGGTCTCTTTAGTCTCTTTTTCCCACCTGTCATTCAGCGTCTTGTCCCTAGTGGCTACTTCGGTCTGCTTTCGTGCGTGCGGATGAGTTGGGATGCCGCTACACACGTGACGTCCTCCTACACCGTACCCTTTACCTGGGGAGATGCAGTTCTTTTGGTTGCGATATGCGCGACAGTCATCGCGGTCTCGTCCGTTTGGTTCTCAAGAAAGGAGCTCTAGCATGATGATGCAAGCCCTGTGCGCGGAGGTTGACAAACTGCGCCGCGCGCCCATCTGGATTGCTTATGTGGTGCTACCCTTCATCGCAGCAGCCATCGGTACCTTCAACTACCAGCAAAATTTAGACCTCCTCATGCTGGGCTGGGAAAATCTTTGGACGCAGCACACCCTGTTTGAGTTTTACTTCTTTTTGCCTGCACTCGTAGGTGCAGGTTGCTCATGGCTTATGGGACTCGAGCACGCGGGGTCAAATTGGAACCAGCTACTCACGAGCCCTGTCGCTCTTTGGCGCATAGTCGTTGCGAAACTCGTGGTGGGCACAGGGATGCTGGGTGTTGCTCTTGCCGCGACGGGAGCGTTGTTCGTGGTTTGCGGCAAGATGGTGGGCCTAGTTGGTTTCCCGTCCTGTGACTATGTTGTCTATCTCTTGCTCTCTTGGGTCGGGGGTGTGGCCATGGTGGCAGTGCAACTACTCGTGTCATTAGTCGTGCGCAGCTTTGCCGCACCAGTGGGAATAGCACTTGCAGGGAGCGTTGCGGGCCTTTTGCTCTCGTCTAAGGGATGGGGTCTGTGGTGGCCTTGGGCGCTTATGTCATTGGCATCAAACGCCAACGGAGGTGGGACCCTTGCGCCCGCCGAGCTCGTGCGGTTTGTGGGCGTGGTTGCCCTCTTTTCCATCGCAGCCTCCACTATCTGCGCTCTGATGATGTCGCATGCGGCAGCAACATCTGAATAGGACGAGGGAACTGCAGGAATGCTCGGAGTAAATCACGAGTCACGCTAGAAAGAATTGCACTGAGAGAGGAGTCATCGAATGGTGAAGAGAATCATATCAATCGTATTGACCCTGCTTGTGCTGGGTGCCCTGGCAGGAGCTTTTTGGCTGACAAATAGCGATAACGCTTCCATATGGTATGCCCAAGTAAATGATGCGGTAGCACAAGAAAAAAGCGACGGAGACGAGGAGCTCTGGGAGTACACGCTTAACGCGTATAACGATGGCGGCGCGAGTCGACAGCTTACCTTTACTGCGGGCAAGCGACTCAGGGATGGGGCATACCTCAAGCTTGCCTACTTGCCCGTGCGCGAAGTGATTTCGTGGGAGGAGGTCCAGTCCGATCAACTACCGCAAGCAGTGCGTGAGCGATTACCTGAGCACTAGGAGCTGGCCTCGCATCTGTCTCGATGTATTAATGTGAGACAAATGCGAAGGTGGCTCTTGCGGCGTTCTGATGCCATCTCCCCTTATCCTTTGTCAGGCCATCTTTGATACGGATGAACATTGATTAGCTTGTTGATGGGTGCTCGAATGGCGTTCATCTTAAGAGGTGAATTCCATCTCTGGCAAAATGAGCTGGGATAAAGCATCTTCGAGCTACGATTGGCGGGTGCATGATACGATTGTGAGCAGCCAATTACCGTTGAAGTGCCCCTGCCGAAGGAGAGAGACATGGAGCGAACCGGTTTTCGAGTGCTTTACATGGTGCCGATTCTCTATCTAGTCTCGCTGTACGCATGTCCCATTCTGCTTGGGTTCTTGCCTCAGGGACAATCTGAGGAGGCTGGCTCCGCCGCACTGACGGTGATGGCAATCCCGTTTATTCTTGCTGTAGCGAACATTGCTGCTGCTGTGGTGGGGTATCAGTCTGAATCGCGTGCGTTCCTACTGAATAGCGCCGTTTTGCTGAAGTATGGACTCGTTCCTTTCTTTGTAATGGGTGGTGCGCTTGCTGCGGGTTTTGCGCTTTCTACCTTCATTCCTGTACCATTCATGATATTTGTGGGATCGCCTACTGCCATATTCCTATCTGTTGTGGGATGGGTTCTTATGGCGGCAGGGTCGGCATATTCACTTGCTTATCTCGTGGCTACTCAGCGTGACGGCATACGTTCGACCGCGTCTGTTGTGGTCAATGCTCTACTCCAGTTTGTGTTTGTAACTGACGTCATCGATACCATGGTGCTTACGTGGCGAGTAGGACGTTGGCGCGGGCTTACTATCGTTGTGGCTATCGTAATTAGTATTATCGCCATCTCTCTGATGGTAGGTGCGGGATGGGTCTTCTCAACCATTGCATCTTCTGTTGCTGCAGCTGCGGCATAGGGTAGCGTTAGCGCGATTGAGGAGGAGAAGCTCCATGGCTTCAGACCAATTCATCAACCCTACAACTCATGCCAAAGTTTCGAAGTACGCCAGTTTGACTGCGCAGCAGGCAGAGTTCTAAGTCGATATAGGATCATCATGGGTGTATCTATGATGACAATGGTCATGCTGCTGGCTGTGTGCGTCATTTGGGTAGATCCGAATATTGAGCACCCTGGGATGTTCGTTCTCTGTGTAGTTGCCTACCTGATTCTTGTAGCTTTAACTATGTTCTTGCATGCCCGCAATTTTAATGAATTCATTAAAATCCTCCACGCCGATTTTGACCCACAGAAAATACTTTGTGCCCTTTCTATCATCATGGAAAAGTGTAAAAGCAAAAAAACAAGAGCAAGGCACCTATACCATGCTTTATGCTCAATGTTCTCAGCAGCTTGGCAACAATGATGTCGCTCTTCGTTGGGTAGAACATGCTGAGCAAAATCTCAAATTGCGTGTGGAGAACAGGATTCTAGGATGCAACGTACGCGCCCATATCGCATCCCAGAATGGTAACTACGAGGAACTTGCTTGTATACGCGCGCAGGTGGAGACGCTTGCCCGAACTAATGAGAGAGCAGATAGGGTAAGCGCACAGATGCTTGCATGGATAGATTTTGACCTTGCATTTAACGCTGGCGATTGGGCGGGGTGTAATAAAGCGATTAATGCGATGGAGGCAGCCGCAGTTACACCCCTCCAGAAACTGGAATGCAACAATGACATCGCTCGTCTTGCCGAAGCTCAAGGCAATCTGAATCTTGCGCGTGAAATCTTTGCATCTATTGCTGCTCAGGGAGGAGATAGCTGGGTCGCACGTGATGCAGCGACACGGATTAACGCACGCTCAGCCGAATCTGGGATTTCTACAGCTGCGGCAGTGCAATCAAAGTATTTAACTTGAAGAATGTAACCTTTGCAGTAAAAATCAGCATTTTCAGACCCATCTTCGCTCTGAGAGCCGATATGCGCCATT
>NZ_KE952966.1:0-70648 GCF_000466405.1 Atopobium sp. oral taxon 810 str. F0209 | reverse complement strand
CCGATATGCGCCATTGCCTCTTTTTTATATTGCAGCATTTCTGCTGGTTGGCATCTAGAACAAAATGCGTGTCCGACATACATGCAGGCGTTTAACTGATGAATGCCAGATGAAAAACGTTTTTCAGCACATGTAAGTTTTGCTATTTGGAGTGCGGGCAGGATACCAACTACAAATGGTTCATCCTTCGAAGTAAGCAAGCGTAAAACCGCTGGTCATTTTTTTCGCAAGTCCGAAGGATGAATCATCTATCGAAACGAACCATCTATCGACGTTTTGACAGCGCAGGAAAGAGTCACCGTGCATCGCCCCACTTGGGAAAAGACACCGTTCATCATCCCACCCGCAAAGGGTTCCTTTTTCACGTTTTGCTTCACAAACGGTAAATTTTGCGTCGGTAAGGAAATAGGAATCCAATTCCGATGGAGCTGAGGAATCGCGGGCCCTTTGTGCGTGTCGCAGGTCTGCGCCGTAATACGTAGTGCGTTGAGATATCGTGTGCGGTCGGCTTCTTATCTATGCTCAAACGACTTCCACAGGAGCTGTATCTGATTACATTTCTTATATATGCCTAAATCTATCCTCTAATATAGTTTCTAATCATTTGATAAGGGCAAGGGGTACTGTGGAAAATAGCATTTCATACCCCTCTTCGTTCTAACGCGCGATCTGCGCCATTTGCTGAAATTTATGTTGAAGCGTTTCTGCTGGTAGAAGAACTGTTTTGAAAGGCAGCTGTTTTCCCGTGTTTTACCGCACCTTTTGGTTTTAACAAATTCGCTGGTAGACGGCCTAGGTCTGCATTTCAAATATAAATATCTTATCCAATAACGACTCTAAATGGCGCACATCGGCCCTCAGAGCGAAAAGGGGTCTAAAAATGCTGATTTTTACGAATATCCTCTCCCATGCAAAGGGCATCAGAAGAAGTAAGTTTGAGCAAACATATCACTTGACAACATCTTTTGTGCAAGCGTGAAAGTTGCATCTCTTGAAACATGCTGGTCTAACTCAGGTTTTTACATCTCGGACTTGCTGTCATTTTTAAAAATCACTCGATTAGACGAGCAAAACATCATGAATCTAAGAGCGGCTTTTATCTTTGCGCAGCAGCCAGTCTTCAATATTGACAGCATAAAAGTCCTTGGCAGAAAAGCTCCCGGAAGCACGACTGACTACAATACGACGTTTTGCTGGGATATTAAGCGCGTCACCAACTCTTACAAGATGTCGCCCAAACTCACTGCGAAAGGTTTGTGAGGATTTAATTTCCAACAATTCAATTGAACAAGCATTAGTGGCATCGACTAAGTCGACCTCTACTTTACTGTCATCACGATAGAAGAACAGTCGCGGCTCCCTACCTGAGTTCAAATACCGCTTGGCAGCTTCCTCTACTACAAAGTTCTCAAAAATTGCACCGTAATATGGACTGGTAATCATCTGCTCTTGAGAATCGATGCCTAACAAATAACACAAAAGCCCTGTGTCATAGAAATATAGTTTCGGGGTCTTCGTAATGCGCTTACGCAAGTTCGTGAAATACGGTTGCAGCCGAAACACGATATAACTTGACTCAAGGATGGAAAGCCACGATCGAACTGTATCTTGTGCAATACCTACGTCCGAAGCGAGGCGCGTAACATTAAGCAAGCTACCAACATTCTGCGCACATAAACTAAGAAACCTACGGAAGGCAGAAATATTACGAACGTCAAGATAGTCTGCAACGTCGCGCTCTATATAGGTACTCACATAACTATCGTAAAAAACTCGCTCAGGAATCTTGACATTATACAGACGTGGATATCCACCCCGAAACAAAAACTGCTCATACGAAATTTTACGTACCGCATGCACTTCGAAAAATGAGAGTGGAAGCAACCGAACAATTCCTACGCGACCTGCTAACGATTCGGAAATTCGTTTGAGTAGC
The DNA here is from genome assembly GCF_000466405.1 of Atopobium sp. oral taxon 810 str. F0209. Classification (GTDB taxonomy): domain Bacteria; phylum Actinomycetota; class Coriobacteriia; order Coriobacteriales; family Atopobiaceae; genus Olegusella. Next base: position 68,712 of record NZ_KE952966.1, on the reverse strand, counting down.
AAGAAGTTCTGTGATCCAGACAGCACATAGTTGCCCTCTCGTCCAATCTCATCAGAGACTGCTTGAATTTGGGGGAATAACTCCGGTACAAGCTGCACCTCATCCACAATTAAGGGGGCGGGATGAGCGGCAAGGAACCCAACTGGATCTACATTTGCCATAGCACGTACCTGAGCATCTTCAAGGTTAACGTAGGAATAACCTTCGAATATTTTTCTGACCAGCGTTGATTTTCCACTCTGACGAGGGCCTGTAACAGAAACAATAGGTAACCAAGTAGCAATATCGTGAGCAGTTTGTCCCATTAGACGAGGAATATAGTTTTCCTGCTTCATCAAATGCCTCCTGAAACCATAATCCACTAGTAATGATTACCATATTTCACTAGTTAAGCTTACCATAATCAACTAGTAAGCACCGCCAATGTCAATAGCAACAGGTTTCTGTTGAACCAGAATTGGCATAGTCTCTCAGGCGTTTTCTAACGCCTTGTCTTCTCAGAAGTCCCAAATGGTTATGGCGCTTTAATGACTGCGCGTTAAGAACATGGTCTAGAGGCTAGATGGGTTTACTAGAATCTAGACTGGCAGGTATATGCTGAAATAAAAGAAAGGCCCACGGGATACGCGGGTGCAATGTGCGCTTATCCCTGCTTACTCTGCGCAGAGCAAGTGGGTAAGAAACTGCCAAATGAAAAATTTGATTGCAGTTCAATAACGGGCAGTTTACCTGTCCTGCACAAAGAACACGTGGGACTAGGTTGATAACCCATAGAAAAAGCCAGACGGCACCTTTACAGGATTATCGTCCGGTCTTTTCTGGCTGATAGGGAAGAGGGTTTAAGTCTCGCCAAGATAACTACTGAACTAACGCAGGTTGGGCCTTTCTTTGCTCCATGTGTCACTGACGAGGTCCTCAGTTATGATCGTAAGACTGTCATTGACATCACATAATATTGGTATGACTTACGATATGTCTTTTGCGGGTTCGGCATTGAGCCATATTTCGTTCTTTTGGGAGGTAAGGAATATGAACGATAACCAAAGTGCTCTTTTGCGCGAACTAATTAATGCTCACGGTCCTCTTACTAGCGCACAACTTGCCAATGCCATTGGCGTGAGTTCGCGCACGGTCAAGCGTGAGATAAAACCAGTGACTGACATACTTTCTCATAATGGTGCTAGTTTGACATCAGGAAATGCTGGATACCGCGTCAAGATTATTGACAGGGATGCTTTTAGTGCTCTTAAGAAACGCCTTTCTACCAAGTTATCATCGCCTGAAAGTAACAAACAAATCGTTCTAATCGTATCCGAGCTTCTTGTGAACGATTACGTTACACAAGATGACCTCGCTAACGATCTTTTCCTCAGTCGGTCGAGTGTTGGTAAGATTATGAAGAACGTGCGCGTTTTGCTTGAGAAGCATCAAATTCTCCTTAGCAGTCGGCCGCATTACGGTTACTACCTCATTGCTGATGAGTCAACCATTCGGAATTTTATCGTCGCGTGGCTTCTTGCAGATCAGAATGTCACAAACCTTGTCAGTGATGTTGTTTTAGATAGATGTAGCGATTACCAAGAGTTTTTACGCGTCGCAACACGCAAACTTGTAGATATAGCTCTGGGCAATGTCGTAGCGGGATATGGCGACGCCGCGCTCTTCGTAGAATCCCTCGCATTCATGTAAAGTAAACGGCGAAAGCTTAATCTCGTACATCACTCTGCCGTACAAACCGCCATGGTTGTTGAGCAGGCGGTTCCCACACCTATGAATTAGCACCACTGCAAACGATGACCATCGGTTCTTGCGGTGACATCCCCAAGTATTCCAGAAGCCCTCGAAGGCATGCAAAAAGCCCGACCTTAGTGTGTCGAGCCAGGGCAGCTCATCAAGAAACACTACCTGACGCAAGCTATCGTCATTCACCTGCAGGAAGCTCTTAAGGAGGAAGAAGGCGCCTAGCCAGCTCTCTGGCTTATCACTTGCACCCATACCTTGAGGCACGAGCGAGTTATAGAAGCGATCGAACTGCTCTTTAAGTTGGCCGACGGGACACTCTTCAACCAGCAAAAGTCCTACATGCCTGAACGTGATACGTCACGTAAAAGTCTCATCCACGGGGTATATCTTGCCAACGCGGCGCCTACCCGTAGACATCCACACGACGTCGTGTCAGTCGCGACTTAGGGTGTCTATATCGCAGCAGATGCAGTAGCGCGCGATATATCCGTAGTTCGAGTGGTCCAAATGACAGTATCCCTCGGCGTTGGTACGTATGACGGGGCGATGATTCCCTTGTTGCGCAGCTCCGTCATGCCGCATGCAACCTGATCCTTCGTGAGCTCTGTGCGTGTGCAGACTTCGCTACTCGACATGACACCTATTCTGCCATTGGCAACGGCGGTATGGCAGAATACCACCATGACCGCCCAACCGGTCCTGCCGACCTACTGCTCGACATTGATGTCCAAAGCGAGCCACAAGATTGCTGCTTCTAGAGATGAAAACCACAGATGGTTCAAGTTTCGAGGTAAGTAAGCCCAATCGCAGGTTATATTTTTCAAAAACTCGAAAAACGAACCATCTGTCAAAATATAAAGGCTATGGGAAAAAACTCGGCCTGCTTTCGCAGGTCGAGAATGTATTTTTGGTCACGGGAGCTGGATTTGAACCAACAACCTGTGGATTGTGTAACTCATCGGACTCAGGAGCATCTCGGTCTCTGTCGGCTCAGACAAGGCGCCGCGACCTTCTTCGCCGTAGACCACCGCGTCAGGGAAAATGACGAGTCACTTTGTGGTGATACCTCGCGTCCCGTGAGTAAAAACCATTATTGAGGTATTATTATGGGACAGAAGGAAAGGTTCGTCAGGAGGGGCGCGCATGCAGATCATACCAGTCAAGGAGCTCAAGGACGGGGCGCACGTTTCGGAGATGTGCCACGCCACCGACGAGCCCATCTACGTCACAAAGAATGGCTACTCCGACATGGTCATCATGAGCGCCGAGGCATACGACGCGATGTCCGAGCGGGTTCGCAGGAGCGAGGCCATCGCCATGGTCGTCGAGGGCGTCGCTGCCGTGCAGCGCGGGGAGGTCCGCAACGCCTTTGAGGCCGCCAGCGAAATCAGGGCGAAGTATGGCCTATAGGGTCTTGATCTCGGCACCAGTAGAGACGTCGCTCGACGAGTCTCCGTAAGGTACATAGCGGGAAGGCTACACGCGCCGCTCGCCGCGTCGAGATTACTCGACAAGTACGAGAGGGCCTTGCATGGTATCGCCGACCACCCGCTAGCCCACGGCGTCGTGGAGGAATACCGTGCAGCGACCGGCCTCGACGTCCGCAGAAGCCTCGTTGGCAGCTATGAGCTCGACTACTACGTGGACGAGACAGAGATGACGGTATACGTCGTCGCCTTCCTCCACGGCCTGCAAGACAGGACAGAAAGACTGCTTGACAGTCTGAACTAATCAGTGGACAGAGCGTCCATCGGACGGTTCTCTACCAAATGACAGCTAGTGCTAGTCTGATTCTGACGCATACTTATGATTTAGTCCTCTCCGAAAACGAAGTCTATCTCGATGATTTTTCCCGACGGACCGGTCTTCGTGGGAGCCCTACATTGATTTGTCATGGAGAAGGAGTTTTGGAACGCTAGCACTCGCTGCGGCACCAAACGATATTCGCTTGATGTTCTATAGGTACTCAAAATGAAAAAAGCCAGAGGAACGAGCCTCTGACCTGCAATTTCATGGTCGCGGGAGCCGGATTTGAACCAACGACCTCCGGGTTATGAGCGAGTCAAGCTGGAGGTTCCGTAAATTCTCCCTCGTCTACCTCGTCTGGACGCACTGCGCTGAGCAGGTGTTTTGTGTTTTTTCGCGTCTCCAACGTTCTGCAGGAATCTGCTTCTTCTGCATCTCCAACCTCGTTTTGGCGGTCACTTTGGCGGTCACAATGTCGGTCAGAAACGGCTGTTGAAAACCGAATGGAAGGAAGTGGAGATGCAGAACCTTACCTACACCAGCCGTGGCCTGAGGAGACGGAGAAACAGCGACCGATGGGAGGCGGTCCTCTCGCACACCGACCCCGTGACGGGCGAGGTTGTGAGGACGTTCCATACGGTCGAGGGCAAGACGCGTCGGCAGGCGGAGCGCGCACGCGACGCGCTCATCCTCGATCTCGAGCGCAAGGGAGGGGCCGTCGGCTCCTCGATGAGCGTGCGCGAGCTCATGGAGCAGTTCCTCGTCTACAAGGAAGGATCGGGCACCATAGAGCCCTCGACCGTGCGCGGATACCGCGCCGAGGCGCGCCAGATAGACTCCTACATCGGAAATGTCCGCCTGGCGGACCTCTCAGTGGAGGACGTGTCGGGCTGGATGCGCGACATGAGCGCCGACGGCTATGCGCCGAAGAGCGTGTCGAAGCCCTTCCGCCTGCTCAAGCAGGCGCTCAAGTGGGGCATGGCACAGAACCTCATCACCAAGAACCCCTGCGACTTCTGCAAGCCGCCCAAGCGCGTGAAGACGCCCATCAACGCCCTGCCGCGCGAGGAGCACACCCGCATGCTGGAGCTGGCGAGGCGCGCGCAGCCGGCGCCTTTGGGCATAGCCATAGAGCTCGCCCTCACCACGGGCATGAGGCGCGGCGAGGTCTGCGCGCTCAAGTGGTCCGACCTCTCCGATGACGGCACCATAACCGTGAGCCACGCCCTGGGAAACGGCGACGGCGGCTTCTACGTGAAGGAGCCCAAGACCTCGAGCTCCCTGAGGACAATCCCCCTCACCCGGCGCACCTTCGACATGCTGCGCCTGGTGAGGGCGGACGCCGTGCGCATCGCCAACGAGTTCGGGCTTCCCTTCGGAGACCCCTACATACTGGGAACGCAGGAGGAGAAGAGCAGGCCCTACAACCCCACGCAGCTCGGCAAGGACTTCGCCGCCTTCTGCAAGATGAACGGCTTCAAGTGCACCTTCCACGACCTCAGGCACACCTTCGCCACCATGATGATCGCCGGAGGCTGCGACGTGCGAACCGTGGCGAGCTACCTGGGGCACGCGAGCGTGTCGATGACGCTGGACATCTACGCCGACGTGGATCCGGAGGCCAAGCGCGCCGCCGTGAGCAAGGTCGAGGAGAGCTTCAACGCCGAGATGAGCGGCTACGGCGACGCCATCATGGACAACGTCCTCGGTGCGCCCAAGCGCCGCGAGCCCGCGCTCAGCTTCTCGGTGGACCAGCTCAAGGCAATGCTCGCCGCAGCAGAGGAGAAGGAGGCAGGCCATGGGCGTCTTTAGGCTCGTCTGGCGCTTCGTGCGCTGGTTCTTCCGCGCCGTATCGCGCTGGATGTGAACAGATGAATAACGCTGATTTACAGCTAATAATGCATGGATACGGTTACAATTTGTACCCGTTTCCACTATAATTCGTCTGTATGAAGTTCAAAGACTACATAGCATCACACCAGGCGTTCACGACAGAGGACATCTATGCCATAACGTCGAGGGAGGCCGCGCACACGCAGCTGCAGCGCGCCGTCAAGTCCGGCGAGGTGGAGCGCGTGCGCCGTGGCATCTATGTGTCCAAGACCGGCAGGTTTACCGGCGAGGCGCCCGACCCGTTCCTTGTGGCCAGGACGGTCGACCCCGAGGCCGTGATCTCGTACCACTCCGCCCTCGTCGCCCACGGCGTCGCCCACAACGTCGGCTTCGAGTGCTCGTTCAGGTCCGCGAAGGTACGTTCGCCGTTCGAGTACGGGGGCGTCCGCTACGTCCCGTACAACCTCGACGATAACCCGCAGGCGCAGACCATGCGCTCAAAGTCGTATGGGACGGTTGGCGTGACCACGCGCGAGCAGACTCTCGTCGACTGCCTCACATACCCCGGGAGGGTTGGCGGCGTTGAGGAGGCTGTGCGGTCCTGCTCGGCGTTTCCCTACCTCGACGTTGATGCCCTGCTCGAGATCCTCGGTAGCGCTCCTGCAGCCGTCGTCGCCCGCACGGGCTGGCTCCTCGAAGCAAAGCAAGCTGACTGGGGCGTGGCGAGCGAGAAGCTCCTGTCGCTCGAAGCGAGGCTCGGGAGCGGCCCGTCCAAGCTCGACCCGAGGTCAAGGGAGAACGAGGACTGGAGCCCTCGCTGGAAGCTGTACCTTCCCGAGACAGAAGAGGAGATCCTCTCATGGGCACCATGAGCGCCGACGAGTTCGAGCCAAGGACCGTGGACAAGGTCGAGCGACTGCTCGACCTTCTGGACGAGATGGAGCGGCACCCCGCCCTCAGGGGCAAGCTGGCGCTCCACGGCGGCACGGCCATCAACCTCTTCATGCTCGACGTGCCGAGGCTCTCGGTAGACATCGACGTCTCCTACATCGGGAGCATTTCCCATGAGGGCATGCTCGCCGACAAACCACACATTGAAGAGGGCATTGAGGCCGTAGCACGAGCGCTGGGCTACGCGGTGGAGGCGCATCCCGGCGGGCACGCCGGACGCACCTTCCTCCTTCGCTATCGTGGAGACTGGGGAGTCGACCATGTGAAGGTCGACTGCATCTACATGAACCGCTCGCCCATCATGGTGCCCGTCGTGCGCGAGACGCCCGTGAGGCCGGGCGCCAAGGTCCGCACGTTCGCGGACGCCGAGCTCGCTGCCGGCAAGGTGAAGGCGTTCTTCGATCGCGTGAAGGTCCGCGACCTCTACGACGTCTCGAATCTGCTCGGCGTCTACGGGTCGCTCGAGCCCGATGGGCAAGAAACAGCGCATCGGCTCGCCCTCTACTACGCCTCGCTCTCCGCATGCTTCCCGAAACCGTTCGAGGGCAGGGAACGGCGCTTCACGGACAGGCTTTCCGAGCTCGCGGACCAGCTCTACCCGATGCTGCGCTCCTCGACCGAGCGCCCGACCCTTGAGGGGCTCATGAAGGATGCCGAGCGGTTCATAGCAGAATGGGTCCTGCCCCGGACAGACGGAGAGCACGAATACCTCGAGTGCCTCGCAGGAGGTGACTACCGGCCGGAGCTCGTCTTCCCGGACGAGTCGATGGCAAAGGCCGCAGCCGTAAATCCCGAGGCGCTCTGGAAGGTCGAGAATCTCAAGAAGATGCAAAGGTAGCGTGGCCCACCCCACACTTGTTGGAATGTAATAGACTGTAACTAGTAAACCCGCCTGGCCTCTGCCTCCGAGCACGCACACTGGCGGGTCACGAAATGCAGATCATCTTCAATGCCGCTGATTCTGTCTTCCAGAGAGCCAATAATCTGCGTTCTCATCTCTGAGGTCGTCACGTCAAAAACAACGCCAGAATCTGCCATCGTCTCCACCTCTCATTCCGCAGTGCGGGCAGCTGTTGCGCGGGTAGCCGTTGTAGAAGTCGGCGTCACCGTCGAATTCGTGGTGACGGAAGCCGTAGATGCTCCTGCTGGAGCGCATCACGGCGATCTGGGTGGGGTCGAGGTCCCGCTCGGATACGTCGTCCCATGGAGTGGCCGAGGGCGCTCGCCCGTGTCGTTTGTTGCCGCTCAAGGTGGTAGTCCTGTCCGGCTCGGAAGGACAGTGCCGTGATAGGACTACCATATCCGCCAGAAAATGGCACCGTCCCTCCGAGCCTTTTCTGTGCGGCCAGGTGATTCGGTTGTGCCGTGATTATACGCTGGGGCGTGATTTTTTCCCACCCTAGGAGGTGCACACTGCAGGGGGATTTTAGACTATACTTACTCAAAGAAATTAGCTTTGTCTTACTGCATCGATGGGGCCGACCATGCCAGACAGGATCAAGATCCCGCCCGACGCCTCCGGCCTGGAGAAGGGGCTCGGCGCAACGAGGCCCGTGCACATCGGCCCTGCGGAATGAGAGGTGGAGGCGATGGCAGCAGAGAATATCCTTCAGGGCATTCCCGACACGACCTACATACCGCTCGTGGCACGCATCTACGTGAGCAGGCGGTTCCCCGAGTACTTCCACGACGAGAAGGCGCTCTCCCTCGAGCCTGCGATCCCAACCGAGGCGATACGGGCGAACTCCAGCGAGTACGAGTGCATCGCTTCCGCCGCACGCAGTCATGTGATCGACGGGATGGTGGCAGCATTCCTGGGAAGGCACCCGAACGGCAACGTCATCTTTCTCGGCGCTGGGCTGGAAACCACCTGGAACCGCGCCGGGGTGGATACGGCACATTGCTACCAAGTAGACCTGCCTAGCGTGATCGACATCCGTCGCCGCGTGCTCGGGGATGGACCTGACGAGGAGTTCGTCGCAGGCGACATGTTCGAGATGGAATGGGCTGCCCGCATCGACGCAGGGCTTCCCACGCTGCTTGTGGTCTCGGGAGTCTGGGAGTACTTCCACGAGGAGCAGATTCTCGCCATGATAGCCGACATGAAGGCTGCTTTCCCAGAAGGCGAGCTCGTCTTCGACGCGACCAACTCCGGCGGGCTCAGGTTCACGAACCGCTATGTGCAAAAGACCGGCAACGTCGACGCGATGATGCACTTCGGCCTCGACGATCCCGAGGGTTTCGCGAAGAGGGCCGGCTGCGAGTTGCTCGAGCGCAGCGGCTTCTACGATGACGCGAGGAAGCTCGGGCGCAGGCTCGCCCTGAGAACCCGTATCTTCATGTACTTCTCAGACAAGTGGGGCCGCACGCTGGTGGTGCGCATGCGCCTGGTGGCGAAATGATGACCGTCCACGAATTCGGAAAAGAGAATGGGGATGTCGTCGTCCTGATTCATCCCTCCGCAGTGATGTGGGACTACTTCGAGCACGTCATTCCGCTCCTGCGGGACAGATTCCACCTGATCCTCCCGGCACTGCCCGGCTACGACGAGACAGCGCCCGATGAGGACTACACGAGCGTGGAGCAAATCGCCACGGAGCTTGCCGGATGGCTGGACGCGAACGGCTGTCGCCAGGTCGCGTGCCTGTACGGCTGCTCTATGGGAGGGTCGGTCGTCCTAAGGATGCTGGCCGACGAGAAGGTCGACATTCAAAACGCCGTGGTCGACGGCGGGATAATGCCCTACCGGCTGCCTTGGATTGTGACAAGGCTCATCGCCGTGCGGGATTTCCTGCTGGTGTGCATCGGCAGATGGGGTGGCGCGGGACTTTTGGAGAAGGCGTTTTCGACCGGGGAATACTCCGAGGAGGATCTGCAATACGTCTCCGAGACCCTCCGCTTCATGAGCTATAGGACGATTTGGCGGACATTCGAGTCCTGTAACAACTACCGGATGCCCGCGGAACCACAAGAATCCGAAGCGCGGGTGCAGTACTGGTGTGCGGAGGCGGAGAGGAAAGACCGCAAGTGGGATCTGGGGTACATGGAGAGGATGTTCCCGGAAGCGGAGCTCGTCATGCTTGAGGACGTGGGCCACGGCGGAATGGCGCCGGGCAGACCGCAGGAGTTCGCGGCACGGATCGAAGGGTTGGCGACTGGAGGGAGAGCGGCATGGACTACGGGATTAGGCTCAGGGCGATAGGCTGGTTCTTCGGAAGGCTGACGAGACGGAACGTCGCCGCACCCGTACGCAGGCGCGTCGCGAGAGAGTACGCCGCCATCCTGCGGAGGGCAAAGCCCATGAGCCAAGACAGCCTGGTTGCGTCGTACGCGATGGGCGCGTACTTCATCGCCATGAACCGTCACACCGGCCTCACAGCGGAGGAGAACTACCTGGCCATCGAGCACGGCTTCGAGGCGAGCTGGCTCATCCGCCGGGCTACGTGGAGCGTGGGAGGCTCCTACCTGAGCCCTTCGAAGACCAAAGGACGCCTGAAGAACGCAGCCGAGTCGCATCGGCTTCAAGGCGAGAACAACTGGGTGTTCGACATCGTGGAGCCGGACGGCATCTTCGACTTCGGGCTCGACTACACGGCATGCGGCATCTGCCGCTTGTGCGCAGACGAGGGCCACCCCGAGCTCACACCCTACCTCTGCCGCCTGGACTACCCCATGGCCGAGATGATGGGCCTGCGCCTCACTCGCACTAAAACCATCGGTGGAGGGGACGACAGGTGCGACTTCCGCTACAGCGCGAAAACGACCGAGGATAGGGAATAGCCCTGCAATCTGTGGCTGCCCCTCCTGACCTCTATCGACTGGGCCGGCACCTGGCTCTGTATCGGATCGGATTGGGTATAGCCCATGTCGTTTTTCTTTCAGACTGCGAATCAAGCAGCCTATCTTGTGCACACAACGCACGAGATAGCGTTTGTAGGCACCGGGGGTCGCACCCATCGCGCTGACGCTTCGATGACGTGCCTCCCCACCCGGATGCCAAGCGACAGGAGCACACGCGCGCGCACGCAATACGCTCCCTTGCGAGGGATGCCCCGCGCCCCTAGGAAGCCCGGATGACTGTCCAGGCAGAATGCGCCGCCTCTCGGCGCTTAGGGGGACTCATGGAGAGATACGACAGGCACCTACACATGCGCGACGCCGTGGAGCGCGTGTGGCTTGGGGGCGGCCGCCGCTCCGGGGCGCGCATGGTGCACGCGTCCCTGCCGCCCGAGCCCGGGCCCGTGGCGCTCCACCGCGTGCGCAAGTGCATGCGCGAGCCGGGCGTACGCGGCGTGACGCCCAATGCCGAGAGGCGCCCCGCGATACCCGATGGGCGCGCGCCCCCGAAGCCGGACCTGGTGGCGCGCGACCTCACCGGCCCCGTGCCCGCCTACAGGCCCGCAGGCGACATCACCTACCTGCGCACGGGGCAGGGCTGGCTGTCCCTGGCCACCGTGACCGGCCTCAACACCCGCATGGTGGTCGGGTGGGCGTGTGCCCGGGCGCATGGCCGCCGACACAGTCGTCTCGGCCCTCGGGCCGGCCCGCAGGCGCGGCTACGTGGCCGAGGGGGCCATCTTCCACAGCGACCGCAACAGCCAGCACGCCTCGGGGCTGCTGGCGCCGTGGGCCGGGGGGAAACGACGTGGGGCCCTCGTGCGGCCGCACCGGCAGCCGCCACGACGACGCGGTGGTAGAGTCGTCCATGGTGACGGTGGACGGCGAGTTCGCGCTCCTGCGCGTGGGGGACGGAGTGTTTCCGCATCCCCGAACCGGAGGTCGCGAAGACGGGAGTCACCTTTGACGGGATCATAGACGTGTTCCACTCCCTGAGAAGCGTGTACCGTAACCGCGCGGTCTGGATCCTGAACGACTCACCGTCATGCGCAAATCATATTTCTCCCGAAGAGCCGCGATGGTCTGCATCATCGGCGAAGCGTGGTGCTTATCAATGGATTGCTGGTCTCTCCAACTGTCTATGAGCAGAACCGTTTCCGAGTCATCGAGCGACTGGTAGTATTCGTAACGCAAGTTACCTTCCTCGGCGCGAATTTTAGCCACTGTACCGTTCTCAGACATTTCATGGGTAAACGCAAGAGCACTGCCGTCTTTGCCTGCGTATCTCAAATTCACTGTGATAGACATTCTTATTCTCCACAACCGCTGCCATTCAAAGGATTTCCGGTTACTTATCAGAGGTTTCCCTTTCCCCGATGGGTTTCTCATTTCAGCCAGAGGTTTCCCTCTTCGACTCAGGCAACCTTAATTTGTATCCAATTTTGCGTCTTGTTTTCGTTCAGGCAGCTTAATTGAAACAAAAATAGTTAGACAAGGCTAACTCTATGAATTAGAATGGCAATGACACACAACAAATTGGAAAAGAGGCTTACATGTACCGTTTCTCAGCATCGTCTTTTACACGCCGACAAGCCATAGCTCTTTTCGGCACCTTAGCCACTGCATCTCTTGCAGGCTGTGAAAACAATACCTCTCCCACTCCCGAGTCAAAAGAAGCGAAAAAGCCGCTCGTACTTACCACGTTTACGGTCATCCAAGACATGGCCGCAAATATTGCGGGCGACTTTTGCGACGTTCAATCCATCACAAAGGCGGGAGCGGAAATTCACGATTATGAACCAACGCCCGAAGACCTTAAGCTTGCCCAGAAAGCCAACCTGATCCTCAACAACGGCCTTGGGCTTGAGCGCTGGTTTGAACGTTTTGTCGCCGACTCGGCAGCTGAGCGCGTAGATTTGAGCCAAGGGGTCACTCCCATGAACATCTCTGAAGGAGAGTATGCGGGAGAAGCCAATCCGCACGCATGGATGTCTCCCGCAAATGGCCAAATCTACGTTGACAATATCGTAAAGGGTCTGAGTGCTTTGGTCCCCAACCATGCGGATGACTTTGCAAAAAACGGCGAGAAGTACAAGGAAAAACTTCAAAAGATCTCCTCGGATCTCACGGAAGAGCTCTCTTCCCTGCCTCAAAACCAACGCACGCTGGTAACGTGCGAAGGAGCTTTCTCGTATCTTTGCCGCGATACCGGTTTGAATGAGATCTACCTTTGGCCGGTCAATGCGTCTGAGGAAGGTACTCCTCAACAGATTGCAAAGGTGGTTGAAGAGGTCAAGAAACAGCAGGTACGTTCCGTCTTCTGCGAATCAACCGTCAGCCCCAAAGCTATGCAGCAAGTTGCCGACGAAACAGGAGCAATCCTCAAGACGGACGAAGCTCACATGCTCTATGTGGATTCGCTTTCCGAAGCAGCAGGACCGGTGCCTACATATCTCGACCTTCTTAAACACGATGCGGATGTCATCGTCGAAGGGCTCACGGGAAAGAGTGCGAACTAACATGTCACTTAACGTTTCAGAGGTATCCGCCTGGTATGAGGGAAACCAAGACAAAACACCCGTCATCCACGACATCACCTTCACGCTCAAAAGCGGCAGGCTCTGTGCCCTTGTGGGCGTCAACGGTGCCGGCAAATCAACGCTGTTCAAGGCTCTGATGGAACTCATTCCTTTCAGCGGATCCATCACGTGGAACGGACGGCCTTTCCGCGAAGCGCGTCGCCAGGGACTCATTGGATACGTACCGCAAACAGAAGCCATCGACGCCTCGTTTCCGCTGCTGGTGGAGGACGTGGTTATGCAGGGGCGCTACTGCCATCAGGGCTGGTTCCGCGTTCCTTCGCAAGAAGACCGCACACTCGTAGCTCAGGCTCTGGGGCGAGTAGGACTTTTGGAGCTGATAGACCGACCGCTCTCACAGCTTTCCGGCGGACAACGGAAGCGCGTTTTTGTAGCACGCGGCATTGCCCAGAAAGCCGAGCTTTTGCTGCTGGACGAGCCGTTTGCTGGAGTCGACGCAAAATCCGAAGCAATTATCACCCAGCAGCTCCGCCTTCTTGCAGAAGAGGGGCGCACGCTGCTGGTTTCCATTCACGACATCCATTCGGCCCGGGAGAATTTCCAAGATTGCCTGGTTATCAACAAGACGATAACCGCCCAGGGTCTTGCGTCCGATGTTTTGAGAAGCACGGAGCTTCTCGCCAGCCTGGGACTGAGCGAACACGGACATATCGAGGAGGTACCTCATGCCTGAGATTGAAATCCTCAAATACGCGTTCATGCAGCGCGCCTTGATAACGGGTCTTGCCACCGCACTCGTATGCGGCCTTTTGAGCTGCTGGATCACGCATATGGGATGGTCGCTGATGGGAGACGCCATCTCGCACTCCATCCTTCCCGGCGTAGTCATTTCTCATCTTGTAGGGCTGCCGTACCTGATAGGTGCTCTGGTTTTTGCACTTATTACGGTCATACTGGTCGGGCAGGTAAAAAAGAGTCAGATTGTCAAACCCGATACGGCCATAGGCATCGTATTCACAACGTTTTTTGCTCTCGGCACCGTCCTGATATCAAAGGTACCCAGTCAAATCAACCTTTCGCACATCCTCTTTGGCAACTTGTTGGGCGTCACCGTTCCCGACATGCTGCAGGTACTCCTCATTGGCCTTCCCATCGCACTTGTCCTTGTGCTTAAAAACAGAGACCTCACACTCTTGGCGTTCGATCCTACCCATGCGCAGGCAATCGGCCTTTCTGTGCGGTGGCTGACTTCGCTTTTGCTGATTGCCCTTGCCTTGGCCATCGTCATATCACTGCAGGCGGTGGGTGTCATTCTTTCCGTTTCGCTTTTAATCGTCCCGGGAGCCTGTGCTCGGCTCCTTACAAACCGCATGCGCCACATGCTTTGGATCTCCCCGCTTATTGCCATCATGAGTGTACTTGTGGGCATTACCGGCAGCTACTATTTCGATGCTTCGTCCGGCGGTATGATCGGCCTTACCCTTGGAGTCATCTTTTGCATTATTTTTGTTATCAGGAGCCTGCCTTCTGTAGGTTCTGTAGCGCGCGTTTAGAAAGCTCCCATCCGGATAAGGACATATCACGATAAAAAACCTCGACCTGGTTTACATCATCCGATGAACCAGGTCTTCGGCATGGAGACTAGCATGAGTATGTTGCAAAACATGTGGACACTCCTCATCTCTCGCTGGGATTTCTTTGGTGGACTGCTTCTTGAACATATCAAGATTTCTTTTGCGGCAGTTGTTATTGCCATCATCGTAGGTGGTATAACCGGCATTCTCATAAGCCACTTTCAAAGAACTGCAAAGCTCACGCTTGCCGTCATTAACTTTCTCTACACCATCCCGTCCATCTCCATGCTTGGTTTTTTGATCCCGTTCTCAGGAATCGGCAACGTCACCGCCGTCATTGCCCTAACGGTTTATGGACTGCTCCCCATGGTTATCAATACGCATACCGGACTTACCAATATTGATCCGCTGCTCGTTGAAGCTGCTGAAGGTATGGGCAGTACCACCCTGCAAACGCTTGTCAAAATCAAAATTCCTCTGGCACTTCCCGTTATTATGTCAGGCATTCGCAGTATGACCGTCATGACCATTGCTCTTGGCGGCATTGCATCCTTCATCGGCGCGGGAGGCTTGGGCGTTGCCATTTATCGCGGCATTACCACCAATAACTCAGCCATGACCATGGACGGCAGCCTCCTTATTGCCTTTCTCGCCTTAACCGTAGATTTCTTGCTTGGATGTATCGAAAAGCGCATGAAGCTCAGAAACGCCAAGGCTCACGAGCATAATAAAATTGCAGGTATTATAGGTATTGTCCTTGCTGTCATCGCTGCTGTTACGCTCTTTTTACCTTTTGGTCAGAAAGAAATTATCAGTATTGCAACCAAACCAATGACTGAACAATACATACTTGGCGAGGCACTCAAAGAACTCATCGAACACAAAACGAACCTCAAAGTAAATCTTACGCAGGGAGTCGGTGGCGGCACTTCAAACATTCAGCCCGGAATGGAGAAGGGCTCGTTCGACATCTATCCGGAATATACGGGCACTGGATGGAACCTAGTCCTAAAAAATACCGATTTCTATTCCAACGACAAGTTCTCACAACTTCAGAGCGAATACCAGCAAAAATACAATATGGATTGGCTAGGTATGTACGGATTTGAGAACACCTTTGGCCTTGCCGTCAGGAAAGACATTGCCCAAAAATATAACCTGCAGACCTATTCCGATCTTGCGCGCGTCTCAGACCAACTCAGCTTTGGTGGAGAATATGACTTTTTTGAACGTGAAGACGGTTATGCCGCCCTTTGCACAGCATATGGAATGACCTTCAAAAATACCGTTGATTTAGACATCGGTCTTAAATATGAGGCCATGAGCCAGGGAAAAATCGACGCCATGATAGTCTTTACTACTGACGGTAAACTCAATACTGCCAATGTCGTCATTCTAAAAGATGATCGCCACTTCTTTGCCTCATATCAGGCAGGTAATGTGGTACGAAGCGAAGTCTTGCAAAAACATCCTGAGCTCAAGGGTCTTCTCGACAGCCTTACCAACACCATCACCAACGAGGACATGGCCCGTATGAATTACGAAGTTGAAACCAACGGTAGGGAGCCCAAAGACGTAGCCCATGAATACCTTGTGTCCAAGGGTCTCGTGTAGGAGGTAATACCCATGGCAGCTGCAATCGAATTCAAACACATTCACAAAGCCTATGGTGAGAAAATCATCATCAGCGATTTGTCTCTTACGATTGAGCAAGGTGAATTTGTCACGTTCATTGGGTCTTCGGGTTGCGGTAAAACAACGCTTCTCAAAATGGTCAATGGTCTTACTACGCCCACCAGTGGAAACGTTCTTGTTAATGGAGAAGACATTCGCGAGAAGAACCTCATTGAGCTTAGGAGAAACATCGGCTACGCCATCCAAGGCAGTGTTTTGTTCCCACATATGACCGTTGAGCAAAATATTGCTTATGTACCCAATCTCCTTAATAAAAAGGATACCAAGCGAACCAAAGATGCCGTTGCCAAATGGATGCAAATCGTAGGTCTTGACGAAGAGTTTAAAGATCACTATCCTGCCGAACTCTCCGGAGGCCAAGCACAACGCGTAGGTATTGCCCGTTCTCTTGCGGCATCGCCAGACATTCTGCTTATGGATGAACCTTTTGGCGCGGTTGACGAGATTACCCGCAATCAGCTCCAAGAAGAAATCAAGCGTATCCACAACGAAACGAACATTACCGTCCTCTTTGTCACTCATGATATTTCCGAAGCACTCAAGTTAGGTACAAAAGTGCTGGTCATGAATGCAGGAGAGATCCAGCAATATGGAACGCCTCACGAGATCTTCCATAAACCCGCAACGGATTTTGTTAGGCAATTGGTAAACCGCGGTATCTATCAGGATCTATCTACCGAAAACGATTGATGTATCCAACCACGCATACGTATCTCCTAGGCCTCGGGAACATACTCGGTGAGACACGCATCCAAGCCGGCTTTAAGCCCTTCATGGTCCATGTGCCGGCCGATGAAGCAGAGCTTTGTTTGGCGGTCCCCTAGCCTAAAATCCCAGTCTTCGCGCAACTCGGGCTTCTCGTCAAGCAATGTTTTAAGAGCCTCAGGCGGCATGGAATCATAAAAGAGACCATTCTCGTAAAATTGCACCTGTTTACCGGCCTGTTCAAACACATAGTTCATATCGGGATCTTGCGCCACCCAAAGCGACCCCTTCACACGAATGATGCTCTTGGGCCATCCGGACACAAACTCATTCAGTTTCTTGAGGTCAAAGGGCTTGCGGCGCTTGTACACAAAGGTTGTAATTCCGTATTCAAGCACCTCGGGATCTTCATGCTCTTCCGGATGCTCCATTGCATCCATCCACGCAGCTGACGCATAAGCCTTATCAAAGTCAAAACGGTCGGTGTTGATAAGCTCGATGAGAGGAATATTTCCATTTTGGGCCTCAACAATGACCGCATCTCTTTGCAAGCCGCGTACCAGAGCCTTAAGCTCCGTCAGCTGTTTTTCAGTCACCAGATCGGTTTTGTTCAAAATCAACGTCGAGCAAAACTCAATCTGCTGAATCAAAAGGCTCTCAATGTCGTCGTCTTCTATATCGCTGGCGAGAAGAGCCTTTCCACCGCTGAACTCATCGTACATGCGCGCACAATCGACCACGGCAACGATATTGTCAAGACTCACGTGGGAGGGCTTGGAGGTATGTTGGCTCTGGTTGCAGAATGCCGAGATGTTATACGCAATGGGGATAGGCTCGCAAATACCGGATGCCTCGATAATGATGTAATCAAACTCCTCGGTACCGGCCAAATCACCAAGCTGCAAGGCAAGGTCATTTGAAAGTGTGCAGCAAATACAGCCATTTATCAGCGGGACAACATCGCTCTTTTTTGCATACCCACCATCTTGGATCAAAGCGGCATCCACATTAATCTCACCAATGTCATTCACAATAACGGCGGCGCGGATGGATTGGGTATTGGAAAGGATATGATTCAAAATGGTTGTCTTTCCTGCACCGAGATATCCGGTAAGCAGGGCAATTTTGACTTCTTTGGGATCGGCCATCACAAACTCCCGTCACGAGCCACCATCATAAACTCTCATCACGAGCCACCATCACGAGCCACCATCACTGTCCATAAAGGAGCCCCAACCAAAAGTCGAAGTTCCTGTAAATATCACGATACCGTGTAGGTAGGGTGCTATCGCAGGTACTGCTTTTATGTGCTACATCATACGCTTGATAATGAAATCAAATACCCGCGTGGGAAGCACCGAGTGCCAGAAAACACCAGCGTGCGCTCCTGCTCCCGTAAGATAGCGAGTTTTCGGTCTGCGCACGTTTACCGCTTTAAGGATGGCCTTTACCACCACACTCGGTCTGCTCGCAATCGGCCCGTTATAAATTCCCCGAATGCTGCGAGCAGTTTCGATGGCCCGATGTTCATATACGCCACTGCGAGAAGATGCCTCCAGGTGGTCGGCCGCGATATAGGGCCAGTTGGTTTTTATAAAAATTCAAAGATAAGTTCAGAACGGTTGCGCCAGAGCGCAAATTCGACCCTCGTTGCTTGCACCAGGGCGCAAAAGAGGTTTCTTTCTGCCGCAACCATATTTGCGCCAGGGCGCATGTTAATAACTACCGCTTGCGCCACACCGCAACCAGAGGCCCGTTTTCGCGGCGTTTTTGGCCACCCGCGAAAAATTTTTGGCGGTAAAATGTCGGTCGGGTTGGCGGTCAGATGTCGGTCAAAAGAAAACCCTGACCTGTCTTCACAGGTCAGGGCCTTGATTTTGGTCGCGGGGGCCGGATTTGAACCAACGACCTCCGGGTTATGAGCCCGGCGAGCTACCAGACTGCTCCACCCCGCAATATCTGGATGCGCCTTAGCGCGATATATAAAGATACGCATTAGCTCCGCCTCTGTCAAACGGCAATCCAAAATCGTGAAATTTTATTCACATCTCCTTGCACGCGTCACCAATACTGTCCTAGAAAAAAGCTATTCTGAAAGCTACAACCATTTCGAAGAACAATAATCTCGAGGGGAGCCCCATGGAAATGCGCATCACTAGTCTGCTCATTGGTTATTTCCTTGGCTGCTTTCTCACCGCAGACATCGTCTCTTACGCTTTTGCTCACAAAAGTGCCTTTGAGCTGGGAGTAGGCAACCCCGGCATGGCAAACATAGGACATGAGCTTGGTAAAGGTGCCGCACTACTTGTCCTCGCGGGTGATATCGCAAAAACTATCGCAGCATGGCTCATCGCTCGTGCACTCTTTCCTAATGTTGCTCTGCTTGCAGGAATGTGGGCGGGTCTTGGCACTACGCTCGGTCACAACTACCCTATCTGGCATCACTTTCGCGGAGGCAAAGGTGTCACCACCACCTGCTCTGCCATCATTCTTGCCTCTCCTCTGCTGGGCATTGACTCCTGCCTCTTTGGTCTACTTGTCGTAATCCTGTCGGGCTATCTCTGTGTGGGCGCCATCGCAATTTGTACCTGCTGGCTTGCTCTTGTAGCCATTGCCCACATGCCAACAGAATTTCTCCTCATTGCGGTAGCCCTGCTGGCATTGATGGCTATCGCACATGGCAGCACCCTACGAGGAATCCCCAGCGGATCAACGCCCCGCGCAGGTATTTCAACCAAAATACGTGGTATTTTGCACCGCTAACAGAAGAATAGCTACCGCTGCACCGCGTACCGTGAAACTGATACCGCACACCTTGTGCGTCAACAAAAATTTTGTCGCTAAATTGATAACCTACTTTCTGACGATAAAAGTTTTGTTGCTTTCCCCTTCTTTAGTGGATAAGCAGCACGCCGCCGATGAACTGGCATTTTGCGCCCCCTATTGCATATGCCTCACCTCATCGCGGTGATGGCATTCGCCTTTGGAGGATTGGCGATGGGCACGTTTGCACTAGTCATAGTTATCGGCTTGGTGCCTCTACTGTCAGTTTTGATTGAGTGGATTGGCGATTCTGGCATCTCCGAGCGCCACCACAGCCATCACGATACCTATCTCGTGCCTCGCTCAATTTCCTCTACGCTCATGTTGATGATGACATTTGTCGGTGTATTGGGCCTCGTTGCCGGCTGGCTCTGCTCGGTAGGCGTTTTTACTGCAGATGCTATTTCGGTCTACACTTTTTTTGCTTCTTTTTTAGTGGTGGCTTTTATTATGTGGCTCGGCATCCGTCGCTATCGTGTGACAACCTTTGCAGACTCACTCAATGTAACTCCATTTTTTGGTAGCACAAAGAAAATCCGCTATGACGAGATCCAGCGAATGCGTTGGTTGCGCAGTTATTTGGGCAGTGGCTACCGCAGCTTGCTTATTTATGGACAATCTACCCATGCCTTTCTCTGGGGCACTCTTGACCTCGAACAAATCCTCTCGCGCATTAACCGATTTGATGTCATGAGTCACAACGAGACAGACCTCAAAATCTAACGGTCGCGCTATCATAGAGCCTGGCACGAAACCCAACCTAAGCATCCCCATTTTGGAAGGCAGGTCCCTATGGTCTCGCGCGTTTTCGTGGAGAAGAAGCCCGGTTTTGATATCGAAGCTCGTCAGCTCGCTCACGAACTT
This sequence comes from Atopobium sp. oral taxon 810 str. F0209, assembly GCF_000466405.1. Lineage (GTDB taxonomy): Bacteria > Actinomycetota > Coriobacteriia > Coriobacteriales > Atopobiaceae > Olegusella. The sequence continues at coordinate 48,401 of NZ_KE952966.1, read as the reverse complement.
CAAGAAATTCTGGGCATCGCACATCTCGACAATTTGCGCCTTTTTAACCGTTACGACGTCGAAGATATTGATACGGCTCTATTCAAGCAGTGCATACCTACGGTATTTTCCGAACCTCAAAGTGACAATGTCACATCTGAATTACCCACTTTACCTAAAGATGCGTACGTTTTTGCAACCGAGTTTTTGCCGGGTCAATTTGACATGCGCGCAACAAGTGCAAGCGAGTGTATACAGCTCATTAGTCAGGGTGAACGTCCTGAGGTACGTTCGGCCAAGGTTTACGTACTCACTGGTGATTTAACTGACGCAGACGTGGATGCCATCAAGCACTATGTCATCAATCCAGTCGAAGCACGCGAAGCTTCTCTTGAACCTCGCAAGACACTCAAACAGCATATTGTGACACCTGACGCGGTTGAGATTTTAGATGGTTTCAACGCTCTGGGCAGCGATGAGCTGGCGGAATTTCGCACCAGCCATGGCCTAGCAATGGATCAAGCTGATATTGAGTTTTTGCAAAACTACTTCCGCAGTGAGCAGCGCAATCCCACCATTACAGAGGTGCGTGTTATTGACACCTACTGGTCGGATCACTGCCGCCACACCACCTTTGGCACCAAGCTCGAAAATATAAGCATTGATGATGAGGATGTTCGCGCTGAGTATGAGCACTACCTAGAACTACGCCGTGAGCTTGGTCGCGAGGAAAAACCCTTGTGCCTGATGGATATTGGCACGATTGGTGCCATGGCCCTTGTGCACCGAGGTATTTTGACACGTTTGGACAAATCTGAGGAAATCAATGCCTGCACGGTCAAATGCAAGGTTGATGTTAATGGTCACGATGAGGACTGGCTCTATCTCTTTAAAAACGAAACGCACAACCATCCCACCGAAATAGAACCATTTGGCGGTGCCGCCACCTGCATCGGCGGTGCAATCCGCGATCCTCTTTCTGGCCGTAGCTACGTTTATCAAGCCATGCGCGTTACCGGTGCTGGTGACCCCTTGGTACCCGTTGCGGATACACTGGAAGGCAAACTTCCTCAACGCAAGCTTGTGACGACTGCAGCCGCAGGATATTCTTCTTATGGCAACCAAATTGGTCTTGCGACAGGTCAGGTCAGCGAACTTTATCACCCCGGATATGTGGCAAAACGCATGGAAATTGGTGCTGTTGTAGCAGCCACCCCTGCAAGCCATGTTCGTCGCGAAGTCCCTGCTCCAGGGGATCAAATTGTTTTGCTTGGTGGCCGTACAGGCCGCGATGGTATTGGCGGAGCTACCGGCTCTTCCAAGGCTCACAATGTCGAGTCACTAGAGAAGGACGGCGCTGAAGTTCAAAAAGGCAATGCTCCTATCGAACGTAAGCTCCAACGACTTTTCCGCCGCGAAGACGCCTGCAAACTTATCAAGCGTTGCAATGACTTTGGTGCAGGTGGCGTTTCTGTTGCAATTGGCGAGCTGGCCGATGGATTGGCAGTCAATCTAGATGCTGTTCCCAAGAAGTACGAAGGTCTTGATGGCACCGAGCTTGCTATCAGTGAATCTCAGGAGCGTATGGCAGTTGCATTGGATCCTGCTGATGTTGATGAGTTTATGGGCTATGCGCGCGAGGAAAATCTCGAAGCAACGGTCGTAGCTAAAGTCACTGCAGAGCCGCGCCTACGCATGATGTGGCAAGGAAAGACCATCGTTGATGTGAGTCGTGAGTTCCTAGGCTCTAATGGTGCGCCAAAACATCAGGATGTCCACGTAGAAAAGCAGAGCAGCTATCATCCGTCTTGGCAGGGGGATAGCCTGAGCGAGCGTCTCGTCTCTTTGGTTACCGACGAGAATATTGCTTCCAACAAGGGACTTTCCGAGCGCTTTGACTCCACCATCGGTGCTGCAACTGTACTCATGCCTTTTGGTGGCAAAACCCAGCTCACACCTCCAATGGCTATGGTGGCAAAGCTACCTGTTGATGGTGAAACCACTACAGTTAGTGGTATGGCCTGGGGATTTAATCCATATCTGATGGAAGTCAATCAATTTGCTGGTGCATATATTTCTGTAGTTGAGTCATTGTCACGTCTTGTTGCTGCCGGCCTCAATCGCCAGGACACATACCTGACTTTCCAAGAGTATTTTGAACGGCTGCGCGATGTACCCGAGCGCTGGGGCAAGCCTCTAGCTGCTCTGCTGGGCGCGCTCAAGGCGCAAGTTGAACTTGAAGTGGGCGCTATCGGCGGCAAGGATTCCATGTCTGGCTCCTTTGAGAATCTTGATGTACCGCCCACACTCGTCTCGTTTGCAACAGCAGTAGGCTCGATTGACCGCATTACCAGCCCTGAACTCAAACATGCTGGATCCGAACTATGGCTTATCAAACCAAATTATTTATCTGATGGCATTATGCCCGAAGCCAAGTCACTGCTTGCAACGCTTGATTATATTCAGAAACTCATCGGCGATAAAGCCGTGAGTGCCGCAGCGACTCCTGGCTATGGGTGTTTGGCTGAGGCTCTTTTCAAGATGTGCGTGGGCAATCAAATTGGTCTGACTCTCGACGAGACCATCAGCTCAGACAGCCTCTTTGAGCTTGCTTATGGCAGCTTTGTACTTGAACTGGCAGAGGGTGCATGCTTGCCCGAACTGCCTGAGAACGTCAACGCCATTCGCCTAGGTGTTAGCTCCGCCGACTATCTCTTGAGCTGCGAAGATGAGCAGATTGATCTTTCTGGCTTACAGGAAGCTTGGGAGTCCCATATGGAGCCCGTCTTCCCCTATCGCGGTGCAGGTGAGCAGGTCGAGACCATAAGCTTTGACATTGCCAACAAGAATATCAGCCGTCCAACTCCCAAGCTTAAGCTCGCTAAACCTCGCGTCATCATCCCTGTTTTCCCTGGCAACAACTGTGAATATGACTCTGCTTATGCCTTTGAACGTGCAGGTGCTGAGGTGAGTACGCTTATTATCAACAACCTCACACCTCAGGCCGTTTCCGAAAGTACCGCCGAGTTGGTACGCCAAATCAAGGCAAGCCAAATTATCATGATCCCCGGTGGCTTTAGTGGCGGCGATGAGCCAGACGGTTCTGCAAAATTTATCACTGCATTTTTCCGTGCGCCTGAGGTTACCGAGGCAGTACGCGACTTGCTGCAGGCACGTGATGGCTTGATGCTAGGTATTTGCAATGGCTTCCAGGCACTGGTTAAGCTGGGCCTTGTGCCCTACGGCGATATCCGTCCAATGGACGAGAGTTGCCCCACGTTGACCTTCAACAACATCGGCCGTCATCAAAGTAGGCTCGTACGCACACGCGTTGCTTCTAATCTTTCGCCTTGGCTTTCACGCTGCGGGGTTGGCGATATACATACCATTGCTATTAGTCATGGTGAAGGCCGTTTTGTGGCAAACGATGAACTGCTTACTCAGATGATAGCATCCGGCCAGATTGCAACTCAGTACGTAGACGAGCAGGGCACACCAAGCATGAGTCTAAACGTGAATCCCAATGGCTCTGTTATGGCAATCGAAGGCATTACCAGCCCTGACGGCCGCATCTTTGGCAAAATGGGACATACTGAACGCTGGACTGCGGGCAATTTCCAAAACGTCCCTGGCAATCACTTCCAACCTATTTTTGAAGGTGGTGTCGAGTACTTCAGTTAAACAAAGTGTTGTTATAGCAGACAAAAGCAGGGGCGAAGAGTGTTTCGTCCCTGCTTTTTTGATTCGTAGAACATAAAGCATGCCTGATTTTGACGCATACCTCGCCACAATCGAAAAACTAAGCGAGGTAAAGATTACGGGCCATTAGGGTTCTGCTGTATATGTCACGCGTATATTAGAAATTTTTTCATAAGGCTCGAAGTTTTTGCCATCGTAGCTGACATATAACTTGCCAGTGTTATTCCTTTCATAAGCTAGGTGAGCTAAAGCATAAAAGCTGCCTTTTTCATCAAGCAATACATAAATATTTGGGTCATCAGTTTGCTCCGCAGTCCCCGTCACATAGTCGGTGTCAGGAGTCCGTGCACCCCATGTGACGATGCGACTGTCTTCTTTAGTTTCAAAATAAATAGAGTTATCTATTTCTGTTCCAACAGCATATGTCCCCTTCAAGGAATACCCCTCGAGTGCACCCGTGGCGATGTAGTTAAGCACCACACCTTTCCCTATAAACATTATTACAAGAAAAGTAATAACTATTGAAGCCACAGCAGTGATACATAGGAGCAAGGCGTTTTGCTTTGTTATGTTCTTGAACATATTAAGCCTTCACTACTCTGTAATCATGCCCGCAAACAATTGGGAAAGAATGGTTACGCGTAAAAAATGTTTCTTTCCATGCGTATCAACATGGTAACCCGTATATGGCGTAATATCCGCATGCGTACTGTTTATTTCGGTAAACGGTTAATAAAAAGATAGTAGACCTGACTCCATATTTATAGTTATCAATATTCCAGTCCTCTTTTATGTGAGCACATTTTGACCAGTCTTTTTGATCTGTCAGCTTCTACAATAAAGCGCAATGAATATTGCATCATGTTCTAAACCCCAAAGGAAATCACATGACACTCTCTCCACAAGAAGAACTTGTAGTTGAAAATACAAAATTTTATATTGACCAACTCTTTTCTAACAATGTGGACGGGCATGATAGCGCTCATAGCCTACGCGTATATAACAATGCACTGCAGATTGCAGCCGAAGAAGCCGAGTGTAAACTTTTTGTCGTAGCACTCGCTGCTTTGCTCCATGACTGTGATGATCACAAGCTTTTTCAAAGCAGCGATTGCGATAATGCGCGCGCATTCCTCGCTACACAGCGGCTAGGCCCCACACTGATCCAGCAAGTCTGCTGCACCATTAAATCGGTTTCTTTCAGTCAAAACCGTGGCAAGAAGCCTGCAACTCTCGAGGGTAAAATCGTACAAGATGCAGACCGATTAGATGCGCTTGGCGCTATCGGTATCGCAAGAACCTTTGCATATGGGGGCAAGCATAATCGCAGTCTGCAGGCTTCTGTTGACCATTTTTACGACAAATTACTCCTGCTCAAAGATGAGCTCAACACGGAAGCAGCACACCGCATTGCTACAACGCGACACCAGCTTATGATTGGTTTTCTTGATGAGCTTTCCACGGAAACAGGCTGGAAGCTTAGAGAATCCTAAGACTTCTGCGTCCCTGCTACCACATCACCTGCTGTTGAATCATCTAGGTCTGTATGGGCAGCATCACCGCTCGACACATCGTTTTTATCAGCCTCTACCGTATCACCAACCGCATCACTCACGAGCTTTGCGTATGCCTTAGCACCCTTTTTACTGAGATTAGCACCGTCACCTGCAAAGTACTCATCGTGGCCTGCACTCGCCTTGTACCAGTCAATAAGTTTCACGTTGTTGTGAGAGTCAGCCAACTCCTTTAACAGCTTGTTGTTACCATCCTGCCAAGGGCCTGTCGAACGAACACTCACCAACCAAATCTTGCAATCAGAACCCAACTCATCAATCGTGTTCTCAAGGTCACTTTTCACCAAGACAGACTCAGCGCCAATAGCAATTACAACATTGGGTCCCACAACCTTTTTCTTGAGATAGCTTGCAATTGTCTCATGCGTAGACTTGGAGCTGCGACCCTCGGCACAGTCAATTGCACCCTGTGGGAAAGCAGCCGCTAGCTCATCAGTGGCATCCAAGGCTACGGTGTCGCCAACCACCAGAGTCGAATAGGTTGTATTTTCCTTGGTAGGCGTCTCATAATTCATCGACTTCTTAATGAGCTGCGCGTACGCTGCTGCACCCTCGGGTGTAACATGCTCACCATCTTGCCAAACCCAATTGTCATGGCCCTTGCTGTGGTCATACCAGTCAATAACATTCACATTGTCATGAGCTTCAGCAAACTTGCTAATCAGCTGATTGTTAGCGTCCTGCCAATTATCTTTCATGCGATTGTTGACCAACCAGAGCGTACGCCTATCACCAACAAGTTCAAGCAGCTGATCAAGCTCTGCTTCCTTAAGTGCGCCGTTAGAACCAAGACAGCTCACCACGGTATCGCCCACAACACCTTGGTCGATATAGCCTTTAAGCACCTTGATACCCGCGTCCATCTGGCGAGAAATCTTGCAATCAATCAGCCCTTTGGGGAAAACTTCTGCAAGCTTGTCATAGGCATCCAATGGCACAGAATCGCCTACAAGCACAACATCGTAAACGCCATCAGCAGTGGGAGTACGCAGAGAAGCAGCCGCTACGTGATCTTCTCCAGGCTTGCCACCTGCCGCATCAGCAGCAGGCACCAACGCCAAACCAAACACTGCAATCAACAACGTCAACGTCGCTGGCACAATTATCAGCACGCGCTGCTTGAACGCCAACGCAGCTCCGCGCTCACGCAATTCGTCAAAAAAGTTTGCAATCGTTGTAGTAAGCGTACCTTTTTTGCTCAAAGGCTGCTCGACAAAACGGTAGGTCAAATCAGCCGCCAGTAACGTAAGCGCCAGCTGCAACACATATGACCACCAGGGCGTACCTGAGGTCGAATTGAAATTTGAGAAGAGTAGAACTATGGGGTAATGCCAGAGGTAAAGAGCATAAGAGCGCTGACCCAGCCACACAAAAGGTGGCAGAGATAGCAATTTGGAGATGATAGTTCCCGAAGGAAGCAGGGCGGCAATGGCAATAACACTCACCACAGATGCAAGCGCAACGCCGCCATAATAAGAAAACGACGTATATCCTTCAGTAAACACCAACATGACAAGCAGTGCCGCGATAGACAGAGCTCCTGCCGCCTCGGCAATCTGGCGATTTTTACCCTCAGCAACCACTGCTGCGGTCTGCCGGAGTGGCAACTTGAAAGCAAGCCAGCAACCCAAAAGCAGGCTCATTGCGCGCGTATCGGTACCATAGTACGCACGTGAAGGATCTGCTCCAGGCGTATAGAGAAAGGCCATCAGCGCAGTAGAAATAGCTGCCAATACAAGCAAGCCAATACGAATATGGCGTTTGGGCACATGGCAACGCATCAAAAGATACAAAAGCGGTGGCCACACCAAGAAGAACTGCCACTCAATGGCCAACGACCAATAATGCGTCAATGGCGAAGGAGCGCCCGCAGCTGCAAAATAAGAAACCTTAGTCAAAATTTTTGACCAATTAAGCACCATCAGCAAAGACGGAATAACATCGGGTCGCATTTTGGTCAGCAAAATGTGGTTAAACAGCGTACAAAGCGCCGCCGTCACTACTATGCAAAGTATTGCTTGCGGCATCAACCTGCGAACACGACGCAGGAAATAAGCTTTGATATCAAAACGTCCCTTGTTACGAGCAAATTCACTCATCACGCTGTCGGTTGCCAAATAACCCGAAAGCACAAAGAGAATCGTAACACCCAGCAAGCCACCCGACATCCACTTAATACCCATGTGATATGCAATAACAGCTAGTGCGCAAATCGCACGCAGGCCATCGAGCGCATCAATACGCCGCCCTTTATTGCGTGAAGCAGCATTACGCCCTCCGCTGTATGGAGTAGCACTATTGGACATGGCAGGTGTGGCGGCACCTCTCGTTTGACGAGCACTCAGCCTTTCTTCTCTGTGCAAGTCGCGAGCCGCTTGTTTTGCTTGTGCTGCATGCTCAGAGCGCCCCGCACCAGTGTGCCCAAACAGACCTCGATGCTCTTGTTGACGAACATTGCGACGAGCACGACGGAGTTCTTCAGCTTCACGGACACTGCGGCGCGGCGTATGAGCTCTGCGGTTATTTGAGCTTCGAGAGCTATTACCGCGAGAGTAATCTGGTTCCATACGCTGATTCACGTCACTCCTCCATCATTTAAGCTTTGATACTTCGCTATGGTAGCAGGTCAGCAGGTATAAATACCTAATAAGTAAACTTTGGTTGTTCTACTTATCGGTAAAACGTCCATCACAGCTCCCCACGTTACCAACATCAAGCGCATGTATACTCTTTCTAGCTTGGTTTCACTCTTATCTAATTAAGGAGCAGACATGGGCCAGAAGAAGGATCCCAAGGATACGTGCGTACTCGTTACAGGCGGCGCAGGCTTCATTGGCAGCCACACCGTAGTCGAATTATTACAGCAAGGCTATGAGGTTATTGTTGTCGATGATCTTTCCAATGCCTCTGATATTGTTATCGACCGCATTGATGAGATTGTGGGCGACGAAGCAGCCAGCCGCCTGACCTTCTACGAGGCCGATGTGAATAGCCGCAAGGCCATGGATACCATCTTTACAGACAATCAAATTGACCGTGTTATTCACTTTGCGGGCTACAAAGCCGTAGGTGAGTCCGTCGAAAAACCCATCGAATACTACAAGAATAATCTAGGTAATACACTTAACCTCGTTGAGGTCATGCGTGATCACGGCTGCAAGTCCATAATTTTTTCCAGCTCAGCTACCGTCTATGGTGAACCCGACACACTGCCGCTAACCGAAAACAGTCCCAAGAAACCTGCCACCAATCCCTATGGCTGGACCAAGTGGATGATCGAACAAATCCTAACCGATTTGCATGTGGCAGATCCCGAGTGGGATGTCGTTTTGCTTCGCTACTTCAATCCCATCGGCGCGCATTCCTCAGGATTTATGGGCGAAGATCCCAAAGGCATTCCCAACAACCTTGTACCGTATGTCGCACAAGTTGCCGTGGGCAAACGCGAATATGTCCGCGTGTGGGGCGATGACTATCCCACGCCTGACGGCACTGGCGTCCGCGACTATATCCATGTGATGGACCTTGCTTCAGGTCATGTGGCGGCCCTTGCTTGGATGAATGGTCGCACAGGTGTTGAGATTTTTAACCTCGGCACTGGTAAGGGTTCTTCTGTGTTGGATGTAGTGCATGCCTTCTCGCGCGCTTGTGGAAAGGAGCTGCCTTACAAGATTGGTCCCCGTCGCGCAGGCGATGTTGTTGCCAACTATGCAGATTGCAGTAAAGCAGAGCGAGAGATGGGCTGGAAGGCAAAATACAACCTCGATGATATGTGTCGCGATAGCTGGAATTGGCAGAGCAACAACCCCAATGGCTACGAGTCTGAAGGTGAGGAGTAATCACTCCCCTATGACAGCCGCAAACGGTGTGGCCGTCAGCTCTCGCAGCGCACAGCATGCATACGCTAAAATTGAGTTCCAGACTCAAAACGCAGTATTTACGACAACAAGAAAGCAGGCAAAACGTGACTTCTCATGCAGCGGGTGTACAGCCTGAACCTGGTCGTTTTGTTGCATATTTACGTCGGAGCCTGCCTGTCATCGAAGACTACCTTGCGACGCATGCGCCACATGCAGCTGCTGGTAGCCAGCATGATGACTTAGAGCGTTATCTCTATGGGCCGCTCGCAGAATTTACCGCACGTGGAGGCAAGAGAACACGTCCCACGCTCTGCCTGCTTGGCTGTGAGGCAGTATGGGGAGATGCCACGCGGGCAATGCCCTTTGCCTGCGCAATTGAAAATTTTCAGAGTGCTGCGCTGATTCACGATGATATTGCCGATCAGGGAGAAACCCGGCGGGGTGAACCCTGCGTGCATGTAAGTGAAGGCGTCGGAATTGCAATAAACGTGGGAGACCTCGCATTAGTAGAAGTTATAAGCGATATGCTTGCTCACAGCAGTCTGCCCGACACGGTAACTTTGCGTGCTATCAGCGAAATTGTACGTATGGAGCGCATGACCGTCGAGGGGCAGGCGCTTGACCTGGGTTGGGTACGTGATGAGCGCTGGGATGTTACGCCCGAAGATTATCTATACATGGCGCAACATAAGACTGCGTATTACTCAGGAGCAGTACCTTTGGCAGTAGGCGCTATCTGCGGCGGAGGAAGCCCCGATCAAGTAAAAGCGCTGAGAGAATTTGGTATGGCAGCAGGTCTTGCATTCCAGCTGGCCGATGATCTGCTTAACCTTATAGGAGATGCCACAGCACAAGGCAAGGACTTCCGCAGCGACATCACCGAGGGAAAGCGCACGCTTGCAGTGGTTCATGCGCTTACACATCTTCCTGAAGAAAAGCATGCGGAACTACTACAGATTCTTAAGACCCATACGACCGATGCTGCTAAACTCAAATATGCAGTCGAACTCATGCAAGAAGCGGGATCGATTGGCTACGTACAGCAGGAGGCTGCTCGCCTGATTGCTACAGCAAAACTCAAGCTGGATGGCGCTATGTTTGCTAAAGAAGCGCGTGCCACCCTGCTTTCTATGGCAGATTTCTTTATCGAACGGAGTGCATAAATGGAACCCATTCGCGAGGGCGCAACTGGCGCCGCCGTGGAGGACATCCAAGAGCGTCTAGTTGCTACCGGTCAACAGATTGATGCAGCCGAACTTGAGGCTCGTCGGTTTGGTCCTTCTACCGCAACAGCCGTGGGTCGTTTTCGTCTGGCACAGGGACTAACACTAGATAGCTGTGTCGATACCGAAACATGGTCTGCTTTGGTGGATGAAGGCTATCAGCTCGGTGACCGCACGCTCTATCTAAGGTTGCCCAAGTTTCATGGCTCCGATGTACGTACACTGCAAACACGCCTTAATATCTTGGGTTTTTCTTGCGGAGAGGCCGATGGATACTATGGTGCCTACACCGAGTCTGCGGTAAAGCAATTCCAAGAAAGCCAGGGGGCCCTTGCCGATGGCATGTGCTTCCAAGATACCTTTGATGCTATTGACCGTCTGCATCATGTATGGGGTGGCAAGCCTGCTTCTGGCCCACACCCCATGGGCGGCATGGGCTTTGCTCGCGCAGCAGATGTACTGGAATCAATGAGTCTGCAGATTACTGGCGAAGATCCCATTTCTCGTAGTATTGCAGGGCGTGTATGGAACCTCGCTTCTGCTACAACCGAAGAGAGTGGTCTTGAGCTCATCAATACTCCCGAGGACGCACGCTCAGACATTGATGTGCTCTTTATTGTGGCCACAACACCACTACCAACTGACTCGCCCATCCAAAACGTAACGATGGATGATGTAGAGGCGCTGCCCATGCGTATCCGCGTTGCTTTGGATGTCACACATAAACACAATGAGCCACAGGTGCTGCGCATTGAGTTGCCGCTCAATTTAGGATATGACGGCAGTTTTACTGCAGGTGACTCTCAGACCTTTGCTGTCATGCTGCTAGATGCAATTTGCGCTGCTTTTGCTTTGCCTGAGGCAAACTAGCTCTGCTTCTCTAATCTCTACCTCTACTCTGCTCCAGTCTCAGGCTGGAGCTTTTTTTATTGCAAATCCCTCTTTGTATTCGTTGCAACCTCAGCTTGCAACGAATATTTTTCATACCTATCTACCTGCTTATTTATGAAAAAGTGCAGGTAAAAAGGAAGCGTTGCAACCTGAGGTTGCAACAATTACGAGGGCTGGTCAAAGGATAAGCAGGACTAGATTGGTTTTACCTCAGCAGTTTTTCTGCAAAAAATGCAGGGAACCAAGTTGGTCAGCTATAAAAAACGGGACCCGCATCTGCGAGCCCCATCTGACCTGCTTAGATAAATAACTTAAAACTTTACTCGCCAAGCAGAGCCTTGGTCATACTTGCGGCGGCCTTCTTGCCAGCACCCATTGCCAAAATAACCGTAGCAGCACCAGTTACAACGTCGCCACCAGCCCAGATACGAGGATCGGAAGTACGACCATCCTCGTCAGCGGCAATATAACCCCACTTGTTGAGGTCGTAATCACCAATCATCTCGGCAAAGGGGTTAGCGTTAGTGCCAATTGCGGACACTGCAACATCGCAGGGGATAACCTCGGTGTCGCCCTCGATAGGCTCGGGACGACGACGGCCAGACTCATCGGGCTCGCCAAGCTGCATGTTTTGCACCTTGACACCACAAACAGCGCCGTCCTCACCAGCGATAAACTCCAGCGGCGAGACCAGCTCATGAATCTTGACACCCTCAGCCTTGGCATGGAGCACCTCAGCACGACGCGCGGGCATCTCAGCCTCGGTACGACGATAACACAGGGTAACCTCATCAGCACCCAGACGCAAAGCAGTACGGACAGAGTCCATAGCAACATTGCCGCCACCAAAGACCACGACATGCTTACCGTGCTTGGTAGGAGTGTCGTACTCGGGGAACTGACTTGCCTTCATGAGGTTGACACGGGTGAGGTACTCGTTTGCAAAGAAGACATTAGGCAGGTTCTCGCCAGGAACATTCAGGAACTTGGGCAGACCTGCACCAAGTGCAATGTAAAGAGCGTCAAAGCCCTGGTCGAAGAGTTCCTGAGCATCGGTGATACGACCGACAACCGAGTTGTACTCGAACTTGACACCAAGCTCCTCGAGACCATCAATCTCGCGCTTGACAACTGCCTTGGGAAGACGGAACTCAGGAATGCCGTAAACCAAAACGCCACCGCCGGTAAAGAAGGCCTCAAACACGGTGACATCAAAGCCCTCACGAGCAAGCTCGCCAGCGCAGGTAATACCAGAAGGACCACAACCAATAATGGCAACCTTCTTGCCATTTGCAGGCTTCTTGACAGGGGCAGAAGCAAGCTCAGGACGATCACCCAAGAAGCGCTCGAGCTGACCAATTGCTACAGGCTCGCCCTTCTTGCCACGAATGCACTTGCCCTCGCACTGACTCTCTTGCGGACAGACACGACCGCAGATAGCAGGCAGCATAGAGTCTTCGCGAATGACATCCAGACCACGACCAAAGTCGCGCTCACGAATGGCTTCGATGAATTTAGGGATATTGATGTTGACGGGGCAGCCCTCAACACAGAATGGACGCTTGCAATCGAGGCAGCGATTAGCCTCGGTAACGGCCATCTCCTCGGTATAACCCTTGTCAACGGGACGGAAGTCGCGCGCGCGCTCAAGCGCTGGTTCCTCATTAGCAGGAACACGCGGCGTCTTCATATCAGGGATATAACGACCCTTTACTTCTGGCATGCGCAGTTCGCCTCCTCATAAGCCTTCATGGCCTGACCCTCCTCGGTGCGGTATGCAGCCTGACGTGCACGCAGGTCATTCCAGTCGACTTTGGTTGCATCAAAGTCAGGGCCATCGACACAAGCAAACTTGGTCTCGCCACCAACCTCAACACGACAGCAACCGCACATACCAGTGCCATCAACCATAATGGGATTCAAAGAAGCGATAATCGGCGTGTTGTACTTCTCGGCAGTCATAGCAGAGAATTTCATCATCGGCACGGGGCCTACGCAGAAGACATGGTCGGTCTGGCCAGCCTGCAGGAGATGCTCAAGCGGTGCAGTGACAACGCCCTGCTCACCATAGGAGCCGTCATCAGTGGTGATATGGATGTGCTCGTCGTCAAGAATCTCACGGAACTGAGGCTCGAGCAACAGCAAATCCTTGGTGCGAGCGCCCATGATGGCATGAACCTCATGACCAGTCTTGACTAGCTGACGGGTAATCGGGAATGCGATAGCCAAGCCAACGCCACCACCAATAACCGTCCAAACACCATCCTCAAACTCGCTGGGTCGACCCAAAGGACCAGTGACATCCTGAATAAAGTCACCAACCTGATACGTCGAAAGCATCATGGTAGTCTTGCCAATTACCATGAAGATGAACTCAACCCAGCCCTCGTCGGCATCCCAATCCGCAAAAGTGAAAGGCACGCGCTCGCCCGTCTCGTTTGCACGCACCATCAGGAATTGACCAGCCTTGCAATGCTTGGCCATCTTGGGTGCCTCAATGCGGAACTTGAATACCTTCTCCGAGAACTGCGTCTTATCGAGGATTTTGTACATAGCGCAGGGCTCCTCTCCTTCGCAGCATCTCAATTCGACCCGCACGTCCCCCGCGCCGGTCGAACCACAAAACATAAAGATTGTAACGCAATCACGCCTCTCCCCCTAAGGCAATACGTCCAAAAACACCCCACCTCCTCCCTAAAATGACTAAAACTAAGGGAGGAGGTGGGAAAACAAAAAGCCTAGCTAAGAAGCGGTATTTCACCTTAGGCGGACTTGCGACGCGATGCAAACCAAGCACGGATTTCGGGGGCTGAAATTTGAATCAGAATAACCAAAATTAAAATGACGCCCTTAATTGAATTGTTGATAAGAGAATCCATCTTGAGGGCGATGATAATCTTGTCGATAACATCGTAGGAAAGCGTACCAAAAAACACGCCAAGGAAGGTGCCACGACCTCCAGCCATGCTTACACCGCCAAGAACAACAGAGGCGATAGCATACATCTCGTAGCCACTACCTGTAGTTGCAGGATCAGCAGATGCATTCATTGCAATCCAGAGAAAAGCGCCTAAACCTACCAAGACACCCGAAAGGGTAAAGACAAGTGTGCGCATAAGAGCGACGTTAATACCCGCAAGTTGAGCTGCTTTAGCGTTAGATCCCACGGCATAGATCTTCTTGCCAAATTTAGTAAAACCACTCACATATACAAAGGCAACAGCCAGCACAATCAACACAATGCCCACGATGGGGATAACACCAAGCTTGCCATTGCCAAAACCATAGAGTCCCTGATAAGAAGGAATGCTTGCAGACATACGATAAACCGAACTACCGTTGCCAATAAGTTCTGCCGGCAGGTGCTGGCAAAAATACTGAGATAGAGAACGATAAATAAGCATCGTCGCAAGAGTCGCAATAAAAGCAGGCATCTTTACCACGCCCACCAACACACCATTAATAAAGCCAAGCAACGCACCAAAGACAAGCGCAAAGAGCAGGGTCAAAATAATGGAGCCCGTAGCATTGAACACTACTACCGCAAAACCCGCAACAAGTGCCAGCATAGAACCCACGCTCAGGTCAATATCACCTGTCAAGCAAATCAATCCCATGCCAATTGCTACACTGCCAATAACTGCACTATGACGCAAGATATTCATTGAAGAGGCAACGCTCAAACCACCGCTTGCGCTGGCATACACCAGATAGATGACCAAGAAAACCAGAATATAGCCGTACTTCTTGAGGGAGCCAAGCAAAGCTCCTCCCTTAGTATTTTTTGCCATTAGTGTTCCTCCTGCCACTTGATCTTATTGCTACCCGTCACCTCTGCGGCAAGGGAATTGGTGGAATACAACATCACGGTATGCTCTTCAATTTCCTGATGAGGAAGTGTCTTGATAATCGAGCCTTCATAGAAGACGTAGCAGGCATCTGCTACCTGACGGATTTCGGGAATCTCAAGCGTATTGATGACGATAGTCTTGCCTTGCTCAGCAAGCGCAAGAATGAGCCGGTATATTTCTGCCTTGGCACCCACATCAATGCCCTGCGTGGGGTTATCAAAAAGCAAAACCTGCGCATCCGTATCGAGCCAACGTGCCACAAAAACTTTTTGCTGATTACCACCAGAAAGCGAGGTAATCAAATCCTCGCTGCTATTGCATTTGATACCCAGAGACTCCCGGTAATTGGCAAACTTTTGCTCTTCTTCTGCATGCTTGATATTGAAGTGGCAAGCAGAAAGTACATGCTCGGAGACATACATATTCTCAAGCAACGACAAGTCTGGAAGCAGAGAGTTTTCCTTGCGATTTGAGGCAAGCATAGCAATACCAGAGCGCATTGCCTCATGAATAGACCCACCAGACAATCGCTTTCCATTCACCTCAATTGTGCCTGAGGTGGGCGAAGTTGCACCAAACATGCACTGCATAAGTTCGCTGCTCCCACACCCCTGCAGTCCTGTAAAGCCCACAACTTCGCCTCGATGTAATTCAAGATTGATGTGAGCAAATCCTGGGCCCGAAAAATCCTTGAGCGACAGCACGATATCGCCCACCTCACGAGCCACATACACATCTCCTTGGCGCAGTTCGCTGCCCACCATATGCCCCGTCACGTGAGCGGGTGTTGTATCTGCAATCTTGCCTGATGTCACAAAGCTTCCGTTGCGCAGGACGGTATAACTGTCGCAGAGTTCAAAAATCTCTGGCATTTTATGGGAGATAAAAACAAATGCTGTATCTTTTTCCTTGAGCTTGCGCACAATCTGGAAGAGATGCTCCACTTCCTCATTGTTGAGTGCAGTTGTCGGCTCATCAAGAATGAGGAGTTTCGCATCAAAAAAGAGTGCTTTTGCAATCTCAAGCAATTGCTTTTGACTGGTCTTGAGCTCGGAAACTTCTGCGTAGGGATCAATATCTACACCCAGTCGTGCAAAGAGCTCAGCTGCGGTATCCGCCATTTGGCGACGCTGCAATGTACCAAAACGGTTGACCAACTCCTTGCCAAGATAGATATTCTCATAGGCCTTGAGGTCATTAAATAGACTGAGTTCCTGATGCACAAAGGCAATACCTGCAGCTTCGGTGTCACGAATTGATAGACCCGTAAGGTCTTGGCCATCAAAGTTCACCGTACCTGCATCGGAAGAATATACTCCCGTCAGGATATTCATCAGCGTGGATTTACCTGCTCCATTTTCACCAAGCAGAGCATGGACCTCTCCGCGTTCCACCGTGAGGTCTACGCTATTAAGCACGCTGATTCCATTAAATGCTTTTTTGATGCCGCGCATTTCAAGTAGGCTCATGCACTCTCCTCCCAAAAAAAGTACACGGGTGGAGCAGAGGGACCCCACCCGTGTCGTGCGTCGTACTGCTTACTTGAAGGACTTAAAGTCAGCAACGTTTTCAGCGGTAACGTTGTGGCACTCAATAACGTGATCCTGCTCAACATCCTTGCCATCAAGACTGTCGATAAGGTCCTGGATGGCGGTTTGAATCATGGAAGGTGAATAGGTGACAGACATGAGACCACCAATCTTGGCAACGATGTCCTGGTAGGAGTTGCCACGCAGGACTTCGTAAAGCTCGTCAAGGCCACCGCAACCAGTGATGAAGGGCTTCTGCTCAAAGAAGGTCTTCTTGGCAGAATCGGAAATGCCACCGCCGTTGAGAGCCTCGAGGATACCCATAGCCAACTCGTCATCCTCGCAATACCACCACTTAATCTTTGCGTTTGCCTCATCACCCAGCAAAGATTCAAAATCTGCCTTGGTATCAGAACGGCTCCAGTTGGTAGCGCCAGACTTGGTGATGTGCTTAAGATCGTCCTCACTCCACTTTGCAGCACCATCGATAGAGGTGCCATCAAAATCAAGGTCGCCCGTCAGATACTTGGTGAAGCCTTCGTTACGCAGGGTAGTAACAGAGGAGGTATCGCCCTCAAAGACGTAAACGTCGTCACCGGGCTTAAGGCCATTCTCAACAAACCAAGCAGCAGAGCCAGCGCCGATACCTTGGTTATCACCCTTGACATTGGAGACTGCTGTAGAGGCAACAGCATCAATAATGCGGTCAAATGCAACGTAAGGAATCTTGGCGTCAGCGATGGACTGAATGGTTGCCTGCAGTGTGTCATCCATAGGCTGAATAACGATGCCCGCAATTTTGCTGGTGTCGCCCGCAAGGATATCCTCGACGCGCTTAATCTGGTCGGCGGCATTGTCGGAAGTAATAAGCTCAGCCTCGTATGCACCAGCCTTATTGACCTCCTCGATCTTTGCCTTTGCAAAAGTAGCGACAGAACCAGTCCAGCCATGGTCCTCGGAAGGGGTCAAAACATAAATATGCTTGCCCGAGCCAGCAACCGAGCTACCCGCAGCAGAACCGTTGCTTGCGGTATTGGATGATCCGCAAGCTGCAAGTGCCGTAGCAAAAGTTGTGCCCATTGCGCCTGCCAAGAATGTACGACGGTTAAGTTGGATCATTTCTCTCTCCTTTTCGTCAGCATTGCTGCCAATCATCGCAGGGCCAATCCCTGCCCCTTTAAGCCTCCATCCTCGATGGAGGCATGATTCCTAAATGACAAACTGCAACATGTAACGACGTGCCAGTGTGAGACTATCGATTACTTTTTGGCGGCTACTCTCAAAGGCGCGGTCTTCCATCTCTACACAAGCAGGACCGTCATAGCCCACCTCAGTTAAGGCAGAGACAAAACTGTCCCAGTCAACATCGCCAAGACCAGGAAGCTTGGGGACCATGTACTCCAGCGGATAGGCAAGTACGCCTACGCGCGCCAGCTCATCAGGAAGGAGCTTGATGTCTTTAAAGTGCACGTGGAAGATCTTGTCGCCAAATTCCCTAACAGCACGGACGTAGTCAAGCTGCTGCCACACAAAGTGCGAGGGATCAAAGTTAATACCAAGATTTTTGAATGGAAGGATCTCAAAAATACGCTTCCACATCTCAGGGGAAGTAAAGAGATTCTGACCTCCTGGCCACTGGTCAGGACCAAAAAGCATGGGGCAATTTTCAATAGCAATCTTGATACCCTCATCCTCGGCTGCTTTGATAATCACTGGCCAGACCTGCTTTACGAGCTCAAGGTTTTCCTCAACATTGAGCTTTTGATCTCGCCCAATAAAGGTGGTCACAACAGGTACATCCAAACGCGACGCAGCATGGATAAGCGCCATCAAATGAGCAACAAACACCTCGCGACGATATGGATCGGGGTCAAGCACATTGGGGTAATAACCCAAAGCCGAAAGCTCAATCCCTTTCTCGGCTGCATAGCTTTTTACATGATCGCGGTAAGCGTCGTCAACAAGTATGCGCTCCGCATCAATATGAGACGTACCTGCGTAACGTCGCTCTGCTTTGCCCTGGGACCAACATGCAACCTCTACACATTCATAGCCCAATGCAGCTGCAGCATCAATTGCTTCTTCATAGCTGTAATCATCAAGGATCGCGGTAAGCATTCCTAACTTCATAAAGCTTTGCTCCCTTCTCGTACTATTGGTACATTGCGTTAAAGCTGAATGGCCTTACCAAGGTGGTCAGATTCAACTGCAGCAAACACCGCCCTCATCGCGGGCAATACGCTTTCTGCAGAAATAAGAGGACCTATGCCATCTGTGATGCCTTCGACAAAAGCATCAATAATGCCCGAGGAAGTTTGATTGTCATTGGTTTGGATAACATCAAGGTCGTAGAGCTCGCGTGTGCCATCGCGTAAATCAATCACGATTGAATGCACGGGGTCGTCATACAGATGCATGACACCTGCATCACCATAGATAATTGTCGAGTTGTCTTCGGGACCATAGTTGGTCCAGCTCGCACGCATCGTGCCAATTACACCATCGCTCATGCGATAGATGCACAGGGCATTGTCGTCTACACTCACAAGCTCGCCATCGGGAGTACGCTTGTCGAGTGTGGCAATCTTTGCGCTGACCTCGACTACCGTACTGCCAAGCAAATACTGAATCAAATCGGTCTTATGCACGCCGAGGTCCGCCATCGCGCCAAGAGACGCGCGCTTCTTATCAAAAAACCAGCTCGTAGTACCGGGAGTGACACTCCAAGTTTCGGGGCCACCATGGGCAAAAGTAGTAGAAAAGCTCAACGGCTTTCCAATGTGACCTTCAGCAATCAACTGGCGAGCACGGCTATGAGCTGCAGCGATGCGTTGGTTTTGATCAACCATCAGCTGATTGCCAGTTTCACGTGCAGCTGCTGCCATAGCTTCGCACTCTTCTAGGGTGGTACCCATGGGTTTTTCGCAAAGAACATGCTTGCCCGCACGAAGGGATGCAATTGCAAGTTCTGCATGCGTTTCATTGGCAGTGCAAATACTTACAGCATCGATCTGCTTGTCCGCAATGAACTCTTCTGCACTGGAGTATGCCTGAGCGCCAAATTGCTTAGCCACCTCTTCTGCACGGGTGGAATTTTGATCAAATACACCCACTACCTCGACATCTTTACGGGCGGCATATTCAGGTAGATGGCGAGTTTGAGCAATACGTCCGCATCCGATAACTCCTACCTTCAGCATAAACTCTCCCATCCTCATGAACACGTTTCATGAAACATTGACTCTTTTGTTTCATTTATCTTGAATATCTTTTCATTACTTTTCACGTTTTCATCGCTAAACGGCTTATTTTTTACTGTTAATGGTTTATTTTCATAATTTTCATCTAAATGAAAGATTCTGGGCAATTTGAGCTTCTTCTTATGTAAAGATAGAAGCTGAAATTTTCTCATCTCATCTGTTCAGACGAAGGAATCCGTCATGGCAGCAAAAAAAGTAACGGTCTCACAGCTGGCAAAAGAGGCCCAAGTATCCCCAGCGACCGTCTCTCGTGTTATGCACCACCCTGATATTGTCGACCCTGCAACCGCACGTAACGTTCATGCGGCCATGGCGCGTCTTGGCTACAGCTACGAAGTTCCAGCACGCGGAGTTACTCGTACACCGCGCGGGCCCATTGTTATGTGTATACCTTGGTTTGATAACCCTTTTTATAGTGAGATTATTCATGGTGCCCAAGATGCCGCGCGTATGGCAGGTAGCGAGATTCTTGTCCGCTATGAAGCCCCTGCTAGTGGCAGCTTTGAGCGCTTCATAGCAGCGCTGGAAGCTTGCAACGCATCAGGGGTCATCATGCTCTGTCCTACTGATGCAGAATTTCTCGTTGAACTCGACAAGCAATTTCCTGTAGTACAGTGTGCCGAATACACTCCTGCAGCAGATTTGCCATTCATCAGTATCGATGACCGAATGGCCGCAAAAAAAGCGGTTGATTGTCTTGTGAGCTGTGGGTGCGAGCGGCTAGCGATCATGAGGGGCCCCGAGACGTACAAATACACACGCGAGCGCTACCGAGGTTTTGTTGAGGCGCTCGATGAGCATGGACTACAGCTCCGCCCCGAGTACACCATGCAGCTTCCTGACAATAGTTATGCACTTGCATATTCGGCAGCAAGCCACCTCTTTGGTTTGGATGAAATTCCCGATGGCATCTTTACCTGCTCTGATGTATATGCAGCTGCTGTTATTCGTGCCTCACTCAAAATGGGCATCAAAATCCCTGAAGAACTCGCTGTAGTTGGTTTTGACAATATTGAGTCTTCGATGATGCTCACACCGTCTATCACCACCATTGCTCAACCACGCTATCAAATGGGATATTCAGCCTGCACTTTAATGTTGGAAAGACTTCGTGGTACATCGTCGGACGTATCGTCCATGCTCTTACAAACCGAACTTATCTCCCGCGAGTCCACGACCCACATGCGCAGGTAAACTTTTAAGCACCATACAGCAGCCTCAGCACTTTCATGTTCATGCTCAGTTTTTCTGTATGTTGCTAAGAGCTGCCACACATAGGCGAAGGTGCGCTATAAAGGTACGCCAAAGAAGGTGCCCGCCATGTTTTTTCCTTGATTTACTTGAGCACATCTGGTTAGTTAAAAATTTTAGCCCCGAGGAGGCGTTTTCGATCGGAATCCTACCAAAAACGCCTCCTCTGAGCGCTTTACCCCAGATCATTTAAAAAATCGAGTTCAACTAAGGTATACACCCTAGGCGATTTCACTCACCACATCAGGTACCCAGCTGCCTGTACTGGCAAATTTTTCGTCTCTCTATCGCTATGAAGCGTGTTTTCAGACCCCTCTTCGCTCTGAGAGCCGATATGCGCCATTTAGAGCTGATATTGAATAATATATTTATATTGGAAGTATAGACATACGTCGTCTAGCAGCCAGTTTGCTAAAACCAAAAGATGCGGCAGAACACGGGAAAATAGCCGTCTTTCAAAACAGGCTTTCTACCAGCAGAAATGCTGCGATATAAAAAAGAGGCAATGGCGCATATCGGCCCTCAGAGCGAAGAGTGGTCTGAAAATGCCGCATTGATGTCCAAAGCGAATCGCATGATTGCCATTTTTAGGAATATACCCATAGATGGTTCAAGTTTCGGGGCAAGTAAGCACAAAACTGCAGCTCATATTTTTCAAAAACTCGAAGGATGAACCATCTGAGTTTTGGGTTTATGTGAGTCTATGAAAAAGGCGATGGCCCAAAAGAGCCACCGCCTACGCAAAACCAAAAGTAGCTCAACTTTCCAGCCCTTAGGCAAGGAATCCAAAGTAGGCACCAACAACACCTAAGACCATAGTGCCCAAGATCAACCACATGGGATTAATCTTTTTAGAAAGCAGCCAATAGTACAGCCAGAAAGCAATCAAACCAACAGCACCCGGCATAATGCCATCAAGCACAGTCTGAATCGTAGTGGGATCTGCGCCTTCTGCAGCGGTACCAATTTGGACAGGAATAGTCGCCCAGAACATGTCTTTTGTCATTGCACCAATTACCATGACACCGACAATACTCACAGCCATGATAACCTTTTGCATCAAACCGCTTTCGGATGCTTTTTCCAAAAAGCTAACACCTACGGTATAACCCTTCTGGACACCCCACACACGCAGCCAAAACGCAGGGATATTGTAAATCAACAGGAAAACAAGGGGACCAAAAGCATTGCCCGCTTGGCAAAGCGAAATACCAACTGCGGCAGCAATGACACGAATAGTTGTCAGGAAGATAGAATCACCAATGCCCGACAGCGGGCCCATGAGAGCAGCTTTAACATCGTTAACCGCCTCAGGCTCAATTTCGCCACGAGCAAT
Source organism: Atopobium sp. oral taxon 810 str. F0209 (assembly GCF_000466405.1). Taxonomy (GTDB): domain Bacteria; phylum Actinomycetota; class Coriobacteriia; order Coriobacteriales; family Atopobiaceae; genus Olegusella. The sequence continues at coordinate 25,948 of NZ_KE952966.1, read as the reverse complement.
ACGCTCTTCCATTGCCATAGCAATGCCGCCAACAAAAGGAGCAAACTGCACAGTGATGTTAAAGAATGCCGCATGGCGAGTGAGTGCCTTTGCATAATCCTCAGGACGATCGTGATAAATCTTCTTGAGCATACCCGCAACCATCAAGCAAAACGCAAGATTCATCTGCTTGTAGTAGGTCCAAGAGAACTCCATACCCAAGGAGCCTAGATTAAGGGATGACTTAATGAGGTCATCTTTAGTGATCTTGTACTGATCATCTGCAGTCTGCAGATTGTTATTTACTGCATCAGAAGTCATCGTCGTCATCTCCTTCTACGGCTAGCTGATTGTCAGTGGCAACGCCAAGCAGGTTAAATTTTTCGATACCAATAATGATGGCAATAAGGGCAACGCCCAAAGCAGGAACGCCCATATACGATGCCAGCAAGAAGCCCAAGAAGTAGAAAGGTAGATTTTCCTTCTTAAGTACCAAACGACCAAGCATTGCAAAACCCATTGCCGGAAGAATGTTTGCTGCAACGCCAAAACCAGTAAGAATGAACTCGGGAATCCAGTTAAGTACACCCTGAATGGCATCCGCACCAAGATAGAAGGCAAGAGAAACAAGCAAGAAGTTCTTCGCAACGCCCGCAAGACCAATAATCCAGTGCATCGCATAGATACCATTTAAATTGCCTTGCTTTGCATATACCTCTGCACGATCAACCAAAACAGGCATAAAGGCATTGATGATGTTGTTGATAGACAATGACAACACTGCGATAGGCATTGCGAGAGCGATTGCTGCTTCGGTACCCTTGCCAAGCGTGATAGCAAAAGCGCACGCAAGAACACTGCCAACTTTTTCATCAGGGGGAACATAAGCGCCAATAGAGATGTTTCCCATAAAGAGCAGCTCAAGGCTTGCACCAATCGCCAATCCTGTGGGCAAATCTCCTAAAACGAGACCAACAAGAGGACAAGTAATCAGTGGCCTAAATGCGTAAAGCGTGCCAAACTGATAGTCCATATTTGCAAGGGCAGCAACTAAGCCGACCAAAATGGCTTGCAAAAGCATCTTCTCCTCCAATCCTTTCCGTTGCTAGATTTTCAAACTTTTAACTAGTTACAGAACACTTTGAATCTCGATTTTTGGGTCATCTGCAAGCGGACGTATTTCCACCTCCACTCCTTGGTCTACCAGCTGACGCAAAATCTCTTCTTCTTCGGGTTCCAAAAAGACTTGACGCGCCACTTCGCGTGTGGTCGCCGTAGCCTTTGTATTACCTAAGTTCAAACTTTTGATTTGAGGACAGCCATCGATAAGTTGCTTTGCTTCTGCAATAGTCTGCAAGCAGATCAACATACGATACTTATCTGTAACGCCAGAATTGATTGCCTCAATTGCATGCGCCATATCCTTGATTACCAGTTTGCAACCTGCAGGCTTGCCAAGCTTGAGAGTGGTCCTCCAGATAGGATCGTTTGCCACATGGTCACCAACGCAAAAGATGCAGTTCGCATGCATACCCTGTACCCAAGAAACGGCAATCTGGCCATGTAGCAACCTATGGTCAACTCGTGTCAATAAAATCATTGAATTCCCTCCCTCTTGCTCGCACCTCTTGCCCTGACGTTAGAAGTCTTCATCCTCGGTATCCACGCCTGAAACTGCATCGTTGCAGTACACAGGATGCAGCGAATCATCATGAGCGAGCTTACGCAACAATGCATCCGTGTCTTCCTCTGCATCCGCAAAAAACAAGGTCAGTAGTAGAGGAAGATTCATATTTGACATCAAATAGACATTGAGGCGAGAGAGCATCAATTTGGTGAACTCATTGTTGACACTACCTCCAAAGAGATCAGTACACACAACCACATCATCGGTGCATGGCAATGAATCAACTAACTCCACTGCTGCTAAAGCAATATCATCGTTTCCATCGACAAAAGCATTGAGGATATAGACGTCATCTCGTTCTCCCGCCAAAAGGCAGAGACTCTCATAGATGCCCGCAGCAAAATGCGCATGTGATGCAATTACGTACTTTCTACTCATGCCTGTAAATCTCCAAAGTGAGTTGACACCAGCATTGTCTTAGTAAACAAACTGATGATAGTAACGACGATATTTGAGATTGTGTTTTGTTACTGTCTCGTAGTAGCGCGCCAAACGATCGGTAGACAGCACGGAAATAATATATGTCGAAATAATCGTGCGGAAGTCATCATCAAGTCCAGGTACGCCATACTCAGCCGTATCAATAACGGTAATATCCGTATCACCCGTACGGCCACTCTTGAGAAAGGCTTCTACGCGCTCATCAAGGGCGCGGCATTCATCTTCGCCCTTGAACAAAACTACGGGCACACCAGGCTCTACCAATTCAAGAGTCCCATGGAAGAAGTCTGCGGAACTGATATAGCGTGTACGCTTCCACTGCATCTCTTCAAGAATACACATGGCAAAAAGAATCGTTTCTCCCCACAAAGCACCCGAACCGATAAACATAGTGTAAGGAGCCAAGGCATATTTTTTTGCAAAGGCTTCAGCTTTGGGTTCAAAGGCCTTGCGAATATCAAGCAGTACCTGCCAAATACCTTTGGTCTGCTCAATAAATTGATCGTACTTTGGGAAGAAGCCCTGGCGGTTAAGGATACGCAAGCCAAAGCAATCGGCAAGGTAATAACCTTTTTCGCAACCACCAGTAGCGTGGTCGTTTTCCATCATGATGCAGTTTTCAGCACCAACCGCCTGTCCAATGGGTCCTTCGGGATTTGTCATGGCATAAATACGCACGCTCTGCTTTTTCATTTTCTTTACTGCTTGGAGTACTTCGGGAGTGGTACCCGACTCAGAAGAAGTAAAAACTACTGACTTGTCGGTCATAAACTTGTCACCAACAACATTCCACTCAGCTGCGTGAAGAAGATGTACTTGATGCTCAGTGTCCGCATACTTGTTCATGAGATATTGGAGACGCAAAAATTCATCCCAAGTACCCCCAACACCCAGCAGAAATAAGTGATCAAAACCTTCATCACAAACCTTATCGGCAAGCGCTTTCATCTTCTTTCCGATTTCGTATAGCTGCTTGCCATCGCTCAGATAGCCTTCTTGATCAAAGTTCATGATTTCCACCGTTGCACTTTCCCTCATGGTGAATCTCCCTTTATATGTGTGGCGTGAACATAAGGCTATAGAAACATGTTGCATGTTTCTAAGAACCACTTTTTTACAAGATAATGTTTTATAAGACCACTTTTGACAAAAAGCAGAGCGATTGGGTTAGTGGTATTAAATTTACGATAAGTGGTATATGGAATTATTAGTAAACAACGGCATAAGAAGCCCTATCGCCCCGACGCAACATACGCGAGTGCTCCATTGCGGCTCCCGTTTCGTCATAACTGATGCAGTCATAAACCATAACGGGTTGGTTTTCTTTCATCTCGAGAAATCGTGCATCGCGTGCCGTAAGTCTCACCATATCAAGTCGTTCAACTGCCTGCGCAATAGGATGTCCAAAAAGGGCGTACGCATCATAGAGTGAGAAAAGCGCTATATCAATTTTTTCGATTTCAGGGAATATGGGTAGAGGGATTACCGTACGTTCAATGGAAATGGGAACGTTGTTCACATAGTTCAGCCGTCGAGCCACAAGCACCATATCGTCTGCCTGAATTGAGAAAAGTCGCGCATAATACTCTCCTGCAGGACGACGATTCTTCGAAAGAATTTTTACCGTTGGCACAGCGTTTTGCGCACTTATGCCTTCACGAAAGCCACGAACCTTCTGTGACTCCACCAATTCTTGAGAGCGATCAACCACATAGACGCCCTTGCCTTGCACGCGGCGCAAGAGTCCTTCTTCTACTAGCGCATCTACAGCATTACGAACAGTAGGACGCGTGGTATTAAACTCGGCTGCAAGCTCATTTTCTGAAGGGATGCTGTCGTAGGGTTGGTATTCACCCTCTTCAATCTTTGTACGGATCAATTCCCGAAGCTGCAGGTACATAGGCTGATGTGGCTTGAATGTCTCAGTCATTGCGTACCGTCCTCGACGTTTTTGCCATCACATAACGGCTGTCTTCGGCTTCAGATACAAAGCTATAACGATCGGGACGAATGACTGACTTGTAGTACTCAAAACGCCTTTCATCATCCATCCAAGCTGTTCCCGTCTCAAAAAAGACCGGTTCATCAACAGCTATATCAAGCAGCTCTGCTTCCTGCGTATCTGCTCGAGTAATTGAAATACGGTCCTCACCATGTGCAACATAAATTCCGTAGTTTGTCTTGAGCACATCAAAGAGCGACTCCGATGCAAAATCATGCTTCTCTATTCCAGGGCACATTGCATAGTTCACTTGGGTTTTTTCGACCATACAAGGCAAACCATCAACAAGGCGCAACCTATGTAAATAGAAAACTAAATCGCTAGGGTTAATGCGCAATTTTTTTGCTACATGAGGACTCGCAGGCAGTATTTCTGCATGAAGAAGAACGGATGCTGGCGATTTACCCACCGCGCGCACGTTGTCACTAAAGCCAACTAAACCAGCTCGACCTGTATACGACACAGGACGAACAGGCGCCACATATGTACCGGATCCACCTCTGCTTTCTAGGGTATGTGCTTCTACCAAAAACTGAATAGCACTGCGCAATGCAGTCCTCGAGACACCCCATTCAAGGCACATATCGCGCTCAGAAGGTAGGCGATCTCCAGCTTTGAGTTCAAACTTCTCAATGTAGTTTTTTATGTTTTCCAAAGCGTAGTCAAACGCTGGAATCTTTCCATCACTCATAGCGCCTCGCGAGAACTACATCACAGCTGTAGTTTTCCAAAATCAAAGTTCAGAATTTAAGCTTGACCTGCTTCTTTCATTGCAAGAAAATCGTCTCTCATTTTCTTGGCAACCTGCTTAATCATCTCATAGGTAGAAGAATCACGTCGCACTTCTTTTTGCACGAGGGGAACTCCAAGGGTCGAAACTTCACCATTTGCTGCTAGTACCTGCAATACCACATGCATGGACGTGCAGTACTTTCCATTTTTACTTGCATTTGCCTTTGAAACGAGCGCGGGATTCATAAGAATCTTTTTGAAAAGTGCCTTTTGATCGGCCCCTTTACTATCAAAGGCCTCATTTTCAATAACTTGACAATCCACGATATCTGCGTAGCTATGAATTGCTGCAGGCATTCCTTTAAGAACAACTGCCCATTTTTTATTCTTCTCATCTTGGTAAAAGGAAGGCAAAAAAGAAAATCGCGGAGCCTCAAAGATTGTCTTTGTGCTGTGAAAATCTACAGCTGCAAGCTTGGCTGTAGCATCCCTGGTAAAAAGCGACATCACATCCCCTTAGAACCAAAACCTATGTTTCTTTGATACTACAAACAGATGCGTACTTGTTCCCACAAACTCCCAATAGAGTTGTATATATGTCACGCTTTGATACATTTATGGGATCGGGGCATGAGCATCGCTTTCGTAGATGCCATGGGATGTAGATGCCAACGGCGTGACTCAATTCAGCGCGACGCGCGGCACCTCGAGATTGGTAGCTTATTTTGCTACCTTAGCGAGTCCTTCTTTCAAACAGCGCTCAACGCAAGCCGCACCATCGGCGGCAAGCATCTCAAACTCCTCCAGCTGGGTACCTTTGAGCTGACGCAACACATAAGTTGCCACATCCATTTTTCCAGGAGGACGACCAATACCGCAGCGCAGGCGACCAAAATCGCGTGTACTCAGCTTGTCAGCAATTGAACGCAGGCCATTATGCGCGTTAAGACCTCCGCCCCACTTGGCAGCAACCTTGCCCGCCGCTAAATCAACCTCATCGTGCACTACCAACAACTCCGCGGGACTCACATGATTTAAGCGTGCAAGTTTGGAAAGGGGTCCACCGCTGGTATTCATAAAATCCTGCGGCTTGGCAAGCAGCACTTCGCGCGTTTCGCCAAAAACATCCGTCACCTTGATTCGCGCGACCATACATCCAGCTTCGCTTTTCCAATAGCGAACACCATAGTCATCCGCCAGACGGTCAACTACGGCAAAGCCAATACTATGACGAGTAAACGCATAGTCTGCGCTAGGATTACCCAGACCACAGACTATGCGAATTGTTTTTGGAACAGAGGGCATAAAAGCGTCCTATAACTCGCTGCCACCACCAAAAATCGTAGAGGTCGGCTGGTTGGTATATACCTTGTAGATTGCTTCGGCAAGCTCGGGTGCCACAGAGACCGTCTTGATCTTGGAGCCTTCCTTATTTGCATACTCGCAAGGAATTGCATTGGTAACGCAGCACTCTTCAATAGGTGCATCTTCAAGACGCTCAATAGCGGGGCCGGAAAAAACACCATGTGTGGCGCAGACATAAATGTCGCCAGCGCCCTTCTTCTTGAGCTCCCTCACCGAGCCGCAAAGCGTTCCTGCGGTATCAATCATGTCGTCGTTAATGATGCAGGTCTTGCCTTGAATATCGCCAATGATAGCCATGACCTCGGAAACATTGTGGCGAGGACGACCCTTGTGGGCGATAGCAAGCGAGCAACCCAGCATATCGGAGAGCTTTTTAGCAGCCTTAGCGCGGCCCACATCGGGAGAAACAACGACAACGTTTTCCCAATCCCAGCCCTTTTCCTCACCCATCTCGGCATAATACTTACCAAAGAGATCAAGAGCGGTGAGGTGAGTTACAGGAATGTCAAAGAATCCCTGGATCTGACCTTGATGCAAATCAAGAGTGATAACACGATTAACACCTGCAGTTTCAAGCAGATTGGCAACAAGGCGAGCAGTAATTGGCTCGCGGGAAGCAGCCTTGCGATCTTGACGAGCATAGGCATAGTGAGGAATAACAGCCGTCACACTTGCAGCAGATGCGCGATGAGCTGCATCAGTAGCAATGAGAAGCTCCATCAACAGGTCATTGACGTTTTTACCTGCAATAGACTGGATAAGGAAGACCTCGTCACCACGAACAGACTCGTCAAAACGAGCATAAATCTCGCCATTAGCAAACTTCTCAAGCTTGAGACCAGAAACCTCAAGGTGCAAGATGTCGGCAATCTCCTGCGAGAGCTCCTTGTTGCCGCTACAGGTAAAAAGTTTGATTTCCTTGGTGGCAAACATAGGGGCGCTTAGATCTTCGTACATGTACTTGTCCTCCTTGATGGGGCTGTGTGGCTGGCGCTATGACTGTTTGTAATATTTGGACGATACAACGAACGAACTGCTTATTAAGGTGTCGGGACACCTGAATTGCTAAACATAAAAGAAGTGCTTAGGAAGGCTGTGCAGCATCAAGTTCATCCTCAATGTTGATTTCCTTGGCAACAAAATCTTCAAGGATATAGCCATCACCTACCTGCACGTCTGTAAGGCGTGTATTGGGACCAATGAGACAATCTTTGCCAATCTGCGTATTACCCCAGAGCATCGTCAGAGGCATCAACGTAGTATCGCGTCCGATGCTCACTTCGGGGCCTACCCAGACAAGCGCAGGATCAAGCATCGAGACGCCTTCAGCCATCAACGCATTGTTGATACGCAGCTGCATGGCTTTATTTGCCTCCGCTAGCTGTGCACGGCTGTTCACGCCCAGCAACTCAGCATAATCATCAACATGCACAGAGGAAACAGGCTCGCCCATGTCCACATAAATGCCCACCATATCTGTGAGGTAATACTCATGTTGGACATTGTGGTTGCCAATTTTGTCAATATTGACCGTAAGTCTGCCTCCGCAGAAGCAGTAAATGCTTGAGTTGCATTCAGTCAAACTCTGACGCTGCTCAGGAGTGCAATCTTTATGCTCAATAATTGCCTGGACTTTGCCCGCCTCGTCAAAGGCAATGCGTCCATATCCCGTAGGGTCGGGAGGCGTCATCGTAAGTACAGTGCAAGTGTTATGCTCTGTTTTTGTGCGCTCAATAAGAGAAACAATGGTTTCAGCGCGCAGCAGCGGAGAATCACCAGATAAAACTACGACTGGCCCATCAAAGCTACCAAGCGCATCGCGCACACAGCGAACGGCATGACCAGTGCCAAGACGTTCTACTTGCTCGACAAACATCACGTCTTCACCAGCAAGGCAATCACGTACTTCTTGGCTGTGACTTCCCACAACGACCACAATGCGGTCAGCGCCAGCTTGATGCGCCGCACGCACAGACCACCAGACCAGCGGCCTGTCGAGGAGCTTGTGGGTAACTTTGGAATGGGCAGACTTCATTCGCGTTCCCTCGCCAGCAGCGAGTACAATCGCGGTTGTTGACATGCCAAGACCCTCCAGTATGGGGTTTGCAGATCCTAAAAGCGAAGCTGCACAAGGTAACTTCTCTTTTCAAATTACTATAGCGTAGAGACTGCCATATGGGCGGTGAAAACGTTCCTGCAAAATGCAACCACAGGATTAAAAGAATTACATTTTGATACAAGGCTTTGCCGCGCATACAAAAGCGCAATAAAAAGTGGCTGGGGCAGAGGGATTCGAACCCCCATTCACGGCACCAAAAACCGTTGTCCTGCCATTGGACGATACCCCAGTGACTCGGCTGATTCTACCAGATGGCTAGCATTTGCGCAGTCGTCATCTAACACGCATACGAAACTTTCGCGATAAAATTTGCTGCGTCCCGCCCTTCCTATTTATTGCGACTATTTATTTATTGCTGCGACTATTTATTGCAACCATTCCTCTTATTTGTTGCGCGGAGGCCAAGTACTTGCAATAACTGGTGGCTCTGAGCTAGTCCACGCATCAATCTTTGCATTTGGATCTGCATCCAAGGTAAGAGGAGCCATCATGCCTGCGCGCCAATTACGCAACGCAACAGCCGCAATCATAGCGCCGTTATCGCCACAAACTACCATTGGTGGCACGGTAACACGAACGCCCATCTTGTCAAAGGCCTTTTTGTAAGCCGCGCGTAACCCAGGATTTGCAGCAACACCGCCGCCAACACAGAACTCTTTGACATCCGTCTGGCGCACTGCTTCTGTTGCTTTTGCAACTTGCACATCAATAACCGCTGCTTCGAAACTTGCAGCCAGATCTGGTAAGTTGACAGGACGTCCAGCCTTATTTTCGCCTTCGATATAGGTAATAACAGAGGTTTTGAGACCCGAAAGGGAGAAGCGGAAATCATGGCTATGCATCATCGCACGGGGGAAGTGAATCGTCTTGGGATTGCCTTGGGCAGACAGGCGCGAAATCACGGGGCCACCGGGATAGCCAAGACCGAGTGCTTTTGCCACCTTATCAAAGGCTTCGCCCACTGCATCATCAATGGTTGTACCTAGGATCTCATAATCTCCCCAGTCGCGGACATGTACCAACATGGTATTGCCACCAGAGACCAAACTTGCCACAAAAGGTGGTTGAAGATCAGGCGTCTCAAAGAGATTGGCAAAAAGATGGCCTTCGAGGTGGTGCACTGCCAGTAAGGGCAAATGAGCACCAATGCAAAGACCCTTTGCAAAAGCAACGCCCACCACGAGCGCACCAACAAGTCCAGGACCCGCAGTAACGCCGACAGCTGTAAGATCTGATGGCTGCAGTGTGCCAACACCCAACGATGCACCTGCTTGTGCGAGCGTTTCTTCGTAGACGCCTACAATTGCCTCGGTATGTTTGCGACTGGCAATCTCGGGGACAACACCGCCAAAACGAGCATGGAAGTCAATTTGAGTTGCCACAACATTGGCGAGAATTTCGCCTTTACCGTTGATGATTGCCATAGCAGTTTCATCGCAGGAAGACTCAATAGACAAGATAAGCGGAGCTGCCGCTTTGATGCGCGCTTGAGCCTCTGTGCTGCGTGGAGCAACATGAGTTGGCCATTCACGTAAGGACGGCTTGTGCTCGGGACGAGTACCAACAAGCTTTTCATCTAGAGCCAGCGGCAAAGCAGCACGCAAAATCAACGCATCGTGACCCTTGCCATAGTAAGCAGGACGCCTGCCTTCCTCAATCATACCGAGTGCTGCATAGGTTGCCTGACCTTCAGTGTTCTTGGAATCGACCTCAAGGGATAGATAGTGAGCACCAAGCATTTGGCCATCGTAGGCCACGCGAGAAATCAAACGTGTTGCAATACCTTGCCCACGGCGGCTCTGCTCTACTGCAACATCCAGGAGCTCAAGATCATCCCCCGCAAGCATGCCGCCTGCAAAACCAATCACCTGGCCACGATCGTGAGCTACCCACCAACTACGACCGGGTTGAGAGAGCTCTTCAAAAAACATTGCACGTGTCCAGGGCGTATGGGCTGCACCTTGGAAAGCGTCTTGTTCAAGCCGAACCACCGCATCAAGATCGTTAACCGACATAGGACGAAGCTGTAGATGAATGGATGCAAGTGCATCATCGACTCCCGTAACCTTTACCGAGGCAGGAAGGGTAAGGCCCAAGCGCTGGCGCTCGCTTTCCTCAGCATCAGATAAGCGGGTATAAACGGGGAGCACGAGTGCAGGATCACCGTTGCCTGCTCGGCTGCGTCCATCAGCAGACACTGCAGCCATAAGCAAGCCTTCGCCTGTGGGGAGCCAATTTTCCTCCGCGGCAAAACGCGTCATACCAGCAGATTCGAAGGCAGCACGGTGTTTAATAAGGCCACCGCCAACAACCAGCAACTCATCACGGTCTTCACGAGCGCCCCAAGCCTCTGCACAGGCAGCTGCCTTCATCACAGTTTCGGTTTCAAAAGTGCGATGTGCACCAGCCTCATCAAGCATATAAATGCCTGGGTACACTTCACCACGCATGGCATCAGCCGCCACAGCTATTTTGCCGCGCGCGCCCTGCTTCCACATCGACCAAGCAACGGAATCCAAGGCAGAGGCGCCATACAGAGGTAAGTTTGCTCCACAAGCAATACCTTTACCTGTAGCAATACCAATGCGGACACCGGTAAAAGAGCCGGGGCCGCGACCAACAAGCACTGCATCCAAGTCTTCCATGGAGAGTCCTGCTTGTGCAAGAGTTTCTTCGCAGCTTGTCACGAGCTCAACATTGGCTTTGCGACGGCATAGGTGATCAGATGAGGCGAGCAGCTCAACCTGTGAGCCCTGTATGCGACCCACCGCACATGCCAGCATATCCGTGGAGGTATCAAGAGCAAGCACCAGCTTCTCTGGCTGGACGTTCCGCTCGTTCTGTTTTGTGTTCATATCTTTAGCGTCATCCATCCGCTACTCATCTCATCAAAATTTACGCTGAAAACCCACTGGATGGGGCTGCTCAGCTGCCAATCCCAAATTCTCTAGTTTAAACCTCCTCACTGCCCACCATCCCTCTTCACCCTCATTCCATACCTCTGCTTTCAGTCTCCTCACTCCTGCCTTTCCCGCCTAACACGTCCCTCAACTTTTCCCTGCTCATCCTCGCATCGACAAACATTGCAACCTGAGCTTGCAACGTTTTTTTCACACCCCCATATACCTGCGAAAATATACAAATCTGCAGATAGATGAATCCCGTTGCAACCTGAGGTTGCAACGATTGGCCCTTCGGACAGAAGCAAATTTCTTTTTTATCCGTACACTTCTTTGGATAGAAAAAATGATGAGAATGTGGTTTTTATTCCGTAAAGAAAATAATTGCTCTTTCCAGACATCCCCTTTTCTTAAAAATCGTTTGGAATTACCCCTCTCTAGCTCTAGGTTTATGCATGCACACAGCTGAGCTCCAGTTAAAGTCAGCTTATGGCAAGCAATCGTCCAAGCTAAATCCAAGCTACATACCTTAATTTCTAAGAATGGGAACTTGCATTGCACATTCAACAGCACTCGCTTATTGGCTCACCCGCAGCCAATCGCCAGGACAATTATGCGTCGCAAACCACTCATTGATTCAGTCGCTCACTACCAGCACAGCCGATGTGGATAGAGTGCGTGCCTTTCTGATAGATTGTGGCGCTTTACCAGATCGAGGCACCGCTCATCACCGAGACACTGCTCATTGCAATTCCCATAGTGCCTATGAGTCATGCAAAACCGACCACCTTATTCATACGTTGGTGCAATCACGAGCTGACATTAGGAGAGCCCAAAATTTCCAAGCACACGCCATCAGAGGAACTGCTCAGACCACATCTCAGCATCATTTGCCAGAAGGGTCGATTCTCATGCTCAATGAACAAGATTTGATTACTTCCCCCGAAGCAACATTCTTTGAAATTGCTTCGGGGACATCTAATATCGTTCATGCTATAGAGATCGGCTACTATCTCTGCAGCAAATTTTATATATCTCCAGAGGGTTATGGACTTATAGGAAAACGTAATCCCCTCACTTCGATTGAGCGTATTTCAAATTACCTCAATCAACTTACCGGTGTATATGGTGTTGCAAAAGCGCGAGAGGCGCTGCTGTACGTGCATGAGAATTGTGAATCACCTCAAGAGGTTAACCTCTCAATCGAGCTGGCACTTCCGCTTAGACTGGGAGGGCGCGGATTTCCACCACATCAAGCAGCTCAGGAATTCCCTTTGCATAACTATCGATGGCAACGTACTCTCGGTTGTAACTATCTTCGCGCTGATATCTATTTTCCGGATTTAGATGCCATCTTCGAATATGACAGTTACGAAGAGCACATGAATAGACAGCAATTCGACCACACACAAACTCGTGCAGGAATACTACGAGCGCAGGGTCATAAGGTTATTTCAGTTACTTTTGGTCAATTGTTAAACAATCAAGCTTTCAATGACTCAATTTTTACTTGGGAAGCAGAACTGGGGCTACCGCATCCTTCTCTAGACAATATAACTATCCAAAAACAATACTTACTTCATAACTTTTTATACCAAATGAAACGTCGCATGTTCTGATAATTACCTCTCAGTACAGCTATGTACCTTTTGGCTTTTTGGAATGATTCGTTGCAACCTGAGGTTGCAACACTTTTCTTATACCACTATCTACCTGCACAAACCTGTAAATATGCAGGTAGCTGCTCTCCGTTGCAACCTCAGGTTGCAACGGAGTTAAACAAAACTAAATCCCATATACAAGGCATTCGTAGCATCCAATATGAAGAAGCAGAGCTAGGAAATATGCAAAGGATTTGGAAACTAGGCTAGACGGGAGAGAAGAGAAGCAGCGCGCGGGCAACGAGGAACAAGGCAGAGCTTGCGAGGAGGTTCTTGACCTGCTTCTACCTCATCGTCTAGACGACTAAGATAAATATCTAGACGCTCATCACCAATCTCATCTGCAAACTGCTCGCCCCACTCTATGACACAAACACCGTCGCCACCGAGCACATCAAACAAACCAGTATCTTCTAGCTGGTCAGGATCATCCAGACGATACAAGTCAAAGTGGTATAAAGGCATATCCTTGCCCTCATAGACCATCTCGATAGTAAAAGTGGGACTTGTCACATCATCCTCAACACCCAAGGCATCCGCAATACCCTTGGTAAGCTGAGTCTTACCTGCACCAAGATCCCCGGTCAAAATCAGCACATCACCAGGTACTAGCTGCACGCCAAGTTTGCGACCAAACTCGATAGTTTCTTCTGTGGACTGCGTTTTTATACACAACCCCCCGCCCATCAGCTGCTCACTCACCTCGCACCTCCTGCCGGATGCTCTGCCAGCCAGGCCCCCAACATACGGAAGTCATCATCCAAAAATTGCTGCCATTCACGGTGATATAAAGCGGCTGCGGGATGGAAGACAGGCAGTACTGCAAAATGCCCCGTCTGATAAAACTTCCCGCGCAGGCTCATAATGCCTGCATCGGTATGCAGCACAAAGTGCGCCGCAAAGTTGCCCAGACACACGATAACATCGGGCCATACGCTACGAATCTGCTCGCGCAAAAAGGGTGAGCAACGCTCGATCTCTGAAGGTTGAGGATTGCGGTTTCCAGGCGGACGACATTTGAGTACGTTGGCAATATAGATGTCTTCACGTCGAAGCCCCGCAAGACTCAGCAGTGCATCAAGGTTGTGGCCGGCTGCACCAACAAAAGGCTCTCCTTTGAGATCTTCGTTTTTGCCCGGCGCTTCACCCACAAACATCACTCGCGCATGAGGATTGCCCACACCAAAAACTAGTTGATTACGAGTCTCTCCTAATGGACATAAATGGCAGTCACCCAGCACCGAGCGAATTTCTGCAAGAGAAACCTCACCTGGCTTTTGATTTTGATGACCAGGAATATGCATAACCCCCATGTTGCCCTCTTCCGAAAACAGACTCGGACGAATTTTGCGCGCCCTAGACATAAACCTTCTCAAGCCTTAGCCCAAAGTCACAAGCGACTTCATAATTGATAGTTCCACGCACTGCAGCCATATCATCGAGCGTGATTTCATCATTGCCATCACGACCAACAATGGTTACCACATCGCCTTCTTGTACTGGCTCGATGGGTTGATAGCTACGAGCGGTATTAACCTCCACCGCAAACATAAACTGATCCATACAGATATTGCCCACCTGCTGGAAGCGATGTCCGTTACAGAGCACGTCAATACGGTTGGATAGTGTGCGAGCAAGTCCGTCTGCATAGCCCAAGGGCACTGTTGCAACCTGCACGTTTCCGCGAGGAACGCGCCAAGTCATCCCATAGCCAACACCTGCTCCCACGGGCGGATTGACCGCACGCGTCACGCGAGCGCGCACGCTCATTGCTGGCTCCAAATCCATACGTGCTGCAGTTGTATCAGAGGCCTGCAGACCATACAAACCTATACCCACGCGGCACATGTCAAAATGCTGGCGCGGATGCAGTACGGTACCCGGTGTATTGTCACAATGTACCAGACCAGGATTAACACCCGACGCGCGCAAATCAGCAATAGTCTCAGAGAAGCGGTTAGCTTGCAACTCAAAATCCCAGTCCCCCGGCACCTCAGCTGTTGCAAAATGCGTAAAGGTACCCGCGCATTCAAGGCCGCGGTGGAAATCCACTGCATGGCGGAACTCGCGCACCTCGTCAGGCATCACCCCAATACGTGTCATACCCGTATCAACTGCCAGATGATACTTACCCACTTTGTTGGCAGCAGCAGCACACTCACCATATGCCAAAGCAAACTCTGTCCCATATACCGACGGCATAATGTCGTATTCCACAAGCGTCTGTACTGCGTCGATTGGCGGTTGATTAAGTATCAAAATAGGGCGAGTTGCCCCAGCTTTACGCAGCTCTACACCTTCCGCAACGGTTGCTACAGCAAACTGATCTGCTCCGCCAGAACGCATAGCTTTGGCACAAGCGACCGCACCGTGACCATAGCCATCTGCCTTAACCACACACATCAGTTTGGTACCTGGCTCAATCATCGAGCGAAATGCGCGTGTATTTCTCTTGACTGCGCCAAGATCAATCTCAACCCACGCCCAGCGATCAGAGGGATACTGTACCTGCGCCATATTGCACCCCCTACTCCGCTGCGCCAGGCAAATCTAGAAGCGCCACCTGCTCCTCGATTGCATCTGCCGCAAGTCCAATTGCATCAATAATGTCTGTTGCCATTACGCCACGCGAGCCAAAACGTCCAGCCGCAATGGCTCCTGCCTGGCCATGAATCTCGCAGGCCAAGGCAGTAAGCAAGGGCAGTCCCTCTGTACCGATCTTGGTAGTTGCCAACTGCGCTGCAATGATACCGCCCAATACATCACCCGAACCAGCAGTCGCCAACGCTGCAGGTCCAGGTTTGGGAAGCAGAGCAGATTCTGGACTCACGCAAGCAGTCGCACTGCCTTTTGCCACTACACAAAGCTCAGAGCCGCCATCGGCCCATGCAATACGGCGAGCAGCCTCAAGGACCGAGGTAAGTGAATCAGGAGGTGTGTCAGACAGCCCTACCAACCTACCAAGCTCCAGGCGGTGCGGCGTCAGCACCAACGGCGCCTTACGACGAATCAATTCAGGGAACTCATCCAGTTGGTTTGAGGTAAGACGAGCAAGACAGTTAAGGCCGTCAGCATCAATAACCAGCGGCTTATCAACGGTAAGCAAAGACGAGACAATAGAAACTGTCGAACCGCTCACACGCATGCCGGGCCCCACGAGTGTTACATCACACTTTTTTGCCAGAGACTCAATAAGATCGTGAGCACGTGTTGAAAAACAACCATCAGCATCAGCAGGTAGGGCAATTACGGGAATTTCCATCATATGTGTTTGCACAAGACCTGCAATAGCCGCAGGTACCGCAAGCGTTACATAACCAGCGCCCGCGCGAGCAGCGGCACGCGCGGCCATCATTGGAGCGCCGGGATAGCGAGTAGAGCCACCAACCACCAACACTGAACCGCGGCTAAACTTGTCCACCGCCGAAGACTGCGGTGCCATTACATCTAAGTAGTCGTCAAGGTCGGGGCGCCATGCTACAGGATCTGCTTCACGAACAAGTCGCTCGGTCTGCTCGGCCAAAGGAGCTACAACGATGGACCCGCAGGCATCGCGGCCATCATCAGCCAACAAACCAGGTTTAAGCACGAGCATTGTTACGGTTATGTCGGCAGCTACGCAAGGGCCAGATGCCACGCCGCGCTGGGCAGAAAGTCCACTTGGCACATCAGCAGAAACCACACGCGCACCCGACGCATTCACTGCGTCAATCCATACATTGAAAGGTGGACGAGCGCTGCCCTGAAAACCCGTACCCAACATGGCATCAACCACGACATCGGCACTAGCAAGCAGAGCATCCAGCTGATCGCGCGGAGGAGCAACCATCACACCAACGCCTGCTTTATGGGCTGCTTGAGCACACACACGTGCAAGATCACTATGAATATCTTCGATCTCTGCAGGTGAAACCACAGTTACGCTGAGTCCACGGCGCTTGAGTTCATCTGCTGCTACCCAGCCATCACCGCCGTTGTTACCCAAGCCTGCAAGGATGGCAACCTCATGAATGCCTTCCATGCGCAGTACTTCATGGGCCAGCGCAGCACCTGCGCGGTGCATAAGCTCTGACACACTCACACCTGCCTTGGTGAGCGCCTCCTCAACCCTTTTGACATCTTCGACATTAAGCACTGGCTGCATGTCATCACTCCTTTGTGGGGTTCGTCTGGATACGCTCTAATTCATCAATTACCGTCCGAGCACGGCGAAAAGTGGCTCGCAGCTCCTCGGCAGGATCACGTTTTTCTTCAAGGCGCGGGCGCGCATCTTCGGTCACAGCAACCGCATTGGCAACTGCCACTTCGTGTGTCAAAGACAGCGAGAGGGCAATTTCGGTAACACCCGCTTTTTGTGCCAATTCAAGTGCACGACCAGCAAGAACAGCATGATTCTTGCCATCTTCATCGCGCTCAACGGTCACATTTCTCATCCAGATACCATCCTCGGGACCCGCCCCCAAGGCGGTCGCAACGGCCCCGCGAGCAGCAAAACGCACTGCATAGTGAGCTGCAGGGCGAGGACGAGATTCGCAGTAACGACGCTCATCATCAGTAAATACCCGACGGGCCATTGATGGTCGGCGAGCCAAAGTGCGCTCAACGCGCTCTATATCCATGATGTTAACGCCGATGCCAGCTGTTGCCATAACCCTACTCCACCGTCACGGACTTTGCGAGGTTACGAGGCTTATCCACGTCGCAACCGCGCTCCATCGCGACAAAACGAGCAAGCATCTGCAAATGCACAATAGCCACAATAGGCACTAACTCTTCTTCGGGAACAGGCGGAATCCAAAGGGTATTCTCGCATTGACGCGCTACATCAACATCACCATCAGTGGCTACTGCGATGCAGTGTGCACCACGAGCATGAACTTCCTGGATGTTCGAGACCGTCTTGTCATGCACATGGTCTGCCGGCACAATTGCAACCACAGGAAAACCTGGCTCAAGCAGAGCAATCGGGCCGTGCTTCATCTCTCCTGCAGGATAGGCCTCAGCGTGCAAATAGCTGATTTCTTTGAGCTTGAGCGCACCTTCAAATGCCGTAGTTGCATTGACGCCACGACCCAAAAACAGCGCTGAATGTGCCTTGCGAAAAACCTGTGCCACACGCTTGTCTTGCCAGCTACGCTTTAAAACCTCGCGGATGAGATCGGGCAGCGCCTCAAGGTCATGATAACGTCGAGAGATTTCTTCCGTGGTCATGGCACCCTTGGCAAAGGCAAGTCGTAGGGTCAAGAGACATGCAGCAACCACCTGCGCCGTATAAGCTTTGGTCGAAGCAACACAAACCTCAGGTCCTGCTTGCACATACATTGTGCCGTCGGACTCTCGCGCAGCAGTTGAGCCAAGGACATTGGTAATCGCAAAGACCTTACAACCCAAAGCCTTCATACGACGAGCTGCTGTCAGCGTGTCTGCTGTCTCGCCCGACTGGGTCACGATAACGCAAAGCGTATGGCCGGTAACCAATGGATCTTTATAGTTAAGCTCGGAAGCATACTCACAAATCGTAGGAATATGTGCCCAGCGCTCAATCAACTCACGAGCAATGAGACATACATGGTACGAAGTGCCACACGCAACCAAATACACACGATCAATTGCCGCTAGCTCTTCTTTTGTCATTGAAAGCTCATCAAGCTCAATGCCATGCTTGCCCAAACGGCCTGCCAGCAAACGCTCCAGCGCCTCGGGCTGCTCGGCAATTTCTTTTGCCATAAAGTCAGGATAGCCTCCCAGTGTTGCCGCAGAAGCATCCCAATCCACCTGTAAGGTCTGAGGATATTCGCAGGGTGTGCCGTCTGCCTCAAATACCTCGACTTTGCCATTAGCGCAAAGGCGCGCAAACTGACCGTCTTCAAGATTGATAACTTCAGAAGCAACGCCCGCAAGTGGCATAACGTCGGAAGCAGCATAGGCACCTTCAGGGGTTGAAGCAACTACCAGCGGAGAGCCCTTGCGTGCCACGACAAGCTCTCCTGGCGCATCGGCACACTCAACCGCCAGCGCCCATGAGCCTTCAAGGCGCGATACCGCATTGCGAACCGCTGCCAGCAAATTGCCGCGCGCGGGACCATTCCACGCATCTTCCACTAAATGCGCCACTACTTCGGAGTCTGTCTCACTCTTGATTTCATGGCCATGCTGCATAAGATAGCTGCGCAAGCTGAGATAGTTTTCGATGATGCCATTGTGCACAATAGCAATGCGTCCTGTGCAATCAGTATGAGGATGTGCATTGCGATCGGTCGGCGCACCATGCGTCGCCCAACGTGTGTGAGCAATGCCTTGGGTACCCACCAAATTTGCCGTTTGGCAGCGCTCGGCAAGAGTTGCTACACGACCGGAACACTTCACCGCATGCAGTTCGCCATCAGGAGACAAGATAGATAGACCCGCGGAGTCGTAGCCGCGATATTCTAGGGCCTGTAGGCCATCAAGCAAAAATTGCTGTGCTTGCTTTCTGCCGGTAAAGCCAACGATGCCGCACATGTATGCCTTCTTCCAAAAGAGCCATATTCTGCATAATTCTACCAGCATCAACAAAGGACGATATATAGAAAGTACGCATAATTAAATTGCTTATATAGCTCCCCTACGGACTTCGGAAGCACCCGCTCCCACTGTAGATGGGTTCAAAAAGCGCCCTTCAACCCACATCGGGTTCAATATGCGCCCTTACGCCATTTTTTACCTGGGCATTCTTCGGCGGTTTGGTACGCTTTTGAACCGCCTGTGGAAAAGTGCCTACAACGGGTTCAATAAGCGCCCTCGCAACAATTTTTATCAGGGCTTTTGTGGCATGTAAGGTACGGTTTTGAACCGTCTGCATAAAGAAGGATGCAACGGGTTCACAAAGTGTCCTTTAATAAATTGCATGTTCAGCACAATTACACGCTTGGATATTGCAACAAAAGAAGGACCAGTGGTGCCACAGCGACAACCACCGGTCCTGTCATTACACGCGACTCTCGACTCAAGATATCGTTAGCAAGCAAAATAAATCAAACAAACGAGACAAGCAAAACAATTGCAACTTGCGGACTCGCTTACGCAAGCAGACCCTCAACCGTCTCCACAAGATCGGCGGCAGTAAGCTTGAACTCCGCCTGCAAGAAGTCGGGTGTACCCACCTGGCCAAAACGCTCATTGACACCATGGCGCTTAAACGGCACTGCAACACCACCCTCCATCAGGGTAGCGGCAACAGCCTCACCCAAACCGCCAACGATGCTGTGATTTTCGAAAGTCACCACCGCGCGCTTACCGACCGCCTCAGCCAAAACAAGCTCGACGTCAAGAGGCTTGATGCAGAACATATCGATAACCTCTGCAGAAATACCCTCATCAGCAAGCAGATCTGCTGCCTTAAGCGCATCAGCAACTAACTGACCAGCGCTAATAATCAGCACATCAGAGCCCTCGCGAACTACGTTGCCCTTGCCCATCTCAAAAGTTGAGCCATCAGCATAAATAGAAGGAGCATCCTTGCGCCCTGTGCGCAGGTAATGAATACCATCCATCTTGGCAAACTCGCGCACAATCCAGTCAGCCTGCACCGCATCAGCTGCATCACAGACAACAGAACCTGGCAATGTACGCATAATTGCAACATCTTCCCAGGTTGTATGCGTGCCACCGTTTGCGCCCACAGTAAAGCCGGGATCAGAACCCCAGATATTGATCGTATTGCCCGCGTAGCCACCAGACAAGAAAATCTGATCAAAAGCGCGACGCGTTGCAAACGGACCAAAGGTATGGGTAAAGGGAATAAATCCCTCAGAACTCATACCAGCAGCAATGCCCATCATGTCGGCCTCAGCAATACCCACTTGTACATATTGCTTGGGATGTGCTTCCAAAATCTTACTCGTACCAGAAGCGCCACCAAGATCAGCCTCAAGCATAATGATCTTGTCGTTAGTATTCATGAAGTCGATGATGGCATCACAAATGGTATCGCGATATGAAGCACCCTTGCCGCCGAGCGTTTCGGAAAGTGTGAACATTTATGCCTCACTCCCTTCAATTTCTGCATCAAGAGCAGCAATGGCTTCATCAGTTGTTTGGTTGATTTCGTCGTTATTCCACTTCATAGAGTGGTTAGAAACAGCAGTCTCAAAGTACTTGACGCCGGCACCCTTAACAGTATCCAGAACGATTGCATTGGCAGAGGATTTGTTCTGCTTTGCAGCCTCAATAGCAGCATCAATCGCGGCAATATCTTGACCGTTGACCTTTTGAGTCTCAAAGCCGAAAGCTTTCATTTTCTCCACGTAATCAAAGCCGTAGAGAACTTCGTCCGTAGTACCGTCAAGCTGCTTTTTGTTGCTATCGATAAAGACGATGCAGTTGGAAAGCTTCTTTGCCGCAATAAACTGGAACGCCTCCCAACACTGACCCTCATTGAGCTCACCGTCGCCTACGATGAGATAGGTGTACGCATCAGATCCTTTAAGCGCAAGTGCCTGAGCAATGCCCGCCGCCTCAGAAGTGCCCTGACCTAGCGAACCTGTCGTTGCATCAACGCCCGGAGTTTTCAGGCGGTCAGTGTGAGATGGTAGATTGGTTCCGCCATCATTAAGCGTCATTAACCACTCTTTGGGGAAAAAGCCTCGCTCTGCCAGCACAGAATACATAACAGGACCTGCATGACCCTTGGACAAGACAATACGGTCGCGCTCTTCCCACTTAGGGTTTGCAGGGTCGTGTTTGAGCTGCTTAGTATACAAATCGGCCATCAACTCAACCAAGGACAAGGAGCCACCAATATGACCATATCCGCGGTGCTGCAACATAGCAAGCACATCGCGGCGCACCTTTGCCGCAAGTAGCGTTGCCTCCTTGAGCTCTTCTTCTTTCACCGTGCCTCCAATGAGTTGTGAAACCTTTAGAACAAAAAAGAGCCCTGCGAGCCGAAGCTACACAGGGCGTTTATTCAAAAATCTAGCCCAGCTTTGCCTTGAGCTTTTCTTCAAGCTCGGCCTTGTCGAGGATGTTGCTCAGAACAACTTTGCGATCCTCGGGGATGTTGGCAATGAAGTCACCGAGGTCGGCACCAACCACAAAGAGGTCGGCAGCCGTGGGGTTGATATCAGAAATGGTGGTGTGATCAACCTCGATCTCGCTGTGACCAAGCTTCTTGACAACTTCCTCGGTGTTCATGTGAACAATGAGACTGGAGCCGAGACCAGAACCACAGGCGCACATAATCTTACGAATAGCCATAGTGATCTCCTTTTGGTTGGGCCGCCAATAATCGTTTTAGCGGCGTGTTCGTACCTAGTCTATCCACTTTTTCTAGCAGTAATACAAAACAAATTACCACGCCGATAAACGGTGCTTCTAGCGAAGGAGCCGAAGACACTCGGGCTCCGGCTCCATGTTTGGCTATCTCGTCATTCGGACAAGAACTGAGGCATTAGGCCTGCTTCTTGGGAGCGACGAAGTTGTAGATAATCGGCAGCAAGTAAACGATGACACAAATGGCAACAAGCAGACCACCCTGTGCAAAGTTCACAGTGTTACCAAAGACGATACCCATCCAAGAGAAGTCAGCATCAGAGAACGTAGTGCCAACATAGCCCAGAGCGCTAAAGACAGGCATGCAAATCATAGGTAGGAAGGTAATGAGCAGACCATGTGCAAAGGAGCCAGCGATGCAGCCTTTGAGACCGCCCTCAGCATTACCAAAGACACCAGCGGTTGCACCACAGAAGAAGTGTGGCACGACACCGGGGAGGATAAGAGCAACCGGAATGGCTGTGTTGATGCCGTTAAGAATAAGCAGACCAACGATACCGCCGATGAAGGAGCTCAAGAAGCCGATGATGACAGCGTTAGGAGCATAGGTGAAGGCAACGGGGCAGTCCAAAGCAGGCTTTGCGCCAGGAACGAGCTTGTCAGCAATACCCTTGAAAGCAGGAACGATCTCGCCAATGATCAGACGGACGCCGGACAGGATGATGTAGACGCCACCAGCAAAGCTCATGCCAGAGGTAAGAGCCCAGACAATCCAGTTGGTCTTGGTCTCGGTGCCAATGTTAAGCAGAGCACCAAGGTTGCCAACAGTAAGACCATAAGGAGCAAGTAGCTCAGCAGCTGCAGCTGCATCGGTACCAGCAGGAACGATGTTCAGCAGACCCTTGGCAACAGCAACGCCAACAACAATCAGGAAGAAAACCATCATCGTGATGGAAATAGAAACGGTAGTATCACGCAGGAAGACAAGACGCTTGGGGAAGTTAATCTCCTCGGTGCTCTTGCGCTTGGGGTCATTAGCAAAAAGCTTACCAATAACGCCTGCAAACCAATAACCGATACCGCCAAAGTGGCCCAAGGCAACACCGTCGGTACCAGTAACCTTGCGGAAGGTGACCTGGCAATAAGCGGGAGACAGAACCATGATGAGACCAAGCAGGCAACCACCAGCAATGTACAGGGAGACACCCTCAAGGTGACCAGCGCCACCAAGAATGACAGCAATCATGCATGCCATGTACAGAGTGTGGTGACCAGTCAGGAAGATATAAGGCATACGGGAGAAGCGAGCCAGAACAATATTGAGCGCCATGCCCAAAGCCATGATGATAGCGGAGCTGGTGCCAAAGTTCTGAAGAGCATCAGCGACGACTGCCTCGTTGTTGGGAACAACGCCCTGCATGTTAAAGGCGTAGTTAAAAAGCTCACCAAAGGCGAGCAGAGAGCCAGTCTGCAGGAAAGATGCACCTGCGGACAACACCAAGAAGCCAACAATGGTTTTAATGGTGCCCTTGACAACGTCTTCGATAGGCTTGTGCTGTAGGCAAAGACCCACAAGTGCAAGCAGACCGACTAGAATAGCCGGCGTCGACAGAATGTTGACAATAAAGTCTAGTACTGCCATTTTTCCTCCTCCAGTTGCAATGTGCCTTACATGGTTCCGCTTGTATTACAAACGTGCTCAGACGGCTAAGCCGCAAAGCCACGCATTAGGCGGCAGGCGCCTCAACAAAAATCCTGTAAACCTCATCGACATCAGCAGCGGTTGCCACTTTTTCGATATTTGCAGGGTCGGCAAACATCGTTGCCAAGATGCGCATAACATCAATGTGCGAATCGGGATCTGTTGCAGCCAATGTAACGATGACGCGAACAGGCTCGCCAGGCTTGAATTCGACACCCTGACGCGCAATGGTTACCGCGAGCTGCTGCTTGATAACGCCCTGCTCGGGACGAGCATGCAAAAGAGCCAAATCCGGAGCAAGCACAAAGTACGGACCAAACTTGTTTGTGTTTTCGATGATGCCGTCAATATAGGCAGGTGTAACAAAGCCGCCATCTACCAGCGGTTGGACAGCAACATGAATAGCATCTTGCCAGTCTGCACAAGAAGGAACAATCTGCACGTTTTCTCTTTTGAGCATTTCAGACATAGCACCCATAGTGTTACCTCCCCTCAAAAATCGGCTCTAAACACTAAAATCACCTTAAGATCTTTCTGTTAGCGCTTAAGCTTTTGGAAAGTTCATAGATGCTTCTCATTACGTGCACATTCTATTCATGTTTTTTCCTGTTTTGTTCGAAAAAAGTACACATTCGCGTTTCTTCTTGTTTTGTACATAATTCCTACATATTTATGGTAAATTTAAAAAAGGTTCAACAGTTTGGAGGTATCGTGAGATAAATTTTTTCACAAGCTCATCGGCCTAGAGAGGGGGTGCGGGCTTGTTTCGTCGGGAGCGCTGGGAGCAAATCGTTGCCATTCTTGAAATTGAGGGTTCGGCTAGCGTCGAGAACCTTGCACGTCGCTTTGGCGTGAGCGTCGATAGTATCCGCAAGGATTTACAAAGTCTTTCTCGCGAAGGCCGTATTGAGCGTTATTACGGTGGAGCCCGCAGGATTAGTAATCCCACCCCTACTGCTGTCCGTCGTAGTGGTCAGAACTTTGCTCGAGGTTCCGGAACTGCTTCCCGACCTACTGCTCAAACTCATCCTTGGCCTTGGAACATCTCCGAGCCCACCTTGGGTCCCATTTCTGTCGAACAAGAAGCTGATACCACAGCACACCAAGCTCGCGAAGCAGTTGCCCGGCGCGCATATCTTGAAATCAATAATGGTGACTCCATTTTCTTGGATGTGTCGCGAACAAACCTGTTGCTGGCAGATTTAATTGCCGAAGGCGACAAGCGCGTCATTGTTACCACCAATATGATTGAAGTGCAGCAGCGCCTGTCTTCTCTATCTCATGTTACGGTGTTAGGTACAGGCGGCTATCTCAACGTACAAGTCACAGGTTCAATGAGTTCTGCTACCCAAAGTTTGCTGGAACCTCTACTGATGGCGAAGGCG
This sequence comes from Atopobium sp. oral taxon 810 str. F0209, assembly GCF_000466405.1. Lineage (GTDB taxonomy): Bacteria > Actinomycetota > Coriobacteriia > Coriobacteriales > Atopobiaceae > Olegusella. The sequence goes on along the minus strand of NZ_KE952966.1, from coordinate 723 downwards.
TTTATCGGAGCAAGCGGCGTCAATCTCAAACAAGGAGCCGTAACTTCCAACTCCATCGACACTGGCGAGATGAAAGAGCGTGTGATTCATAACGCCTCCTATCGCTTTCTGCTGGTAGAGGAAGAGAAGTTCCATCGTCCTGGCGTGTTCCGTTTTGCTTCCATCACTGACTTTTCAGCAATTATCACAAACGCTTCGGATCCTGAAATCTTGGCCAAGCTTTCTCGCTATGGCATCCCCACACTTCGCTCAAATCCAAGCTAGTTGGGCATGTCGAGCTCTTCAGCCAAGCAAATCCGCCTACGCTTAAACTCACTTCCTTCTCAGATCCACCATCGCCCCATCCCCATATTCGTGCACGTAAGAAAAAATGTCTGGGTATATGTCCTATCTATGCCCCAAACTATCCCAACCTCAGGTTGATACGGCTAATTTGGTAAGCCTTCTAGCTGTGTATCTATGTAAAACGTACCGGTAGAAAGCCTGCCGTTGCAACCTCAGGTTGCAACATCTTGGAGCAGGACGTGCGCGAAAAGCACGTGTCCACACTATCAACTCGTCTTGTAGCAGCGCATCGTAACCAACAAAAGCCCACTCTCCTTCATATCAAGTGTCAAACGCCACACCCTGTTTCATACCAAGTGCCAAAAGCCACACTCTATTTCATGCTGGGTACCAAAAGCCACACTTCGTGGTCAAGTCCAAAATGGTGTGTAAATTTGC
>NZ_KE952965.1 GCF_000466405.1 Atopobium sp. oral taxon 810 str. F0209 | reverse complement strand
TGCCCAGCTCGCGCATGAGCTTGCGCACCCTGTAGGGTGTCAGGTGTGAGAATTTATCGGGAAGGCAGGCATGCACGAAGCGGAAACCGAAGCGGCCATCAGACTCGATCCAGATGCGCCTTGCAGCCTCGCGGACCCCTGCCCACAGATCCTCCCAGCCACGTCTCCTCTCCCATTCGTAGAAGCCAGACCTGCTCACCTCTAGAAGTCTTGCCATCATATTCACCTTGAAGTTCGCCTTCTCCGCATGCATGAGCCGGTATTTGTTGCTTAGGCCTGGTCTTTCGCGAAGAAGGTGGCGGCTTTTTTCAAGAAGGCATTCTCCTGCTCGAGTTCGTGTATGCGTTTTCTGGCCTCACGCAGCTCGCGGTCCTCCTGTTTTGGGTCAGTCTTGCCGCAAGCTGCCTCTTGCGCTTGGCTACCCACTTGCCCACGGTCTTGTCGGAAAGCCCGAGTTCTTTACAACACTCGGCAATCGACTTGCCAGAGGAGATCACGTAGTCGGCGGCCTCGCGCCTGAACTCCTCGGTGTACTTGTTTGGGTTTCTATCTACCATTGCATCGTCCTTTCGGTTGGTGTCATACGCAGTCTATATGAGGAAACACACCCTCACTTCTGCGTGTCCGAAATAACGATACAGGTCATCCTTTCCTAGCAGCATAAGCAGACCGTCCCGGCCGGGGCGATCTCCTCGCTTCCGGCCGGGACGGCGATTGGGGTTTCAGGCTGGATGTCTCAGTCCGTCTTTACGGTGCAGTCGAGCTCCTATCGCTTCTGATGGAGTGCGTGGTTGCCTGCTCCCTGGCGCGCTGCCGACCCTCTGCGGCGGGCGAAAGCCGCAGCGAGGAGGGCCGCCAGGCTCGCAGCCGCCAGGAGGGCAATAGGCAGCATACCCTCGTCGCCTGTCTTCGGGAGGAAGCCCTTGGGCGTCGTCCCGGACCCGCCGCCGGGCTTGCCCGGGGTGTCTGCCTTCGTGTTGGTCACGATGAAGCCGGAGGCGGCATCGCCGGAGACCTCGGAGGCGTAGCCCTCGACGGCGTCCTCGCTCACCGTGTAGGCGATCTCGGATCCGTCTGCATACCTGGCAAGACCGTCGAAGGAGCCCGCCCAGCCGTTGTCGGCGGACAGCGTCAGGACCTTGCCGGTGTCCGCCCCGCCGGCGAGCAGGTGGATGGTCACGGGACCTCCCTCGCCGCCGACCCACTTCTTCTCCACGGGGATCGAGGTGGTCTCGGGGTCGTGCGAGTTCGTGACCGTATACCCCGCCGCAGCGTCACCGGTCACCGCCGAAGTGTATCCCAGCGGAACCGGATCTTCCTCCACCGTATAGGCGATATCGTTACCCGATGCATCCTTCTGATCAAGGCCCGTGAAGGAACCCTTCCATGAACCGGCCGAATCGAGCGTCACTATCTTGTCAGTGGGCGCACCGTCGGCGAACAGCCTGACCTTGACCGAGGAGGGACGGATCCCGTCTTGATCGCCGTTGTCGTTCCACGCCTTCTCGACCGCAACGTCGACCGTGGTCGGAGCAGCCTTATCGACGAACGTCTTCGTCACGCTTTTGGTCGTGAGAGGAAAGTCAGTGTCGATAACCGCCTGGTCGTCAGCCGCAAGATACCCTGATGGCGGAGTGGTCTCTTTGATGACGTAGCTATCGCGCAGAAGGCCTGACAGGCTCGCCTCGCCGGACGCGTTCGTGGTCACCTGACCGACAACCGCACCGGTGCGGGTACGCACGATATCGAACACTGCGTTTGCAAGAGGGGCGCCCATCTCATCGGTCTTCTTGATGTTGATCGTGTAGTTATACCCTTCTCCGGTGCCGCCAGCAGTCGGCAGAAGGTAGTAGGCCTTGCTTTCCTTGCTTACGCCGTTGTCGGTAAGGGTCCCTTTGTTCTCGAATTTCTCTCCAGGGAGAGGCGTGTAGGAGATCTTGGTCTGGAAGCGCACCAGCAGCCCCTTGGAAGCGGGGATATGACCCAACCCGAGCTTGAACGTCGTGCCGGTGGAAATGAACTGGGGGAGGTACTGGCTGGTGACGTCGGTCTGGCCGACAAGTTTGTAGCTCGTGCCCTGCAGCTGCCAGGTGCCCTCGAACACCTCGAGCGAATCGGGATCGATCGACACGCCGGGGGTTAGGAGCGTGTCGTCGAGCACGGCATCCGTATATTCCTTGCCGTCCTGGTTGATCTTGATCTGCCAGACACCCTTGGTGGTGTCGAAGGCGTTCGCCCAACCAGACTTGATGATGGGCAAGGCCGTCTCGACGTGCACCGTGTAGTTGACGGAACCCGCCGGCACCGTCTCGCCACTCACCACGGGGTTCACCGGCAGCACACCGGACTGGGTGTGGACGTCGCTATCGATCTGGGCGTTCACCGAAAAGTCGCCCGAGATGTCGGACTTGCCTTCCACGTAGTCCGTGTAGGTGAGGATGTACTTCGTGTTGGTGGGATCGGTCTTACCTCTGGCGATGATGTGGTCGCCGTCTTTAATCACGAAGTCGGTCGGGGCGGCGCTCCTGAACCCGGCCGGCAGCTCTATGGTGGTGGTATCCCCCTCGTGCGCCGTGAGGTTGGGGAGAACGTAGTGGAAGTGGATCTTGAACGCCTGCCAAGGACCGACGTTCACCGGCGTGGTGCCGGTGGAGGTGGTCACGTGAGCGTTCGTGACGACATTCGGAAGTTCGACGCCGCGCAGAGCGGCGGGGGCACGCAGGACAGAATCGGAGGCGGCAGTGGAGTCGACTTCTTCTGCCGGGCTGCCCCTGGTCTCGTTCGCCTGCGAGCCCTCGTCGGGCGCCTCGTCGCTGCCGTCCAGGGGCAAGACGCTTTGAGCGTCCTCGTCCGCAGCTACGGTATCTGCCGATACCGCGTCCTCCTCTGCGTCTCGGGTGTCTTCCAGCTCGCCGGCAGCCTGTTCGGAGGCCGCGGTGCCTTGCGTTTCTGCCGTCGCGGCGGGCTCCGTCGCAGCAGTAGCGCTGTCATCGGCTATCGCCTGGACGGCCCCTCCGGGCATACAGATGCTGAGCGCAAGCACCACGCTCATGAAGCAACATAGCTTCTTTCTCATTCGTGGTCCTTTCTGTTTTATTCTCGCAAACGGCTTTTAGGCATAAAACCCCATGCAAGTACATATACTTTACCCTCCTGAAAAACGCAAGCTAAATCTGCGTGCGAGACGCAAAGCCAATGTGCGGAATGCCAGAACATGGACGGAAAAGACCGCTACCGGTTGAATCCAAATCTCATCCGAACGAATGAGCTCTAAGGGGCGTTCCCGCACTTATCGGAACGCCCCTTCGTCTTGCCGGGAGCCCCCGCGGCACCGTCTTCCCAGATGATGGGCTCGCAAGGGGGCGTTCGGCTGAGTCTTGGCACAAGGGTGTCCCCAGCCGTCCGGGGCACGTCCAAAGGCCAGCCGAACGGTCCGACGGGAACGCGTCAGGTTGTCAGGGGGCTGGCTAGGCGAGGGGCGCCTCGCCCCTTCGCGCGCGCTCGCGCTCGAGGCACCGGGGCGTGAGGCCGAGGTCGGCCGGGGCCGTCCTCTCGATGCCGAAGGCCTCGAGGAGATGCTCCGCGTCCTCTCCGAAGGCCTGGGCGAAGAGGTCGCAGGGGCAGAGCCAGGCGAGCTTGCCCCCGGGCTCCGAGTCGGCCTCGCCCGTCGGAAGCGATGCGTCGCGCTCGCCGGGGGCCGGGGGGCCTGTGGCAGAGCATGGGCGGGCATTGGGTGTCCGCCTTCCTCCCCTCGACGGCGCCCGTCTCCCAGGCGCTCTCGCGCACGTCCCCCCGTGTGTTTTGCAACTTTGATTTTTAGGTTTGGGGCTGCGGTGGAGAACTTGGACCGGAAGGGGACAGGAAGGACGCCGCCATGTTCAGCATGGAGCAGAGGGAGAAGGCCATCGAGACCTTCATCAGGTTCGGCCACAGCCATGCAGACGCGATAGCCGAGCTCGGCTACCCCACTCCGCCGACGCCCAAGGCATGGTGGAGGGAGTACGAGTCCACAGGGAAGATCCCGATGCCTGCACGGCAGGGCGCTCCAAGGTGCTCGGAGGAGCAGGGGCGCAGGGCGGTCGAGCATTGCCTCGGGCATGGCAGGGGGTTCGCCCGGGCCATGAGGATGCTCGGCTGTCCCGGCAGCGCGAAGCTCCTCGCCGCCTGGATAGACGGGCTGGCGCCCGGGCAGAGGGAGGCCCGCAGCCGGCCTGCAAGGGCGGAGCCGCCATCCATCGCCGAGAAGGCGCAAGCGGTGGCGGAGCTCGAGGCCGGAGCGGGGACCGCCGCCGAGGTCACCGCAAGGCACGGCGTGTCGGGATCGGTCCCGTTCCGGTGGCGGAGGGAGATCCTGGGCCACAATGGCGGGGGTGGCGGAGCGCCCCAGGGAGAGGCCTTTCCGTGGACGGTGGAATCGATGGCCTGCCCGACGGCGTCGGGCAGCTGCAGGACATGCCGAGAGAGGCGAAGCCGCAGCCCAGGCAGGTGCAGCTCGAGCCCGACATCCGCGAGGCGACCCCCGAGATCATGAAAAAAGGCCTGGGCACCGACCCGAACCGGCTGACGAACCGGGAGAAGGCCGAGCTGGTCGACAGGCTCAGGGCGAAGTGGAGGCTGAAGGGCCTGCTTCCGGCGGTGGGCATGGCCAAGAGCAGCTATGAACATGCCAGGGCCGCCAGGCTCGGGGGCGAGGCCGCGGAGCGCGCGGCAGCCCGGGAAGCTGTCGTCTCCGCCTTCGAGGGGAGCGGAGGAGCATATGGCTACAGGCGCATCTGGAAGCAGGTCAACGCCGGATCCGGTGCGCGCATCGGGGAACGGACCGTGAGGGCCATCGTGGCGGAAGGGGGCTTGGCGGCACGGACGCCGAAGAGGGGGCGCCGGTACGGCTCCCACGAAGGCGAGATGTCCGAGACGCCCCCCAACCTGCTCATGGACGAGGGAGGAAAGCACGACTTCGGCGCCGAAGCCCCGAACGGGGTCTGGATAACCGACGTCACCGAGTTCCGCATCCCTGTCGGCAAGGTCTACCTCTCGCCGGTCCTCGACTGCTTCGACGGCCTCCCGCTGAGCTGGTTGCCCTCCACGTCGCCGGATGCGGAGATGGCCAACTCGTCGCTCCCCGGCGCCTGCAGCCAGCTGCATGGGGGCGAGTCTCCCATAATCCACAGCGACCGCGGCTGCCATTACCGATGGCCGGGATGGGTCGCGACATGCGAGGAGCATGGGCTCGCCAGGTCGATGTCGAGGAAGGGCAGGGGCCCGGACAGTGCGAGGTGCGAGGGATTCTTCGGGAGGCTCCAGGTGGAATTCCTCTACGGCCGCGACTGGAGGGGCGTCCCCGTCGTGGAGTTCATGAAGATGTTGGGCGCCTGTCTCGTCTGGTACAGGGACCTGAGGCTGAAGAGCGACCTTGGCCACGGGAGCCCGACGCAGTACCGTAGGGAGCTGGGGCTGGCTGCATGGGGGAGAGGCATATGGAAGCTTCCAGGCTGTCAGGGGCCATGCAGGAGACGGGCATGGACGCAGACGTCGTCGTGTGCCTCATGGCCGACGGTGCGGACGGGGACTGCGCCCCCTTCCGCGAGGCCCCTGCGACGCATGCCGAGCCATATCCTGGGGACCGCAGCAGGCTCCTCGTCCATGCGCAGGTCTCGCTCGGGGAGCTTGCTTCCCAGGCATCATGTCCAGAGGTCGTCCGGGAGCTCGCACGGGCCCTGGAGCGTGAAGCCGACGCGATGGAGCCTGGGATGGATGGCTGCGGGTCAGAGGATAGCAGCTGGTAGAAGGCATCCGGTCCAAGTTCTCCACCGCAGCCCCATCCCTGAAAAATAAAGCTATCAAAAACACGCTCGGCACGGCGGCGGACCTCTCGCTGCTGCAGAGGCCCTACGGCTCCCGCCTCCCCCTCGCGGACCTGCTCCCCTCGCTCGTCTATGCGCGCGCCGTGGCTCCGTGCTCGAAGAGAAGCCCCAGATCAGGAAGGTCATCTCCCAGCTCAGGGAGCGCGATGCGGCCACGGGGCGGACCGTGAGGGTCGCGGATAAGGGCCTCGACTGCGCGGACGACGTGGCGGACGCGGCGCTCGCGAGGGACGGCTACATCTTCTCGAAGTCGGTGAAGGGGCTGCCGGCCGCGGAGAGGGCATGGGCGCTCTCGGACGAGGGGTGGGCCGACGTCGGCGACGGGCACGGGGGCGTGCTGTACCGGATCGAGGAGGCCGCCGGCTACAACATGATCGTGACGTCGGAGACGGGCATGCCCGCCCAGGAGATATATGCCGCCTACCACAGGCTGTGGAGGATAGAGGAGTCCTTCAGGGTCATGAAGTCCGAGCTCGACGCGAGGCCGGTCTACCTGCAGAGGCAGAGCACGGTCACCGGGTATTTCCTCGTCTGCTACATCGCCGTGCTCCTGGTGAGGCTGCTGCAGGAGAAGGTCCTGGGAGGGCGCTACCGCTCGGAGGACGTAATGGGGCTCCTCCGCGGCCTGAACGTCTGCCAGGTCTCCGAGAGGAAGTACGTCAACGTCTCGAGACGGGCGCCCATCATCGAGGAGATCGCGGAACGCACAGGGCTACCCCTCCTGCACTTCAATCTGTCCAGGGGCGATGTCAGGGCGATCTCGGGCTGCACCCTCCGGACGCTCATGGGCGGGAAGGGAGCCTCTCCGGCCAGCGGGAATGCGGCAGAAGGGTTCTCATAGCACCATAACCGGAAGACAAACGACAGAGTCCGATATTATAAATACAATTTCAATGTAATAGAGAAAAATCGAAAAAAATATAAATTCCGCGAGAGGAGATGATGTGGCTGCCAGTTTCTAGACACGTTTGTTCTTGAGCTTACGAAAGCCCGACAATGTGCTGATGAGCACAGAAAGGGCTTTGAACATGAGCAAGACGACGAGAAGGCACTACCCTCCCAAGTTCAAGATGAGAGTGGCCCTCGAGGTCATAAGGGGGACAAGGCTCTCTCCCAGGTGGCCTCGGAAAACAACATCCAGCCATCGGTCGCGGCACAGTGGGGAGACCAGCTCTTAGAAGAAGGGGCAGGGGACGTCTTCGGCAAGACAAGGCAGGAACCCGAGAGAAAGAAGCGGGAGAAAGCCGCCGAGAAGGAGCACGACGAGCTGCTGAAGACCATAGGCCAGCTCACCGTCGAGCGCGACTTTCTCCAGCGGTTTTGTGACGAGTGCGGCTACGACCCAGGGGAGGTGCCAGGCCGCAAAGGACAGCCGTCCTGACAAGCTCACGAGGAAGCGCGCCTCAGAGCTTCTAGGAGTGGCAAGGAGCTCCACCTACTACGAGCCCAAGGAGACGGAAGAGACAACCCCTGAGGAAGACGAGCGCCTCATGGCCGAGATCGATCGGATACACCTCGAGAGCCCGGCCTACGGGGCAAGGAGGATCGCGAGAGTGCTCGACCAGGAAGGCTACGAGGTCAGCCGCTGGCACGTGAGGCGCCTTATGAGCGAGATGAACGTGAAGCCCTGCTGCCCGCTTCCGTCCCTATCAAAACCCACCAAGCATTCCAGGAAGTTCGGCTACCCCTTGAAGGACAAGGTCATCTCGTTTCCCAACCAGGTGCGGTCGACAGACATCACCTACGTCCAGATCGGAGGGCATCATATGTACCTCACCGCCATCATCGACTGGTATAGCCGCTGCATCGTCTCCTGGAGACTTTCTGACACCATGAAGGCAAACGAGGTTGTGAGGTGCGCGGAAGACGCGTTCAGGGAGCACGGGATATCCTCGATCATGAACTCTGACCAGGGATCCGTCTTCGGCTCTGAGGACTACGCCGGCCTCCTCAAGACCTGCCACATCACCCAGTCCATGGACGGCAAGAGCCGCTGGAGGGACAACGTGTTGGTCGAGAGGTGGTTTCGCACGCTCAAGAGTGAGTGCCTGAGGACGGCGGAATACTCAACTCCCGCAGAGCTTGAAAGGCTGATATCGGGCTTTGTCACGTACTACAACGACCGGCGCATCCATCAGTCTCTCGACTATGAGACTCCCTCATCCTGGTACTTCACAGGTATCACCACGAAGGCTGCCTGATGGTCTAGGATGTGGTCACTATCAACGGTGGGCTTTCGTAAGAAATGGCTCATTCGTGTCGGATATGCTCAGCCAGTTCATGAGCCGAACCAGATTCCCGATTCGGAAGTGCCTGCGTTGGTGTTGAAGGTGTGCGCGTTCCAGCTAGAAGCCGTCGAGGCGTAGCCGTTCGCGTCGGTCACGATTGTGTGGCTCTCGCCGGTTGTCTTGCTCGTGACCTTGAAGGGAACGCTACCAAGGCGGTTATAGTCGCCTGCGCCCACCTTCACGAGCTCAAGGTCGCCGCGCATAGCCCTGTTCGAATGTCTCGAATTCCCAATCGGCATCGGAGTTCGCTCAGGTGCATATATGTCCCGGCTGGCCCCGCAGGGCATTAACAGCGGGTTCGCTTGACAACCAACTCAAAGCCCGCTGCAGGCATATGCGACGGGCTTTGGTGTGGCATCTACCAGCTTGGCCGGCCCTTTCAGAGGACGCCCATCAGTGCGGCAACGGCGATGACGAGGCCTGCGCCAACTGCGGCCCCCAGGAGCGAGCGCATGTCCACCGAGAGAGAGCAAGGCTTTCCCTCGTGCGGTCCTCCTTGCGCTCGCTGCCCTCGGGGGCCCGTTCCTGCATGAAGTCCGAGATATCGCGGTAGGTGTCGATGTTGTGGCGCCGCTTGATCACTTCGATGCCGACCGCTGTGGCCATGCCGATGCCCCGGCCCATCACGAAGATGACGGCGGTCGGGGTAAGCTGCCAATCCCAGAGGTTCAGGCCGAGGGCAGGCGCGACGATGGCGAACAGGAGGGAGGCGGCCACCACCCTGCCCAGGGCCTTCATGGCCTTGGCGTCCTTGCTCAGCTGTGATTCGATCATTTCCAGGTCTCCCTTCACGAGTTCGTCGATGGAGGTCTCGAACAGGTTGCTCATGAGCAGCAGGCTCTGCACGTCGGGGCAGGTCCTTCCCGTCTCCCAGTTGGAGACGGTCTGGCGCGATACGAAGATTGCCTGCGCGAGGTCGTCCTGGGACATGTCCGCCGCTGTGCGGTGCTTCCGTATGAGATTCCCGAGTTCCATCGACTTCCTTTCCGGGTGGTCCGTCTGCCGCCCCGCTCGCTCGCGAAGGTACGGCGATTCTAACCCGGTTGCAGCCAAAGGGCTTTGGAATCGCGACAGAAGAGGGCCTGCTTCGATGTCGAATGTCTTTGACAGTGGGTGTGGCCTGGTGCTTTCTGCGTCCCCATGCAGGCCTTAAATTACCTAATCGCATCTGAGACTATGGCAATATATACGATATTATAAGTATGATTGCCGCATGTCTTACCATTGGAGGAAAAACGAAGAAGGACGCCCTTATAGAGTTCATGCATGAAAGCGCCGGTCGCATCACCACCAAACAGGCACGCGAGGCGGGCTTCTCGTCGAGCATGCTGCAGCTGCTCGTCTCCCAGGGCGTAGCGGTCAAGGAGAGTCGCGGAGTCTTTGCGCTCGCGGACACATCGCTGGATGACTTCGCCGTCATCTCGCTTCGCTGGCCGAAGGTCGTCTTTCGCTGCAGCAGCTCGCTCTACCTCCACGGCATGACCGACATCGTGCCGGGCGTGTACGAGGTCTCGCTCCCCCGGGGATACAAGGAAGATGGCATAGTAGGGGAGTTCCCCAACTGCCTTGTTTCGCACGAGAGCAAGGGGCTCTATGGTTTGGGCGTAGTGCAAGGCGAGTCCCCCACAGGTACGACGCTGCTGCTTCACGACCGCGAACGCAGCATCTGCGACCTCGTGCTCGCCCGCAAGCGTGGAGGGGCGGACACCCAGCTCCTCGGGCAGGCCGTGAACGCGTACTTCGGTTCCCCTGGGAAAGACTTGCCCCAGCTGATGCGCTACGCGAAGACGATGGGCGTGACCTCGGAACTTCAAACGTACTTGGAGGTGCTGTCATGACGATCCTCAACGATGCGAGTCTGAGAGGCAAAGCGAAGGCCCTGGCAAAGGAGCACGGCCTCTCTGCCCAGGAGATCATGCAGCGCTACTTCTTCGAGCACCTTCTCATGAGACTAGAGAGGACGCGCTACCGTGAACAATTCGTCATCAAGGGAGGGCTGCTTCTTTCCTCAATGATGGGCGTGGCGCAGCGCACTACCATGGATCTGGACGCAACTGTTAGGGCCCTGCCACTTGACGACGAATCGATCTCTTTGCCATGCAGGAGATTTGCTCTGTCGACCTGGAAGACGGCATTGCCTTCGCGTTCGAGCGAGTAGAGCCCATCCGCGAGGACGACGACTACGGCGGATTGCGTGCGCATCTGACTGCGACATTCGGGCGTATGAGGACGCCATTGAAGGTTAATGTCACGGCGGGTGACGTCATCACCCCGAGGGAGATTGAATACCAGTTCCCCACCCTGTTCGGGGAGGGGTCGATTCATTTGATGTCGTACCCGTTAGAGACGTGTATCGCAGAGAAGTTCGAGGCGGTAGTGAAGCGTGGTGTCGCTACCACACGTGCCCGAGATCTGTACGACCTCGCCACGCTCGTAAGACTGTACGAACAGACGATTGACTGGGAGACGCTGCGGGAGGCTATACAGCGGACGTCGGAGCATCGCGGTTCCTCAGACATTATGAAAGACTATGAGCTTGTTAGTCGAGAGATTGAAGGCTCCGATGAGATTGCCCGCATATGGAGCGCGTATACGCGTCTGAATCCGTATGCCTCCGCAGTCTCGGTGGTGGATGCCATGGACGCTGTTCGCATAATCGGGAAAAGAGCCAACCTCTAGGGAGCGCATGCGATTAGCGAGGGTTTGTTGCGACGAGGCATGTGAATTTGAAACTCATCTACCCGCGACGACGAAGCCTCATCATGAACAATAGGCATGTGGTCACCCGATGAGCTGAAAGCCTCATTTTCCCAGTTCAGAGCTGCCGCTCTTCACTTGGGAATCGTCGCTCTTGGGTTGGGGAGAGCCCCAGCTCTTTATCGCCGTTTCCGACCATGTAATCAGTTGCACGCAATCGAACTGTGTTTCCGCAGGTCAAACGTGTCACTCTTCGATTAGGTGAAAATACTCTCCCCAAGTGGCTACAGGGCATGTAATCACCGCTGACTACAGGGTGACTACACGGTTCTCGCGATAGGAGAGTAGGGGGAGCCCCAGCTTACGCATCCTGCTGACTACACGGAAACGGGCTACGCAACCATCGAGTGGGAATAGAAAGCCCAGTTTAGAGCAGTGGTAAATGGTAGTCACTTTGCTTCTATTTTTCCGGATTGGCGATTACTCTGTTGATCCCCGACTACTGATTGAGCTTGCGCATCCTTAGTCGGAACTAGAGCCAGATACTTGTGCGCAGCTGCAGAGGTCTCCGCTGCAGCTGCGCATGTGTTTAGGGCCTTGACCCTATTATTGCATCTAGGTTCAGTTTGCTTCTCCAACCACCGGGGCGATTATTTCGTTGTTTGCACCCATGCTATAATCCCGAAAGATTTCTATTTTGCATGCGAGGAGAAAGGTTGAACACGAATGAAGCCCATCGGCGTCATAGTTCTGCTCGTTATCTCCCTCGTCTTGATTGTTTAGGGAGTCCTTCTCATCTGCGGCAAGGGCTATAGAACCATCGCTGGGAACTGGAAATCGACCAACGAACAGATTGAGGCTCAGAAGAGAGACGAGCTTGGCTGCGCCGTAGGCGGCATTCTGATCGGGGCGGCCGCAATCTGCATACTCGAGACCATTATCATGTGTCTCTGACGGCCCGAGTGCCTGCCTGAATGTACACGTCTCGTCCCGTGCATCGCCATTGTCCCAGCCTATGGCTTCCTATTCCCGACACCGTTTGCTCTGAGCACCCCGGTACTGATGTAGGTTATCCCAATGTTGCGTTACACAAATGATCATTTTCCCAGCCCAAACATATTGCTCTTCTATCGAATCTGTCACTCTTTAATCGGAAAGTACCCTACCTTGCTTCGAACGTTCGCCATCATGTAGTCAACTGTAATGTGGTATTTCGGGACCGATCCTCCCTCAAAAACTGGCAGTCGCAATGCGAGAGTAACGATTGCAGAGGATTTGTGGCAACCTTGCTGCTGGTTGTACATTCATGCTTAACATTAGATAATTTTAAGCGTATTGGTACAAACAAGAGAGGAGTCACCACGGACACCCTGATGGATATAGCCATGAACAACAACGGCTACGTCACCTCTACTCAGGCGACGGATGCCGATATCCCTAGGCGCAAGCTGGCAGAAGCTGTGAACGCTGGTGAACTCATCCAGGTCGCTCGAGGTCTTTACGCGCTCCCTGACGTATGGGAGGACCCTCTCTACATCGCCCAGTATCGCTTCTCGCGTGGAATCTTCTCGGATGATACAGCGCTCTTCCTCCACGGCATGACCGACCGTGCGCCCTTTGCGCTCACAATGACCTTCCCTAGAAGTTACAACGCATCTTCTGCCAGAGAAGCTGGCATCATATGCCGCACCTGCGCTGATGACCTTCTCGATCTGGGCCTCTGTACCGTCAAGACGGAATACAGCAACATAGTTAGGGCCTACAATATTGAGAGGACGCTTTGCGACCTCATGCGCGGCCAGAGCACACCCGATTCCCAGCTGATCACTCCAACGATGAAAGTTTACGTGCGAAGTAAAAGTTGTGACCCAGTGAAGCTCGTTGCCTATGCCCGCGCTCTCGGCGTGGAATCCAAGATTCGAAACTACCTAGGGGTGCTGCTGTGAGAACCAAGAACGCGATGCAACTTAAGGTGCGCATTAATGCCCGAGCGAAAGAGGCGGGTATCCCTGCGCAGTCCATGATGCAGAACTACCTCTTCGAGAGGCTCCTTGAGCGTCTCTCACGATCCAAATGGCGAGATAACGTCGTCATCAAGGGCGGAATGCTCATCTCCTCCCTTGTGGGAGTGGCATCTAGGACAACGATGGACCTCGATACAACAATCATCGACTTCACGTTGACGCACGAGACTGCCAAGGCAGTCTTCCGCGAAGTAGCTGCTGAGAGCGCAGATGATGATTGGAGCTTCAAGTTCGACCGCACCGAGGACATTAGGGAGACCGACGACTACCCGGGCATACGCGTGCATCTTAAGGCAGTCTACCCACCGATGTCGGTGCCACTCACGATCGATGTTACTACGGGCGACAGCATAACTCCGGGTCCCATCGGCTATGACTACCCGCTCCTGTTCGATGAGGGAAGCGTTCGGTTGATGTCCTACCCACTCGAGACAGTGCTTGCTGAGAAACTCGAAACCGTCGTCTCCCGCGGTGTAACCAATACGCGTCTGCGCGATTTCTACGACATACATCTTCTTTGGCGGACCAAGAATGATAGCTGTGATATCCCCACACTGCGAAAGGCACTCAAGGCCACGTGTATGAAGCGCGGCAGCACCGAGAGAATAGCACGGTGGCAGGTGGTCCTTGATGAGGTTGCATCCGATCAGACGATGCTTGCGTTCTGGGATAAGTATATGAAGAAGAACCCTTATGCATCTGGTATCGAGCTGGCACAGTGCTGCGAGACGACTAAAGAGATATTGGAAGTGAGCATATGAGTGAGGACGTTCAAACGAGCAACGTAGATAGCAACAAGACGAAGTCCCTGCAATTGTGGCTGATAATAAAAGAGCATCGTGTCATGGGATGACATCTCGTCAGGGGGTGAAATCCTGTCAGGGAGGATCGCCCTGCCCGTCTCCATGCGGGCGGCTGCTATGGTATCGCCGGAGATCCAGTAACACCGCATAATGTCTCTCGTTGGAAAGGTGTGCTCGCCAGTGTGCACGATCAACCTCCGGTCGGTGAGCTTGTTGATGGCGCGGGTCCCGGGCGAGTCGAGATCCCGAGGAAGTGGGTAGTTGCCGACCAGTTCTCGTAGAAGCTGTCTCCTTCGCGGCAGAAGCCGTATGTCCTTGCGAAGACGTTCCTGATGATTCCGGAGAGGTCGAGATCGGCTCACGTGAACTTGTCTTACCGCACTCGCTCGACGCACGCTTCGCCCATTGGACGGAACGCGGTTGTTGTGAGTGCCGGTCTGTTTTGCGGCTGATGGTCCGAATTCTTCGTTCGGAGCCGGCGAAAGTCAGCGTGCGTCGAGGACGAGCATCTCTCTTGCGCGTCTATCGGTCCGCGCCGCAGAGGGCGTTGCCGAACTTGGGGAGGCTTATCCGCAAGAGTCTGCCAACGTGTACTGCTGGGATTCGTCCGAGCCTGACCATCTTGTAAACGGTGTTGCACGAGACCTGCAGGTACTCAGCCACCTTGGAGACGCTTAGGTATCTGCTCTCGTCTTGCTTGAGCCCGGCGCTGGCGCGTGCTTCCGCGGCATCCTCTCCCTGACTGTAGCGGGACTCCCTCCCTCAGGGAGGGCGATGTCATCGCAGTGTGGATATCGCTCGAGCCAGAAACCCCGTCCTACGAGAGAGATAAGGGTCCTGGTGGTTTCACCGCCTCCATGAACACAATCGCGTGGCTTCACGGGATCGGAGAACTCAGCCCTACACCGATAGTCTTCTCGCACCCCGGGAGGCGGCAGACCCGCAGAAACGGTCTTTCGTTCATCGACAGGGAGCTAGAAGACAGGGACGTGACCGTCGTCTCTGGCGTTCCAGCGACGACGCCCGCACGGACCGTGCTTGACCTTGCTCGAGCGGGGGGAGGACCTGAGCTTCACCGCGAGCGTGCTGGGAGATGCCGTGTCACGCAGCCTGATAGGGGACGAGAAGCGACTCTCGTCAGAAGTTGACGGGCTTGCTGTCCGCTGTGGGTTCGAGGAGGGCTTCCCACTCTACCGATATCTGAGGAGGGATTAGATGCGGGAGATTTTCGAGACGCCGGAGGAGTTCGCCACGTTCGATACGGCGTGCGAGCTTGCCTCGGACTTTTTCGGATCCGTACTGCGTGACGATATCGACAAGAACGCGAGGTGGAATCTTGCCTCTCTGCCTTGGAAGGATGGATAATCTAGCGGAATGTTCCTGCAACGCAGAGTCAGTTACTGGGTTTAGAAATGACCTGTGTCGCCCTGCATAGTCATGGCGAGCCAAGAGGATTGTAAGGGTTCCGGCAGGTAAGCCGGCGCATGACAGCGTCAGAGAGGATCGGAGAGAAACATGAGCTGGCTAGAGCCCGAGAAGCCCCTCAGTGTAGGCACGGTCACCCGTCTGCTTGAGGAAGACGACTTGCAGTACTTCTACAACATCGGGACGGGTGAGTTCCACAGTACCTTCAGCAACAAGTTCCTCGACGGCTTCTACGGCGACGTCGATGAGCTGCTCACGGAGGGGGATCAAGGCGACGAACCAGATCTGGAGGCGTCCGATTGGATAGCGCTCCCCGGTGCAGATGAGATCGAGGACCTTAGGTGGATGCGCGACTTCGCGCGGTCCCAGCCAGATCCCCTGGGCGAATGGCTGCTTGATGCCGCGTACGCGCGACATCCGTATCGCTCGTTCAAGGACGAGGCGCGCCGGCACGGAGTGCTCGATGCTTGGTGGGGATACCGCAGGGAGCGCCTTAGGGACATCGCGTCCACATGGTTTGAGCAGAACGGCATCGAGCCTGCTAGCTGAGCAGCACCAGCGTCGGCAAATCACCCGATATCCGTTTACACTGCTCGCGTTCTCGCAGGCTGCTGACAGTGAGCCGCGCGGGAGCGGCATCGCGTAGAATTCTTTCCCGGTATCGCAAACAGGCAGCCGCACCTAAGGGATCCGCCCTTACAACAGCCCTTCTCAAAACCCCAGATCGCCTAGCACGCGCATATCATCCACAATTACTCCTGTCCATTCGTATTTGTGCGAATGAGCAGGTAATCACCGTAATGTAGCATCTTGATGCAATACGTGCTACAGCGCGGCACTGCAACATGCGAAAAGGGTTCACGATTCATCAGCTCCATTGGAAGTGCAGCCCCCGTTTTCCTATAACTCGAAAAGCGAACCATCCACAAATTTT
>NZ_KE952964.1 GCF_000466405.1 Atopobium sp. oral taxon 810 str. F0209 | reverse complement strand
ACAAATTTCAGCAAATGGCACACATCGGCCTTCAGAGCGAAGAGGGGTATGAAAATGCTGTCTTGATATCTGAGGCGGGTCACAAGATTGTTGCTTTTAGGGATACAAACCGTAAATGGTTCAAATTTCGAGGCAAACAAGTGTGGGATGCATACGGCATCTCAACGCGTTACGTATTATGGCGCGAAGTGCAACATGCGAAAAGAGTCACGATTCATCAGCAGACAGTGAATCGGGTTCCTATTTCCTCGCAAGCGCAAAATTTATGAGGTCTTTTGTGGAGCCAAACGTGAAAAGGGACCCTTTCGGGATGGGATGATGAACGGTGAACCTTTTCTGGAGAGGATGATGAAAGAGAGACCTTTTTTTGGATGGGGATGAGGAATGGTGAATCTTTTTGAGGTGGAGATGGTGAAACTTTTCTGTCACTCTGTGTCACTTCGGCATGAAAAAAGGTCAGAGCTGAAGCTCTGACCTTGTGTTTCTGGTGCGCCGTCAGGGATTCGAACCCTGGACCTTGGGATTAAGAGTCCCCTGCTCTGGCCAGCTGAGCTAACAGCGCATAAATGGGGTGGGTAGTGGGTCTCGAACCCACGACCTCCGGAGCCACGGTCCGGCGCTCTGGCCAACTGAGCTACACCCACCATCTGCCCCGCACGGCTTTCGTCGCGCTTCAGCGGAAGTAATTATTACCTAGCACCAAAAGAAATGCAAGGACAATTTTATCTTTTTTGAAAATAGCGCGAATTAGTTTGATATCTTGCCAAAGAAAAGCATTCTGAACTGGGGAAACGTTATTCAATACGAGCTGAAGAAAAACAATCTGCTTATTTGAATAATAAATGTACTGTGTCAGCTTCATGATGAATAATATTCTGAACTTTAATCTTGAACTTTGAACTATTATGTTCCCAACGTTTTGAGAACTAAATTGAACTTTGAACTTTTGCGTGAAGAAAGCTCGTATTTTAAGCTCAAGCGTGGTGCTTCCACGCGAGATAGATTTAAACGAGCAGAGCAGGCATGGACAGTCAGAGACGAGCGGAGTAGACATGGATAGTCAGGGTTTTCCTGAGCGCTTGGTCAAGATTATGGAGGAGCGTGACCTCAAGCAGGTCGATCTTTTGCATCTGGCCTCCGTGCAGGGAGTAAAGCTCGGCAAAAGCCAGTTGAGCCAATATATAAGCGGCAAAACTATGCCACGCCCTGCCGTGTTGAATTCGTTAGCCGAGCTTTTGGGAGTTGAAGAAAACTGGCTTGCAGGTACTAATCAGAAGCAGACGACTCGCGATCATGTAGCAGCGACCCGAGCAGCCGATGATGAGCGGTCTGGTACGCGAGCTACCACGGGCACTACTGCGCCCCTCAACTCGGGTTTATCTGCAACAAATCAGTCAAATGGTGGTCAAAAGTTCAGCTCTACTGCACAGAAAAAAATGTACCGGGAGGTTCATCCTATGCGCCAGTTCAAAAAATCTGCCAAGCTCGAAAACGTGTTGTACGACGTGCGTGGCCCTGTTGTCGATGAGGCAAACCGTATGGAAGAGGATGGCATGAGCATCCTCAAGCTCAACATTGGCAACCCTGCGACTTTTGGTTTTCGTACTCCCGATGAGGTTGTTTTGGATATGGCTGCTCAGCTGACCAAGTGTGAAGGCTACTCGGCATCCAAGGGACTTTTTTCGGCGCGCAAAGCAATTATGCAGTATTCGCAGGTCAAGGACCTGCCAAACGTCACGATGAACGATATCTATACAGGCAACGGTGTTTCTGAGCTTATCAATTTGTCGATGTCGGCGCTGCTTGATGATGGTGACGAGATTTTGATTCCAAGCCCAGACTACCCGCTGTGGACTGCCTGCGCAACGCTTGCTGGTGGCAAGGTCGTGCATTATCTCTGTGACGAGCAGGCAGACTGGTATCCCGATATGGACGATATTCGTTCCAAGATTACGTCTGCTACCAAAGCTATTGTTATCATTAATCCCAACAATCCAACTGGCGCACTATATCCGCGCGAGGTGCTGCAAGAGATTGTGGATATTGCTCGTGAGCACCAGTTAATTATCTTTTCTGACGAGATTTACGATCGTCTCGTTATGGAAGGAGAGGGTGAGCACGTTTCTGTTGCCTCGCTAGCTCCTGACCTGTTTTGTGTGACTTTCTCAGGTCTCTCCAAGTCCCACATGATTGCTGGTTATCGTATTGGCTGGATGGTACTGTCTGGTAACAAACGCATTGCTCGCGACTATATTTTGGGCATCAACATGCTCTCGAATATGCGTCTGTGCTCTAATGTGCCTGCTCAGTCCATTGTCCAGACGGCGCTCTGGGGTCACCAGTCGGTGCGCGACTATGTCCAGCCGGGTGGTCGTGTCTACGAGCAGCGCGAGTATGTTTACAACGCGCTCAAAGATATTCCTGGTATCAGTGTGGTTAAGCCCAAGGCGGCCTTCTACATTTTTCCCAAGCTTGATCGCGAGCGCTTCAATATCACCGACGATCAGCAGTTTGCTCTCGATTTGCTCCAAGACAAAAAAGTACTCATTGTCCAGGGCACTGGTTTTAACTGGAGCGAACCCGACCACTTCCGCATTGTTTATCTGCCGCGTATCGAGACCCTCAAAGAAGCCGTTGACAAGCTAGCAGACTTCCTGAGCTATTACCGCCAGTAAGCCGGGGCACGCTAAGATGTAAAGCAGGACCATGCTAGCATGCCAAGACGTAAGCAGGATCATGTCAGCACGCAGAGAAGTAAGTAGAACCATGCCAGTACGCCGGCATGTAAAGCAGGGTCACGCTCGTATGCAAGCAAAGCCTTTGCTTGTTTTTCAGCGCCTACTCACGCTAGTTTTGTGTGAGCAGGCGCTTTAGCTTGGCCACGAAACGCTTGCAGTCTTCAGAGGTAAAGGGAGTGGGTCCTTTTGTGCGTCCTCCTGCGCGGCGAACCTTCTTTTCTTCGTGACGCAACATCAAATCAAAGTCGATGGTTTCCTTGCGATAGATACGTCCACGTACTCCTATCGCTGTAGCGCCGCGGCCAAGCGCCATTCCCGCCAGACCAATATCTTGGGTGACCACAATATCTTTTGGCGCAAGACGTTCGACGATGGCAAAGTCGGCACTATCAGCTCCAATGCTAACGTCGAGCACATCTACCCAAAAGCCTCCCTTGGCATGCTTGGGACTACGAGGATCGCTCGCTTGAATATGGCGTTCGAGGTTTTGGGTGGTATTACCTGCAATTACAACGGGAACGCCCTGCTTGCGCGCACAGGAAAGAGTCTCGCGAATGACAGGACAGGCATCGGCATCGATAAATATCGTTCGAGGATGCGGTGTCTTTGTGGCTACGGCTTGGGCGGACGGCTCTCTTGCCGAGAACTCAGCACGAGCGATTTCATCATAGAGTAGAGGTCCCTCTTTGCTTTCACGATGGCTCCAAACCAGTGAAAGCGAGGAAGCCTGCCAACGCGCTGCCCAGCGTGTATCGCCGTGGTGTTCTTGAGATTGTGCTGTCAAAGCTTCTGCCAAGCCTGCGGCTTCAGAGTTTTCTGAAAGACGAGCGCCACGGAAAAGGCTGATATGGGGAATGTATACACTAAAGCTACTGCTTTGAAAATCGCCCAATCCCTCCGCTGCAAGCTCTGCGCAAAGTCGTGCATGAAGTGCGTGTAGGCTATCCAGATCGCCGTCTAAGCCTCGCCACACAATCGCTCCGCCATGACGCTTCTCAAAACAACCAATAGATGCCAACTTCAGCTCAAATGGCAAAGTATCCTGTGCACAGCGGACTATCGCGCGTTTGGCTGCGGTTTCCTGCAAAGCGGTGCATTCACCTAAAAAGGAGAGGGTCAAATGCAAGTTGCGTTTGGAGCTAGGCTTGGGATGCGCAATGAGCGGGCTGAGGTCATCTTGAGTGGCTATCAGCGCGCGACGTACTGCTTCACTAGGCCAGATGGCAATAAAGAGTCGCTTGCTTTTGTCGGTATGATCCTGAGGCTCGTCCATGTATGCAGTCCTACAAGAATTTGTCTAGCTCACGGTCAAGTATGCTCTTGCGAGTGACGTGTGGGTACTTAATCAAGTAACCTCGTGCCACAACCATTTCGATATCTCTCAACGCGCTTAGGTCTTCAAGAGGATTTTTGGAGCAGACAATCATGTCGGCACATTTGCCTACCTCGATAGAGCCAGTTTTATCCCCAATACCTGCCAGCTCAGCATTGCGCAGAGTGGCCGTATAGAGAGCAAATTTCTCAGAGACTCCGACCATCTTGTGGAAGTAGACCAGCTCACGCCAGAAGTCATATTGTGAGACCCAAGGGCAGCCAACATCGTTGCCAAGGGCTACGGGAATGTCATTCGCAAGAGCTGCTTTTGAGCAAGAAATAATACCGTCAAAGACCATTTTGCCGTTGAACTGCTCTACCTCTGAAGCATTGGATATGCTGCGATCAAAAAGGGCATAGGGGAGGGCTGGTGAAATGGTGGTTGTCAGGAAGGCGCCGCGATCCTTGAACAGCTGAATGATCTCATCGGTGGGTTCGGCACCGTGTTCAATAGAGTCAACACCATTTTCGAGAGCAACTTTGACGCCTTCAGTTGATTCAACATGTGCTGCAACAATGTAGCCACAGGCGTGAGCTTCATCACAGGCGGCCTTTACCATCTCGGGAGGCATCTTGAGCTCGCCTGGCACACCTTTTGCCTTCGCATCAAGTACGCCGCCAGTAATCATAAGCTTAACAAAGTCAACATTTTGTG
This sequence comes from Atopobium sp. oral taxon 810 str. F0209, assembly GCF_000466405.1. Classification (GTDB taxonomy): domain Bacteria; phylum Actinomycetota; class Coriobacteriia; order Coriobacteriales; family Atopobiaceae; genus Olegusella. The sequence continues at coordinate 8,481 of NZ_KE952964.1, read as the reverse complement.
CTTGAGCCTTGTGAACCAGAGCACGTGCAGCATCGGAGTTTCCGGCAGCTATCGCAACTGAGCCTGCCATGTGACCACCAGGTACTGAAATACCTTCGTTTGCCGCAATGATGCGTGGTCCCAACTGATTGCCGCAAGCAATTTCATCACGTACACGCGTATCTAAATCGCGGAGGCCGCCAACGGTACGTACGGTAGTAACTCCGCTCATCAGTTCAATTTTTGCATAGGAACGTACTAGCGCATGAGCAATAGCTGCGCTGATAGGATTGGAAAAGAGTTTATCTACCAGTGCGGATGCGTCGCGCTGCTTCTTTTGGGGTTTACCGTTGCCTGCAAGATGTACATGCATATTGATAAGACCAGGTAAAAGATAGCGCCCGCCCAAATCAACAATCTCATATCCAGACAAATCGGAGATTTGCTCGCTAATTGCTACGATTGTATCGCCCTCAACAAGCACTGCTTTGCCTGTCTGAGCGGTCATATCTTTGGTGCCATCAAGAATGACGCCATTTACGTACACACGCTTGGTATGAGAGCTGCTGTACTTGGCCATGAAAATCGCCATCCTATCTGCTTTTGAGACGTCTAGTGATTTGGGAAATCACTAGACACCTTAGATGTTGCTTATGGTACCTATGGTGTCCGTGGAACCTAACGTTTCATCTTGCGGCGGATATCGGCCATATCATGCTCGATATCAGTGATGTCGCGCTGATACTCTTCTAAGCGTTCAGTTAAGTCACGACGACGGATATCATCATCGGTGGCCTTGAGCTGGTATTCCAAAACGTCGACCTGCTCCTCAAGCTTGTCGAGAGTGCGCTGCTTTGTCGCAAGGACGCCTTCCATACGCTCGCACCATTCGGTGTGGCGTTGCTCCCACTCGGCATGACGACGTTCATTGTATTTTTTGCGTTCGTCCCAGAAGGGGTTTTGAGCTGAGCGAAAGCGTTCCCAAAGCTGGTCGTTAATTTCCTTGCCGGCAAAACCTGTAGCTTTCCACTTATCACCTAGAGCACGCATAGCCGCGGTGGCTTCACGCGAATAATCTTTGGCATCGCTGAGTTCTTGCGCGCGTTTGATGAGATCTTCTTTCGCGGCGGCATTCTCGGCAATTTTTGCTTGGCGACGTTCGTAGTTTTCGTGCTGTGCGTCAAAAAACGCCTGACGAGCCCCATTAAAGCGAGTCCAAAGCGCCTCGTCAGCCTGACGACCCGCGGAACTAAGTTTGCGCCACTGATCCATCAACTCGCGCATGCGTGCGCTACCATTGCGAAAATCCTTGGCTTCAGCGACGGCTTCGGCCTGCTGCGCCAGCTCTTCTTTGGCTTTGGCCATAGATTGCATAACGGCATTACGTTCTTCACGGAACTTTGTGCGTGCGGCTTGAAATGTGTTCCACAACTCGTCTTCGCGTGGAGTGCGGAAGCCATGGATGGCTTTCCATTCGTCCATCAAGGCGTTCATTGCACGCAGGGCAGCTCCGTCGCGTCTTTCGTCTTCAAGCAAAGCCTCGGCCTTTTTGACCAGCGCGACCTTCTTGACCAATACTTCGTGGATCTGTTCGAGGGGCTCTCCCGTAATGTCCGAACCATATTCGGTTTTGCCGCCAGATTTGCGGTCGTGCTTCCAAAGCAGCAGCTCATAGGCGCCATCACGTTCGATTGCAACCCAACGACCAACACCTTTGGGGTCATCTGCGGGCTTGCATGGCTCATCGTCAGCATTACGACCACCGTAGATTACCTCAGCAAATTTTGCTCCACTTGTCTCATCCGTGAACTGCCTTTGCTCGGCATAAGGATCGCCAAAGTCAAGAATTTTTTCCCACAAAGCCATATCTACTCCCATGTGCGCAATTGCGCCTCGCATGCACTAATGCGCTCATTATGAACCATGATTGCGAAGTTTCCGTCCTAGATGGGTATAAACAGCTGAGTTAGTCGGGTGAGAGGAAGTATTGATGACTACGAAGGATCGCGACGCAGAACAAGAGCCTCAGGTAGCATTACGTGGACGAAGCTGCCCACGAAGCGCGCTTGGATGTTGTGGTGAGCTTTGATGTGGCTGACCGCCAAAGCGTATGTGAGCAGATCAAAGCGGCCTGCAAGAAGCGCTATCCCGCATATGATTTTGCCGTTACCTTAGACGTTGATATATCCGACTAGCGGATTGGCTGATGTCACGGGGCCGCAGTAAGGACGCAGAGCTCCCGTGTTTTACAAAAAGTAGCAGCTTGCGACTTAAATTTTGATATGGCATTTACCTGTATCTCTGTAAATGCTGAAGTCGCAAACTGCTACTTTTATCGTTTCTGTGTGGGCAAGACACGCGGAAAAGCGTGACGATGCTCACTTATTTGCTTATAGAGCAGCCTTGATTGCCGCTTCGACCTCGTCCATAGAAATAGTGGGCTCAAAACGAGCAACGATATTGCCTTCGCGGTCGACAAGCCACTTGGTGAAATTCCACTTGACGTAGGCCTTATCGCCAAACTCTTTGTCGACGCTCGCGCCAACAGGTTTCATCGCCAAAGCTTTGACACTCTTGCCCCAGCCCTGGAAAGGCTTTTCGGTGGCAAGCCATACAAAGAGGAGGTCAGCACCATCACCGTTGACTTCGAGCTTTTTATACTGAGGGAAATCTGCGCCAAATTTTAGCTGGCAGAATTGGTGAATTTCTTCGTCAGAGCCAGGCGCTTGGTTGCGGAATTGATTGCAAGGAAAGTCAAGGATTTCAAAATCCTGTGCTTTATATTCGCGGTAAATACGCTCGAGATCCTCATACTGAGGAGTAAAGCCGCAGCCAGTGGCGGTATTAACTACCAACAAAAGCTTGCCTTTATAGTCGGCAAGGCTTTGGGTGCTACCGTCGGGTTTGGTGACGGTAAAATCATAAATGCTATGTGCCATGTTGAACTCCTATCTAAGGCGGACAGTAGTTGTGGCGCTTCCACAACTTTTCCGCTCGCAAAGACAGTATCACACAAATAAATTGTGTACAATGTAAAATGAAGTCAACACAATTGGTGAGCAAGAGGTGTCCATGTCTTACGAACAGCTAAAACTCGAAAACCAGCTTTGTTTTCCGTTGTATGCGGCGTCGCGAGCAATTACGCGTGCATACAAGCCGCTGTTGGATCCGCTGGGGCTGACTTATCCGCAGTATCTCACGTTGATGTCGCTGTGGGAGCATGGGGACCAATCGGTATCCGAGTTGGGTGCCTGTTTGATGTTGGATTCGGGGACGTTGACTCCTCTATTAAAGAAACTTGAGGTTAAAGGTCTAATTGTGCGTCAGCGTGATACACAAGATGAGCGCCGTGTAGTGGCAAAACTTACCCAAAAAGGTCGTGCCCTCGAGCAGCAGGCAGCTGAGATTCCCGCCAAAATGGGGGAGAGTATTCCTATGAGTGCCGCCGAGATAGCAAAACTTCGCGCGATGTTGCAGCAGATGCTTTCCGACTTGGGCTAAGCGTCGATGTGTGACTCTGAAATTATGAGCAGTTCTCAGTGACCAAAGCATCTTTCCGCTACGATTTACGTACACTATTTAGAGCTTGGGAACTGAATGGTGCAAGTAGCATGACATGCAACAAAGAAGGGGTGTCACATGGCTGACAAGCGTCCAGAGGACATGGCTCGTATTACAACAGCTGAGCTTGCTGAGGCTTTTATTGCCAAGCAGGTCGAGGCGGTTCGCGCGCAGGTGGGGGATGGCAAAGTTCTGCTGGCGCTGTCTGGTGGTGTTGATTCTTCTGTTGTGGCAGCTCTGCTTATCCGTGCTATTGGCAAGCAGCTCGTATGCGTGCATGTGAATCATGGTCTGATGCGTGCGGGGGAGTCCGAGCAGGTCATTGAGGTGTTCAAGAATCAGCTAGACGCAAACCTGGTGTATGTTGACGGTACTGACCGCTTCTTAGGCTTGCTTGAGGGTGTTGAGGAGCCTGAAGCAAAGCGTAAGATTATCGGCGGAGAATTTATTAAGGTATTTGCCGAGGAAGCAGCCAAGCTTTCGGGTGTGGGCTTCCTTGCACAGGGAACAATTTATCCTGACATCATTGAGTCCGAGAAGGGTGTGAAGGCTCATCACAACGTAGGCGGCTTGCCTGAGGATATGGACTTTGAGCTGGTAGAGCCTGTGAAATATCTATACAAGGACGAGGTGCGCGTGGTAGGTAGCGCACTTGGGTTGCCTGATGAGATGGTCTATCGCCAGCCGTTCCCTGGTCCTGGTTTGGGCGTGCGCTGCTTGGGCGCGATTACGCGCGATCGTCTGGAGGCTCTGCGCGCAAGCGACAAGATTTTGCGCGATGAGATTGCCGCGGCGGGTCTTGCTGGGGCGATTTGGCAGTACTTCACGGTGGTGCCCGATATGCGTGCGACTGGCGTGCGTGATGGCAAGCGTGCCTTTGACTGGCCGGTTATTATCCGCTGCGTCAACACGGTGGATGCTATGACAGCGGAAGTGCCTGAGTTGGATTGGGCTCTGCTCAAAAAGGTTACCGCGCGCATTTTGGATGAGGTGCCTGGTGTATGCCGCGTCTGTTACGATCTCACCCCGAAGCCCGTCGGCACGATTGAGTGGGAATAAAATCCGCAAGGAAACGCTCTTTCTCACTCCCATCAGAAAAGCAACAAATCAGCAGGTCAGAAGTGGTGTGTTCGAGAAATCGGCGCACCACTGTTCTTCACTAGAAAACGCTCCTCTTGGGATTATTTGTGGCAGGATTTGTAGCGGCCCAGGATTGCTCAAAGGGGATCCGGGACATCCAGAAGGAGAAGAAAATGAAGGACGAAGCCACGACGAGGAAGCTCCAGCAGGACGAGGACATAGCCTACTTCCGCACAGACCTCTGACCTCTGCCTATCCTCGCCCGAGAGCTACCGTCTCGAGGAGAAGAAGCAGATCTGCAACGACATGGCGGCAACCACCATGGCCCAGCTCGCCGCGATGCGCACCGACTTCGAGAGCATGCCGCCGCGAGCTCAGAAGCAAGCTCCTAGACATGCTCTGCCAGTCGGGCGTCGAGAGCCCGCAGTGGTGGTGGGACGGGGCGACCCCGTCTACCGCGACTGGGTGGGAACCGCTGGAGTAGAAGAGGCCCATAGAGAGACTGAAAGAGGGAGGTCGTCTGCGCGCATTGCAGGCGGCCTCTCGTTATTCTGAGCTGTCCTCTTCGAGGTCTTGTTCTTCATTGGCCTCGTCGTCCGTCCGCGTTTTGACGAAGTGCAAGCCTCCATCGTCGACGAGCATGGTGTCCGCTTGGTTGTAAATGAAGTCAAGCTGGTTGAGACCCTTCAAGCGCTCTTCGCCAATCGGCGCGATAGGGCTATCAACCATGGCTACGCTGCTCCAACGCTCCTTCTTTGAATCGAGGTTCCGCACGGCCTTCTCGCGCATGGCTGGAAGCCAGAGCCTCGGAGCATTCTGCCCAACGAAGTGAAACGCATCGAAGACGGGGTTCTGCGGTGTGTAGTCATCTTCGACGGTGTCGGCAATATCGAGAAGGTTACCGTCAAGTTTCTCGATCCGCTTGCTCAGGGTTCCCTGTATCGAGCCGCGTACCTCACCGTACTCCGCAATCTCCTTCTGCAGCCTGTCGCGCTCGAACGCGATGCGATTCTCGCTTAAGTCCTCGTCATATTGCATGCTGGCTTGTTCGGCAGCCACGAAGAGTCGGAAGGCGGCCTGGGCGTCGCGCTCTCTGACCTTGAACTCGCTGATGCCCTTCTTGACGTCATCGTTCTTCATCTTTCCAGGTGCAGCGAGTCGCTTGTCCAAGGTGTGCATAGCTTTGAGCTCGAAGGCCCAAGCTGCCAGCGCGTCCTTGCGGATGCCTTCTATTGCGCCATGAATAGCTTGGCGTCTCTCGGAATTGTCGCTTATCTGGGCATAGAGCGTCAGGTACTCACGCAACATCTCGAAGCTCGCCTCGACATTAGACTCGCGCTCCAATCGCATCTCTTCCTGGATAGCGCTGATGCTCGACCCGATGCCCTCAAGCTGCTTGCTGATCTCGGACATGTACGCCTGCCCGACCACGATGGCGGCGCCCTGCAGGGCGAGGTTCGCAACGGCGACTGGTTGCAGCTTGGCCTGCCTGATTGCGGCCTGTGGCTGAAACTTGCCGTCCTTGAGAATGCCGAGCTGCTTCCAATCCTCCCAGCCCGGTGTCTTGCGGTTCAGAAGGTCGTTCCAGCCTGCGCCTTCGGGGAAGCGCACGATCGCGTGGTCCCACTGCGCAGTAGCGTCGGCTATGTTGCCGGCCATCGGGATGAGGGCATCAACGAATGCCCTGCCGCTGATTCCCTCGGTATCGAGCGTGACGTGCTCGTAGAGCGCAAGATCAAGCTTCTCGTCGGCCTTGCCGGGAACGATATCCGCACCATTGACGGGCACGATATCGTGTGTCTCTACGCAAGGCTCTTCCTTGGGCTCCTCATTGAGCCACCCAAATAATGAGAACTTCATATCGCTAGCCTGCTTAACGAATAACGAGTGAAATGCAATGTCATTTACGCCGCAAATGTAATGATAGCAGGGGCTTGTGCATCGGATAAAACCGGTGAAGGAAATGGGTGCTGCATGTCCATCTAGGCATGTAGCGCCCAAGGTTCAGCCATCGTCCTTGGTGATCTCTCCGATTTCTCTGAACGCCTTGAACACCAACACGAGTAGCAGGAAGACGAGGATTAGGGCCAGACACGCGATGATGCCGAGGACGTAGCCCGCCTGTTCCTTGAGTCAGCGCCAGCGCCTCGCCCAGCGCCTAAGAGAGCATATGGTTGACGCGCTTCTGAACAGTCCGCATAGCTCGACCCCAGCCTTCTCCTGCGCTCCTCGCCGTTGTGCCGTAGTCGCCACGGATAACGGCGCGCGTCAGCGCATCGACGTCGACGGAGGGGCCCCGCGTGCCCAGCATCTCGTTCACGCGCCGCTGCACAGCCGCGTAGTTGGCCCCCAAGGCTCTCTCGCGGGCATCCCCGTTGCCAAACTCGCCCGCGATCACGTGCCGCGTCTGGTACCAGACGATCGTGAAGGACCCTGCGGGGTGCAACTCGATAGTGCGCTGATACTCGCCGACATCGTGTACTGGTACAGGGTCACGGAGGTGCGCGACGAGCAATCTGGCGAGGTCGTCGGGATGCGCAAGAAGTTCCGGGCCGACATGCTGCAGCGCAATACAAGCAGCTGACGAAGAGCCTGGGCGTGACGCGGTCCCAGGCGAAGCGGCCCTGCAGCGCCTCGAGGATTTGGGACTGGTGAAGCGCTGCTTCAGAACTGTTGGTACCAGAGGGATGACGCTCGCAAACGTGATGCTCATAGACCTGAACGCAGACAGACTGAGGAAGGTTACCTTCCCCGACGAGGAAGGGTGTGGAGGTTTTGGAGCAGGGGTATGGCGAGATTTCTCCATACCCCCATCGAATCGACGATGGCGGGTACGGCGCGATTCCGTTGTACGTATACAAAGACTTGGATACTGAAGAGTACAGGGAGATTACCGACAACCTACCCATCCACCCCTCCCAGAACTTTGAGGAGGCATGGAGAGCTGTGCCGGAGCACAAGTGCTCGGCTCGCAGCAGGCGCGCGGCGCTGCGTGAGTGGGAGCTGAGGAAGGAGGAGTACGGCGTCGGTGACGAGTTCCTGCGCCGGAGCTATTGCTGCTACGTGTTGACGCAGGAGGGGAAGGTCGAACCACGGTTCATCGCGACGCCGTCAACCTGGCTGCAGTCCGACAACCCGAAGGTGCGCGACTACTCGTTCAACGACGCACTCGAGAACCTGAAGGCGGTCGAGGAGAGGCGCAGGGCAGCTGCCGAGAAGCGGAGGCGGGAAGAGCAGGAGGAACGCGACCAAGCCGAGCGCGAGGAAGCCGCGGCTGCCTACCGCGAGCAGGATCCCGAGGCGAAAAGATTCTACGATGACGCCTTCAAATCGGAGAAATCCCTATCGCTAGAGGAGAAGATCAAGAGCGTGAACGCATACTTCTCCTACATGGGGGACCACTTCGGTCACATCTAGGAGATGGGAACTGCTTGCCATTGAACTTCCAAACCGCATTAATAGCAAGAAGCCTATAGCGTATATCAAAATGTTTTGCGTAACTTGCAAGTCGGCGGGAGACGGGATGGGGATCCGTCTCCCGCCCTGCACCTTCTAAAGCGCAAATGAATGCCATCAATACGCTATAGAGGCGCGGTCATCCGCGCGTCTGCGAGGGATGCCCCGTGCTCCTTGAGACATGTCAACACTGTTTGCGCTGCACGCCCTGCGTGATCTCCTGGTTGTCATTTGCCTCACCGCCCATAACCTGCCTGCCTTTCATATTCAGGCGGGCAGATGCAAAACAATGCCCGTACCTTTCCTGATACGGGCATTGTCTAGTGGTGTCACAAGGTGAAAGAAACGTTCGTTGAACTGCGGGTATGTTGACTCATTATTCTTCGAACTCGTTGACCCATTCCT
>NZ_KE952963.1:19215-26227 GCF_000466405.1 Atopobium sp. oral taxon 810 str. F0209 | reverse complement strand
TTTTTCTGAAATAGAACGTGGCGTTTGACAAGCAGAACGATGCTGATTGAAGAGATGTGTGGCTTTTGGCAAACAAAGCTGTGTTGATTGAAAGAGTATGTGGCGTTTGGCATGTAGAGCCGCGTTATTTGAAATAATCCGTGGCGTTTGACAAGCAGAGCTGACCTGCTAGGTGAGGCCAAAAACACTGTATTGTGACCAGAAATCGCAGCTCCAGCATACAAAACACCGTTTGCGACAAATTAATTTCTTGATAAATCATCTACCAGAGGTTTTGTAAAAGGCAAATTCGTGTTTTGGTGTTCTTGCAATTTTAGAAGTCACGAAAGGGTGCTTTTGCGGTGGTAGTGACATACGAAATGATATTTACTTGGTAGCAGATAGTTGATACACAAGTCTCACACGCGTGGATAAATGTGGGGTTCTACCTGTGCTCGCACGTTAGAACCAAACACAGTTTAATGTGCCGATGCTGAAGTCAAAGATTTAAGTTAGCTAAGGTTGATAAATGTAAAAGAAGGAATACCTTAGTAAAAGTTAGCCATGGTTATCTTTAGGATAAGGATAGAAAGTGGAGGTAGGTAATGAATAGGATGACGACTCTTGCAGCTTCGGGCATTTCTTTTGCTCTAGCAGCAACTCTTGCACTGACGGGCTGTGGTGGCAACAATACTCCAACACCTGCTGGATCTGCTGGTTCCTCTGCTGGTAGTGCAAGTAGCTCACAGAGTGCTACCCAGACCGTTAGTCTTTCTGATTGGGCAGGTACCTGGAATGGTTTTTCTGCTTACCTAAGCAATCCCGAGCTCGATAGTACCTTTAAGGAAGTGGGCGAGCGAGACAAGAAGTCTGCCGATGAGGTAAAGAAGGACTTCTCTGCCAAGGTAAAGGCCGACTTTGACGGTCTTAAGGTTGAGGGCGATACCATCACCTTCCTTGATGGCTTTGAGGATAAGGGCGGCAAGGAACTTACCCATGCTGAGTATCACTTCAAGGAAGCACGCAAGGTGGAGCATGGTGGACACCAGTTGGAGTGGGATGTTTTTGAGGCAAGCGATCCTCAGGCAGAATATCCCGTACTGCTGATGATGCCTGTGCACGGCGAAGAAGAGATGGTCCACTTCCACATGCGCTATGGCAAGAATGTCGACGAGCTGATGGCTGCTGACGATTGGTATCCCACCTTTGTTAAGCCCAATACCACACTTGAACAGGTCAAGGGCGAAATCAAGGAGTAACGCGCATACAGAGCCTGCGTTGGCTATCGAAACCCCCAGCTTTCGGCAGCCACTTTGCTCTCTTTGGCTGCGTTTTGCGTGGGAAAAGATGCTGCAAGGAGTTTTTATGCACTACACAAGAAGAGACTTTCTGAATATGTGTACCGGGGCGTGTTTGTTGCCTCTTATGGGGGCATCGCTTGCTGCATGTAAAAAAACGTCGCATGTACCTGCTGGGAGTCCCTTGGCTTACGCATCATTTTTCCCCGTGTATGACCTTGCGCGCGAGGTGGCAGGAGATGCGGTAGAGATACGCTCGTTTATGCCTGCGAATAAAGATCCTCATCTGTGGGAACCAACTCCCAAGGCTTTGCGTGACCTTTCAGCAGCTCATTTGCTCATTATCAATGGCGCCAATATGGAGCATTGGGTCGACCAAGTGCGTGACAACATTCCAGCACTCCCCATGCTTAGGCTCTCGGATAGCGTTGATTTGATTACCTATAAAGGTGCTGCTGCAATGGGTGAGTTTCAGTATATGGCGCGACTTGAAGTCAAGCCGGGTACCTACGGCTTTGAATTTGGTCATACTCACCAAGACATCATGCGTGTTGCTTTTATCCAAGCATCGGCAGATACCTCCGAAAAAGAACTCATCAGACTTGGCCGTGAGGTTATGAGTAAGCAGGGCAAAGTTGTTGTCCAGCACTCCACCATAGATGTTCAAGCAAACGAAGTGTATGCACTTGAAATGGGACACGAGAGTGGCTATATCGGCTTTACGCTGCCTAAAGGCAAAGATTGGCTCTTAGTTTCTGATCGCGCATCGGAAGATTTGCTTTCCTATCGTTTGGTTACCAAAGAAAATGGCGATGAGATTCCTGTAAAGCAGGTAGTAGAAGGTGCTTCTTCAGGACATGACAAGGTCACGTTTGACCCACACTCATGGCTTTCGCTCAAAAATGCAAAGCATTACTGCAATCTCATTTGTGACTGTTTGAGCAAGCAGTTCCCTGATGGAGAACGTGGCTTCAGAAAAAACAAAGTCGATGTGGTGTCACGTCTGACTGAGCTTGATGCGGAGTATCAAGACAAATTTGCAGGTCTAAAGCGTCGAGAGTTTGTAGTTACACACAATGCCTATGCTTATCTCTGCTGTGACTTTGGTATCAGGCATTTTCCTCTTCAGGGACTCACATCCACCGAGGCTCCCGCCCTAAAAACCGTGCGAAAAGCAGTGGAATTCTGTCGCAGCCATGACGTTAACACGGTGTTCTATGAGCTTGGTGCATCGTCTAAGGGAGCGGATGCAGTTGCAGGTGAAATCGGAGGACATGCCGCTCCTCTGGCTTCGATGGAATATGTGAGTGAAGAGCAGGGCGCTGAGCTGCACGGTTATGTCGAAATCATGCGTTCGAATCTCGAAGCTATCTATCAGTCCTTGGTTTAGGAGGGCAGATGAACGCCGTTGAAGTATGTGATCTGAGCTTTGGCTATACAGCAGAGTCAGTGTTGAAAAAAATATCCCTGAGCGTCGCCGAAGGTACATCTTGTTGCATTACAGGCGAGAATGGCTCGGGCAAGTCGACCCTGCTCAAACTGATTTTGGGTGAGCTGAAGCTGCGCGAGGGTAAGATTTTAGTTTTTGGTGAGCCTGCATCACATATGAGCAATCCTCGTTGTATTGCATATGTGCCCCAAGCAAATGTCATGGACAAGGTGGCATTTCCTACAACTTGCCGCGAGATGGTATCGCTAGGTCTTTATGGTGACTTTGGTTTTATCAAAATACCGCGCAAACGTCAGTTTGAGCGAGCGGAGCAGGCTTTGGCTGATATGGGATTAGCGGCATATGCACGCGTGCCTTTTAACGAGCTTTCGGGTGGATTGCAACAACGTGTCATGATTACGCGCGCGCTTATCAACGACCCCAAACTCCTTGTGCTTGATGAGCCTACGGCAGGTGTGGATAGTGGAAGCAAGATTTGCTTCCTTGAGCTGTTAGATCGCGTACGAGCAGAACGAGGTATTAGCACGCTTTTGGTGTCACATGAGCTAGAGCTTGTGTCGGCGCATATGAAGTTGGATGCGACCTGGCGAATTGTAGATGGGAGGATTACCCATGCTTGAGTTTGATTTTATGCGGCGCACTTTGCTTGCGGGCGTGATGTTGGCAGTCGCATTACCTCTGATTGGCATTGTGATGATTAATCGCAAGACCTCGATGGTAAGTGATGCATTATCCCATGTGTCTTTGTTGGGTGTGGGTATCGGTCTGATGGGTGGCTTTGATCCCGTACTGGGTGCGGTAGCAAGCTGTGTAGCGGCGGCTTTTATGATTGAGGCCGTTCGTGCGCGCTTGCCGCATTTTGGGGACATGTCTGTTGCAGTCATCATGAGTGCTGGGTTGGGTTTGGCTGTCATTTTGGCGGACTTAGCTCCAGGTGGTAATACTTTTGAATCCTATCTTTTTGGCTCGATTGCTTCGGTGACTTTAATTGATTTGCTTTGGACAGCAGTGGTGTTTCTTGCCGTTGTAGCTGTAAGCATTATTTGTTATGCGGCTCTGTTGGATTTAGCGGTAGATGTAACCTTGGCGCGACTGGCAGGTGTCAAAGTTGGTGTAGTCAACGGCATTTTCACCTTGCTTTCTGCGATTACGATTGGTCTTGCATGCAAGGTTGTGGGCGCACTGTTGGTAGTATCTTTGGTCACACTGCCAGTAGCGACCGCTCTGCTTGTTAGCCGTAGTTACAAGCAGACTTGCATTTTGTCGGTGGTTTTAGGCGTGATTTATACATTCTGTGGCTTGAGTTTTTCGTATTACTACGATGTCCGACCGGGTGGCGCCATCGTGGTTGCTGCGGTTATTGGTATCATTTTGTTTACCATTTACGGGCGTCTGCGTCGTCGGCCCAAAACTATGGTAGAAGCTGGTGCTGTAGAAGCCAGTGTTCCCACAAAAATAAACAAAACAGCAGCGGCGGGGGAGTAGAACTTCTTTTTTGCTTTGCTTGGTAGAAGGAATTATGTAGCGCTTTGCTTTTTTGCTAGACAGCAGAAGGGTGGAGCGCTATGCTTTAGCAGAAAGTATGAACATATGCTCATACATTGTCTAGGAGGACAAGATGAGTGAGATAAAAAAGCAACAAAGTTGTGACTGCAAGGAAGAAAAGCAGTGCCATTGCCACGAGGAAAAGCACGAACACAGCCACGATTGCCACTGCCACGAAGGGCATGATCACGACCATGTGCATGATTGCTCAGGCGATAGTAGCCATAATCATGATTGTTGCCATAACGAAAAAGGTCATAGCCATGGATGCTGCTGTGGTGATTTTAGCCATCCTCGCAATGAAGATGAGGAAAATCCCAAGGCTAAGCTTAGCCGTATCATTGCTTCTTCCATCCTCTTGCTAATTTGTGTGATTGTCGAGCGTACATTTGTGCCTTCAATGTGGGTTCGCCTTGCGGTGTTTGCCGTGCCATATGTAGTTGCAGGCTACGATGTGTTGGCAGCGGCTTGGCAAGGCATTCGCGACCATGATCCTTTTGACGAGAGTTTATTGATGGCTGTGTCAACGCTGGGTGCCTTTGCAATCGGTTTTTTGCCTGGCGGCTCGCCTGAATTTGCTGAGGCTGTCTTTGTCATGCTTTTTTATCAGGTAGGAGAACTCATCCAAGATTCTGCAGTGGATAAGAGCCGTGATTCCATTGAAGAGCTTATGGATATCCGCCCTGATGCTGCCAATGTCGAGCGTGCAGGAGAAGTGGTGACCGTGGCTCCTGCAGAGGTAGCGCTAGGTGAGCTTATTATTATTCGCCCTGGTGAGCGCGTGCCTTTGGACGGCATTGTTGTTGAGGGTAATTCAAGTTTAGATACCGTTGCTCTTACTGGTGAGAGTCTTCCGCGAACTATTGGTATAGGTGATGAAGCAATTTCAGGCTGTGTTAACCAATCGGGCACCTTGCGTGTACGCGTGACAAGCAGTGCCGGCGAATCCACAGCAAGTCGTATTTTGGATTTGGTTGAGGGCGCCCGCGAACGCAAGTCTCACTCTGAGCGTTTTATCACGCGTTTTGCGCATTACTACACTCCTCTTGTAGTATTTGCTGCATTGGCGCTTGCTATCTTGCCGCCATTGGTATCTGGTAACTTTGTTGTCACTTTTCCCACATGGGCGCTACGCGCTTTGACTTTCTTGGTTGTGAGTTGCCCCTGCGCTTTGATGGTGTCAGTACCCTTATCTTTCTTTGGTGGCTTGGGCGGAGCTTCGCGCCAGGGTATCTTGATTAAGGGGGGCAATTATCTTGAGGCTCTTGCAGCAGTTGATACTGTTGCTTTTGACAAAACAGGTACATTGACGTGCGGTGCCTTTAAAGTGACCGCAGTACATGATATTGCCTGTGTTGAGGCGGGGGAATACAGCAATGGTCGTGGCTATGCTGGCCTTGATGCTTGCGATGAAGATGAGCGTCGCCTGTTGCATCTTGCAGCTCATGTTGAGAGCTTTTCGACCCATCCCATCGCGCTTGCTTTGCGTCAGGCTTATCCAGAAACAGATGATGATTGCAAAGTAAGTACTGCTAGCGAAATCGCTGGTCAAGGTGTTGTTGCAACTGTTGATGGCAGACGAGTCGCTGTAGGTAACGAACGACTTATGGAAACAGAAGGTGCGCGTTTTCATCGCTGTGAGCATGCAGGTGCTGCGGGTACGGTTATCCATGTTGCAATTGATGGTGTTTATGCTGGTCATGTTGTTATTGCTGATGAGATCAAAACTGATGCGGCCGAGTCAATTCTGGCAATGAGGGAAGCCGGAGTTACAAAAACGGTCATGCTCACCGGAGACCGCCAACAGACCGCGGCTGAAGTTGCTGGCAAAGTCGGTGTTGACGAATACCATGCAGAACTCCTTCCTGGCGATAAGGTCAAACAAGTCGAGCGTCTGCTTGCTGCTGAAAAGACTGGCGGGAAGCTTGCTTTTGTTGGTGATGGCATCAATGATGCTCCAGTTTTGGCGCGTGCAGATGTGGGTATCGCGATGGGCGCACTTGGATCAGATGCTGCTATCGAGGCGGCGGACGTTGTACTGATGGACGATAGACCTTCGCAGATTGCTATTGCCATTCGTATTGCTCGTGGCACTATGCGTATCGCTCGCCAAAATATTTTCTTTGCTTTGGCTATTAAACTAGCGATTCTGGCGTTGGCTGCGGTGGGCTTGGCTCCTATGTGGCTCGCAGTCTTTGGAGATGTAGGCGTTATGATTCTTTGTGTGCTTAATGCAACTCGTGCATTGCGCTTGAGCTAGATGCCTTTTAGGTCCTGAGCTGTTCTTTCTACTCCGTTGTAAGTTCAACTCGCAACGGAGTTTCTTTACCTGCATTTATAACGCTACTTGTCAAAAGCAATAAACTGTTTCAATCAGCATTGCTCTACTTGTCAAACGCCACGCATTCTTTCAAACAACATGGTTTTGCTTGCCAAACGCCACATTCTGTTTCAGAAAAAATGTCAAAAGCCACACTCTATTTCAAAGAGCCTGACGTTTGCGCAGGTAGATTTTTCTCGCGTGAAGAGGGGCCTTCACGTTTTCGCAGGTAGATTTTTTGGGCGTGAAGAGATGTGTGGCTTTTGGCTAAAAAAGTGAAGTAGAACGTGGCGTTTGGCACCCAGGGTGAAATAGAGTGTGGCTTTTGGCACGTAGGACTGCGACAGTTGAAACGATATGTGGCTTTTGGCACTCGGCATGAAGCAGAACGTGGCGTTTGGCATCTGGCGTGAAATGAAA
>NZ_KE952963.1:0-19205 GCF_000466405.1 Atopobium sp. oral taxon 810 str. F0209 | reverse complement strand
TTTGGCATCTGGCGTGAAATGAAACGTGGCTTCTGCCACACGATGCGCTGCTACAAGGCGGGCTGATAGCGTGGACGTGTACTTTTCCGCACATCCTGCTTCTGCCTAGTTTTGCATAGGTACACAGCTAGAAGACCTAGCAAATAAGCTATCCCAACCTGAGATTGGGATAGCTTGGGGCGTAGACAAGACATACGCCCAGACACATATTTCTGCTTAGATGCTGCTACCTATCTATAGGGCTAATCTAGGGTCTTTAGCGCCTCGACTACAGGAGCAACTGCCTCTTCGCACTCCCGCTGAGTGGGGGCCTCAGCCATGACGCGGACAAGCTGCTCAGTACCTGAGGGGCGCACGAGCAAGCGACCGTTACCGTTAAGTTTTGCCTCTACTGCGGCAATTGCAGTCTTAACACTATCGTGATTAAGTGCATGTTCTTTGTCAGAGACAGGTACATTGACCAGTGCTTGTGGGAAAATCGTTACAGGAGCGGTGAGTTCGGAGAGAGACTTGTTCTTTTTGACCATAACCTCAAGGATACGCAGGGCAGTCATGATGCCGTCGCCCGTAACCTCATAGTCAGAGAAAATTACGTGACCAGATTGTTCGCCACCTAGTTTGTAGCCATTCTCGCGCATGCAGGCATGGACGTACTTGTCACCGACTGCAGTCTGGGCCGTCTTGAGACCGTTGGCCTCACAAGCCTTGAAGAAACCTAGGTTGCTCATTACGGTAGCAACAACCATGTGATCGGGGAGTTTACCCAGCTCATCTAAGTATTTACCGCAGAGAAACAGCGTTAGGTCGCCGTCTACAACCTCGCCTCGCTCGTCTACTGCGATGCAGCGGTCGGCATCACCGTCAAAAGCAAAACCACAATCCAGCAGGTTGCCACGGACATGATCTTGCAGCGTAGAGATATGCGTGGAGCCACAATTGACATTGATGTTAAAGCCGTTTGGCGTGTCATTGATGACGTGAACCTCAGCACCGAGGTTGGTAAAGACGCGCTCGGCAACAGTCCAGCTTGCGCCATTTGCGCAGTCTAGTCCAATTTTCATGCCATCAAGACGGAAGTTTGCGGTAGCGATCAAATGGTTGAGATAGCGTTCACGGCCTGCTTCATGGTCGATAGTGCGGCCGATAGCATCACCTGTAGCCAAAGGAACCTCGACCTTACCATCGATGTATTCCTCAACTTTTTCGAGGATCTCGGGCTCCATCTTGAAGCCATCACGATTGACAAGTTTGATGCCATTGTCCTGATAGGGGTTGTGGCTAGCGGTAATCATGATACCACAGTCAAAACCACCATCAATAACAACATAGCTCACAGAAGGAGTGGGGGTGACATGCAGCAGATAACCGTCTGCACCACTTGCTACTAGGCCCGATGCAATAGCATACTCAAACATATAACTGGAGCGTCGGGTGTCTTTGCCCACCACGATGCGCGCTTTACGACCCGTGCGTAGACCGTAATACCAGCCAATGTAGCGGCCAATCTTGAATGCATGCTCAACCGTGAGACCTTCGTTTGCCTTGCCGCGGAAACCATCAGTGCCGAAGTATTTCATTTGAGCTCCTTTTTATGTTCAGGTACTCCGCCAAAAGCGTTCGCGCCATATTTTAGCGTTTTGAATCTAATGCGCAGCAATGCCCGCGATATCTACGGATTAGAGCAAAACTGTAAATTAGAGCAAAACTGTATTTGCAGCGGTTTGCAGTAGAGTAGATTGGCGTATCGAAAAACAGAATAATAGAATTCGCAAGCAGAATGGAGTGACATGAACACCCAGGATATAGCTGCAGATATGAACATGCTTGCAACCTTTTTGGGCCGACGCGACCTGCGTGAGCTGAGTCAGGTGGCAGTAGCTGAGTTGACGGGAGATTTGCAGGTAGACGTATTTGTACTTTTTGGTGGTTCGATCCTTGCTGGCGGAAATCTGCTTGCTCAAGCAATACGAGCGAAAGTGGCAAAACGCTACATAATTGTGGGCGGGGCAGGCCATACAACACAGACATTCCGTGCGCGAGTACGTCGTTTATGCCCTGATTTGCAGTTTTCGGATGAGGCGAGTGAAGCGGAAATATTTGAAGCATATATTGAGAAGCAATATCAGCTTGAAGCTGATTTGCTAGAAACTAGGTCGACGAACTGTGGGAACAACGTAATATTCTTGCGAGATTTGCTTTCCGAGCATGAGATACCTTGTCGGACAATGATCATCTCTCAGGATTTGACAATGCAGTTGCGTATGGCGGCTGAGTGTGCCAAAGAAATGCCTGAGGTTGAAGTTATTAATTACGCCAGCTACCAGGTTGAGGTTGTTCCTACAGACGCAGGCGACGATGCTGCGGCAGGCGACGATGCTGCGGCAGGCGATGATGCCGTGGAGGCAATTGTAGGACTTGATTTTGTGAAGCAACCCTTGGGGATGTGGAGCATGCGCCGCTATCTATCGTTGTTGATGGGGGAGATTCCTCGTCTGCGCGATGATGAAAACGGATATGGTCCACAAGGTAAAGGTTTCCTTGCACATGTGGATATACCTGCGGAGGTTGAGGCTGCATTTGCGTGCCTTGCGAAGGAATTTCCTGAGAGTATTCGTAAGGCTTTCGCTGACTATGCACAGCCTCAAGAGTCATAACCTAAGAGTTCTATGTACCGTACAAATAGATAAAAAAGGCCTGTTAGCTTCTATAGTTACTCCTATCCCTTAATCTTGATTCAGCAGAAATGTACTGAAAAGTACATATAAATAGCAAGATAGGAAAGAGGGGTTCTCATGAGTGCAACGCAGGACAAGAACAGCCAGGAACTGCAGCAGGAAGCTATCGTTGTTCATGTGATTTCAGACTCGCTTGGAAAAACTGCAACTGCCGTAGTGGAGGCAGCGGCCGTTCAGTTTGTTCGCGGCAAGGTGCAAATTTCCTGCTTGTCACACGTGACTAACATCGCCCAATTCAAGACATACCTCAAGCAGAGTCTAGTGCCTGAGGCTCAGACAGTTTTCTTCCATACCATTCTCGACCCCGAACTCCGCCGTGAGTTGCAAGCAGAGCTTGCTGCTCACGCGCTTCCCTCGGTAGATCTGCTGGGACCAGCGATGACCATATTGTCTCAGTTGCTCGAGGAAGAACCACTCAATATCCCAGGGCTTTTTGTTGAGCGCGAAAGTTGTGTGACACAAAGTCTAGATGCTCGTACCCTTGCTTAGTGCAAAGAACTGATCATGGCATTATCTTCTCGCACTTATACGCTTGACTGCAACTGAGTTGCTGGTAGTGGTTACGGCAAGTCGCGTGGTTGTACCAGGCCAAATGAGTACTGAAGCCTCGAATGCACGACCAAAATTATCAATAGTGACACGAATGACGCGCATGGCGGGAGCACCTGCCTGCGCGTCAAGTAGTTTTGCTTCTCTGGAATCCAAGGCAACAGCTTCGTAGATCTCCTCAGCGCGTTCGGGCAGACCTCCTGATGCTTCTGCAATATGTGCATAAAGGGATGACACAAGGTCATCACGGCTGAGATTGGGGCAAATGTCGACAGGAATATAGGCGGTTTCTAAGCGAATAGGTCTGCCGTCACCCATTCTCAGACGTCGAATCTCCCAAACTTCTGTGTCACTGCGTACGTGTAAGTGTTTGGCGATGCTTGGTGCGACTACACGACGCTGTAAGCTTATGACGCGTGAGGTGGGTTTTTGGCCAGAGTTTTTCATCTCATTTGAGAAGCTAAAAATGGTATCGAGACCTTGGTTTGTGGGTTGCAGCGATATAAAGCTCCCTTGGCCCCGACGTCGGATGACACGACCCGAATCTACTAAGTCCTTAAAGCAACGCCGTACTGTTGCACGAGACAAATTGAGTTTTTCACAAAGGAGCATCTCGCTGGGCAAAGGCTCATCAACATCGAAACCATGGGCGGCAATTAGTTGCAAAATACGCTGCTTAAGCTGCATATAGAGTGGCTCGGGGGATTCTGGGTCAAGGGGCGTGGCACAAAGGGTTTCAAGGGCGTTCATTGGGGCTCCTCTGGTTTGGCTGTTGTCAGTGTAGCGTGAACGCAGAGCTATGTACCGTACAAATTATTTAAAAATTGCAGATTAGCTTTATTGCGCTTGGAGGCTGATAAAGTTCTAACCAAGCAAAACATACGCAAATAAGCATACATTTTGCAAACTCAGAAAACAGTTTCGCATGGGGCGAAGCCCAAGAAGGGAGAGCGTTATGAAGACCAGCAAGAAGGCAGCAGAGATGACCGAGCGCGAGCTTGCACGCTACATTGACCAGTCTGTGCTCAAACCTGAATTCACTGTAGACGAGATCAAGAAATACGCACAGGAAGACATCGACTTTGGCTGCGCCACCATCTGCATCAATCCTGCATCACTGCCTATCGTAGCTCCTATGGTTGAGGGCACAGATACGGGCCTTTGTGTTGTTTGCGACTTCCCCTTTGGTCTGGCTACTACTGAGGCAAAGGCTCTGCTTGCTGAGGAGTATTGCTCCAAGTGGAATATCGAAGACCTCGATATTGTTGCCAATTATGGTCGTCTTCGCTCTGGCGATTTGGACTTTGTCATTGCTGACCTCAAGCCGACAGTAGAGGCTTGCCACAAGTACGGCACCAAGGTAAAGGTCATCATCGAGACAGACTTCTTGACCCCCGAGCAGATCGCTGATGGTACGCGTTGCGCAATTGCCGCAGGTGCTGATTTCATCAAGAGCTCCACGGGTTTTGTGACGGGTGTTCCCAGTGTTGGTGCCACCAACGAGGTTGTCGCAGCCATGATGGAGGCTGGTGAGGGCAAGATTAAGGTCAAGGGTTCTGGTGCCATCCGTACCCAGGAGCACTTCTTTGAGCTCATCGACATGGGCATTGACCGCATGGGTGTTGGTTATCGTTCGACTCCTATTGTGCTGGGCATGACTCCTGAGGAGGCAAAGCACCAAGCATAGGACGGTGTTTGATCCAAAATATTTCTGTTCATCTACATGAATTTATGGAACACTAGATGCACGGGCTTTAGGTCCGTGCATCTTTTTGTCGTAGACGTCGTGGCTGGGGGAGCGATGAAAAAAATCCTTGTTGTGGTAGACATGCAAAATGACTTTGTTGATGGGGCTTTGGGAACACCTGAGGCTCAGGCGATTGTTCCTGCGGTAGTCAAGAAGATCGCTACGTATCCCGCTGATTGTGTGTGGGCAACAAGAGATACGCATTCTGTTGACTATCTTCAGACCCAGGAAGGCTCTCATTTGCCAGTGGAGCATTGCATCAAGGACAGCAAAGGCTGGCAAATTTGCCCGCAGGTGGCTGCGGCGTTGAGTTCTGAAGCACGTATTTTTGACAAGCCAAGCTTTGGTTCTATGGCTTTGGCTCAGGCGCTGGTAGAAGAAGATGCCCGTGAGCTTGTGCTTTCTGGTACGCACATTGAAGTCGAGTTTATTGGTTTGTGCACAGATATTTGTGTCGTCTCCAATGCTTTGCTTGCCAAGGCGGCATTGCCTGAGGTAACGGTATCGGTTGATCCAAGCTGCTGTGCTGGGGTAACGCCATCAGCGCATGAGGCTGCACTTGTCACTATGCGTAGTTGTCAGGTGCAAGGTGTGTAGCTCGCATTAGTATAGTAGCTAAGACCTGATTTTGCAGGACTGCCAATCGTTCTACCATCAGTTTGTCTACTGGGACATTGCTTCCTGATGGTAGACCTGTTTTGCTAGGCTTTTAACGTTTTGCTCGCTCGCGCATCCAAGCAAAAACAAACTGCTGCTGCACGCCGCCAAGACGCTCATGCCACACAAAACCATAGTCTCGTTCGGCTTTCTTTATCCAGGTATCGCGGGGCACTGCTTCTAGATAGCCTAGGCCATAGAGGCAGATGCAGCTTGCAACTTTGGGACCGATGCCTTGAAGAGTTTGAAGTTCGGCCATCTGTGCAGAAAGGGCTGCATAGGGGCGAGTAAGAGATAATGGCCGCCAGCCCCTTACAACCTGCGTTGCCAGAGACTGTAGGTAGGGTTTTCGATAACCAAGCTTGAGCCTCGAACAAAGTGTTTCATCGCCCAGAATTTCTAAAAGACGAGAAGCTGTTGGAACGCAGCCAACGGGATTGCCCTGCTTCATCAGCAAGTCCATAGTATGCTGAATGCGCGTGATAGAGGAGTTTTGACTGATGACAAAGCTCACAGCAACATCCCACCAGTTCTGATAAAGCACACGTATGCCTTGCTGTGTCTTGAGCACTTCTTGTTTGAGAAGTCCCGAGGCAATAAGTTCTGCTTGCATAAGTGCATAGTTATCATCGAGTGCGAGGTAGTGGCGCCAATAGTTCAATTCTTTCGCAGAAAGTTTGCCGCCGTCAGGCTGGCTTAGTGACAGCGTATCATCTGTCTGCTGCGCCAAACATCGCTGTTGGCCCGATGCAATGAGGTAGCTTGTGGCATCTGCTTTTTGAACCGCATGCCAAGTGAACACCTGTCCACTTTTTGCGATGGCAGAAAGTGAGAAGTCCTTGACCGTAAAGCTTGCCATACGCACCTCTTTCCGTGTCGTTTATCTGCAGGATAACGCGAGTTAGCAGATAGTGCAGACTAACTTGGACTCCGAGCTGTCATAAGGAGGCTATTTGCGATACGCTAGAAAAGTTAATGCTTAGCGCGGATATTTGCGCCGCATGCCAGGGAGGAAAACGTGAATCGTACTAAGATCGCACAGCTATTTGCTGATAAAGATGAGTTTGGTGGACGTGATATTACCGTTGCCGGTTGGGTTCGTTCCGTTCGCGATATGAAAAATTTTGGCTTTGTTGTGCTTAATGATGGCAGCTGCTTTAAGGACCTGCAGGTGGTTATGCAGCGTGATGGTCTTGTCAACTATGACGAAATTTCCGCTTGTGGCACCGGTACAGCACTCATTGTTCGCGGTAAGTTTGAGCTGACTCCCGACCGTCCTCAGCCTTTTGAGCTGCAGGCAAGTGAGATTATTGTTGAAGGTGCCTGTGCTGATGATTATCCTTTGCAAAAGCAGCGTCAGCCCAAGGAATTTCTGCGTACCCAGCAGCATCTGCGCAGTCGTACCAATTTATTTCGTGCGATTTTTCGCGTGCGCAGCGTGACGGCCTATGCAATTCACCGCTTTTTCCAGGAGCGTGGCTTTGTTTATGTGCATACGCCCATCATTACTGCAAGTGATGCCGAGGGTGCTGGCGAGATGTTCCGCGTGACAACACTTGACGTAGCTAACCCGCCGCGTCTAGAGGATGGCAGCGTTGATTGGAGTCAGGACTTCTTTGGCAAATCGGTAAATCTTACCGTGTCTGGTCAGATTCAGGGCGAGAACTTTGCCCTGTCTTTTGGTGACATCTACACTTTTGGTCCGACTTTCCGTGCAGAGAATTCCAACACTCGTCGTCATGCAGCAGAGTTTTGGATGGTTGAGCCCGAGATGGCTTTTGCGGATCTTACTGATGAGATGCAAAATTCTGAGGATATGCTCAAGTATGTTATTCGCTATGTACTTGACCATTGCCCTGATGAGATTGAGATGTTTAATAAGTTCATCGATAAGGGTCTACGCGAGCGCCTGGAGCATGTGGCAAGCTCTGACTTTGCACGCGTAAGCTATACCGAGGCAGTGGAGATTTTGACGAAGGCTGTCTCTGAGGGTACTAAGTTTGAATATCCTGTTGAGTGGGGTATTGACCTGCAGACCGAACACGAGCGCTATTTGACCGAGAAGTATTTTAAGCGACCGACGTTTGTGACTGATTACCCGCGCGAGATTAAAGCCTTTTATATGCGCCTGAATGACGATGGCAAGACGGTTGCTGCAGCGGATTGTTTGGTGCCAGGTATTGGCGAGATTATCGGTGGCTCTCAGCGTGAGGAGCGCCTTGATATTCTTGAATCTCGCATCAAGGAGCTGGGTATGAATCCCGATCAGTATAAGTATTACCTTGATCTGCGGCGTTACGGTGGTTGTCACCATGCGGGTTATGGTTTGGGCTTTGAGCGCCTGGTGATGTATCTCACAGGTGTCGATAATATTCGTGATGTGTTACCTCATCCTCGCACAGTGGGTAATGCTGAGTTTTAGTTGAGTTAGCAGTTAGACTGGTCACCGGATGGAAAGGAACTTTATATGAGTGAGCCTGTTAAACCAGAAATTAGCTATGACGATTTTGACAAGCTTGATATCCGTGTTGGCCTCATTACCTCGGTTGAGGATGTTGCTAAGTCCAAAAAGCTTGTAAAAATTACAGCAGATTTTGGTGATTTTACGCGCCAGATTCTTTCTGGTTTTAAAGATGAGAATCGTGATCCTCAAAGTGTTGTAGGCAAAAAGTGCCTCTTTGTCGTGAATATGGCTCCGCACAAAATGGCAGGCGAGATGTCAGAAGGGCTTTTGCTGGACTTGGGTTACGACGATGGTCTACGTCCACCCGCGTTGGCAATTCCTGACTTTGACGTTCCTGCAGGCACTCGTTTGAGCTAGTTTGTTAGTTGACGAGTTACCTTTTGAAATAAATATTACGCGTTCCGAGACACATATTGGCAAAATAGGCCGTCTATCTGCATGGTAGGCGGCCTTATTCAGGTTCGTATACTTTGTAGTGGCTACTGACTTGGTAGACCCTTCCAGTCATCCTTCTCGGTACCAAGCTGATGGATGTTAGCAGGCTGCATCAAGCCATCACAGGCCTTATCTGCCGCAAGAAGCCTTATCAAAGAGCTCCGTTTACCTTAGCAGTTCCAGTACCTACGCCACGTGCAATTACCTACTGGATTGCTCTTTTGTTTCGAATAGGCTCTTAGTTGTTTCGTTGGCGGGTTTTTACTTGACAATAGATTATATCGCATTATATACATTATATGACGTCATAATAGAAAATCTGTTTGATGTCAGCGTATTGGTATTGAGTTAGGAGGATGTTATGAAGGAAGAACATATCGCGCAAGTTGTCTCAGCTGTCGAAGCAGTTCGCGAAAAGCTGCAAAACGGAGGAGTGCAACATATTTTCTTTGTTGCTTGCGGAGGATCGCAAGCAAGCATGATGCCTGCTCAGTACATCTTTGATCGTACGCTTTCTATTCCCGCATCTATTTATACGTCGAATGAGTTTAATTACGGTACCCCGAAAGGCTTTGACTCTTCTTCTGTTGTTATCACCTGCTCACATTCTGGCACTACGCCCGAAACGGTAACAGCTGCCCAGAAAGCAAGTGATGCCGGTGCTATTTCTATTGCGTTCTCCAATGTAGTAGATTCCCCGCTCTGGAAAGCAAGTACCCATCCCATCCACTATGACCACGGAGAGGGAGCAGAGGATTGTGATAAGGGCGGATCGGTTATGCTGTGTCTCTGGTTTAGGCTGCTCGCGCTTCTTGATTCTGAACATGCTGCGCAATGGCAAGCAGGAGATAAGGCTATCGATGGTCTGGCAGCTGTTAAGGAAACCGCTTCAAATCTCTATCGCGACAAGTTGTTAGCATGGGCTAATGCCAACAAGCGTGCAAAGATTATTTATACCATGGGCTCTGGCGCTCCGTATGGTGAGATGTATTCGCTATCGGCCTGTTTCTTTATGGAAATGCAGTGGCTCCACTCCGGGTGTATTCATACCGGTGAGTACTTCCACGGGCCATTTGAGGTTACCGACTACGATGTGCCGTTCGTCATTGCGCTCTCTAATGGTGCCACACGCCATCTTGATGAGCGTGCGTATGCCTTTGTGCAGAAGTATTCAGATCATGTACTTGCAATTGATGAGAAGGACTTTGATTTCTCAATGCTGGGCACTTTCTCATCGGATGTCGAAGAACTCATCGCTACTGAGGTTTTAGGCGCTGTTGTACGTGTCATGGTTGATGCACTTGCGCATGATCGTGGCCATGCGCTTTCTGTCCGTCGCTATATGTGGCAAATGGAGTACTAATCATCCCATAGTTTTTCGCGATGTTTTTGAGATAGGAGAGACTCTATGCGACTCATTTCTCTCGGCGACAATACGGCAGATTGTTATTATGATGAGCACATCTTTTTCCCAGGTGGCCAGGCAATTAATGTTGCTGTAGATGCAAAAGCAGACGGCGCCGAGAAGAGCTCCTATCTTGGAATCTTTGGGGATGATGCCTATGCTTCATATCTTCGGCAGTTACTTGATACCTTAGATGTTGGGACCGACCGCTGCCGTGTCGTGTATGCAGATACTCCACGACCAGGTATTCGTATCGTCAATGGTGAACGCAGCTTCCTTCATAGCCCCATAACAGAGCGCGATTGTTATCCGCATCTGGTTAAGTTGTCATTTTCGCCACGTGACTTTGATTTGCTTTCTACATTCGATGTATGTCATACCACCAACGAAGCTGATGTTGATAGTGATCTTTTCTCGCTTCATCAGGCCGTTAAGCTTTCGTATGATTTTTCAACGGATAGAAGTGAAAGACGTTTGCAGCGGGTATGTCCCCATATCGATTTAGCTTTTTTCTCAGGAGAAGGACTTGATGAGTCCGAAGTCCGTATGTTGATTTCTGCTGCACACGGCTGCGGTTGCCCACTGGTGGTGATGACCATGGGAGTACGTGGAAGCATTTGCTCTGACGGTACCAACATGTATGAGCAAGGCATTACGTCAGTGAATGCAATTGATACATTGGGTGCAGGCGATTCCTATGCTGCTGCATTTCTTGTCAGATACTTTGATACCTATGACATACAGGCGGCAATGGTATTTGCGTCTGAATGCTCGGCAAAAACCTGCACCATCAGGGGGGCATTTGGTCATTCAGGCGGCATGATTTAAGCGGGCGCACAGTAAAGCAATGCATCATAAATCTGTAAGAGACAAAACACAAGGCGAAGTTAACGGGAGGACAGCATGAACTTTAAGTTTGGTATTCCAACTATTTCTCGTAAAGAATTTCTGAAAGGTGCTGGTGCAACAGGCCTTGCGTTTATGGCTGCTTCACTTGCAGCATGTGGTTCTTCATCAAAAAGTGATGCCGGATCGGGTAGTGCTCCTGGCGCTACGTCAGCAGGCACAGGCGTAAACATTGCGGTAGCGGGTGCAGCTATTGCACTTGATCCCATTGTTGCTGGTGACTCCATCTCTATGTGCATCATCTCAAATGTATGTGAGGGACTGTTTGTAAAAGATGAGAACGCTGAGATTCAAAACGGTCTCTGCAAAGAATATACCGTCTCTGATGATCAGCTGACCTTTACTTTGACCTTGCGCGATGGGCTCAAGTGGTCAAACGGTGATGACCTTGTTGCCGATGACTTTATTTATGCGTGGCAGCGTAATGCCGTAGCAGATAATGGTGCCGCTGACTTTCAGTATCAGATCGAGATGGCAGCTATTAAGAATTATGCTGCAGTACTTGCGGGCAAAGCAGATGTAAGCGAACTTGGTATTTCTGCACCTGACAAGAAGACCATCGTGATTGAAGTTGAGCATCCTGTACCATTCCTGTTTGACATTTTGGCTTTCACGCCTTGGGCTCCTGTTCAGAAGGCATTTCGTGAGGAGAAGGGAGCAGACTTTGCACTTACAAAGGACGACATGCTCTACTGTGGTCCCTTTACCCTTACTGAATATGAATCTTCGTGTAATCAATTTACTATCACGAAGAACCCAGATTACTGGGACGCGGAAAATGTTGCGATTCCAAGCGTTACCTTTAAGGTTATTACCGATACCCAGCAGGCAGTTATGTCGTATGAGCAGGGAGATGTTGACTACGTCGAACTGACAGGTGATCTTGTTTTCCAGTATGAAAACGATTCAGCGTTTACGGATACGCCCGGTATCTTTAACTACTATTTGATGATTAACACCAAAAAGAAAGGCTTGGATAATCAGAACTTCCGTATGGCACTTGCCTACGCGCTTAACCGTGATGACATCTGCGATAGCATCCTGAAAGATGGATCGACGCCTGTTAACCAAATGTGTATGGTAGGTCTTTTTGCCAATGAAGCAGGCAAAGACTTTGCCACGGCAAGTCCACAGCTCTATGTCTACGATGAAGAAAAGGCTAAAGAGGCCTGGAAGCAAGCAAAGCAAGAAACTGATCTGCGCGAGATTACTATTATCTATGACGAGGAAAAGGAATTCGCAAAGACCACCTGTGCCTACATTCAGGATACCGTACAGAAGCTTCTTGAAGGTCTGACTATTAACCTGCAGTCAACACCTAAGAAGAATCGCCTTGACCTTGAGGGCAAGAGAGATTACGAAGTTATCTTCCATGCATGGGGTCCTGACTACTCTGATCCTACTGCTATTCTTGCTATGTATCGTAGCGATCATCCCTCAAACTATAGTAACTGGGCAGATGACGAGTTTGATTCAACCTATGACACTGCAAATACCACGGATGCTGGTAACGCAGACGCCCGTTGGGATGAACTGATGCGTTGCAATGAGATTTGTACTGAGAAAGCAGTGTGTATTCCTATTTACCAGACAGGTCTGGCAGCCCTTACCAATGCATCTACGCATGGCATAACAGCACATATTACAGGTATTCCTTGCTACTACAAATTTGTAACCAAGAGCTGAAGTAGCGAAGTTTCTTAGTTTGATTGGATTTTAGGAGGGGTCAGCTATGGCTCAGGCAGTGATGAAGAAACAAAGGGGGCAATCGAGTGCAATGGGGCACTATGTAGCTGAAAGACTTGCCATAGCGGTTGTTACCTTATTTCTCATTCTGTTTATCCTCTTTATGCTCCTCTCACTTATGCCGGGCTCACCGTTTAACAATGAGGAGAAACTTTCACCCGATCAAATTGCAGCATTGAGAGCACACTACGGGCTTGATAAGCCCGTGCTAGAACGCTTCTTCCTGTATGTATGGAATATGTTGCATGGCGATTTTGGTGTGTCCTACAACATCCAAACCAATATGCCTATTGCGCGGATGGTAGGTCCCCGTATTGTTACTACGCTGGGTATCGGCTTTGCCGCAGGTGTAGTTGGAGCTATAGCTGGCTTCCTTCTAGGTGTTCTTGCTGCACTTAAGCAGCGCTCTGGTTGGGATACCGCCGCAACTATTATTGCGGTCTTAGGTGTGAGTCTACCATCTTTTGTATTTGCCTTGGGACTGTCTTACTTTGTTGGCTTCAAACTTGGATGGTTCCCCATTCTTTTTAGCGCTTCTGATCCAATTAGGTCGGCTGTGCTACCGGTTATAGCACTTTCCATGTTTCCTTTGGCAAGTGTCGAGCGCTATACAAGATCTGAAATAGTTTCAATTCTTGATTCTGATTTCATGCTTCTTGCAAAATCAAAAGGGCTTCCTGGGGGATTGCTTATTACGCACCATGTTATTCGAAATACGCTCATCAGCGTGTTAACCGTATTTGTGCCCATGTTGGTTAGCTTGATGTCAGGCAGTCTGGTTATGGAAAAGCTCTTCTCCATACCGGGCTTAGGAAGTCTATATATTACGGCCATACAGTCAAACGATTATAACGTTGTGCTGGCTATTAGCTTTATCTACAGCGTGATATTTATTCTGTCTATGCTCTTGGTTGACATTTTGTATGTGGTAGTTGATCCAAGAATTCGTATTGCGGGAGGGAGCGACTAGTAATGAATACCTCTACAAAAGAGTTAACCAATGAAGAAACACTTTTTAGCCTTGCTTCCTCAGATCATAGTGAAGCTGATGAGCGAGAATACGTTAACTATTCATATGTCCGTGAGACACTGCATCGATTTCTTGCCAATAGGGGCGCAGCCATAAGTGTTGTGATTATTGCTGTTATTGTTGTTATGGCTATTGTGTGTCCTATGGTTAGCCCTTATACATTTTCAGATGTTAATTCGCGACAAACCAATCTTCCGCCGCGGATTCCAGGCATTGAAGCGTTCGGTATCTTTGACGGGACAGTGGGAGATGTTGATGCCTATACTAAAGCGGGCTGTCCTGATGAGTACCATTTCTTTGGTACTGACAACCTTGGTCGCGATATTTGGGTGCGCGTATGGACAGGTACACGTATTTCCTTAACCATTGCATTTGTCGCCGTTATTATCGATGTACTTATTGGTGTTATATATGGTCTCATATCAGGATATTTTGGCGGAAAAATAGACATCTTAATGCAGCGATTTACCGAGGTTCTGAGCTCTATTCCACAGTTGGTCATTGTAACGCTCATGATTGTTGTGATGAAACCAGGACTCAGTAATATTGTCATTGCCCTGTTCATTACGGGTTGGATCGATATGAGCCGCATTGTTCGTGCGCAGGTTCTTAAATTTAAGAATCAGGAGTTTGCTTTGGCAGCACGTACGTTAGGGGCAAGCTCGTGGTCCATTATTTTTAAAGAAATCCTTCCCAATGCGTTGTCTCAAATTGTCGTGACTTTTATGTTCTCCATTCCTAACGCCATATTCCTTGAGGCATTTCTCGCCTTTGTAGGCCTTGGCGTCCCTGCCCCCATCGCATCGCTAGGAACCATGATTAACGATGGTTATAAGTCTGCCATGGTGTATCCCCATATGGTGGTTGCGCCAGTTCTAGTATTAGCGGTTCTTATGTTGGGATTCAATCTATTTGGCGATGGCCTCCGTGATGCCATTGACCCAGAAAGGGCATAGGTACTCGTCATGGATGCTCACAACAGCTCAACACGCGAACGCATACTCAAGATGCGTGACGTGCGGATTTCCTTTAATACGGCAAACGGTGTGGTACATGCGGTCCGTGGCGTAAATCTTGATGTGTATCGTGGCGAGACCGTAGCTATCGTCGGAGAATCGGGAAGTGGTAAATCGGTTACTGTCAAACAAGTTATGGGTATTCGGTCCCATAACGAGGTTATTGAGGGTGGAAGCGCTGAGTTTATCTATACGGACGAGAAGGGCGAAAGGCGTATTGTTGATTTGATATCTCTTTCAGACGGTGAAATGACGAAGCTCAAGGGTAACCATATTGCCATGGTGTTCCAGGATCCGCTTACTTCGCTTGATCCTACCATGACCATTGAGCGACAGCTTGCAGAAGGCATTACCTACCACCAGCACCTAGTTGGTAAAGCACTGCACGAGCGTTGCGTTGAACTCTTAGATCTTGTAGGAATCACCGATGTTGAGGCTCGTCTTAAAAGCTATCCTCATCAACTTTCGGGTGGTATGCGACAGCGCGTGGTTATTGCTATTGCTCTTTCATGCAATCCTGAGCTTTTGATTTGTGATGAGCCTACTACAGCACTTGATGTAACCATACAGGCTCGTATTCTTGAACTTATACTTGAAATTCAACGCAAGACTCACGTTGCAGTTATTTTTATTACGCATAACCTGGGTGTTGTTGCTAAAGTGGCAGACTACGTCAATGTTATGTATGCGGGCAAAATTGTGGAGGCAGGCACCTCGGAAGATATCTTTTTTGACCCACGCCATCCCTATACTTGGGGTCTGCTTTCAAGCATGCCGTCTGTCTTGTCCAAAACAGAAGCTCGTCTGTATACCATTAAGGGTAATCCACCCAATATGCTCAACGAAATTGTGGGGGATGCATTTGCGCCGCGCAATCCCTTTGCACTTGAAATTGATTTTGAAAAAGAACCACCGTGCTTTGATGTAAACAATCATCACTGGGCGGCAACTTGGTTGCTTGATGGGCGGGCTCCAAAGATCGAGATGCCAGAGCAGTTGAGGGTGCGCATTGCGCAGCTGAAGGGAAGCGAGGATATCGGCTATGAATGATAGTAAAGCAGCAGTTACAGCTGATATGCCTCATACAGTCAAGATGACCGAAAAGCAACCCATCCTGAGTGTACGCAATTTAAAGCAGTACTTTAAAATTCCTGGTGGCAATGTGGTAAAGGCTGTCGATGATATTTCATTTGACATTATGCCGGGTGAGACATTTGGCTTAGTAGGAGAATCAGGGTCAGGTAAATCAACAACAGGTAGAGCAGTAATTCGGCTTGATGAGATTACTGCGGGTTCAATTACCTTTGACGGAGATGATATCTCAGGAAAGCTTAACTGTGATGTGACAGGTCGTCTTCGGTCAAATATGTCGATGGTATTCCAAGACCCTATGGCATCACTTAATCCATACCGCAAAATCATTGATACCATAGCTACCGGACTTGATGCTCATTTCCCTCATATGAATAAGAAAGAACGTGAACAGCGCGTCTATGCAATAATGGATAGAGTTGGTCTTTCTAGCTCGCAGGCAAATCGCTATCCGAGCCAGTTTTCTGGCGGTCAGCGCCAGCGCGTTGGTTTGGCACGAGCACTTATTATGAATCCTAAATTGCTTATTGCAGATGAGGCAATTTCGGCGCTTGATGTTTCAATTCAGGCACAGGTAGTTAATCTCATGAAAGATATACAAGATGAGACAGGTGCGGCGTACCTGTTTATTGCTCACGACCTTTCTATGGTGCGTTATATCTCAAAGCGGATAGCTGTTATGCATCTTGGTCATATTGTTGAAGCAGGGCTTACGGATGAAGTGTTCTCTCATCCTGTTCATCCGTATACGCGCGCACTTATATCTGCCATTCCTCGTTGCAATCCGTCTACGGAACGGGTGAGGAAGCCACTCGTATATGATGCTGAGGCAAGTGGTATATCCTATACAGAAGGAACGCTTCATTGCGTTACAGAAACGCACACTATTCTTGCAACGCAGCGTCAGTACGAGGAATGGACAAAGTGACGGTAAGGAACGTCATCTATGAATGAGAGCTTACTAGAAGCAGAGCATACTGATCCAGTGACCCCATTGGGAGAAATTGTTGATACCAGTTCAGGCGGTCTTCTCTACCTTGCACTTGAAAGCGATATCAGGCAGAAAGTCCTCTCGGGTGAATATGCAGTAGGAGATCATATTCCAACTGAGTCAGAGCTTTGCAATCAGTATGGAGTAAGCCGTATAACGGTTCGTCGTGCTGTGCAGAATCTGGTTGAGGATGGTGTGCTTAAGAAAATCCGTGGACGTGGAACATTTGTTATGGTTCCTAAGCACGTGATTAAGGTTACCTCTATCGAGGGCGCTGGATGGAAAAGTAATCACCATGACGTGTATGAACGAGCTCTTGTTCCTGCAAGTGCTTCTATTGCAGCAAGCCTTCAGGTAGCCGAAGGGGAGGGTGTTCAATTTATCCGGCGCCTTATTAGGGAAGAAGATTTTCCGATAGCTATTGACGAGCTCTATGTTTCTCCCACTATATGTCCGGGCTTGCTTGATTTAATGCATGATGATGTTTCTTTTTATTCCTTGGTAGATAAGCACTATCATTTGGCATTTGGTATCGAAGACCTTACGATTGACACATCAATTGCGCGATCCGATGAGGCTCAGCTGCTGAAGTGCGCGGTGGGGGCGCCGCTGTTTATATTACGTAAGGTCATGTGGTGCGCTGATGGTAAGCCTATGCACTTCTCTAAGTCAATCGTGCGTGGTGACCGCGTTTCGTATCATTTCCGCGTTAATCGCGATGGGTCTATTGTAAATGATGGTAGAGAATTCACGCTTTCAGTAAAGTAGTACTACTGCCTATCCTTCAGATGCAAACCCAGGTTCTGCTGCTATGAGTTCTGATTTTGCTGGGGCAACTTCTAATTGGTTATGTTCTTGATATCGGTTTTGGTGAGGTTGTAATTTCCTAGACGGTCGCGCTCAAGCGATTATACAAAAGCAATTTCATTTTCGGAGATGTGAAAGGGATCGTCCGTTGCCGGTAGCGCTTCGATGATAGTGGCTCAGCAGATCTTGGTATCAATATGGCATAGCCTGTTAGAAAAAAGCGGCGTCTCTTAAGGATCGAAGACGTTGTAGAGCATGTCTATCTATGGAAGTTTAGTTGCCCTTAGGCTTTCTTTTGAGTAAGAGGACACATGCACTTAAAACTGCAGCAACAACAGCGTTAAGAGCTACGGCTACTGAGAGGCTGTCCTCTCCTGTCTGCGGTAGTGCAGCTTACCTTGAGGTGTTTGGCTGGAGTAGTGAGTGTCTTTGGTACATTGGGCCTGGTAGGAGTTTGAGGCGTATTCGGCTTTTCAGGTATAATCCCTTTGTACATATAGGCAACCTCGGTGGTACCTTTGGCTACCTTGCTCGTCTCGTTATCTTGGGTCTTATTGGGAACGAGCACGTAGGTCTTGCCCTCAAATTCGATAGTCGTAGGCTTGTGATCATCGGAAGTATCATACGGGGTACCTGTTGGAGAAGCAGGAGTATCTTCTCGTCCTTTGAGATGGTATGGCTCTTCTCGTCAACGTAATGGACAATTACGTTGCGTTTACAGGTTCATAGAGATACTTGATGGTCTGGAGTTTTTCTTTGACAACACCTGTCTCTTTTGTTGAATCGCCCATCAGCCTAGGGATGCCATCTGCTTTATTGACTAGCACGTAGATAACGCTGTTTTTTATCCTTGATTGCCTTTGGGGTGGTAGCTTCGTATTTAGTCAGACCAACAGGTATATTGATGATGACGTCCTCGGTTCCGTCTATGGTGTTATCACCCTCATCAGCAACGAAATTGCCGTCAGAGTTCCAAATGACCTTTAGTGCCGCCAAGAATGTCTCCCGTTTTCTTAATATGGAACTCTTCCTTGACATTGCCTTTCGTGATCTTGTCGATTACGGCAGTAACATCACCTAAAGAGATACCTTTGCCAAGTGTGCGCTCAGCTGTTTCAAAATAATTGAAAGGCTGGTTTTTAGGATTGATAGCCCTAGTGCATTAGTGGTAGAGACATAAAGTGTGTCCTTTGAGTCAATCGCACCACTGTTGAACAGGGAGGATGAATCATTGCTGCTAGGTGTATCACCTTTAGGGGGTGTTAATTGAGGTAAGCATACCAGTAAGCTGCGTGTTATTGTTGGCATCCTTTACTTTATTCGCGGGTGTATAATATCCCGAATTCCGAAGCAAATTTTAGCAAATAGGGCCGTCTACCTGTGCAGATGATCCTATTTAAGTTATTGCACTTTGTAGTGACTATAGGCTCTGTAGACCCTTCCAAGCATGTTTTTTAGCACCGAGCTGACGAATGTCTTTAAGCTGCATGTACCTGGTAGGAACCTCAAGACCAAAGGCAGAGAAGAGCTCATCGGTAAGGTCTGTGCGGTGATCGAAGACCCACCAGTTAGATTCAAGCTTTGTAGCTGCAACTTGGGAGAGATCTCCGAGTATCTGAGCTGCA
>NZ_KE952962.1:14654-44214 GCF_000466405.1 Atopobium sp. oral taxon 810 str. F0209 | reverse complement strand
TTTCTGACTACGAAATAGAGGGCTAGGAGGGTAATTACCAATAAAATAAGAGGTACAAGAAAGTACCCTAGTATGACTATTAGCTCTGCCGAACCTATCATGGCTTTTCCTTAACAAGATATAAGTTACGTTCAAACAGTTATCACCAGTCGGCCCAAATTCGCTGTGAAGTCTAAGAGCGTGGGCAAAAACTGGTGATGCTGTCTTAATGCTTGTTTGAGTCTATGAATATACATAGATATCCTCTGTATAGATATTTTGTGAAATATTCCTATACCTTGCGGAAAATGTCAAACGCGCATGGACGTCCTCATACACCAAGGCACGTTGCGTTGTTTGTGTACGCTTGGCGCAAACTTGGCTGCAGACTGCTGCAAGCTTGGCAGGATTGTGGGTATCTCTTGAACTTTTGCATCTTATGCAGCGAAAGTGACCTCTTGTGCAGTGCGAGAATTTGACAAGTAACTTCTTCAGGAACAATCGAATTCCCGAATCTGATTGTTTAGAAGAAGGAGAACCCTATGGATGTGTATGGTGCCAGCTCGAGTCTTGTTGTGGCTGAGGACGTTGTTGAGTCTGTAGATAAGAGAAGTCCTCTCTTACCTCCAATGGCTCCACCAGAGTTATCTCGAAGCGATATTGTGCTCATCGTGGGCGAGCCAGGGCTTATGAAAACTCAACTTGCAAAGCGTCTGATTCAGCGTCGATCTTCAGATGCTCCTCAACCTTTACTTGCCTTTCTCAAAGCCAATTCTCACGAACTTGCTAATAGACTTGAAAGCACGCTCTGCAAAGCTAGGACTACAGCCCGCAAGCAGAAAGATCAGTTAGTCTGCGTACTATTTGATGATTTCCCTGCCCTTGATGAAGAGACGATTGGTAAGGCCGCAGAGCTTATACGGGCTGCTGCTGTAGAGGGAGTCACCATACTGATAACACTTTGTCCAGAAGCAGAGCAGCTCTGCGAGGAGCTTCCAGAAGCGTATGTGCTTGCTGGTCGTGAATTGCTTTACCGCATGCCACTACAACCTAGTGATTTGGCGCGGCGAGCTTGGAGTATGACCAATGGCATTCCATTGCTTGCACGTGCGCTTGCGCATGGGGTAGATTTATATGCTCCACGCTATCTCGAATCGCTTCAGCGCATTGTCATGATGTCCTTGCGCAATGGAATACCTCTATCAGAGCTACGCATTCGCTATGCAATGATGCTGCTTGGTTCAGGTAATTTTGAGCAACTTCGTCAAATACTTCCAACAGCCGACGATGAAACCCTTGCTTGGATGCAGGCGGAAGCTCCTTTCTTTCAAGTCAATGTTTATACGGGCACATTTTGTTGCGCGGGAATTGACGATATTTCACTTTTTCGGCTTTGTTTTCCGAGTCTGCGGCAGTATGCAGGATTTTATGCTGA
Source organism: Atopobium sp. oral taxon 810 str. F0209 (assembly GCF_000466405.1). Taxonomy (GTDB): domain Bacteria; phylum Actinomycetota; class Coriobacteriia; order Coriobacteriales; family Atopobiaceae; genus Olegusella. The sequence goes on along the minus strand of NZ_KE952962.1, from coordinate 42,800 downwards.
CATTGTTGAGCAGGTCTTTAGTGTGTTGTGTCGAAGTCGCAACTTTGTGCGCGCTGGCATCTGCGGTGCTCTGCTTCCCACAACAGATAGTCGAAGCAAGCTGCTTATGCCTTGGGGAGCCGAGCTTTGTGCAGCGGGGGCATTGGGTGTTATCAAAGACTGTCTTGCAGCAGCTCGACAACTTTTTATGAAAGAAGAAGTGGGCTACTTGGAAAGTGCTGCTGCATATGCCTTGATTGAGCAAAAGCAGATTGTAGCTCGTCAAGCCTTTGCGGCAGTGTTAAACAAGCAGAAAACGAAGCGGATGAAACCGCAGTTTTGTAGCAATTCGGCGCTGTTGTTACGTATGCTTGCGCAGGGCCGTAGTCTTGCTATGGGAGATAAGCTTGTAGGCATACATGAAAAAGCAGCAAAAGTGTATCCAGAGCTGTTGTTGCATCTCGAGCTGAGACAGCTGCTTTTTGAGGGTCAGTTTCATCGAGTTCTTGCGCGCTTTACCGAAGAGTCGGCGCAGCCAAATTGCAAGAGTCTGGTTGAGATGTTGCTGATTAATGATTTGGCACTTGCGACCGCTTTTGGCGGCGAGCCCGTAGGAGACGAGCTTAAAGCGCTGCTTGTCAAGGTGGAACAAACACTAGCTCATAGCAGATCACAACGCTTGATGGACTATCAACTTGCAGTAAGTGAGTTGGTGGCGATTGCTGGCGGCTCTTGTAGCTCAGGCCGCTTAGAGCGTGCAGCAGCACGAGCGGAGAGTATGGGCGATCGTATGCTGCGAACGGTGTTTTCTCTAGCTTTGGCACTTAGTGAGTTGAGGAATGGCAATCTGTCGAGCGCACATGTAAGAGCGCAACGGGCAGTTGATCTGGCACAGCCATGTGAGTTTGACTATATAGATAGCTGCGCGCGACTGGTTGAGGCTGTTATTGCGGCGCTCGCTGGAGACGCGGAACCACTGCGCTGCATGGCAGAAAAGAAAGATGAGAAAAGCATTCCTCATGACCTTGCCCATCTATTACTTTCGTTTGGTGCTGACGTTATAGCGAATGGTAGTTTTCATATTGAGTCTTCTTGCCCACAGGATGAAAAGACACATAAGATTGAGTTGCAGGTGCTCAGTTGGGGCAAATTGCAAAGTGATGCGTTGTGGCTAGTCAGTTGGCTTATCAACGGTTGTGCAGAGATCTCCCAACTTTGTAGACTCAAGATGCCTAGACACTGGATTGCGGCGCTGCCGCCACTCTCAGCTTCTACTCAAAAAACAATTTCTGTTGCAGCCACACGCCATAGTATCCCTCCTGCCCGGACAGATAGTTCTCACTTATCGCAAGGCTCGCACACCGCTGAGCAGCCACATTACCACGTTGTTATCAATCTATTGGGTGGACTCTCTGTTAGTGTTGATGGTCATCCCATTGAGATGCGAAAGTTTAATCGGCGTCAGTCAAAAGTGTTGCTTGCCCTGCTCGCGGCAAAAGAGAATCATCGTATGCGTCGTGTAGAACTGGCAAATCAAATTTGGCCTGATGCAACTCTAGAGGTGGGTATACAAAGGCTCTACGAGGCTATATCTGGTGCACGCAAGGCAATGGAGTCGCGCTATCGCGGCTTTGAACCCTTTTTGACAAATAAGGCAGATGGCACCGTAGCACTTAACCCCGAGGTGGTTATTTGTGATATCGATCGTTTTGTAGAAGCAGCTCATAGTTGTGCGGTAAATGATGGAATTGCAGATGAGGTAATTAATGCAGCTTGTGAGGCTCGTGACCTTTATCTAGGTGATATGGATGTGACAACCATAAACCCTGAGCCATGGCTTAGCTTGCGAGCAGAAAATCTTCGTTCGATGTTTGTTGCCACAATGGTTACTGGTTCTCGTACAGCACTTCTCCAGGGGAAATTGCAACTTGCCATACAGTTTGCGCGTAGTGCCGTCTCGGCGCAACGTGACCGCGAAGATGCTGTTACGGTGCTCATTGAAGCTCTTGCGGCAGCGGGTCGTTCGGGAGATGCGCGCGATGCGTATCTACGTTTCTGCAGCAGGGTTGTTGGCTCAACAGGACTACCGCCTTCTCGCGAACTCAGGCGACTTGTTGCCGATCTCATACCAGAGCCCAAGCAGTCCTCTCATAACCATATTGCTCGTGAAGATGACATAGGAGCATGATTTGGAACACAAAATAGTCAAATTAACGTCATAAGAACGAAGAAATTGCGTGATGAAAGCGCTTATTTGATGGGAACGCGCGTTGTGGGTCGCATAGGTGTCCAAGACGCGATACCTTAGTGCTCGTTTGAGAAATTGGATGACCCTAGGGTCTCGGGCTTACGAAAGGCGCGTATGCCAAACTTCTTCTCCAGTCTCCTCAGCCGCGGAGCCAATAAGCAGCTTCGCGAGCTCGAGAAAATCGCTGCGCTCGTGAATGATCGCGAGTCAACATATCAAGCAATGGACGACTCTGAGCTCAAGTCCCAAACAGCGCTCTTTAAGGAGCGTATTGAGCAGGGCGAGAGTCTCGATGATTTGCTCCCTGATGCCTTTGCGGTTGTGCGTGAGGCGTCTAAACGTTCGATGGGTATGCGTCATTTTGACGTGCAAATCATCGGTGGTATTGCCTTGCATCGAGGCATGATTGCCGAAATGAAGACAGGTGAGGGCAAGACGCTTGTCTCTACGCTGGCAGGCTACCTTAATGCACTTGCAGGCAATGGTGTCCACATCGTTACCGTTAACGACTATCTAGCAAAGCGAGACTCCGAATGGATGGGTCGTGTGTATCGCTATCTAGGTATGAATGTGGGCTTGTTGCAAAATGGCATGTTGCCCGCGCTCAAGAAGCCTGCTTATAACGCTGATGTTACCTATGGCACCAACTCTGAGTTTGGCTTTGACTACCTACGTGACAACATGGTGATGCGTGCTGACCAGCGAGTCCAACGTGGTCATCATTTTGCCATTGTCGATGAGGTTGACTCCATTCTCATTGATGAGGCGCGCACGCCTCTGATTATCTCGGGCGCAGGTACCAAGTCAGCCAATACCTATAAGGATTTTGCTCGCGCTGTTCGCGGCTTGATTCGTGGTGAAGAAGCACCAGCTGATCCGCTGACAGGTGAAAAGCCCGAGCCTACAGGCGACTATGTCATGGATGAAGCAAAGCGCACTATTACTGTGACCGATCGTGGTCTTAAAAAGGTTGAACGCGCGCTGGGTATCGATGATATTTATGCTGATATGTCTGGCCAGCTGGTCAATCATTTGCAGCAGGCACTCAAGGCGCAGTATATGTTCCATCGCGACAAAGATTATGTCGTGATGGATGGTGAGGTCAAGATTGTTGACGAATTCACGGGCCGTATCATGGAAGGTCGTCGTTGGTCCGAAGGCTTGCATCAGGCAGTTGAGGCCAAGGAAGGCGTTGCTGTCCGCGAGGAAAACCAAACCATTGCAACCATTACCCTGCAGAACTATTTCCGCCTATACGAGAAGCTCTCGGGTATGACGGGTACAGCTGTCACAGAAGATACTGAGTTTCGCGAGATTTACAAGCTGCCCGTTCAGGCTATTCCACCCAACAAACCCGTCATCCGTAAAGATCACGACGATCTGATTTATCAGACGGTCAATGCAAAGTTTGATGCGGTAGCCGATGAGGTTGAGGAGCGTCATGCTCATGGTCAGCCCTGTCTGGTGGGTACGGTTTCTATCGAGAGTTCCGAGCGTTTGTCTCGCACGTTAAGCAAACGTGGCATTCGTCATGAGGTTCTTAACGCAAAATTCCATGAGCGCGAAGCACAGATTGTTGCCCAAGCTGGCCGCGAAGGTGCTGTTACCATTGCTACTAACATGGCAGGTCGTGGTACAGACATTTTGCTCGGCGGTAACCCCGAAGAGATGGCTAAGGAATCTCTGCGTGAGCAGGGTATTGATCCTGAAGAAGTGTGCGCCGAGCAGCTTGCTGCGGCCACCGCAGAAGCAAAGAAAGTTTGCGAGATTGAACGCGAGCACGTACTTGCAGCAGGCGGCCTTTGTGTTATTGGTACTGAGCGTCATGAGAGCCGTCGTATCGACAACCAGCTCCGCGGCCGTGCTGGTCGTCAGGGTGATCCTGGTGAGACGCAGTTCTACCTCTCACTTGAAGATGATCTAATGCGCCTCTTTGGCGGCAACCGCATGGATCAGATTTCTGCTTTGATGACCAAGGCGGACTTGCCTCCCAGTACACCCATTCAACATCGTATGGTGTCCAAGGCGGTTGAGGGTGCCCAGCGCAAGGTTGAGGAAGTCAATTACGCAATGCGCAAGAACGTCCTTGACTACGACGACGTTATGAACAAGCAGCGCCAAGTCATCTACGAGGAGCGCAATAAGATTCTGGATGGCAAAGACTTGGTTGCTCATGTCAATGAGGTTACTGAGAGCACGGTCAATAGGGTGGTAGCAGAGCTTTGTCCTGCTGATGCTGAACCCGAAACCTGGGATCTAGGCGGTCTACGCTCTTGGATTGAACAATTAACGGGCCGTGAGGATACGCCGGTAACTGATGGCGAGCTTGATATCGATGAGCTTGAGGAAAAAGTTTGTGCTTTTGTGAGTGATTGCTACCAGCGTAAAGCGGATACCCTTGGCGACGAGGTGCTCAAAGCGCTCTCTATGCAAGTTATGCTGCGCGTAATTGATACTCGCTGGATGGGCTATCTGCAAGACATGGATTACCTCAGGACTGGCATTGGTTTGCGTGGCTATGGTCAGCGTGATCCGTTGGTGGAATACAAAAGCGAGGCCTATGCTGCTTTTACCAATCTGGTGAATACGATGTACGAGGACTTCCTTCGTACCATCCTGCGCCTACAGATTCGCCAGGCTCCCACCCAGCCCGTCGCGCAGCCTGCAGCCGAAGAACCCGAGACCTTGCGCGGTGCACATTTCTCTGGCCCTTCTGAGGTAGATGGAGATAATGGCAGCACAACAATGCGCCACGCTCGCCATTCTTCGTCAAATCCGCATGCAGATGCAAAGCCTGCCACCTATCGCAAAAGCGATGATCCCTACGCAGGTGTTGGTCGCAATGATCCTTGTCCTTGCGGCTCTGGTAAAAAATTCAAGAATTGCCACGGTAAGAACCGCTGACACAGCTAGTTGACTTTGTTGCAAGCCGGGTGTGGCGTCGACTCTGACGTCAAGCCCGGCTTGTTTGGCGCTGTGAAAGTTGGGGAGAGGGGCAAAAATGATAGATGCAGCTACGTTAAAAGAGCTTAAAAAACGCCTGGATGATATTGAGGGCTATCTGCATATAGATGAGAGACGCAAGCTTATTAGTGAGCTTGAAGAGCAGAGCGCAGTTCCTGGTTTTTGGGACGATGCAGATACTGCTCGCCAGACCATGGAGCGTTTGACGCAGGCTAAGTCCGATGTCTCTGCTTTACAAGAAGCGCGAAGCCAACTTGACGATGCTGAAGCAGCGCTTGAACTGGGTAGTGAGCTGGAGGATGAAGAGACTCTTGCCGAGGCAGAGCAGCTCGCAGCAGACCTTGCCCACCAACTAGATGAGCTAGAGCTTGCTAGTTGGTTTAGTGATGAGAGAGATCATGGCGACGCTATCGTCTCTATTACCCCTGGTCAAGGTGGTCTTGAGGCGCAAGACTGGTGCCAGATGCTGCTGCATATGTACCTGCGCTATGGTGAGCGCAGGGGTTGGAAGATTACGGTTAACGACGCTCCTTCTGCCGACGTGATAGGCATCAATCACGCGACCTTTACCGTAAGCGGACATAACGCTTACGGGATGCTGCGTGCAGAGCATGGTGTGCACCGTCTGGTACGCATCTCTCCAACTGATGCAAAGAAACGTCGCCAGACTACCTTTGCAGGTGTTGAGGTGTTGCCTGTTTTGCCTGAGGATATTGAGTTTGAAATTGACCCCAACGATCTTCGTATTGATGTGTACCATTCATCGGGCCCTGGTGGTCAGGGAGTCAATACGACCGACTCAGCCGTGCGTATTACCCACCTCCCTACAGGGACGGTAGTTACCTGCCAAAACGAACGTAGTCAGATTCAAAATAAGGCAACTGCAATGGGTATTCTTCGCAGCCGTCTCTATGAGCTTGAACAAGCCAAGCGTGCAGCAGAACTTGATGAGCTGCGTGGTCCCAAGCGCGATATTTCTTTTGGGAATCAGATTCGCAATTATGTCTTGTATCCCTTCCAGCTGGTAAAAGATCCACGCACGGGAGTGGAGACAGGCAACGTAGAAGCAGTATTGGAAGATGGTGATTTGGATCGCTTTATTGTGGGCTACCACAGATGGGCGGTTGGGGGAGGCGAAACCTCATGAGTAGAGTAACAGCACGGACTCCTGTGCCGGTAGCAAAGCTGCTAAAGGATGCAGCCTATATCTTTGTGGGATCGCTGATTTACGCCATCGGTATCGACTGTTTTGAAGTGCCTAATGGTCTTGCCGCAGGTGGTCTTACGGGCGTGGCAACAATTTTTTATGCGATCGCCAAGGACTATGGCATTCACTTGCCCGTGGGTATTCAAACTATCGCAATGAATGTGTTGCTTCTTATCTATGTGGAATTTCGCACGCATGACCGTAGCTATGTAGCTCGCTCGATTGCAGGTATTTTAATCTCGGGTATTCTTACGGACGCCCTGGCGCCTATTTTGCCCAACCTTGCGTCAAATGATTTGTTGCTTGCTTCACTTTGGGGCGGCGTGCTTGTAGGTGCAGGTATTGGCATTGTTTTTCTTTCGGGAGGAAATACCGGAGGCACAGATATTATTGTGCAGATGATCGCCAAACGTACTGGATCGCCTGTAGGCACTGTTGCCATTGCGGTTGATGGTGCCATTATTTTGGCATCGATCCCGGTTTTTTCGCTCAGCAATGCATTGTATGCAACGATTGCGTTGTACATTTCTGGTCAGCTGATGGACATGGTAGTCGATGGTCCGCGTACCGAGCGGGCAGCTTATATCATCTCTGAATACCACGATCGTATTGCCAATGAAATTATGTATAACCTTGGTCGTGGCTGTACCGAGTTGCAAGCACGTGGTGTTTGGAGTGGTACGAGCCGTCCGGTACTTTTGTGCGTTCTTGGTCGTAGTGAGACCATGCGTCTCAAAGATATTGTGGCGCACATTGATCCAGATGCGATTGTTATCATCTCCGAAGTGCACGAAGCATTTGGGCAGGGATTTGGCCGCATAGGGAATTAAGCCTCCCCTTTGCAGAAGCTGCGGGTCAAATGGCCTTCGATGAAGATACTATTGTGGTGCTTTGTAACCATCGCCAGAAATGCTGGCGATGGTAGTACATTTTTGTTTAGTTTTGTTTAGGCAAGATTCCTGTGAAAGGGGACCGCAATGAAGTTTTTCATCGATACCGCAGACCTAGACGAGATCCGTACTGCGGAAAGCTGGGGCGTCCTGTCTGGTGTTACCACCAATCCGAGTCTTTATGCTAAGACTGGTGGCAAGCTCGCTGATTTCCAGGATCACATGGTCAAAATTTGCGAGATTTGTGCCGGCCTTCCTGTTTCGGCAGAGTCTCAGGCAAAGACCACAGAGGACATGATTCGTGAGGGCCGTGAGCTTTCCGCTTTGGCTCCCAATATTGTGGTTAAGCTTCCCATCTGCGAGGAGTCTCTTCCTGCAACTCATGTGCTTGCCTCTGAAGGTGTTCGCATCAATATGACATTGGTGTTCTCACCCACGCAGGCTTTGCTCGCCGCTGCTGCTGGTGCTCGTTACATTTCGCCTTTTGTTGGCCGTTTTGACGATATTGCTGAGGATGGTATCGAGCAGCTGGCCAACGTTGTACAGGTTATCAACAACTACGATTGGTCTGGTAAAAACGTCGACAATCAGGTTGAGATTATTACTGCTTCCGTTCGTACTCCCAACCACATTACCCAGGCAGCCCTTCTTGGTGCCGACATTGCTACGGTGCCTTTTGGTGCCTTGAAGAAGGCTATCAAGCATCCTTTGACCGATCAGGGTCGTGCTAACTTTGACAAGGATTGGCAGAAGGTTTTGGATGCCCAGTAGAATTTGTACGCGCTTCTCTTACGAAGGGATGTGTCCTGAAATGGACAATATCGAGCTCAAGAGGCGTGCAAACGAGATTCGCAAAGGTATCCTGACAGGCGTTCATGCCGCAAAGTCGGGGCACCCTGGTGGATCTCTGTCTGCGACCGAGATTTTTACTTACCTTTACTTTGAAGAAATGCATGTTGACCCTGCAAATCCTGTAGATCCAAAGCGTGATCGCTTGGTGTTGTCCAAAGGTCATTGTGCGCCGGGTCTATACGCTACGTTGGCAGAGAAGGGCTTTTTCCCTAAGGATTGGCTGTTGACGCTACGTCATGTTGGCTCTCGCCTACAAGGTCATCCCAATATGAATGACACGCCAGGTATTGATATGTCGACAGGTTCGCTGGGGCAGGGCATCTCTGTGGCTGTAGGTATGGCTCTGTCTGCTCAGATGTTTGGCGATACCAATCGCGTGTATGCGCTGTTGGGTGACGGCGAAATTGAGGAGGGTCAGGTGTGGGAGGCTGCAATGCTCGCAGGCAACCACAAACTTGATAACCTCTGCGTTATTGTTGATAACAACAATCTGCAGATAGACGGACCTATCACTGAGGTCAATCCAGCTTATCCTATTGATGAAAAGTTCCGCGCATTCAACTTCCATGTAATTAATGTTGCTGATGGCAGTGACTTTGATCAGCTGCGAGCTGCCTTTACTGAGGCTCGTGAGATTCAGGGTATGCCCACCGCAATTATTTGCAAGACGGTCAAGGGCAAAGGCGTTTCCTTTATGGAAGACCAAGTGGGCTGGCATGGTAAGGCTCCCAATGATGAGCAGTACGCCGAGGCTATGGCTGAGCTGACGAAGGCAGGTGAGGAACTGTGAGCGATGTGCAAAAAATTGCTACCCGCGCAAGTTATGGCGCCGCTCTCGTAGAGCTTGGCAACGAACATGACGATCTTGTAGTTCTTGATGCTGACCTTGCAGCGGCTACTCAGACAGGGAAGTTCAAGGCGGCACATCCCGAACGTTTTGTAGATGTGGGTATTGCTGAGGCCAACCTCATTGGTGTTGCCGCGGGCATTGCGACAACAGGGCGCGTACCTTTTGCAAGCACTTTTGCGATGTTTGCAGCTGGTCGTGCGTTTGAACAGATTCGCAACTCTGTGGGATACCCTCATCTCAACGTAAAAATCGGTGCTACGCATGCAGGCATTTCTGTTGGCGAAGATGGAGCTTCTCATCAATGTAATGAGGATATTGCCCTTATGCGCACCATTCCCGGCATGACAGTTGTATGTCCTGCCGACGATGTTGAAGCTCGTGCCTTGGTTAAGGCGGCCTACGAGTTTGTGGGTCCCATGTATATGCGCTTTGGACGTCTTGCAGCTCCTGTGATTCACGATGAGACAACTTATAAGTTTGAATTGGGTCGTGGAATTGTCGAGCGCAAAGGCACAGACGTTACCGTTGTGGCCACTGGACTGATGGTAGGCGAGGCTTTACAAGCGGCAGAGGAACTTGCCAAAGCAGGTATCGATGCCGAGGTTATTAATATTCACACTATCAAACCGCTTGATGAGGAACTCATCGTTTCTTCTGCAAGCAAAACAGGTAAGGTTGTTACGGTAGAAGAGCATTCTATTATTGGCGGTTTGGGTAGTGCGGTATGCGATGCTTTAGCAGAGAAGTGCCCCGTGCCTGTGCGTAAAATTGGCGTGAACGATACCTTTGGTGAGTCTGGCCCTGCTGTGGAACTGCTTGTCAAATATGGTCTAAGCGCCCAGAATATCGTTTCCCAAGTTACTGATTTTCTGAAATAGCTTTGTGTCAAATGTGATACGACAGCCTCCTTCGTATATGACGTGCGGAGGAGGTTTTTTTGTTGCTTTATGTCTTAGGGCCTTGCGAGATAGATGGTTCAAGTCTCGACAGTACATTTCCCAAATGGTTCATACTTCGCAGTCAGATGCAGTAAAAGGGCAGGTCATTTTTTCTCAAAGACCGAAGCATGAACCATCTGGGGAAGAAGAGACCGAAACATGAACCATCTGGGAAGACGTATGCACACGAGGCGGTCTGGGGAAACTTTCTTGGGGCTAAAGGCGAGGAAGAAGAACTACTGCGGTGGTAAATGATGCAGAACTACAAAAGAGCTATGTCGCATCCATATGGACAGATTGCTGTTTGCATGAATTACATGCATTTTTGGTAACATATATCAGTCTGTCCATGTCGCGAACAAAACAAAGGAGATCTTGTGGCTCAACACTTTCGCAGCTCAGAGCGACAGGGGATGACGGACCAAGATGTGACAGCTAACGACGAGAAGGTCGTGTCTGAAGTCACGGACCAGACTCCCGTCGAAGAGGTCACACCAGCCCCTGAGGCCGCTCCCGTAATGGATTCTGTTGCTACTGCTGATACTGGTGTCTTTACAAGCAGTGTGTCTGATGAAGAGGTGTCGGCAGCGTTCGATTCTCTCTCATCTGTATCGTCTCATGCAGCAGAGCCTGAAACTCCTGCCTATAATATGCCTGAGACTACTTCGGCAGTGGCTCCCGTAGCAGTTCCTCAGGTACCCGTTGTCTCGACTGTCGAGACTCCTGCCGCACCTGCTTATAGCGATGCCTTCATAGACTCGCCAGCGGTGCCAAGGAATGGTACGCCTACCATCTCGATGCGTGGCGTCACAATGGTCTACCCTGCCCAGCCTAATAAGCCCGCCCTCGAAGATGTGAGTGTCGATATCTATCCTGGCGAGTTTGTCTTTATTGTTGGACATTCTGGCTCAGGTAAATCCACCTTTATCCGCCTTTTGACCCGCGAGCTTCGCGCTACTCAGGGGCAGGTTTTGGTTGCAGGTCAGGATCTCACCAAGATGCGCAATAGCAAGGTGCCCTATCTGCGTCGTCAGTTGGGCTGTGTTTTCCAGGACTTTAAACTTCTGCCTGATAAGACTACCTACGAAAATGTTGCTTTTGCTCTTGAGTGTATCGGCAAGCCCAAGTCTGTCATTAAAGCTCAGGTGCCCGAGGTGCTCCGACTCGTTGGCCTAGGCGAAAAGATGGATAATTATCCCGATCAGCTTTCTGGTGGCGAGCAGCAACGTGTGGCTGTCGCCCGAGCCATGGTTAATCGTCCGCCGCTTTTGGTTTGCGATGAGCCCACGGGTAATCTTGACCCTGCAATTTCGCTGGGCATCATGAAATTGCTTGACCGTATTAACCGTGCTGGTACCACTGTCGTGATGGCCACTCATGACCGCGAGATGGTCGACTCTATGCGCAAGCGTGTTATCGCGCTTGAGGCAGGTCATGTTGTCCGCGACCAGGAGAGGGGAGGCTACGGTTACTATGTCTAACCTCGGCTATTCCATGCGTGAAGCGGTTAAACATTTCCGCCGCAATTTTGGTACCTGTTTAGGTGCCACTATTACTATCTTTTTATCCCTTTTTGTTATCGGCGCTTTTGTGTTGGGCAGCGCCCTTCTTACAGGTCTCGTTGGTAGCGTTGAGGATCGCGTGACCATTCAAGCTTTCCTGTCTGATGACGCAGTCAACAAAAATCTTGATGAGGTCAAGGCTCTGCAAGCAAAGATTGAGGGCTGGAAAGATGTTGAGCCTCCTGTTGTCTACAAAGACAAGGAGACCGCGCTCAAAGAGTATCGTGAGACCATGAGCAATCGCAACGCTGAAGAAGCAGTTGCTGCCCTAGATGGCATCAATCCTGTGCCCGCATCGCTCGTTATCAAGTTGGATGACCCCGAGGAGGTTAAAAAGGTTGCAGATCAGTTGGCGGCTGATCCTGATTTTGCCAAGCTATGCGATGATGCTAAAGATCCCTCAGCTTCTGTCTTATATGGTCGTGAGACCGTTGAGCGTCTCTTTAGTGTAACGCGTTATATCCGTGTCGCAACTATTGCGCTGGTTGTTCTACTTACCTTTGTCGCCTTTGTCTTTATTAACAACACCATCCGTTTGGCCATCTCTGCGCGTCGTCGTGAGATTGGTATCGAGCGTTTGGTTGGCGCTTCTAATAGCTTCATCCGTGGGCCTTTTGTTGCTGAAGCAGCGTTGGAAGCCTGTCTCGGTGCCGTCTTTGCCATTGTTGCTTTGCACTATGGCAAGGCAGCTCTGCTTCCTCGCCTGTCTGCAGCCATGTCCTTCCTATCTTTCAAAATTGCTCCAAGGATAGTGCTGAGTACCTATGGCGCGCTGTTGATTATGGGTGTGCTGCTTGGCTTGCTGGGTTCTGCAATTGCTATGAGGCGCTATCTTAGGGTTTAGTAGTCGGTTGTGATGTGTTGAGCATCGCGTAGTTCAGAAGAGGGGCATATGTCCCGCAAGAGAACTCATAAAGGCCATCGTCGCAACTCCGGCGGTGGCCTTCACCGTTCCCATCAAACGATTCAGGGGACATTGCATGTGCAACGCAAAGGCGTTGCTACCGTGGATACTGCCGAGGGAAGTTTTGGTGTCGCTCGTGGAGGTATTCATGAAGCGATGGACGGAGACGAAGTTCACGTACTTTTTGTGCAGCGTGGCGGACACGAGCGTCTAGCTGTGGTTTGCGATGTTATTACGCGTGCCCACAGTGAGCTTGTAGGCCAATACGCGCCAGCAGATCCATTAGGAGTGATAACTCCTTTGGATGGTCGTCTGGCACGGGATTTTTTTGTATTGCCAGAAGATAGCTCTGCTATGCGTCTAGGTGTTAAGCCAGGCGATATAGTGCGTGCACGCATTTTGGAATATCCTAGCCGCCGTTCGGCAGGTGTTGTGACGATTGATGAACGTCTAGGTACGAGTTCCGAACTCGATTTGGATATCGAGGCATTGATTGCTTCTTATGGCTTGCCGGGACCTTTTCCGGAAGCAGTGCTTACTGAGGCTAAAGCTTTGAGCTTTGATGCTGAAAAGCTTTTGGCAGAGGATGCGTTGCGATGTGACTTGCGGCACTTACTTGCAGTGACGATTGATCCTAGCGATGCCCGTGACTTTGATGATGCAGTTGGTGCCCGCAGGCTGGATGATGGTGGGTTTGAGCTCGATGTGCATATTGCTGACGTGAGCCATTTTGTACCTTGGGGATCTTCAATTGACATTGAAGCGCGAAGTCGTACTTGTTCGACGTATTTGGTTGATCGCGTTATTCCTATGTTGCCCGAAAAACTCTGCAATGACCTGTGTTCGTTGATGCCTGAGACTGACCGCCTCAGTATGAGTGTGTTAATGCAACTCAATGCCCGCGGTGAGACCATATCTTGTAAGGTGACACCTGCTGTTATCCATTCGTCGGCACGCTTGGATTACGACAGAGTTGATCAATTATTGACAGGAGAAATTGCAGCAATAGACCTACCTTGTGCAGAAAAGCTACAGCAGCCAGTGTCAGAAATGCTGCAAATACTCAACCAAATTGCGGAGCTCAGGCGCGAGATGCGTCAATGTCGTGGTTCAATTGACTTTGAGACAAGCGAATCTAAGGTTCTGCTTGATAAGGCGGGACATGCGATTGGCGTTAAAGTGCGCCGGCGCACCGCTGCAACAAGTCTTATTGAAGAAGCCATGCTTGCAGCTAATGAGGCTGTGGCACAAATGCTTGTACAAGCCCAGCTTCCTGCGGCATTTCGCGTACATGAGGCACCAACGAGTGAGGATCTCAAGGCGACCGTGCCCGTCTTGCGCGAACTGGGTGTGCTCAGCGCAGGAGATGAGTCTGCGTTGGTGGCGGGTAGCCCCCATGCTATTCAGGCGGTACTTGATGCTGCGAGAGATAAACCTTCGGCTCCGCTTGTATCAGCCCTACTGTTGCGTGCTCAAAAGAGAGCAATCTATAGGCCCGAAAATCTAGGCCATTATGCATTGGGTGCCGATGCATATTGTCACTTTACCTCGCCTATCAGGCGCTATCCCGATTTGGTGGTGCATCGGGCACTCAAGGCTTTGCTTGCTAAGCAAATAGAAAGTAGGGGGCAACACCAAATTGCCCAGGCACTGCCCCAAATTTGTCGGAATTGCTCTGACCGTGAGCGTACAGCAGATGCGGCAGGAAAAATGTCGCAAAAGATAAAGATGGCAGAGTACTATTCCGACCATATAGGTGAAGCTTTCTCAGGAGTCATTATGGGCGTTGAACGCTATGGACTCTTTGTGACGCTTGACGATACCTTGGCGGAAGGTCTGTTGCCCGTGCGAGCGCTGGGGACAGAATGGCATCTTTTTGATGATGCGCACATGACGCTGCGGGGAGAGGCAAGCGGTCGTGTGTGGCGTGTGGGGCAACGCGTGGCCGTGCGCGTTGTGCGCACTAATTCTGCACGTGGGCAGATTGATTTTGCCTTGGCAAGCGATGCGTGCTGAAACACTGCGAGTCCAGTCGGGTAGACTGTCCTCACATGATGAGAGGAACAAGATGAACGCACCTACTACATTAGAAGAAGAACTCCTGCGAGCAGAAGGTTTGCTTGTCCAAGGTGAGGCTGAGACTGCTCATGCGTTGTTGGTACGTATGGCTGAAGATGCGGAAAGCTATGTTGATGCTAATTGTGTGACGACTGATGAAGTGCAATGGTTTAGCTTTCCGTCGCTGTTTGAGCGCTTGGCATATCGTCGTGTTGAAGAAGATCCGCGCGAATTGCGTGATGTGGGTGAACCGCTGGAGCACTTGTATGGTGACTTGGGACTTGCTGAAGTGCATCTTGGTGACTACGAAGCGGCGATGCGCGCGCTTACTCAGGCTGTGCGATGGAATCCCATGGGCTGTGAACACAGGCTTAATCTTGCAGATTTACACCGCATAGCAGGGAATATGCAGGAGTATCTGGCGCTGACATATTCGGTATTTGAACGCGCATCTGATGTACAGCATCTTTGCCGTGCGTTTTTGAATTTTGCAAATTGGTTTGCAGAGACGGATAAGCCCCAGGCCGCAGCAGCTGCGCTAAGGGCGGCGCGTCGCTTGGATGCACAAGACGGCTCACTTGCTGCAGCGCTGGAGCAAGCACAAGGTACTGATCGCGATCCCGATACCCTAAGTGATGCTGAGGCGCACAAGCTTTTGGCCGAAGAAGGGCTGCCCGATGGTGCAAATGCAGAGATTGCTATTTGCTTGCTGATGTGTGCAACAGATGCGGCGGATGCTGGCCAGCGTGGGCTTGCAACGCAGTTGACTCTGCGTGCTCGCGACTTGGTGGGTGAAGATGCAGCGATGGCCCTGCTACAGCTTATTCGTGCGGATAATACAGCGGATGAGGTTTAGCAGTATGGCTCAAAAGACAAACAAGCGTGATATAAAACTTATCTCGCGCAATCGTTCTGCTCGACATGAGTATGAAATTGAAGAGACCTGGGAAGCGGGCATTGAGCTTACGGGTACCGAAGTGCGCAGTCTGAGGGAGCGTGCTTGTCAGATTTCGGACTCCTACTGTATTGTCCGCAATAGGCAGCTATGGCTGGTGGGGGTGCATATTCATCCTTTTTCTCATGGTACAGTATGGAATGTTGACCCCGATCGACGCCGGCGTCTGCTCATGCACAAGCATCAGATTAACTACCTTGATGAGAAGCTGCGTATTCGCGGTATGGCTATTGTGCCGTTGCAACTTTATTTTGATGAGCACAATCGCGTAAAGCTTCAAATTGGTCTTGCTCGCGGCAAAAAGCTCTATGACAAGCGTCATGATTTGGCTCAGCGCCAGTCCGACTGCGAGATGCAGCGCGCGCTGAAGGAACGTAGTCGGTATTAGAGGGCATGGCGAGTACGTCATAGATACAAGTAAATGCACAGGTATTGCCGCCTTTTTGTTGGCGGCATTTTTTATACCACTTACCGAGTTGGAGGTGTATGTGAAGAGATAGCCCCTCTATACTTTAACTCATCATGACAACCTAACAACATGATGTCTAGAAGATACAAGATTGACACGTGGGGACGCAAACCATGGACAATGGAAAAGTGGCTACCAAACGGGTACTGAGGAACGGCGCGGTAGTGGTTAACTCTATCCAGTCTCAGCCTTATGTTCCAAAGTATTACACGGTTAAAGAGCGTATCTCTAAGAACATAGCTTCCAATAAATATAGGTCAGGTGATGCAATACCTAGTGAGCATGACTTGATGGAGTACTTTGGAGTTAGTCGAATTACGATTCGTCGCGCAATCGACGATCTTGTCAATGAGGGGCTCCTCTATCGCGTTCAAGGTAAAGGTACCTATGTTAGTGGTGAGAGCTTTAGTGAAGATTTACTTTCGCTTATGAGCTGTACTCAAGATATTCAAAACTTAGGAATGACCCCCACGAGGAAAGTCATATCGAGTTCAATTATTGAGCCAGATGCTGAGCGGCGAGCAGTGTTAAATCTTGGTGATGGCGAGACGGTATTTCGACTGGAACGTGTTTACTATGCGGATGATCTTCCCGTGAACCATACGACCACGTATCTACCTAGCCGTCTTTTTCCTGAAATTGAGTATATTGACTTTTCACAAAGCTCTCTTTATGAGGTACTTCAAAAACGATATGAAGTGCAATTGGTTGAGGCGTTTAGGACAGTACAGGCAGTTAGTGCAAATAATGAAATTGCGCAATACCTGCAAATTTCAAAAGCTTCGCCCGTACTTTTCTTTAGCTGTGTAACTACAGGTGAAGTTCGCGGTCGAAAGATTCCAATTGAGACTTTTGACTGTCATTATCGCAGCGACACATTCAAGTTTTATATCAGACAAGTCGCAGGTAATTAGACAGATATTTTTTGGCAGATGGACATCAAGCGAGATGTCTGGTTTTAAACGATACAAAAAGCAGCGAAAGGAAGAGAGAGATGAGAAAAACTAATGTTAGCAGGCGTTCTTTCTTAGGCGGATCCGTTGCATTGATTGGTCTTGGTCTTGCAGGCTGTGGCTCAAAAGATAATTCCAAGACAAAATCTGGTTCAGCAGCTAAAGCTAGTGACAAGAAAGTAGCCATTGTATGCGATGCGGCAGGAAAGAACGATAACGGCTTTAACCAGCAAGCCATTGAGGCTGCTCAAGCAGTCTGCGATGAGAATGGCTGGGAGCTCAATGTTATTGAGCCTACCAATGGCCTACCCGCAGCTCTTGAGACGTTAGGAGAAGAAGGTTACAACCTCGTCTTTAATATGCAATATGATTTTGAAGCTCTCATTAACGGTACTGGTGGTGCAAGCCCCTTGGCGGAGCAGTATCCAGATACCACGTGGGTGGTATTCAACGATAATCCTAATGTTGATAAATCAGGCAAGCTTATTCATAAGAATGTGATTTCTGTTCTCTTCAATATGAATGAAAATTCTTATCTTGCTGGCGCTCTTGCAGTTTTAGTTAATGAGAACGCAGATAAGATCTTTGCAGGCGGCAATTACAAGTTTACCGCTCCAGACAAAACACGTGCAATGGGCTTCATTGGCGGTACCGAATCTAACGGCATTACAGTATTCTCCTATGGCTTTGTTCAGGGTATGCAGCATGAGGCGGAGAAACTTGGTGTGAAATATGACTATTACACCAAGTATGATGCTGGCTTTACAGATACCGCTGCTGGCTCAACGACAGCGGGTACCTACTATGACAACGGTGCAAATATTGTATTTGTTGCAGCAGGCAGCGTGGGTACGGGTGTGACCTCCAAGGCAAAAGAGGTTGGTAAGTTAGCTATAGAGGTTGACGCCAATAAGGATGAGGATCAGCCTGGTTATATTCTTACGTCTGTGCTGAAGTCAACCAATGTGCCCGCGCAGGCGCTCTGTGAGGCGCTCGGTAATGGCAGTATTGCTGAGGTTGAGCGCGTGCAATATTACAACCTTGAATCTGGTGCAGTTGATCTGACCGATTTTGCAACGATTGAAAAGTCGATTACTTCTGATGAAGGCAAGGCAAAGTGGGAAGAAGCAAAGCAGGAGATTGCAACTTTAAAGAAGCAAATTATTGATGGCGACATTAAGGTTGTAAATGCTCAAGAAGGCGAAACATTTGATCCTGCCACTTGCCCCAACGTGAATATTAAGTAGCTAGCTACCTATAAGAGGGGATGATTGCGCTATTGGCATCCCCTCTTATTTGATGCGCTTTTAAGTCCATGTTTTCCACCTCAACCATACGGAGATGTGTGGAGGATGAATATTATCCAAACAATTGGCTTAACAAAGAAGTTCGGTGACTTTGTTGCTAATGATCACATTGACCTCTCGATCGAAGAGGGAGAAATCCGTTGCATCGTCGGTGAAAACGGTGCAGGCAAATCAACATTGATGAATATGCTCTATGGAATGTTACGTCCTACGAGTGGGACACTTCTGCTTCGCGGTAAAGAAGTTCAGATTGATAGTCCTACCGATGCGATTAACCTGGGTCTCGGCATGGTGCACCAACACTTCAAGCTTGTGCCTAGTCTTACGGTCTATGAGAATATTTTGCTTGGAGCCGAGATTAAGAAATCAGCAAATTCTCCGTTGATTGATACACGAAAAGAAATTGAAGTTGTACGCGCATTGATTGACGATTATGACTTTGAATTGAATCCCGAGGATAAGGTTGAAGACATTTCCGTTGGCGAACGCCAGCGGGTAGAGATTCTCAAAATGTTATATCGCAATGTTGATATCCTTATTTTGGACGAACCAACGGCGGTGCTTACTCCTCAGGAAGTTGACGGACTCTTTGAGAACCTTCGCAAGTTACGTTCTCAGGGCAAAACTATCATCGTAATTACGCACAAGTTGCGTGAGGTTATGGCGTTGTCCGACAACGTCACAGTCATCAAAGCTGGAAAAGTTGTTGGCCAGCTTAAAACAAGCGAGACAAATGAAGCAGAACTTGCCCAACTAATGGTGGGCCGTAAGGTGGCCCATGCGGTTAATGACGGCTCAACCCAAGCACCCTCTGACAAAATTATGTATTACGTCGAAAATCTACGTACGATTGATGGGTATGGCAACGAAGTTCTCTTTGGAGTTTCTTTTGAGGTTCATAAAGGAGAGATTCTTGGCATTGCAGGCGTTGAAGGCAACGGCCAATCTGAATTAGTAAGCCTTTTATCAGGGACGATGGAGGCTATAGCAGGAAAGGTCTTTCTTAAAGGCAATGAGATTACCAATTGGTGGCCTGATCAGCTCCGCCATGTTGGGGTGGGTATCATTCCGGAAGATCGAGGTCTAGAGGGCCTCTGTGGAACAATGAGCATTGCTGATAATGCAATAGCAGGCTATCACGATCGGTCTGAAGTTTGTCATCATGGTTTTTTGGATAGCAGAGCGATTAAGGCAAAGCGCGATCGCCTTCTTGAAGCCTTTGCTGTTCGTACGGGTGACGTTAATGGTGATGTAGGCGCTCTTTCTGGTGGAAATGCGCAAAAACTCATTGTTGCTCGCGAACTCGAAAGTAACCCAGATTTCCTTATTGCATGTCAGCCTACGCGTGGCGTTGATATTGGGTCAGAAGAATTTATCCATGCTAAATTGCTTGATTTTCGTAATGCTGGCCATTCAGTACTGTTGGTGTCTAGCGAGCTTTCTGAGGTGCTAGGTCTTTCGGACAGAGTGCTTGTTATGTATCGCGGAAAAATCGCCGGTGAAGTGGATCCTAAAAAGGTTACGAGTCGAGAGGTAGGCCTGTTGATGGCTGGCATCTCGGTCGAGGAGCAAAAATCAGAAGGAAAGGAGGTAGGCGATGGAGAGTAATAATCTGAAAAAAGCCGTTTTAAACTCAGCCCTTCCTGTTCTATTTGCCCTCATAATCGGTGCAATTATTATTGCTTACATTGGTGAAGACCCCTTGGCTACATATGCCCTTCTTTTTGAGAAATCTCTACTGACACCAAAGGGTTTTATGAACACCTTGCACTATGCAATGCCATTAGTATTGACGGGCCTAGCAATTGCAGTGACATTCAAGGCAAATATATACAACATGGCAGTTGAAGGCTCATGTGTTCTTGGCGGATTCTTTGCGGGAATTGTAGGAGCGAGTCTCTCTGCACGGATGGATGCTCTCTCTATGCAGGCTATCTGCCTTTTTACAGGCATACTTTTTGGTGTTCTCTTTGCCCTGCTTCCTGCAGTACTTAAAGCAGTTTTTCATGTAGATGAGATGGTAGTTACCTTGATGCTCAACTACGCTCTCCAGAAGATTTTGGAGTACTTAGCAACTGGTGTATTTCGCGATACTGCCTCAGGTTATGTGTGCACTCCTACAATTCATGCAAATGCAATGTTCAATCGAATGGGCAATTTTCGCATCACGCCCTTTGTATTTATAGCTTTGGCTGCTTTTATCATCATATATTTGGTGATGAAGCACAGTAAGCTGGGCTATGAAATTACCGCAATGGGGAAGAGCGCGACGTTCTCTGAGGCTATGGGTATGCGCACTACCCGCAAAATAATTATTTTAATGATAATCTCTGGGGCACTTTCAGGTCTTGCGGGTGCCGGCTGGATGATGAGTGAAAAATTCAAGTATACCTTGGACTTTTCAGGTAATCCTGGTCTTGGCTGGGATGGCATGTTGGTATCTCTGCTTGGCGGGCATTCACCTATGGGAATTTTGGTAGCAGCTATTCTTTATGCGGCGCTTAAAACTGGAGCAGATAGCATCAATATTTACTCCGCCGTTCCTAAAGAGATAGTTTCAGTTATTCAAGGTCTGATTATTCTTTTCTTGGCCATTAAGTTTGTTGATGAGCGTTTTGGAGTGAGCGGCAAAATCTCCGAAGCAATATATACATATAAAGCTCGTCACAAACAAACTACTTCTGATCAAACTTCAATCCAAGAGGAGGCCTAGTATGCAGCTCCTCAGTAGCATTCTGTACGACACTATTTACCATAGTGCCCCCATTATTTTGTGCGTTATTGGCGGTGTATTTGCCTTTAAAGCAAATGTACTCAATATTGCGCTCGAAGGAATGATGGGTATTGGCGCATTTTTTTCAGTATATGTGACATTTATTACAGGCAATTTATTATTGGGATTTATTGCTGGGGTAATTGTGGCGTTGCTCTTTGGTGTGATGTTTTCTTTATTTGGAGTGACTTTCAAGGGCAATGTTATTGTTGTAGGCCTTGCACTTAATTTGTTAGCAACAGCAATTGCAAGTTTCATTTTGGTGCAAATGGGCAAGTCAAACCTCACACTTTCTCATTTTAGTGTGGCAGATCTTCAGATTCATATCCCTTATATCGAATCCATACCACTTCTGGGCTCACTTCTTTCTGGGCATCCCTTCTTGACGTATGTTGCATTCATTGGTGTCTGGCTGACATGGATGCTGATGTATCGTACAAAATTTGGTACCTATGTACGTGTTGTCGGTGAGAATGAAGATGCGGCAAAGAGCCTTGGTCTTAAGACAGATTTGTACAAGTGGTGTGCTGTGCTTATTGGGGCGCTTTGCTGTGGTCTTGCAGGCGTTAATCTCTCTACCGAGCGTTTAGGTCTTTATACGAATGGTATGACTGCGGCACGAGGGTTCATTGCAATTGCCGCTATTTATTGTGGCAGAGGCGATCCTTTTATCTCCTCGATCTATGCTGTTCTCTTTGGATTAGCTCGTTCCCTAGCAATTAATTTGGCTGTTTTTGCAGGCCCTGCAGCAGGACTCTTTGATGTTATTCCCTACATCGTGATGGTGGTCGCGCTCTTTGTGGCCTCCGTTAGCCAGCGCCGTCACGTCAAAGTTAGGGGGTTTGCAAATGGCTAGTAAAACAGCCCTTGCGGCGGTCAATGCAAAAAATCATAACCAGACTGCTCTTTTGATTGTAGATATGTTGCGTGACTTTACTAATCCTGAAGGGCTGGTTTATTACCCACAGAATAGGGAAGTGCTCCCTCGTATCGCTGAAGTTCTAAAGAAATTTCATGATAGTAAGAGGTTGGTAATTTTCCTAAGGCATTTTACCCGTGCAAATAAACCCGATGCCAAATCTTCATCCATGCGTCCAAATTCTATTGAGGGTAGTTGGGGTGATGAGATCGATGGCATGCTTAGGGTGGATCCTGAGTGTGATTACATCATCAATAAAAGACGATATAGCGGTTTTTTTGGAACTGATTTGGATTTGGTCTTGCGCGAGCACGGCATAAAAAACCTGGTCATTGTAGGCACCAAGACAAACTGCTGTATTCGAGCTACGGTTACCGACGCGTTCAATCTTAACTACGAACCAATAGTTGTAAGGGAATGCGTAGCAACTAATTCCCAGATAGTAAATGAAGTAAACCTACAAGATATTGATAAATACCTAGGTAGCGTCATTACTCAAGAGGAGCTATTTGAAAAGCTGGAGAGGGGGGAACTGTAATGGCAGGTGATGTTTTGCCAATAGCCACTGAAGTACTGACAAGTGGTTATGTAAGCATGGATCACATGATAAGAGTAAAGACACCTGTGCGCGTTGGATACACTTCCCTCATTTCTAACGCGAGCTGCAACACCATAAATTACGGCGGATGCTCAGTAAATATTGCCTATGCCTTAGCAAAACTCGGTGTTACAGCGGCACCTGTGTTGCGGGTTGGTAATGATTGGGAGAACAATGGTTTTAGGACTTTTCTTGAGAAGGGAAATGTCCGTACACATGCAATTGAAGTTATACCTCATGAAATTACCTCCCTTTCATACATGGTGGAAGACCCAGAAGGGCAACATGTTTGTCTCTTTTATCCGGGCTCAATGGATGCTTCCTATGCTCACAAGTTGCCTGACAAGTTTTTTGAGGGAGTTAGTTTAGCTGTTATTACAGTTGGCTCTCGGCCTGATAATGAAGAATTCTTTCACAAGTGTAAGACGCATAACGTGCCAGTGGTGTTTGGTATGAAGTGTGACTTCGATGCTTTCCCGCAAAGCTTTCTTCTCCAATTACTCAGGGGAAGCCAAGTGATTTTCTCCAATGAAGGCGAGCGCGATTATCTTGTAAATCAGTTTGCTCTAGGGAGTATCGAAGAGCTTTTTGAATATGAAGCAAAAGTCATTGTGACTACAAAAGGGGCGAAGGGCTCTAGCTATGCTGCAAAATTTCCTGATGGAACGATCGAGCGTGGTAGCTTGGGCTGTTGTTCTGTAGATGAAATTGTGGATGCTACAGGTAGTGGCGATGCGTATATGTCGGGATTTATCTATGGCTATCTGCGTGGTTATGACCTCAAGGATTGCTGTGCTTTAGGAGCGACCCTTTCGGCATTCGTACTTGAAAAAGAGGGTTGCTGTGCAGGAGTGCCTGATGAGGTAGCGCTGCTTGAACGCTTTACGGCTTTCCGCAAGTCAATGTCGTTCAATGAAGGCAAGAATAGGTAAAAGAGGTTTCATATGGGAACACTGTATATGGGCGGAGATTCTAGTACGATTGCGCCTACAGTTATTTTTTCAGGCGACCCTTGGCGTGTTGAAGTTGTTAAAGATTATCTTGATAAGCCCAAAAAGGTTGCTTTTAACCGTGAATTTAATACTTATACCGGCAGTTATAAAGGTATGCCCGTAACGGTAACTTCAACTGGTATGGGAGCTCCTACAGCGGCGGTTGCGGTGGAGGAAATGTATGCATCTGGCATGCGCGTGGCCATCCGTATGGGGACTATTATGTCGCTGGATGATGATATGCTTGGCGAATTTTTTGTGCCCGTAGCTGCTATGAGGCGCGAAGCGACAAGCGATACCTATGTGGATAAATCGTTTCCTGCTGTTGCTGACATTGGTCTTATCAACGTGATGAATGAAGTGGTACATGACTATGGTCATCGCAGTAGCAATGGGATTTCATGCTCTATGGATGGCTTTTATACCCAGATGCATGACTCAAAATTTTCGCGTGAGTTTGGCCGCGATATAAGCAAGACCTTTAACGAGCTTCATAACTTGCATGTAGGCGGGGTCGATATGGAAACATCCTGCATGCTTACGGTTTGTCGTCTCATGGGCGTAAAAGCTTGCTCCCTTACTGTGGCAACAGTTCTTGAAAATCTTAAAGATGCACTCCAAGGGAAAGCACGCACCGATGCGGAAGATCTGCTGTGTCGTGTCGCCCTAGAAGGTGCTTACCGTTATAACAAGCGCTTTGGCGCATAGAAGAAAGGACATCTTATGAGTAAAACACTATTCCCGTTAAACGGAAAAACTGCCATTGGAATGGTTCATTGCCTAGCTCTTCCTGGCGCTGCGAATTTTGATGGCAATATGGATAAAGTTGTCATGCAGGCAATTGAGGATGCGCGTACTCTTGAGCGTGCTGGTGCAGATGCAGTTATTGTTGAAAATATGAACGACTTGCCTTTGCCAGCAGAGCTTAACAAAGTGGAGGTTGCTGCACTTGCAGCTGTCACTTCTTTGGTCCGTCATGCAGTGTCTATTCCCGTAGGAGTTGATGCAGCTTTCTCCGATGGTGAAGCCGCAGTTGCGGTTGCCGTGAGCGCTGGGGCACAGTTTGTGCGCTGCCCAGTCTTTGTTGATACGGTAGTCAACTTTTGCGGAACGATTGGTCCGTCTGCCCAAATCGTTATGCAGACAAAGGCTCGCCTGCATGCTGAGGATATTTTTGTTTTGGCAGATATCCAAGTGAAGCACTCACGCATGTTGTTGCCCGAGATCTCTATCGAGGAATCTGCAGCTAATGCGGTTGCCTGCGGAGCTGATGGCATTGTTGTTACAGGTTTGACGACGGGCATGGCGACTCCTATGGAGCTCGTCACGCGAGTAAAAGATGTAGTGCAAGTTCCTGTTTTTGTGGGCTCAGGCGTTACCGCCAAGTCCATTGCAAATCAATTGTCTATCGCAGATGGTGCCATTATCGGCACAAATACTAAACCTGGCGGTGTGTTATCGGCACCCGTTGACTATGACCTTGCATACGAGCTTTTTTCAAGTCGCTAGGAACAAAGTTGAGTTTGTAAGCAGTGACATAGCACTGTAAGAACGGAGAGAAGAATATGATGCGTCCCATGAAGCTTGCGGGAAGTGAGCTTATGTTTGGCAAGGGAAGCCTTGAATACATCAAGACTTCCGTATATTGCAAGCGAGCAATCATCGTCATTGGTGGTAAGAGTGTTGAGAAAAATGGAACTCTTGCAAAAGTGGAAGAGTATTTTCACGCTAATGGCGCTCAAACTACGGTCTTTAAAGGTGTTGAGCCAGATCCTCATTTTGCGACTGTTAAAGCTGGCGCGAGTGTAATGGCTGAATGGCAGCCAGACTTAATTTGCGCGTTGGGGGGTGGCTCAGTAATGGATGCTGCAAAGACGATGTGGGTTATGTACGAGCATCCAGAACTTGATACGCTCGACAAAATATTGAGTACCAAGCCATTGCCCAAACTGCGTGCGAAGGCACGTTTTATGTGCATTCCTTCTACCAGCGGCACCGCAAGTGAAGTCTCTCGTTCAGTGGTAATTTCTGATGACGAAACAGGTCATAAGCACGGCCTTGGCGATATGGAAATGATGCCAGATATCGCAATTGTTGATCCTCTGGTGTCCTGCTCAATGCCCGCACATGTTACTGCGGAAACTGGTATGGATGCGTTGACCCATGCAATCGAGGCGCTCGTTTCTAATCGCGCCAATTATGTGTCCAATATTCTGGCGATAGCTGCTGCAAAAGATATCGTTACGTGGCTTCCCAAGGCCTATGCCGATGGCAATAATATGGAAGCTCGCGAAATGATGGCAAATGCTTCTATGACGGCAGGGCTCGCTTTTACTAATGTCTCTCTCGGCATTGACCATTCGATGGCACAAACCATTGCAGGGTTTTTCCCCATGGCTCATGGTCGTATTTGTGCAATCTTGCTTCCTTATACCATTGAATGGAATAGCCAAGATTTAAGAGCAAAGCAAATCTATACCGATTTTGCTGCTCTAATTGGCACTGATAACCTTGCACAGTATGTGCGTGAGCTGAATGTAGCGGTTGGCATTCCTAATTGCATTCGTAAAATTGTGCCTGATAGAGATGCCTTTATGGCAGTTCTTGACGAGATGGCACGTCTGTCTCTTGCCGATGGTTGCACCAAGACCAATCCCATTATCCCAACGATTCCTCAATTTGCCGAGCTTATAGAAAAAGCTTATCTTGGCTAGAGAAGAGGAAAAAGATGAAATTGATTTGTTATTTCTCGGGTGGATACCCCGATTTTGAGAGTGCGGATCGATTAGCTCACGCATATGCTGATGCGGGCGTAGATACCCTTGAGATTGATTTTCCTTCTCGTAATCCCTTTGTAGATGCTCCGTATATTCAGCAACGTATGAAAAAAGCTCTTGAGCATTGTGACGATCTGGATAAGTATCTTGAAGCCGTTGCTCAAATTAAGAGTGAACTGCCAGATAACACTATTTTGCTGACTATTTATGAAAGCAGCATTTTGGAAATTGGCGTTGAAAAATTCTGCGCGTTCTGCCGTGAGAATGATTTGCTTGATGTTATCGTTACTGGTCTTACAGGCAGTGATGTAAAAGACGCTCTGATTGCAGGTGGCATACGTGTTAGCTGCTATGTTCCCTTTGATTTGCCAGAGACTGATGTTGAGTTAGCGCTTTCATCAAATGGTTTTTGCTATCTTCAGGCAGTTCCCACACAAGCTCAGACCAATGCAAAACACCCCGATCTTGCATCTTGTATCAACTATCTGAGGAGCCGCGGCTTAAAGAATCCGATATATTGCGGCGTGGGCGTACACAGTCCAAAAGAAGCAAAAATGGTACGCGATGCTGGTGCGGACGGTGTGTTTGTGGGAAGTGCTGTTCTCAAACTAACTGATGATTTGCCAGCAATGACTGAGTTGATTGGAAAATTCAAGGCAGTTTGTTAATTACATCTACCAAACCATTTTCTTTGTGGGATGTGGTGTGCGCTGAAGGAACGTAGTCGGTATTAGAGGGTGGGAACATTTTTGGTCTGTGTTTAAGAATTGCTCATACGTGGTATCCTACCTGCAAGCGCAAGGTGCGCTAACCGTCAAGAGAGGAGCCATTATGGCTGACGAGAAGACCTACACGTTCCGCTGCACCGTCTGTGGCTATGAAGTTACCATCGATACCCCCGAGCTGCCTGAGGACTATATCTGCCCCGTCTGCGGTGTCGGCGCTGATATGTTCGAGCTGGTTGAGGACTAGTACTTCTTACAATGTGTACGGTAGAGGCGGCCCTACGGGGTCGCCTTTTTTCAATACGGGTGGTTATGATTTTGGCGGCGGTGTGACGCATGACAACAGATAGACTTGAAGCTTTCTCTGATGGCTGCATTGCAATTTTTATTACGATTACTCTGCTGACACTTCAACTGCCAGCAGGAGATACTTATGCTGCTCTATTGGTGCAGGCTCCTGCTTTTTTCTGTTATGCATTGAGCTTCATTGTGATTGGCATCTATTGGGGCAACCACCATCATCTGATTCATACCATCGAACAAGTCTCTGCAAAGATCATGTGGGCAAATTTAGCATGGCTTTTCGCACTGAGTATGGTGAGTTTTGCGACGGGTTGGATGGCATTCCATATGCTGGCTCCACAGACGGTGTCATTTTATGGTGTCATTTTGCTGGCATGTAACCGGACCTATGTTTACCTTGAGCACTGTGTGGTTGAACGCGAACGTGAAGAGGTAAAGCAACGCGGCGCAATGTGTAGCCTTGATGACAAGCTGGGCGAACGCATCAAGGAGCGTGTCGCAATGTGTCTCTATGTGTGCGGCGCCGTGGTAGCGCTTTGGCTTCCTTGGGTTGCCATGCTTTTTTACTTTACGATCAACGTTATCTGGTTTGTACCCGACCGTCGCATTGGCTCCACCGCGGAATAGAATTTTGCAGCTGTTTGGCGTGCAATTGCCTTCCTTTTCCCATGGACGGTTCAGCAGGCATCCTCTTGCTCGCAGGCGGTTCACAATGCATCCTTTTGCCCACATCGGGTTCAAGAAGCACCCCCAGCAAAAAATTTATCTGCGAAACGCCAGAGCGCAGCGACGCTTTTGAACCTTCTGTGGGAAATCGACTACAACGGGTTCACAATACACCCTTTTGCTTACATCAGGTTCAATAAGCACCCTTGCGGAAATTTTTACCAGCAGTTTTGTGGCGTGTAAGGTACGGTTTTGAA
>NZ_KE952962.1:0-14644 GCF_000466405.1 Atopobium sp. oral taxon 810 str. F0209 | reverse complement strand
TGTGGCGTGTAAGGTACGGTTTTGAACCGTCTGCAATAAACGTTATACAGTGGGTTCAAGAAGCACCCTCTTAGCTACATCCGGTTCAATAAGTACCCACAAAAGAGTAGGCAGCATTTTTGTTGAAGCAGAGCAACGCTTTCGAGCCGTCTTTGGTAAATAGTATATATTGGGGTTCGAAAGGTAGCCTTTGTCTTATGTGTGCGGTTTTATCGCAAAAACGGGGACCGTAAGTTGTTTAGGAGTAGAGACTGAGATTGTGGGAGCGTTTTTCGAGCTGCATAGTGATAGATGGTTCAAGTTTCGACTTTTAAAGGTCCGCCAACTGGGCTTTACGCTTGTTTACCTCGAAACTTGAACCATCTGTGGTTTGTGTTTGTGGTTTGTATCCCACCCGTATTCCAAATAACGAAACTTACATGTGCTGGTGTCTCTTTCATCTGCCATTTATCTGCCAAACGCATGCGTTTCTATGCGGATTGTACACAATTCCTACACATATGAATTACATAAAACAAGGCTCCTACCAGCGAAAACACTGATAGGAGCCGAAAACGTCATGGTGGAGGCGCGGAGAATCGAACTCCGGTCCAAAGCAACTCCCTGACAGGTGTCTCCAGGTTCAGTCAGCGATTTAATCTTGGATGCTGTACACACGCTGACCAGCGCGCAGTATCCCAGTCGGTTCGGTCTTTGCCTGCGGCATACCGACTACGTCCACAAGCGCATCTCCCTAGATGACGTCACACCGGGGGCGGGAGTATTCCCCGGATAGACGCGCCAGGCTTAATTAAGCGGCGAGAGCCATGGAAGGCTCAAAAGAAAGAACGTTGTCGTCAATTCAATTTTGACTGTACCCCTGTTTTACGTGGCGAGGAGACCACGACCTGCTGCCCATCTCAGAATTACCCTGTCGAAACCAGTCGCCCCCAAAAAATAAGCCGCTGGCACGCAGTTGCGCACCAGTTAAAAAGGGGCACAGGGCCACCATGCGGATTTCAAAGTACCATCGCAGCATAACGCTTTGACGTGGTTTATTCTACCCAAGTGAGCATATATGTAGACAGGAGCCAATATGGATACGCAAAATCGCACCGCTTTGGTGCTTGAGGGCGGAGGGTACCGCGGAATTTTTACTGCAGGCGTCATTGATGTGTTGATGGAACGGGGACTTGGCGGGGAGTATGCCAGCGTGTGGGGCACATCTGCTGGTGCAATGAATGCTGTCAATGTAAAGAGTCGCCAGATTGGGCGCACCATGCGTATCATGCTTGCCTTCCGCGATGACCGCCGTTTCATGTCCTTTATGTCTTTGGCAAAAACGGGCGATTTGGCTAGCGGCGAGTTCATCTACGATGAGGTTCAAAACAAGCTCGATCCTTGCGATTATGATGAATTTTTTGATAATCCTATTGAACTTTATGCAGTGGCAACTGATGTAGTGTTTGGTACGGCTGCCTACCTATCTGTACGCAGTAAAGAAGACCTTTTGGCAGTGCGCGCTTCTGCATCATTGCCCGTGGTTTCTCGTATGGTGGAGTTTGGTGGTCATCGCTATCTTGATGGCGGTACGAGTGATTCGGTTGCCTTTGAAGCAGCGCTTGGACTTGATAGTGCAGCGGGCATATTGCCCGAGGGTTATATTCCTGCAGATCGTGCAATTGTTGTACTGACTCGAGACCGCACGTATCAAAAAACTTCCTCATCACAACGCATTGCCATCCGCTCACACCTCTACGATGACTACCCCTACTATCTTGAGGCTCTTCGTACACGTCATACCCGCTATAACGAGCAGCGCAAGCGTTTGTGGCAGCTTGAGGAAGAAGGGCGGATCCTTGTTATCGCTCCCGATAAGCCTGTAGAAGTTTCTGTCAATGAGCATGATGGAGCGCCCTTGCTCGACCTCTATCTTCAGGGTCGTCGTCAGACAGAGGCGCGCCTTGCTGAGATTGATGAGTTTCTACATCCTGTCGAAAATAATTAAAAAAATTTATAAAAATGAATAAGTGAAGAGCTGGTTGAATCAACCTAGTATTTTGCTAGGTAATATAAAAGCGGTATCCAATAATAGTACCAGTTGATGAGCTTGTATTCCGTTCATGGCAGATTATGACCGTCTGCCGAAATCCACTCGAGGTGACATCAAAGTTGTTTGCATCATTAGGACAAATGCGTGCGCAAAAAGCGCTCGTTCAGTCATCGACGATAGTCGTCGGGTAAGCCCATTCGAAAGGGGTATGCATGTCAACCATCTCTCGTAGGCAGTTTATTGGTACGTCCGGTGCGGTAGCAGCTATGCTCGGTCTCGCAGCATGCGGTGGTCAGCCTGCTCCTTCTGGTTCTGGTAGTGCAGCTGCACCTGCTGGCAAGGGTGGCGGCACCATCACTGGTGGCTCTGGCTACGCAGGTAACAACTTCCACCCTGATACGACTTCCTCTGCATTTTGCATGGGTGTCAACATCAACGTGATGGAAGGCCTGTACGGCTTTGACTTCCATGACTTCTCGGTCTACAACCAGCTTGCAGCTGATGACCCCGTCAAGGTTGACGATACTACGTATGAAATTACCCTGCGCGACGGTGCAAAGTTCTCCGATGGTACTGATGTCAAGGCAGAAGACGTTGTCTCCTCCTTTAAGCGTGCAAGTGCTGAGGGCAATATCTATCAGTCCTTCCTTACTCCCTTCTCTGCACTGGAGGTCAAGGACGACAAGACAGTCACCGTCAAACTTGCTTATCCGTTTGGCCTTATCAAGCAGCGCCTAGCGGTCTTTGGCGTTATTCCCACGTCCATGAGCGACGATGACGCTACTGCAAAGCCGATTTGCACGGGTCCTTGGAAGTTTGACGAAATCAGCGCTGATGGTCTTACTGTTACCTTGGTTCCCAACGAGTATTACAACGGTAAGTTCCCCGCAAAGGATGAGAAGCTCACCTACACTTCTATGGTCGACGATACCGCTCGTGTAACTGCGGCCATGGATGGTACTACGATGGTTATGGAGAATGTCCCTGCCGACTCCATCGATCAGCTCACGGGCGCTGGCCTCAAGGTTGACTCCATCCAGGGCTTCTCTCTGCCCTTCTTGGCATTTGACTGCGCTAAGGATCCTTGGAAGAACAACGTTGCTCGCCAGGCTATCCTCTACGCTCTTAACGTTCCCAAGATGATTGAGAACGTTCTGCTCAATCAGGCAACTGCAGCTAGTTGCTACATCCCCGAGACTTTTGCCAACTACAACAAGGCAGCAAATGTCTATACCTATGACCCCGAGAAAGCAAAGAAGCTTTTGGCTGATGCGGGCGTGACCCCTGGCGATGTCACTCTGAACACCACCGACCATGGCTGGATTGTCGCTATGGCTGCACAGGTCAAGGAAGACCTTGATGCTATTGGCTTTAAGACCACCATCAATACCCAGCAGTCTTCGGCCATCTACGCTGACCTCGTCAGTGCTGAGGGTTGGGGCGACTTCCTGTTGGCTCCTGGTGACCCCTCTTGCTTTGGTAATGATCCTGACCTGCTTATGTGCTGGTTCTATGCCGATGGCGCCTTTACCAAGACCCGTACTTTCTGGCAGACGGGCAACCCCGATCAGTTCAAGGAGGTCAACGACCTCATGGACAAGGCACGTCAGGAAGTCGACGCAGACGCCCAGCAGAAGATTTGGAACGAGTGCTTCGACAAGATTTCTGAGTATGTACCTCTGTATCCTCTCCTGCACCGCAAGGTTTCCACCGCTTATCAGGCCGAGAAGATTGCCGACTTTGCCGGTATCCCCATTCCTGGCATGGACTTCCTCGGCGCAGCTACCACCGGAGCATAAGCTTCCGGCGTATATACGCTGACAGAGAAAGGGTGCCAGCCTCTGCGGCTGGTGCCCTTTTTTCGCAAGAACCCCAAAGGTTTTTGCATTCTCTCGCGGGGGAGACGAGAGCGGACGCGGACAGAAAGGGGCCTCATGAACAACCTCCTGCGTCTCATTGGTAGACGTCTTATTGCATTTCCCATAATGATTATTGGCGTGTCGTTCCTTGTTTTTTTCCTTATGTCATTCTCGCCGGTAGATGAGGCATATGCGGCTCTTGGAGAAAGTGCTACCACAGAGCAAGTGCAGGCATACCACGAGCAGTATGGACTTGATGATCCTTTGCTGGTGCGTTATGGCCGCTACATGAACAATTTTTTGCATGGTGATTTGGGCACTTATGGTGTCAATAGAGCATCGGTTGCTGAGCGTATTGCCTTGGCTTTGCCAGTCACTTTGCAGCTCACTTTTATTGGTTTGATTATTGGTGCAATCATCTCGTTCATCTTAGGCGTGATTGCAGCACTCTATAGAGATAAATGGCCCGACCAACTGTTGCGTGTTTTTTCAATTGCGGCATTGGCTACACCCTCATTTTGGTTGGGCGTCATGCTCATCTTGATGTTCCTAGGCAAGCTACCCGTTTCTGGTCCTTTGCCACCCTTTGGTACAGCGGGCTACTGGGGACGTATGTTGCTTCCTGCTGTTGCGCTGGCAACTCCGCTTATTGGTCAGATGATTCGTATTGTGCGTACGTCTATGGTTGAGGAGCTTGATCGCGATTACGTGCGTACTGCTCGTGCAGCGGGTATTCCCTATGCCACCATCATTAGTCGCAATGTTTTGCGCAATGCTTTGATTACTCCAGTTACTACCCTGGGCATGAAGATTGGTTACCTCATGGGCGGTGCTGTTGTTATTGAGGTTGTATTCAATTTGCCAGGAATGGGCATGACGCTACTCGCAGGTGTTCAGGGCAACATTCCTACGCTGGTACAAGGCGTCACTACCGTGGTCGCCATCGCCTTTATCGTTATCAACATTGTGGTTGACATGCTCTACCTGCTAATCAACCCGCGCATTAGGTCGGTGTAGCCATGAGTAGAAAAGAACAGACAGAAAAGCTGGAGGCGTTGGCTGGCCGCAAGCCGAGACTTGGTGGCTGGAAACGTCTCGCTACTCCTTCGAAAGTCGCTTTGATTCTCCTTGCGATTGTTGCAGTAATTTCTATCCTAGCCAGCGTGCTTGCACCGCACAATCCGACGGAGATTTTCTCTGCACGAACCGCTCCTTCTGGTCAGTTCCTCTTTGGTACTGATGACAAGGGACGCGATGTACTATCTCGCCTCATGTATGGTGGTCGCTACTCGCTTGTTATTGGCTTTGGTTCGGTAGCATTTGCTCTTGTACTGGGCTCAATCCTTGGCGCGCTTGCTGCAGTTACGCGCAAATGGATCTCTGAAGTCATCATGCGTATCTTGGACATTATTATGTCCATCCCAGGCATTGCTCTTGCCGCTGTTTTGGTTTCAGTGTTGGGCAATAGTGTGCCGGCAATTATTGCGTCCATTGGTCTGATGTATACGCCACAGATTGCTCGCATTGTGCGTGCAAATATCATCTCTGAGTATGGTGAAGACTATGTACGAGCAGTCGTGGTGTCGGGCGCTCGCGCACCTTGGATTTTGTGGAAGCATGTCCTGCGCAACTGCATTGCTCCTATCATGGTATTTACGGTGACACTGGTTGCAGATGCTATTGTTTTTGAGGCATCGCTTACCTTTATCGGCGCTGGTATTGTTGAGCCAACTCCTACCTGGGGCAACATTTTGTCTAACGCACGTGGAGGCGTTTTAGCAGGTCGTTGGTGGCAGGCACTCTATCCTGGCTTGGCAATTATGCTGACCTCGCTTGCCCTCAATATCTTGGCTGAGGGCATCACTGACGCAATCGTTGCAGCTCCTACAGCTAGTGTTGATGCAAACAACGAATCCACTCGTGAAAAGGACCGTGTTCTTGCCGATCCTGTCTCTGCTTATAAAGCTCAGGCTCCCGCTCTTGACGCCTCGCTTGCTGCATTGCATGATGTAGAGCTTCAGCGTACCGATCGTCATAAGCCTGACTACAGTGTGAAGCCTTTGCTTGAGGTCAAGGATCTTTGCATTCGCTTCCCACGCCATGGTGATGTCAATGTGGTTGACCACGTAAGCTATGCCGTTCGTCCTGGTCAGACCATGGGTCTGGTGGGCGAGTCTGGTTGTGGCAAATCCATCACAGCTCTTACGGTGATGGGTCTGCTTGATCCGCGCGCAACGGTTTCGGGTGAGATTCTTTACGATGGTCGCAATCTATTGGATCTGAGCGACAAGGAACGCGAAGCCCTGCGTGGCCACGAAATTGCTATGGTGCCTCAGGACGCATTGTCCTCACTCAACCCGTCAATGCTTATCCGAGCTCAGATGAAGCAGCTCACCGATCGTGGTGGCACGCGCTCGGCTGAAGAGCTTCTTGAGCTTGTTGGTCTTGATCCCAAACGCACGCTTGAAAGTTATCCGCATGAGTTGTCCGGTGGTCAGTGCCAGCGCGTGCTTATCGCTATGGCTCTGACGCGTGATCCACGCTTGGTAATTTGCGATGAGCCCACAACTGCGCTTGACGTTACGGTGCAAAAGCAGGTCATCAAGCTTTTGAATGAGCTACGCGAGAAGCTTGGCTTTGCCATGCTCTTTGTCAGTCACGACTTGGCCTTGGTTGCTGAGGTTGCTAACTACATTACGGTTATGTATGCCGGTCAGGTTGTCGAGCAGGCCCCCACGAGCGAATTGCTTGCCAATCCGATTCACGAATACACCCGTGGTTTGCTCGGCTCGGTCCTTTCCATCGAGGCAGCAAGTGGCAGGTTGCATCAGGTGCCGGGAACCGTGCCTTCGCCCAAGGACTTCCCCACAGGCGATCGTTTTGCTCCGCGCTCGAGTCATCCTGAGCTTGGTTTGGATATCAGGCCTATCCTCAAGACTGAAGCGGGTCAGCCCAACCATGTGTATAACGAAATTCCCGATGAGGACATGATTGCTGCTGGTCTTGTACCACATGCACAGCAAGTCAAGGGAGGTGTTGAGTAATGAGCGAAACCATTCAGAACACTGCGCCTGATGGCACGGTAGATGGTGTTACCCCTATCATCTTTCTTGATGACATCAAGGTGACTTTCCGTACACGTACAGGTCCCATTCTGCATCCTAATTTGGTGCAGGCGGTGAAAGGTGTCACGCTGCGCTTGATGCCAGGGCGTACGATTGGTATTGTCGGCGAGTCTGGCTGTGGCAAGTCCACGACCGCCAATGTTATGTGTGGTCTACAGACGCCTACTGAGGGTAAAGTATGGTTTAAAGGCGTAGACGTGACAAAACGCTCTGCCGAGGATCGTATGAAGATTGGCCGCGTCATTTCGGTGGTCTTCCAAAATCCTGCCACTGCGCTTAATGCTCGCATGACTGTGCATGACCAGCTAATGGATCCATTGTTGGTACATCACATTGGCAGTGCTCCCGAGCAAGAAAAACGTGTGCGCGAATTGTTGGATATGGTCGGCTTGCCCTCAAGTAGTCTTGAGGCTTTGCCGGGTCAGCTCTCAGGTGGC
Source organism: Atopobium sp. oral taxon 810 str. F0209 (assembly GCF_000466405.1). GTDB lineage: Bacteria > Actinomycetota > Coriobacteriia > Coriobacteriales > Atopobiaceae > Olegusella. Next base: position 7,191 of record NZ_KE952962.1, on the reverse strand, counting down.
CAACGTCAGCGTGTGGCTATTGCTCGTGCGCTTTCGCTGGGACCCGATGCAATCATCGCTGATGAGCCTACTTCTGCCCTGGATGTGTCGGTGCGTGCACAGATTTTGAACCTATTGACTGACCTTAAACGCGATTTGGGTCTAGCAATGGTCTTTATCTCTCACGATATTTCTTCGGTGCACTATGTCTCCGATGATATTGCCGTCATGAACAAGGGCAAGGTTGTTGAATTTGGACCTTCGGATGAGGTGTTCCATAACCCGTCAGATGAGTACACAAGGACTCTTCTTGCCGCTGCGCCTTCATTGCTCCACCCCAAATTGGGAAGATAAATACTTGATTGTCTTTGACGCGGCGTCTCATACGAGATGCCGCGTCTCCGCTCATTGGTCTGGTATATCTGGAGGTGGCTTGTGCCTGTAACTGCATCTCAGCTTGCAGAACTCAAAAAAGCACATGGCGCTACCGTGCTGCCGCCTGACTTTGATGAGTTTTGGGCGGAGAGGATGGCTGAGGCCGATGCCATGCCGCTACGCTATGGCATCTCGCCTGCAGATGAGGTGCCCCAGTATGATAGCTGCCATTTCTTTGATTTGTGGTTTTATGGGATGGGCGAAGCGCGGCTATATGCAAAGTACGTCTTGCCAGTTACAGATACGCGGGTGCCTCTAGTATTGCAGTTTCATGGCTATCCAGGAGCTACACGCAGCTGGTTTGAACAGGCCTCTTTTGCGGGCTTGGGATATGCGGTGCTCGCTATGGATAACCCTGGACAGGGTGGCAAAAGCGAAGATATTGGTGGATTTAAAGGTACAACGGTTTCAGGGCATCTCATTGCAGGCATTGATGGAGATATGAAAGACAGCTACTACGTGCGTCTTTACCAAGACGTGCGCATACTTTGTCGGATTGTGCGTCAGTTACCGGGTATCGATTTTGCTCGTGTCTTTGTGAATGGCGCATCCCAAGGCGGCGGAATGGGCATTGCGTGCTGTGCGCTTAATTCCGATTTGATTACACGTGCCTCTATTTTGTATCCCTTCTTGTCGGATTTTCGTCGGGTCTTTGAGCTGGGTCGAGATGAAATTGCTTATGAGGGACTGCGTTATTACTCGCGTTGGTTTGATCCAGATGGCACCCGTCAAGACGAGATCTTTGGCAAACTTGCCTATATCGATACGCTGAGCTTTGCTCATTTGGTGCGCTGCGAAGTGCTGTTTGGGTCTGGCCTTTCCGATACGGTTTGTCCTCTGCCTACGCAATATGCCGTCTATAATGCACTCAACTGCCCCAAGACTCATGTAACGTTTCCATCTTTTGGTCATGAGGAAATCCAAGCTTACGATGATTTGATTAATGATTTTTATCAGTTGGGTCTTGTAGGCATAAGGGGAGGTGCAAACGTATAATGAATGCTCCCCGCGATTTTGAAGAGTACTGGCGTGTGCGGGCAAGTCGAGTTCCGCTTGATCAAAACGTGCAGCGCCATCCCGCGGATGTCATAAAAAGCAGTTCAAAGCTTAGATGCGAGTATCTGAGCTATCTTGCAAGCGATGGAGCAGAACTGCGCGCACGCTATCTCCAACCAAAGCAGCTGTCACAAGGACCTTGTGTGGTGGTTTTTCATGATGTAGGTCGACCACAGCGAGGCTGGTTTCACCTTTCTCGTTTTGTGTCCCTGGGGTATTCGGTATTTGCGCCAGAGATGCGCTCATGGTCAGGTGATGTTACTCGTGGTTGGCAAAATAGTCCTGATGCTTTGGAGTTGGCCCAGATTATCGAAGATGCGCTAACTGCTGTAAGTATTGCGGCGAATCAGACATTTTGTGCTCGTTCGGGACTCATGCTTTGGGGTGAAGGCTTGGGCGGAGCGCTCGCTGTAGACGCTGCTGCTTTAAGTTCGATAATTTTGAGTCCAGTAACGCTACTTAAATGCGCAGCACTCAACCCTTCTGCGGCAAACTGGCAACGTCTGTGGGAGAGCGATGCTGATGGGGATTTGACTGTGGGATTACGGCGATATTTTCGCGAAGCTGACCCAAGCGGCGCAACTGCGGAAATGTTGTTTAACACACTGAGTTATGTAGATACGCGTTCATTTGCAGCGCTTGTGACCACGCAGACATTGGTGGGGCGTTGCTTGATGGATACGGAGGCATTGCCATCTGCTACCAAGGAGGTGGTGTCTGCTCTTGTGGGGAATGTGACCTGCGTGGATTATCCAAAATATGCCCATGAGCGCGTCAATGACTTCGAAAATAAACTTTTAGCTTTTATGCATCTGTAGGTTTACATGCAGAGAAGAAGTACTTCCAACATGGGAAAGGAAAGACAATGTCAGATTTCAAACTTCGTGGTGTTGTACCTCCTGTGGTTGTTCCCGATACTGATGATCGTCAGCTTGATGTTGAGTCTTTCGAGCGTAGCATCAACCGCATGATTGATGCGGGTGTTGATGGTTTGTTCTTCTTGGGCTCGTCGGGTGAAGTTGCTTTTGCTACGGACGAGCGTCGTGACGAAATTGCGCGCGAAGCTGTACGGATTGTTGACCACCGCGTTCCCGTTTTGCTTGGCATCATTGATACTGAGACCGAGCGCGTAATTGAGCAGGGCAAGCGCGCTCAGGAGCTGGGCGTAGATGCTCTGGTGGCTACAGCGCCGTTCTATGCCTTGGGTGGGCAAGCCGAGAATGAAGCGCATTTTCGTGCCCTACACGAGGCGCTCGATTTGCCGATTTTTGCTTATGACATTCCTGTATGCGTACACACCAAGCTTGATTGGAAGATGCTCGTTCGTTTGGGTGAGGAGGGCGTGCTTGCTGGTGTCAAGGACTCCTCTGGCGATGACATTTCCTTCCGCTATCTCTGCCAAGCAAATGAGAAAGCAGGACATCCTCTGTCACTGCTGACAGGCCACGAAATTGTAGTTGATGGCGCATATCTTTCTGGTGCTGATGGCTCGGTGCCTGGTCTTGCTAATGTAGAGCCTACGGGCTACGTCCGCATGTGGAAAGCTGCTGAGGTAGGGGAATGGGCAACAGTTAAGGCCGAGCAGGACAAGCTAAACGAAATTAGCCACATTTTTGATGTCACTTCAGGTGTTCAGGGCTATGCGGGTGGCGTTGGCGCATTTAAGACTGCGCTGCAGCTCATGGGTATTTTTGCTACCAATCAAATGCTTCGCCCGGTAAAGCGGCTTGAGGGTGCCAATGTAGAGGCTATTCGCACGGTACTTGCGGATAACGGTCTGCTCTAAGGAGGTTGACATATGCCAAAAGAAACTGCAGTTGTAGGCGTTGATATTGGTGGTACCAAGATTGCGTGTGGGATTGTATTGCTGAGCGAGGATTCAGTCCGCGTTGAGGCAATCGAAAAAGTTCCCACTGAGGCCAAATGCGGTGGCGAGCACGTCTTGGCTACAGTCATCGAACAGGTCAAAGCTGCTCAAACGCGTGCTTGTGAGCTGGGTGTCGAACCTGTTGGCGTGGGTATTTCCAGCGCAGGTGTGGTTAATCCTCGCAACGGGGACATTACCTTTGCAAATGATCTTATGCCTGGGTGGGGTGGTACGCATCTGGGAGCAGAAGTTAGCGCTGCCTCGGGTCTGCCTTGCCGCGTTTTGAATGATGTACATGCTCATGCTCTAGGTGAGGCGCGCCGCGGCGGTGGTCGTGGAATGTCGAGCTGTTTGGTGGTAGCTGTCGGTACTGGCATTGGTGGCGCCTATGTAGAACGTGGCACCATCATGCTTGGTGCTCACGATGAAGCAGGACACATCGGACATGTAGCCTGCATTGCAGCGGCAGGTGTTCCCTGTTCTTGCGGAGCAACTGGTCATCTTGAGCCTATTGCTGCAGGTCCTGGCATTATTGAGGAATTTATTCGCCTTGGTGGCAGTGATACTCAGGCAGATGGCAGTCCCATGGATGGTGCTGAAATTGATCGGCTGGCTGTGGATGGGGATAGTGCCGCCAAAGGAGCAGAAGAGCGCGCGGGCAGAGCATTAGGTGAGGTACTTGGTAGCATGTGCAATATGCTTGACCCTGCCTGCGTCATATTGTCTGGCTCGGTAGCACAGTGCGGTCCCGACTGGTCTGATGCCATGCATCAGGCGTTTATGGGACAAGCAATGCCGCCCGTCCAAAAGACAGCGATTGTCAGCGGTGATCTCGGTGGAGATGCTCCGATTATCGGTGCGGCAGAAAACTTCTTGCACTCAGGTTACGCAGAGATTAGTGAGTAGGGGGAAGCTTCATGGCAGTGCCACAGCTCATCCAAAATCTGAAGGGCAAACTCATCGTTAGCGTGCAGGCTTATCCTGGTGAGCCCTTGCGTCATCCCGAAACTATGGCTCAGATGGCGCGTGCGTGCGAGCTGGGAGGAGCCACAGCTATTCGCTGTCAGGGATTGTCTGATATTGCTGCTATCAAGGGTCGAGTGGACGTTCCCGTTATTGGTCTTTGGAAAGAAGGCCATGAGGGTGTCTATATCACACCAACTCTGCGCCATGCTATTGCTTGTGTAAATGCAGGTGCTGATGTGGTTGCAATCGACGCGACGGATCGCCCTCGTCCGGATGGCCGCAGCTTTGAACAGACGGTTGCTGATTTGCGCGCGCAGTGCGAGACGCTGGTGATGGCTGACTGCATGACAATCGAAGATATTCGTCGCGCAGTTGCTGCTGGTTGTGATTTGGTTTCGACAACCCTTTCGCACAACAAGGCCGCTATCAATACCACAATGGCGGAAGGCCCCGATTTGCCAATTTTGCGTCAGGCGGTTGAAGAATTCCCAGGCATGCCTGTGATTTGTGAAGGGCATGTCCACACACCAGCTGATGCTGCTGCTGCTATGAGTGCGGGCGCGTGGGCAGTTGTTGTGGGTACGGGCATTACCCATCCCACTTCTCTTACCAAGTGGTTTTGCGCTGCAATTGATGAGTAAGGTGTAATCCAGTATTGTTGCGAAAGATTTGAGTGAACGAACGTTTTGCTCGGCTTAAAAATGAGTTTCATTGGGTTTCCGCGAAAGGAGATGCCGTATGCGCATCATTGAGGCAAAAGACTATGAGGATATGAGCCGCAAGGCTGCAGCCATTATTGGTGCACAGGTACTGCTCAAGCCCAATTGTGCTTTGGGCTTGGCTACGGGTACCACTCCTATTGGTGCGTACAATCAGCTTATTGATTGGTACAAGCAGGGCTATTTGGATTTCTCTCGGGTAAGCTCGTACAACCTTGATGAGTATCGTGGTCTGTCTCACGATGATCCTCAGAGTTACCACTACTTTATGAACGAGCATCTCTTCTCACACATCAATATTGATATTGAGGCAACCCACGTACCCGATGGCTCCAACCCCAACGCTGAAGAAGCATGCTCGAGTTATGATGCGTTGGTTGAAGCTGCTGGATATGTCGATCTGCAGCTGCTAGGCATTGGTAATAACGGTCATATTGGTTTTAACGAGCCCGCCGCCGCCTTTGCTGCTGGTACCCAATGCATTGATCTTACTGAGTCGACTATTGAGGCAAATAGCCGTCTCTTTGATCATATTGAAGACGTACCTCGTCAGGCATACACCATGGGTGTTGGCACCATCATGCGTGCTCGTCGCGTTCTGCTGATTGCTAATGGTCCCAAGAAGGCACAGGCAATTTACGATACTGTGCGTGGTCCCGTGACGCCTGAAGTGCCTGCCTCTGCTTTGCAGATGCATCCTGACTGTACGATTGTTGCCGATAGCGAGGCACTGGCTTTGCTTAAGTAAGTAAAGCTGCAGGAACAGATGGTTTTTCTTGTCCTCCTGGGTTTTAAGCCGGACATTTTGTAGCTGTGGCCCCCGCTAGATTGTCTAGTGGGGGTTTGCTTGTATAAGTTGTGTATGAAAAAAAGCCCTGCACATGGGCATTTTTTCGCGCTATACTTGAGAACGCTTCTTTGCAGAGCCCCGTAACCTCTGAGAAGAAAAAGCAAGCGTCTGTTCGTCCAGGAGCTGGCGCATTTTAGTAGGTAAGTGGAGGAGTCAAGTGAACAAGTCGACTCATTACGCCAACAAAGGCGAGATTGAGCGCAAGTGGTTGCTCATCGACGCTGATGGCGCAACGCTCGGTCGCCTCGCAACGACGGCGGCTATGGCGCTTCGCGGCAAGAATAAGCCGCAGTACACCCCTAATGCTGACACGGGTGACTTTGTTGTCGTTATCAACGCTGACAAGGTTGTTTTGTCCGGCAACAAGGCAGATGCAAAGCGCTACTGGCGCTACTCTGGCTGGCTGGGCGGAATGCATTTTGAGTCTTTTAAGGAAGCTATGGAAAAGCATCCTGAGCGTGTTGTTGAGCACGCTGTCAAGGGCATGCTTCCCAAGACCAAATTGGGTCGTCAGCAGGGCATGAAGCTCAAGGTCTATGCTGGCCCCGAGCATCCTCACACCGCTCAGAATCCCACGCAGATTGATTGGAGGGCCTAGCCATGGCAGATACTGTCGTCTACACCGGCACTGGCCGTCGTAAGGAGGCCACCGCTCGCGTGCGTCTCGTACCCGGCACTGGCAAGGTCGTGGTCAATGGCCGCGATGCCCTCAACTACTTTGGTCGTCAGCAGCTCGTTGACAATGCTTTGGCACCTTTCCGTGTGACTGATACCGTTGACCACTTTGATGTTTTTGCCAATTGTGATGGCGGCGGCATCAATGGTCAGTCTGGCGCAATTCGCTTGGGCATTGCTCGTGCTCTGCTTTCTGCTGGTGAGTACCGCGCTGACCTCAAGAAGGCTGGCTTCCTCACCCGTGATGCACGCGCTGTCGAGCGCAAGAAGTACGGTCTGAAGAAGGCTCGTAAGCGTCCGCAGTTCTCCAAGCGCTAAGCTTTCGCGTCGCATTTGTGCATATCTGGGTTTTGCCCTTTCCGCCCGCTGGGAAACTGGCGGGCTTTTTTGTGTCGTGGCTTTGTGTGCGGCGGTGGGGCGCTCTGGTGTTCCGCGTGCGGTGTCGCTTTGGGCTTGCTGTGGTGCTCTGCCCAGCTGCAATCTGTCCCTGCTTGCCAAAGGCCACCTATCGTTTCAAGTAATGTGGTCCCGCTTGCCAAACGCCACACATCATTTCAAATGACGCAGTTCTGCTTGTCAGAAGCTACACATTGTTTCAAGTGACGCGGCTTTGCTTGTCAAAAGCCACGTTCTGTTTCAGAAAA
>NZ_KE952961.1 GCF_000466405.1 Atopobium sp. oral taxon 810 str. F0209 | reverse complement strand
TTCCCGTGTCCGAAATCTTGGCACAGGTCATTCCGAACATCCTGACAAGAACTGCCGAGGAGAGCGACCAGGTGCTCCTGCTGAGCGGAAAGAACATCCGCATCGAGTGCCTTGACGGTAGCCTGCAATGCGGGCACGACGGGGGCGACGGGCCAGAGCTACCCATTGACCTGGTCATCCTGCCTCAGCGCGTCAGAATCTTTGCTCTGAGGGGATAGTGCGGGAGTATCTAGACAACAGTGCGGCTGCGCGGTGGTGTGCCACGCAGCCGCAAATGCTAAGCTCATTGCGTTATATTGTCGTCGAACCCTACTTTGCGCTGTTTGCAATCGCCTGATCAATCAGCTTGTCCAGTGCCTCTCGCTGCGCAGCAGACGTGATTGCGCCTACGATTGGCTCTCCCACGATGTTGCCTTTGCTATCAACAACGTAGGTAGTCGGGAAGGAAAAGAGCCCCGAGACAAGCTTGCCTGCATCGCTATCCGTCTTGAACCAGACGTTTTTGTATGTAATACCCTTCTTCGATAGGACATCCTTAGCGTCCGATATCTCACCCTGGTTGCCGTCGAGCGTAAAAGAGTTAACACCTACTACCTGGCCGCCCTTTTCGGCAAGCTTCTTGTGAAGCGCCTCCAGCTCTCCAAGCTCTTCCACGCACGGCTTGCAGCTGGTAAACCAGAAGTTCATCACAGTCACCTTGCTCTTTGAGAAAAGCTCATCGCTGCTTACGTCGTTGCCATCGAGATCTTTGCCCTTAAAGCTGGGGAACTTGGTGGACTTACTTGTATCGCCTGTCATTCCCGCGCTCGACGCATCAACACTATCGCCTGATTCAGGTGCTTTTACGCAGTCGGGGAACTTCTTTTTGAGCGCCGTAAGTTTATCCTCAATCTTTTTGATCTGCTCGGCCCCTGTCTTAAGCACGTTGAACTCGTCAGTCGAGAACTTATCCTTGGCACTTTCCACAGTAGAAAGCAGGAACTCACCGTAATTTGAGCCGTTCCCTATCATCGAGGAATCCTTGTTTGCCTCAGCAAATACCTTTTCCCACAGCTCCTTGTCGCTTGAGAAAATGTCGTTTTCCTTTTGCATGAGCCTGTTGTACAGATCGGTCGCTTCCCCGGCGTTCTTTGGCTCCTCTGCAATAAAGGCCTCGATGTCCGCATCGCTTCCTGCTGGCTTTCCCTTATCAGCTCCGGGCGTCGAGCAGGCTGCAAGACATAACACCAGCGCAGACATCACCAGTGCGACTGCAATCTTTGGTAGCTTCATAACACTCATAACTTTCCTCCGTTTTCTTAAAACCTAAATCTTTGCTTTTACGTGCTGCTTCTCCTCGCGTGGTTGAGAAGACTGCTTGTCCGGCAGGCTTAAGCCGTAGCGAAACTTAACGGCACCAACGGGACAGGCGCTTACGCACTTGCCGCAGCGAATACACTCGGCATGGTCGGGCGACCGCGTGACATCAACGTCCATCTTGCACACCCTTGCGCACCTGCCGCACGAGACGCACTTATGCTGGTCAACGCGCATCCCTAGCAGGGATACCTTATTCATGAGCGCGTACCATGCGCCAAGTGGACAGATCCATTTGCAAAAAGGACGATAGAAGAGCACGCTTAGCACAACCACCATCACCAAGATGATGAGCTTCCAAGTAAACAGCCGGCCTAAAGCAGAGCGTATGCCGGCGTTAACGATAGACAGCGGGATTGCGCCCTCAAGCACCCCCTGCGGACAAACGTACTTGCAAAAGAAGGGGTCGCCCATTCCCATATCGTTTACGACCAGCGCGGGAAGCAAAACTACAGCAAGCAGCAGCACGGCGTACTTCACATACCTGAGCGGCTTGAGCTTTTTTGTCGATAGCTTCTTGCCGGGAATCTTATGCAGCAGCTCCTGCAACCAGCCAAACGGACACAAAAACCCACATACGAAGCGTCCCAGCAGCACGCCGATTAAAATCAGCGTTCCCGTCACGTAATAGGAAAAGTTGAACTTTGAGGAACCCACCACCGCCTGAAACGAGCCTATGGGACACGCGCCCGAGGCCGCCGGACACGAATAGCAGTTGAGGCCAGGCACGCAGACCGTTTTGCCCGCACCCTGATAGATGCCGCCCCTGACGAAATTGGGCAGGTGGACATTGGTGAGCAACGTCGCCGCCGCTTGCACCCAAGAGCGAAAACGGCTCAAAAGATGTGAGGCGGAGTTTTTTTTCTTATCCAATTCCGATACACTCCAAGCATAATCTGATAGCCTTAGCCAACACGGCGTCTGCCTCGCCGCGCATAACGCCAAAGCACACCATGGTTATCCCGATGACCAGCAAGGCAAGCTGAGCTATGGGTTTTATTGCTTTGAACAATTTGGTTGCTCCTTTCATCTTGCGTACCATTGGACCATACTGGCCATAAAATCTTTGTTAAGCGTGAAAAGACCTGCACGAGGAGAGTGTCATGCGTATTTTGGTTGTCGAAGACGAGCGGGTGCTGTGCGACGCGATTGCGCGCAGCCTGCGAAATCTTGCCTATAGCGTTGATTGCAGCTACGACGGGCGCCAGGCCTTAGAAATACTTGCTGTCGAGAGCTTTGACCTTGTCGTGCTCGACCTCAACCTTCCCCATGCCGACGGCATGACCGTGCTCAAAACCCTTAGGAAAGATGACCGAGAGACCAAGGTGCTCATCTTGTCAGCCCGCTGCGAGGTCGCCGACAAGGTGGCGGGCCTGGACGCAGGGGCCAACGACTATCTGACCAAGCCGTTTCATCTGGATGAGCTCGCGGCGCGGATTCGCAGCCTGACGCTCAGGCGCTTTACACAAGACGATGTCGTGCTGACTTGCGGAAGTCTTTGCTTCAACACCAAGTTGCGCGTGGCGACCGTCGGCGATGAGGTCTTGTCTCTGACCCGCAAGGAAATGGGAATCCTAGAGTATCTCATGCTCAACCAGGGGCGCCCGATAAGTCAGGAGGAGCTCATCGAGCATGTGTGGGACGGGAGCGTGAACAGCTTTAGCAATTCGGTGAGGGTACACATCTCGTCGCTCAGGAAAAAGCTGCGCTGCGCCTTGGGGCACGACCCCATCCGCAACCGCATTGGAGAGGGCTATGTAATGGAGGAGGTCTAAGTGAAGCGACTCTCGCTGCAATGGCGCATTACGCTGATGACGGCGCTGGTTTTGTGTCTGACCTGCGTGCTCATGAATTGCCTGATCGGCTACTTAGGCATGCGCTCCATGGAGTCGATTGGCATCGGCCTGACAGCCCGCGACGACATCAACGGGGGCGACCCCACGTCGTTTGACCCGGCGAGTGAGGAGATAGACCACGAGCTCACGATCGTCGTGAGCGATGCGCAGGGGTCCTTTAGCACGGCCAGCTGGTGCATAACGGCAGCAATGACGCTGTTTGGAGGCATCCTGGCGTATTTTGTAAGCGGATGTGCACTCAGGCCGCTGAGGTCCTTTGCGACTCAGGTCGAAAACGTGCGACCCGACAATCTGGCTGACATGAAGATCACCGAGGATGTACCGTCGGAGCTTGGGCGTTGCAGCGCATCATTCAACGACATGATCGACCGCCTTGACGAGGGTTTTGCCGCGCAGCGGCAGTTCACGGGCAACGCCGCGCACGAGCTGCGGACGCCGCTGGCGCTGATGCAGGCCCAAATCGAGCTGTTTTGCTCCGAGCATCCCGACGCGCAGCCCGACACGGCTAGCCTGCTCGGCTCGTTGCAGGAGCAGACCGAGCGAATGTCTCAGATGACAAGGACACTGCTCGAGATGAGCGAACTTTGCAGCGTCTCCTGCAACGACATCATCGAACTTGCACCGATGGTCGAGGAGGTTCTTACCGACCTTTCCCCCCTTGCCGAGCAAAGGGGCATCGCCCTCACATGTGATGGAGAAGCCCAGGTGCCTGGCAGCGACACCCTGCTGTATCGCATGCTGTTCAACCTGACCGAAAACGCCATACGATACAGCCGCTCCGATTCCACCGTCAGCGTCTCCGTCTGCGCGAAGGACGACCGCGCTCTCGTGCGAGTGGAAGACAGCGGACCTGGGATACCCAGCCAGTACCAAAAGAGCGTCTTTCAGCCCTTCTTCCGTATCGACACGTCGCGTAGCAGGACATATGGCGGAGTTGGCCTCGGCCTTTCTCTGGTCTGGGAAATCGTCGCCCTTCACGGCGGCACGATAGAGGTGGAAAAGAGCTCCGAGAACGGGACCACCATGCTTGTAACACTTCCACGTAGGTAAGTGCTGCTACATGGCAATCGCACCCGATGGTTGCCGAAGCAGGTAGACGCTTGGCATGTGCCAACAGCGTGCAAATTCCGCTTTGTCAAAATAACGGAAGTATTTTAATATTTACTTCCGTAAAAGAATAGGAATTAGCATTAAATCCTCTGGGAGGAACCATGTGGCCGAGCATTACATATGAGAAGTGCGCATGAGACAGGGACTACGACGAGCTCGCACTCATACCCAAGAGTCGTAGGCGCAAAATCCTGCCAACCTACGAAGCGGCAGTCCCTGACCTGTGCCAAGATTTCGGACACGGGAA
>NZ_KE952960.1 GCF_000466405.1 Atopobium sp. oral taxon 810 str. F0209 | reverse complement strand
AAGTACGCCATGCTCGGCGCACCAAAAAAGGGCACCCGCTTGCACGAATGCCCTCTACGCTCCTGGAGGCGAAGCCCGGATTCGAACCGGGGATCAGGGCTTTGCAGGCCCGTGCCTTACCACTTGGCTACTTCGCCGTACACTGACGCACGAGCGTCAGATAAAGAAAAGGCCGAACGAATCGGCCGGGTAAATCATGGAGCGGGCTACGGGGGTCGAACCCGCGACCTCCACCTTGGCAAGGTGGCGCGCTACCAACTGCGCTAAGCCCGCGATGCAAGAAAGTACTATACGGGACTCAGCTCTTTGATGCAAGTATAAATTTAGAAAAATTTGCCATTTAAGGAAAATTTTTCGCACATCAAGTAAAACAGCAGCTCAGAGACCACGTGCAAGCTTCACAATTCTTACTACTGTGCCCGATCCTACAGTTTTGGGAACAATGGTGACCGAATCGGCAAGCAGTCGCATCAGCTTGAGACCACGACCACGAGCTCGCCAACAGTCATCTGCCGCTGCATCATCAGCAATACGCGAAATATCCAAGCTGCCATCAGCCAACGTCGCTCGCCAACTATCAGCACAGCCACAACCGCAATCACTTACTTCTACCACTACGCGATCGCGATAGCCCACAATCTCTACAAGTGCACCCTGACCATCTGTGTGGTCAACTGCATTACCCACAGCCTCCCCTACCGCAAGATTGGCATCAAAGCGCTCATCACTACTCAAGGGAAGCAGCTCTAGCAACTCACTTACCTTAGAACGCGTTGCTGCAGGATCTAACGGATTAATACGTAGTACACGCCTCCAAAGCGGCAGCGTGCCAGGCTCAAGCTCGGGCACATCATCTTGTTCGCCCGCTGTTGAGACGGGAATAAAGTCCACCACGCGTCTGAGGGCAAGCGCTCTCAGTACCACTGGCGAAACATTGATAAGAGACATGAGACCACCAGCCGCGCGCATACGTGCAATCTCGCGAATGATAAGTCCCACCCCCGCCGAATCAATAAAACTCACATCGGCCATATTCAAAATTACGCGCCGGCAGCCCGAGCTAATAAGGCTGTCGATGCTATGCCGCACAGCAGGTACGGTAATCACATCAAGATCAGCCTTGAGAGGTACTACGGCTATGTTGGTATCAGGTCTCATACGGGAAGTCTTCCCCGCAGTAACGCAAGTTAATCTGATGTTGTACGCCCAATTTTGTCAAAGCGCAAAGAAACTAGGGCAACGTCATCTTCTAAGTGACGATCAGTAAACTCATCGAGCCGTGCTAGCAAGCGGTCAAGCAGACCATCAAAGCCCACGGGAAGCTCCGCCATTACAGCCTCACGCAGTCCTGCTTCGCCAAAAAATGCCCCATCTAGCGCACGAGCCTCGGTTGTACCATCCGTATAAAGAAGCAAAACGTCACCTGGAAATAGCTTGACTCTGCCATTACGGTATTCCATCTCGCGGAATGCTCCCACCACACCAGACTGCACATCCAGTGTGCTCAAATCACCCGTCTGAGCACGCGCAAGTATCGCAGGGGGATGGCCAGCAGAACAATAACTTAGTTCTGCTCGATTAAGGTCAATGATGCCTACAAAGAGCGTTGCAAACGTCTCAAGACGGGTAAAGCCAATCAAAAACTCGTTGAGCAAGCGCACCATGCGAGCAGGACTTAGCCCTTCCCAGGAGTAAGCACCAAGCGCTGTCTTGACAGCAGCTGACACTGAGGCTGCTTCAACACCTTTGCCCGAAACATCGCCCATAATGACACAGGCACGATCCTTGGGTAGGCGAATAAGGTCATAGAAATCGCCACCAACAAAAGCGGACTGTGTTGCCGACGTATAAAAACCTGCAGCAGTCACACCAGGAACTTTTTGCAATTCATTACGCATTCCAGTCTGCAGAGCCTGAGAAATATGTCGATCACGTTCATGAGCCTCTTCGACCTGAGCAGCGCCGCGTGTATCCTCGGCGAGCCTACGAAGAAAACTCATCTCAAGTTCATCGAAGGGTTCGGCTTCCACATCACGCAGCAATAACATTGCACGACGAGCACCCCCAATAATGCCCAGATCGATAAGCGCACCCTGGCAAGGCTCTCCCGCCGCGGCAAGCCAAACGCCCAGATCATCTGTGGGACTAATGGCAACTACGCTCGTCTCGCTCTTTTCTTCATGACAGTTAAGCAGTTCTGACGGAAGCACGCGACGACCATGCATCGGCAAATCAACAAGGCAATCACCATTTTCCGAAAGCGGATTAGGACGCAGAGGAACCACCGAACACAGCAGAGTTTCGCTCATTAAAGTGCAAACGTTGTCACTAATATCTTGCCGTTCCTGAGCAGAAGCATCCATACTCTCGGACAACTCATCTTTTTCCAGCGCATTCCCTGCATCCAAGATGAGTCCACGAAGATTGTTGCCTAGCTCCGTTAATTCGCGTTCACGCTGCTGACGTAGAGTTGCAACGGCGCCCGCCAGCTGCACAGATAGATAACTTGCCACCGCATCAAGAAGTTGCGCATCATCGCGACGAATTTGCTTGGCAAATTCCCAACCTACAATAATTGCCGCAATAATATGGCCCCCAAACCACACAGGCGCCAACAAAAAGCTTTTGTAGGGCGGCAATATCGACTTGCGCACACGAAAAGTTTCGCGTGTTTCTTCATCAATCAGTTCACGAACTTTTAGCTCGCCACGACGCAGCTCTTCTCGACTAGGGTCAAGCACGCGCAAACGCAGGCCACCGCCCACCTCGCGCAACTTGTGCTCAAAAGCTTTGCCAGGTGCAAAGAAGTGCTTGACCTGCGAGGTATTACTACCTTCGCTTGCACCATACAAGCGAAAACCATCACTTTCTGCAAGATAAAGCAACGCCCCTGTTGCTTCAAGCGTAGAAGAAATTTCCTGGAGCACATCAGTAAAGAGAGTTGCCACATCGGTTGCATCAATCGTACCAAGCACAATTTTGAGCGTACCCGAAAGCCGTCTATTAGCCCGTGAAAGTTCCTCAAGCAAGCGCTCGCGTTCACGACTTGCAGCTTCCTCATCATGAACAATTGAAGCCACCAATAAATAGGTATCTTTGGGAGCTTGCACGCGATCAGCACGCACATTCAACTCGCGTGCGCGACTGTCCGCACTTGCACAGAGTAGACGTCGTGTACTTCCATCCACAGGAAAAGGCAGGTCAGAGAGCTGAAAATCCGTCTTTGGAGCATGTCCTAGCGCAGGTGGAAAAAGCATACGCACATCAAGGTCTTGAATACTTGATACCGAAATACGATTTTTTACCGCCTGACCCAGCAATTCCTCGGCTTCCTCATTGGCAAGCAGAACGTGTCCTGATCCATCAAAGGCCAAGGCAGCATCGCTGGTCATAGCCAACAGACGCGCAAGCAAGCCCGATGTCGCCCGATCTGCCTCTGTCGAAGCTTGCAATACCACGCGTTCCCTGCGTTCTATGCTCGTATAGGGCATCTTTTCTGCCACTACTTTCTCTTTCCGTACTTCTTCGTAAGAATTGCCACCAAGCAAAACTTTACTTTGCATCGGCCCAAGTCGTACCGTAGCTTACATCGGCTACCAGCGGCACCTTGAGCGTAACAATACCTTCCATTATTTCCTTAACGAGCGCAGCGATGGTTTCAAGCTCGTCTTTGGGCACCTCGAAATCCAATTCGTCATGAATCTGCAGAACAAGCTTGGATTTAAGTCCTTCTTTATCAAGACGATTCTGTACACGGATCATCGCTAATTTGATGATATCGGCGGCGGTACCCTGCATCGGATGATTCATTGCCGTGCGCTCGCCAAAGGCGACAAGTTGACGATTGTGCGCAGAAATCTCAGCGATATGACGTTTGCGACCATACATCGTGGCGACCCAGCCCTGCTTGTGCGCAAGCGCAACCTGTGCATTGAGGAAGGTGCGAACATCAGGATAAGCTGCGTAGTAGCGGTCA
Source organism: Atopobium sp. oral taxon 810 str. F0209 (assembly GCF_000466405.1). Lineage (GTDB taxonomy): Bacteria > Actinomycetota > Coriobacteriia > Coriobacteriales > Atopobiaceae > Olegusella. Next base: position 15,137 of record NZ_KE952960.1, on the reverse strand, counting down.
ATCATCTCTTGCGCCTCGGTGCGCGGAATCTTGAGCGAAGTGGCCAAACCATAAGCTTGCTGACCATAGACAATGCCAAAGTTGACCGCCTTGGCACGACTACGCAACGCAGGCGTTACTTCAGACACCGGCACACCAAAGACACGTGCAGCGGTTTCGGCGTGAAAGTCCTCACCTTCGCAAAACGCACGGATGAGATGCTCATCGCCCGACAGATGTGCAAGCAAGCGAAGCTCAATTTGGCTGTAGTCGCAGGCCAAGAAGACCGAACCCTCAGGCACAGTAAAAGCACGACGTACGCGATGACCCAACTCAGAGCGAGTAGGAATATTTTGCAGATTAGGCTCGGAACTCGACAGGCGCCCCGTTGCTGTTACTGTCTGATTGAGTGTGGTGTGAATACGTCCATCACTACGAATAAGTGCAGGTAAAGCATCTAAGTAGGTAGATTTTATCTTTGCGCGCTCACGATAATCAAGCACTTCGGCAACAATGGGCTCTTCTTGGGCAAGATCCTCAAGTACTTTGGCATTGGTGGAATAGTAGCCACGCTTAGTCTTTTTGAGACCATAGGTAGGCAAGCCCAATACCTCAAAAAGCACATGTGAGAGCTGCATAGGACTATCAACATTAAACTCTTCGCCTGCAACTTCGTGAATATGCGCAACCATTTGACTGACTTCACGGGCAAGCTCGGCCGATTGAGCAGCCAAAATCGCTGGGTCAGCATTAAGGCCCGTGCGCTCCATCTGCAAAAGCACTGGCAGCAAAGGCATCTCGATGTTATTAAAAATCTCCTCAGAGCCATCCTCAGCAAGCAGAGCAGCAAGCTTGGGTTGCAACAAGCGTGCTCCCAAAGCATCAAGTGCTGCCTGTGGGAGTTTGTCGCTCGGCTCAGGCAAGGCAACATCAGGAAGGAAAGCCACCATCAACGACGCAATATCCAAACCGCTGCGTGCAGAATCCAGTAGATATGCAGCGATACCACAGTCGAAAAGACGAGTAGAACTTAATTCACGAGGCTCCACATGCGCGGGCAACGCAGAGTCATATGGGCAAATTGCATGTATCAATGCCTTGATATCAGCGGCAACTAGCTTGCCCTTGCGAACTATTTGCTCAAGCGTAGAAAGAGCTGTTTCGTCCTCAAAACTCAATATATTTGTACTAGTTGCAAGCCAGAGTGTCTGTTGCGGCTGGTTGTCTTCTCCCAAATCCAAGGTCAGCTGTCCAGGTTTGCCATCAACGAGCCCCAAGGCAACACCCAGCCACTCCCCTTCCTCAAGGGCACTATCGAGAGCGTCCTGAGCTTCTTCTCCGTTAAGCGGCTTATGAATTTCAAAGGAAGGCTCAGACGCAACATTTTGCTTATCACCCTCAGTTGTCGCCACAGCCGAGGCAAGAGCAAGCATGCGCTTGGTCAGACTTGTAAAGCCCAATGCAGTAAAAGCAGCACGCAGAGTTGCTGGATCAAAAGTTGGCCATTTAGCATCAGCAAAATCCATATCAAGCGGCGCGTCTGTGCGAATTCGCGCCACCTCACGCGAAAGCAGAGCGTCCTGAATATGCTCGCGTAGACTTTCGCCCACCTTACCCTTGACCTCATCAGCATGAGCAACAACAGCATCAAGATTGCCATACTGCACGATAAGCGCACTGGCTTTTTTGGGACCAATACCTGGGACACCAGGAATATTGTCTGAACTATCACCCTTAAGACCGTAGAAGTCGGGAACTAGTTCGGGCGTAATGCCGTGGTAGAGATTCTCAACTGACTCGGGTGTCATAATTGCAACGTCAGACATCCCTTTACGCGTTGAGACAATATGCACATGATCTGTCGAAAGCTGATACATATCACGGTCGCCTGTGATGAGATACATGTTGTAACCAGCTTCTTCACCACGGCGCGCAAGAGTACCTAGGATATCGTCGCCTTCCCATCCATTTAGCTCGCACACTGGCACATCCATCGCATGAAGCAACTCTTTTACCTTGGAAAACTGCTGATGCAACGAAGGATCCATCGGCGGACGCTGAGCCTTGTACTCAGGCAACATCTCCACACGCACAGCAGGCTTGCCCTTATCAAAGGCGCAAATAATGCCATCGGGATGGAAAGTCTCGACCATCTTGATAAACATGCTGACAAAACCAAAAATCGCATTGGTTGCACTACCGTCAGGCGCAGTCATAGTAGGTGGAATCGCATGAAAGGCACGGTGCATAAGCGAATTACCATCAATAACGGCAATCGTGCGATGGGCGCTAAAAGTATTCTCAGACATAAAAGCTCCTCTGAAGCTCTTTTTGACAGCTGTTCTATCTATTCTACCCGCCCCCTGTGACAGCTAACGTCGACGTCGCGCGCCAGCGCACACGTAACATTTGTGCGTATAGGCTAATGACAGCGAAATTGCAGCATTTCGGCGTAAACTTGAGCCGCATGACCGCACATGAGTCCCGAGAGGATTTGATATGGGTAAAGACAAGGTCTCGCAAGAGTACGGAAGTCTGCTATTTACCGACGCTGACATGCAGGAACGTCTGCCAAAGCCAACGTACAAAAAGCTCCTGCAGGTCACTCAAGATGGTGAGCCTCTTGATCTCGATATTGCAAATGAGGTCGCCCACGCAATGAAGAGCTGGGCACTTGAGCATGGTGTTACCCACTTCACCCACTGGTTCCAGCCTCTTACAGGCATCACTTCCGAAAAACACGACAGCTTCATCACACCTCGCGATGACGGCACCGTATTGATGGCGTTTTCGGGTAAGGAGCTCATCCAAGGTGAGCCAGATGCATCATCTTTTCCTTCGGGTGGTTTGCGTGCAACCTTTGAGGCGCGCGGGTATACCATCTGGGATCCAATGAGCCCCGTCTTTATCAAAGATGAAGTGCTTTGCATCCCAACTGCCTTTATCAGCTACACCGGAGAAGCTCTGGACAAAAAAACTCCGCTCTTGCGCTCACAGGTTGTTATCGAGCGGCAAGCAAAGCGTGTACTTGCTCTTTTTGGTCGAGAACCCCGCCGCGTAGTCACCACCTGCGGTCCCGAGCAGGAGTATTTCCTTATTCGTGAGCAGGACTTTGCCGCTCGTCCCGACCTCGTACTAACTGGTCGCACGCTTTTTGGTTGCCCACCCGCCAAGGGACAAGAACTCGAAGAACATTACTTCGGCGCCATTCGCCCCACCGTCAACGCCTTTATGAAGGAAGTCGACGATGAACTCTGGAAGCTCGGCGTGCCTGTTCGCACCAAGCACAACGAGGTTGCGCCCTCGCAGCACGAACTTGCTCCCATTTTTGAACAGGGCTCAGTTGCTATTGATGACAACCTCCTTACCATGGAAAAACTCAAGCTGCTAGCAACCCACCATGGACTTGCTTGCCTGCAACATGAGCGGCCTTTTGAGTATGTCAATGGCTCGGGCAAGCATGACAACTGGTCACTTTCTGCAGATGGACAAAACCTACTAGAGCCTGGGGATGAGCCCGAGGAAAACCTGCAGTTTTTGGTGTTTTTGTCCTTCTTGGTCGCAGCAGTCGATGAACATGCAGACCTATTGCGTGCAAGCATTGCATCGGCTGGTAATGACCATCGCCTAGGCGCCAACGAGGCACCGCCCGCTGTTGTGTCCGTCTTCCTTGGAGACGAACTTGCACCTGTTGTAGATGCACTGGTCAACGACCGTTCCGTACATTCTCATAGCCGCACCGAGGTTGACTTGGGAGTTCCCCAGCTGCCAAATTTCTTCCGCGACAATAGTGATCGCAATCGCACTTCTCCTTTTGCCTTTACAGGCAACAAGTTTGAGTTCCGCATGTGTGGTAGCCAGCAAAACCTTTCTGGCCCCAATGTAGTACTTAATACCGCAGTAGCCGAGCAGTGCGACCGCTTTGCCAATGATCTCGAGCGTGTCCCCGCAGACAAATTTGTCGAACATGCTCTGGCATGGGTCAAACGCACCTTCCGTGAGCATCGCCGCATTATCTTTGAGGGCAATGGCTACTCTGAGGACTGGGAAGCCGAGGCTGCGCGTCGTGGTCTACACAACCTCAAGACGACTCCCGATGCCCTACCCGCAATGATTACCCCACAAGCCATCGCGCTTTTTGGTCGCTATGGTGTACTCAGCGAGTCTGAACTCCGCGCTCGTTACATTTCGGCAGCAGAGCAGTATGCAAAGCTCCTCAATATCGAAGCCAACACAATGGTAATGATGGCACGCAAGCTCTACTTGCCAGCACTGACCAGCTTCTCTTCTGAAATTGCCGCTGCAGTAGCAGCCAAAGAAACCATCGGCATCGATAGCCCCGCCGAAAAAGAAACTGTCCGCATTGTCACCGAGGGTATCTCCGCAATCGCTGCTGCTACCCATAACTTAGAGGAACGCAACACCGCTGTCCAAGCACTCGCAGATCCTGCCGAGCAGGACAATGCCTATCGCGACAATGTTTTACCCGCAATGGCAGACCTACGTCAAAAGGTCGATGCTATGGAAGAAATTTGCGGTGCAGATTGGTGGCCTGTACCTAGTTACAACTCGCTGCTTTTCTGGGTTTAATCCAAGAGCAGGTAGATTGTATTTTGCAGTCTACCTGCTCTTTTCTCTATTTTTTTCATAATTTTCGAATGTCTTAAGATTATATTCATGTACACCGTGGGAAACTTGTACATGTTTGAATAGACTCGTAAAGCTCGTCGAAAGTGTTGTCATGTTTGCTATTGAGTTTGTTTTTCTCTGTCTTGTGATAGCAGCTTATGTACTTGTGCCGCGCAAATTCAAGAAAGACGATATGAGACCCGCCGATTGGGGCTGGAGCATTGTTTTTGCTCTCTTTCTTATAAGCATTGGCATCTATGACGTAATGGGTCTTGTGAATGCGGGTCTGCTGGAGCGCATTGCTCTCTCTGCTGCATTGGCAACTGGCTCGATTGTGTCGTTTTGGCACAACAACATCCGCAATAAACTCTCTGAGCTTCATAAACCCGCGCCTCAGATTCTCGAAGCACTGATGTTGCTGTTAGGCGCTTATCTCACTTTTGTTTGCATTGAGCTGCCCTCAAACCCACGTATTGACAGTTTCTGGATTGAAGGCATGATTCTCGAGATTGCTATCATTTTGCTTGTGATGGTAGCGCTACATTTCTTAACTCAGCGTTCTGGTGTTGGTGCCTCAATCGCCGCTATTATTTTTGAGCTAACAGGCATTGCTGAATTCTTTGTTGTTACCTTCAAAAACACTCCCATCATGGCAGGTGATATTCTGGCATTGGGTACAGCTGCAGCCGTCGGTGGTGGTTACACTTACGCTATCAATGGCAAGGTTTTGCTTTCTGTGGCTTTGCTTGCATTAGTAATCTTGATGCTGTCGCTAACTCCTAAACCCAAGCACACAAAAAAGATTGCGGCTGTCGGCGCAAACCTCCTGGTTACCGCTGCCACCTGCCTCATACTTGGTCTGGGTTGCACACAAATTAGCTTTGCTAAAACTTTCAATATCGTCTATAACGCTTGGATTCCTCTAGAGAGCTACTGGCGTGAGGGCTTTGTAAGCTCCTTCCTCACTCAGCTCCAATCCTTCAATCCCGAAAAGCCCAAAGACTACTCCAACAAGTCTGCCGAAAAGCTCTTTGCTGACTATGTTGCCAAGTACGACTCTACTCTGGGTGCCACCACCGAGCACAAGGCTGCAGTTAAGCAGTTTAATGAGGAGAAACCCTCTGTTATCTGCATCATGAATGAGTCTTACTCTGATCTATCCCGCTATGCAAATCTAGGCGGCACCTACAACGGTCCTGAATGGTTCAAAAACTATCAAGGCGCACTTGCCAAAGGCACTCTCTACGTTGCACCTTACGGTGGAGGCACCTGCAACTCTGAGTGGGAACTGATGACAAGCTGTTCGATGGCATTTATGGGTTCTGGTGTCTATCCCTACATGGTCTACGACATGAAGGGTGTACCCAACATGGCCGCGAGCTTCAAGCAGCTGGGATATGACACCATCGCGATGCATCCGAATCTTGCCACTAACTGGGGACGCGATGTGGTCTACCCCACCTTTGGCTTTGATCGTTTCCTTGATATCAACGACTTTACAGGCACCGCTCGCCTACGCAACATGGTTACCGATGAGGCAACATACGACAAGATTTATGAGAGTCTCAAGACCAACAAAAACCCGCAGTTCTTCCTTAATGTCACTATGCAAAATCACGGCGGTTATGAGACGGGCGCTCTACCAGCAGATATGGTCAAGCAATACTACGTAAACGGTATCGATAACCCTGCTTTGGATGAGTATCTGGCTCTTATCGACGAGTCGGACCGCGCAATGGATAAGTTCTTAAAGCAACTCTCCAAGCTTGATCGCAAAGTTGTGGTGGTCTTCTTTGGCGACCATCAGCCTTCCATTGCAAATGAGTACAACAAGCTCATCACCGATGATCCATCCGATTTGGTACATCAGGAGCGTGAACGCACAACTGAATACATGATTTGGGCTAACTACGATGTTGCTGGTGCAAAGAAAAATCAGCAGATTGATACCAGCACCAACTTCTTAGCAGCCGATATGCTGCAGCTAATTGGTGGTCCACTCACCGACCTCAACAAAGCTGAGCTGGTTATGCGCCATAGCGACATGCCTGTTCTCAATCTCTTGGGCTACCAAGATAAGTCAGGTAAGTGGAACGATATCAGCACTAAAGCTGCTCAGGCTGCAGGTACACCTGCTGCTCAACTACGTCTTGATCTGCAAACCCTGCAATATAAGCAGCTCTTTGGCGACGGTGTCAAATTCCGCACGGGTGCTGGACACGAAGGAACTGTCTGGGGACGTATTGGTGGCTAAACCACAAGACAAAATAGCTCGCCTTGGGATAGGATGTATTTGTAACTTCCAACAGCCGCCTCGTGCGGCTGTTGTTATAAGGAGAATATAAATGCCAGCTATTATTACTCATCACCTCTTTGGTGAAGATGCCGTAAAACTCCTACCTGAAGGTATCGTGAGTGACGAAGAGGAGCTGCTTGCCTTTTTGTTGGGCAATCAGGGTCCCGACCCCCTCTTTGCCTGCGCAACTACCTTTCCTGAACATGCCAAACTCTGCCACAAACTAGGGTGGGAGCTCCACGAACGCAAGATTGTTGATGCATTTTGGGTGCTACGCGATGCAGTAAGTCATCTGCGCCGCGAAGACGAACGCATCGGTCTCGCTTGGTCGTTGGGCTACTTAGGCCACTATGCACTCGACAGCGCTGCTCATCCGCTGATTTATGCTCAACAGGATGAACTAGCAACAGCGGAATATGGTCTTGAAGGTGCTGACGGAGAAATCCACGCTCTGCTCGAAAGCGAGATTGATGTTTGGATGCTACGCCAACTACGCGGCATAAATGTCACAGATGTGCCAACTTATTCTTATCTAGCACGTACCGAACGCATTTCACAAGTAGCAGGTGCGCTGATGGCCCAAATTGGGCTACAGGTCTACGGTCTGCCAATAGGTGTCGCTGCCTATGGCGGAGCGGTTACCGACTACGAATTGGTTTATCGTTTTATTGAGCCTGCAGGTGCTACGCGAATGCGTCTAGCAGCAAAGCTTGAGCGTCTGATACGTCCAACTCACTATTCGCGAATTTTGGCAATGGCGCATGTGGCCAGTGATAGCGATACCTGTGCAGCAGCAAACCTTGAGCAGCGCAGATGGATTAATCCTGCCGATGGTAAACCCAGAAATGAAAGTTTCCCCGACCTCTATCATTTGGGTCTTGAGCGCTGGGAATTACTATCGCACTGCTTGTCCTCGGGTGACCGTGAAGGCTTTGCGCAAATCGTCAATGATCTTAACTTCGATGGTAAGCCCGATATGGGTTAGCGTCTGCAGCTTTACGAGCGCGCAGCTGCAACACTCAATCGCAGACGGTTCACTGCAGCACTCAATTGCAACACGTAATCGCAGACGGTTCAAAAAGCGCCCTTGACAAAAATTTTACCTGGGGATTTACAGCCTCCGCGCGACGCTATTGAACCGTTTGCATGAGTGCTGGATCTATATGCCAAAGAAGGCTTTGAGACCAATCCCCACAAGAACAATGCCGCCAACAACTTCAGCTCGGTCGCCCAGCAACGTACCAAGTTTTTTGCCCAACACAATCGCAATGACGCAACAAAGTGCAGTAGTCAGGCCAATCGTAGTAACCGAAAACGCAAGGTTTACCGACTGAGCACGCAGACTAACACCTACCGCAAAGGCATCAATAGCAGTAGCCACTGCCTGAAAAAGCAGTGTAGTCAAGGTCATACGACGGCGAACGACGCAAACATCGCCCTCAGCGCTTTCACCGCGGCGCGCGGCAAGCAGAGCGCCACCGCCCTCGCGAATCATATTGCCTCCAATAATGCCCAAAATCACTAGGGTCACCAAGCCTGCGTAGCTTTCGATCAGCGAAGCAGCAGCACTGCCCAAGAAATAGCCCAATAGCGGCATCAAAGCCTGGAACGCACCAAAGAAAAGAGGCATCAACATCAGATGCCTTTTAGGTTCTTCGCTATAGATAAAGGTATTAGAAACTGTCACCGAGAACGCATCCGCCGAGAGCGCAAGTCCTAACAACAAAATCTCTACTAGGGTCATCGACCCTCCCTTTCTTGCAAGAATCAAACAAGCAGCCGTTTCCTCTCCCTCGGCTGCTTGTCTGCATACAAATTATCTATGGCGAGCATTTTACTCTGACATAGGCCTCTCACCTGTTGCCAAAATATGTTCAAGTGCTTCTTCATTCAAAATTGGCACACCTAACTGCTCTGCCTTGGTAAGCTTGGATCCTGCAGCTTCCCCTGCAATCACAAAACTCGTCTTTTTTGAAACCGAACCAGATACTTTGGCACCTAGAACAAGCAAAGCATTTTTAACTTCACTACGTCCATGATGAGGGAGCGTACCCGTTAAGACAAAAGTCAAACCAGTTAAAGTCTGGGGAATAGTGTCATCCTGTCGTTCTTCTTCGAGCAAGACTCCTGCCTGACGCAGGCGCTCAAGTACCGCAAGGTTATCGGCGACCCTAAAGAAGGACACAACAGATGCAGCAATCTTGGGTCCAATGCCCTCAACCTGTGCAATATCTTCTTCGCTTGCAAGCTGTAGAGCCTCAAGACTGCCAAAATGCTGAGCGAGCAAGCGCGCAACATTAGCGCCCACCATGCGAATGCCCAGCCCAAAAAGCACACGAGCCAAACCACGGCTCTTGGACTCTTCAATCTCGCTCATCACTTTTGTAGCAATGGTTTTTCCTACAAGAATCGCCTGTCCAGCCTCATGGTCTTTGCTGGTAGTCTCGTAACTACGACCGGTTTCAACGGCAGCTAGCTGCGTTGCTGTTAGATAGTAAAAGTCTGCCACATCGCTAAGTAGGCCTTGGGCAACCATACGCTCAACGATTTGGTCTCCTAGACCATCTATATCCATCGCGCCACGACTTACCCAGTGCAGCAAGCGTTCTGTCGCCTGAGAAGGGCAATCAATAGATACGCACCGGAAAGCTACCTCGCCTTCTTCGCGCACAACAAGAGACCCACAGCTGGGACAATGCGTAGGCATCTCAAACTCAACAGCAGTAGAGGGACGTAACTCGCGCACAGGTCCTACTATCTCGGGAATAACGTCGCCTGCTTTATGAACAATCACGGTATCGCCCACACGCACATCTTTGCGACGAATCTCATCAAGATTATGCAAGGTAGCACGCGCAATCGTTGAACCCGAAACTACCACGGGATCAAATTCCGCCACTGGAGTCAATACGCCTGTACGACCTACCTGGATACGAATTTCACGCAGAACTGTGGTCTTCTCCTCAGGCGGAAATTTGAAAGCAATGCTCCAGCGTGGTGCACGAGCGGTAGCACCAAGCGTGGCTTGACCTGCAAGCGAGTCAACTTTTACAACAACGCCATCAATGTCATAGTCAAGCTCTTCTCTGTGAGCAAGCGCAGTCTCACAGTAGGCATGTACCTCAGCCGCAGAGGCACAGCGACGCGCATACGGGTTGACATGAAAACCACAGTCGCGCAACCAATCCAAAAATTCAGCTTGCGTGTTAACTGCGAGTGGTTCCTCGTCAGCCACCGCATAAATAAAGGTTGCTAGGTCACGCACAGCCGTCACCTTGGAGTCCTTTTGGCGCAAACTACCTGCTGCAGCATTGCGTGGATTAGCAAAGGGCTGAAGACCTGCAGCATCGGCATCCTCATTGAGGCGTACAAAGCTGTGCTTGGGCATGTAGACTTCACCACGAACCTCAATGGATTGTCCTAACCCACCATCTACCACATGCGCAAGTCCTGCTCGTGCCAAAGTACGAGGCACATCAGAAATCGTCAGCACGTTTGCAGTAACATCCTCGCCCGTCGTGCCATCGCCACGCGTAGCTGCACGTACTAATCTTCCATCGCGGTAGGTCAGAGCAACTCCTAAGCCATCAATCTTTAGCTCACAGGTAAAGGCAACATCTCCTGCACCCAACGACTCTACCGTACGCTCAAGCCACTCATCCAGCTCGTCAAGATCCATAGCATCATCGATGGAATACATACGTCGTGCATGCGTCACTGGCGTAAACGCACGGTCAACAAAACCACCAATACGCTGAGTATAAGAATCGGGCGTCAATAGCTCGGGATGCTCTGCTTCGATATTCTGCAGCTCAAGCAAATAGCGATCAAACTGTGCATCAGTCAACTCGGGGTTATCTTGTACATAGTATTGATATGCAGCGCGGTCAAGGATGGCGCGAAGTTCAAGTACTCGTTCGGCAGGCGTTTGCGCTGGAGATTGAGGAGCTGTATCCAGCTGCTCGTCTTCACCAAAAAGCGAAGTCTGCCATACCCCATCATTGTTTTGATCTGCCACGTTGCCCCCTTGTATTTGCTTTAGTTATCTATCCTAACGCATGCAGACGACACGAAATATCTGCCTATCCAACTCCTTAGATACCACGAGACGGTTCTGTCACTTAAGGCAGAGCCGTCTCGTTAATATTTGTGCTAGTTAGGCTGTCTAGCTGGATTTATGCCATCAACTTACACACATTTTGGGCAAAGTTTACAGGATCTTTCACAGGAAGTCCCGCCATAAGCAATGCTTGATCTAACAACAATGAACTCATCAGATTGAGCTTGTCTGTGTCTCCTGCCTGCTGGGCAGCGCGCAATTTTTCAAACACAGGATGTGTTGCATTAAGCTGCAATACACGCTGAGCACCAATTTGGGGCATACCTTCGGGGCCTTCGGAGATTACACGCTCCATCTCCAGAGAAATGGGTCCCTCAGAGGCAATAACTGCAGGTGCATCTGTAGCAAGCGGCGATACGGCAACCTTTGAGATTGCATCACCTAAAGCTGACTTCATAGCTTCAAGCAGTTCCTTGTTTTCATCCGCCGTTTCCTCGGCCTGCTTCTTTTCTTCATCCGTTGCCAGATCAAGGTCGCCCGAGCTAACGTTTTTGAATTCGCACTTGCGTTCCTTGGCTTCCTCGCCCTCTTTTGCCTCAGGGGTCCAGCTGTAGTCACGCATCATTTGCAAGCAGAACTCATCAACATCCTCTGTCATCAACAGCACGTCAAAGTCATGGTCAAGCACTGAATGCACCACGGGCATCTTTTCCAGACGCTCGCGATCCTCACCCGCAGCATAGTAAATAACATCCTGTCCCTCAGGCATAGCAGCCACATACTCTGCCAAGGTCACCAGACGCCCCTGCTTTGCCGACCAATACAGCAACAAGTCTGCCAACGGATCTTTCTTGGCACCATAACTAGCATAAATACCGTACTTTAGGCCACGACCAAAGTGCTCAAAGAACTTCTCATAGTCTTCGCGTGCATCGTCACGCATGGTCTGCAGTTCACTGGAAATCTTGCGCTCTACACGCCGAGCAATTGCCTGAAGCTGACGCGTCTGTTGCAGGGTTTCACGCGAGATATTGAGTGCAATGTCGGGACTATCAACCACGCCATGAACAAAGTTGTAATAGTCAGGAAGCAAATCTGCGCACTTATCCTGGATTAACACACCACGGCTATAGAGTTGCAGGCCTTTCTCATAGTCACGACTATAGAGGTCAAATGGTGGCTCGCTGGGCACAAAGAGCAGTGCATTATATTCAAGCGTACCTTCGGCATGTAGGGAGAAGGTGCGCAAGGGCTTCGAATAATCATGGAAGCTCTGCTCGTAGAACTCATCATATTCGTCCTGAGTCACCTCAGAAGGACGACGACGCCAGATAGGTGTCATGGAATTGAGCGTCTCGAGCTCGGTATACTCTTCCCACTCGGGCGTATAATCCTCAGGCTTGGGCTCAGGGGCAGGCTTTTGGCGACTCTTAGTCACCAACATACGCACGGGATAACGTACATAGTTGGAATAGCGTTTAATCAGATCGCGCAGCTGCCACTCTTCCAAATAGTCACTGTATTTTTCGTCGTCGGTATCATCGCGCAACGTCAGAATAACATCGGTACCGTTGCTACGACCTTCAAGCAATGCATCCGCATCGGTAGGCTTAACACTGTAGCCATCAAGACCGTTGGACTCCCACACATGAGCCTCGTCAGAGCCAAAGGCACGGCTTACCACACGCACATGCTTTGCCACCATAAAGGCAGAATAAAAGCCCACACCAAACTGACCAATAATCTCGGCTGCACTCTGGGAATTTTCTTCGTTTTTCTCATCTGTTGCCTGTGCATTGGCTGCCTTGAATTCCTCTGATCCAGAGTGTGCAATGGTGCCCAGATTACGATCAAGATCCTCTGCACTCATGCCAATACCATTGTCAGAAATCGTCAACGTATGCGCAGCTTTATCCACACTCAGACGGATCTGCAACTCATCATCGTCCAGCTTACAAGCAGGGTCAGTCAGACTTGCAAAATGTAGCTTGTCAACCGCATCAGACGCATTAGAGACAAGTTCACGCAAGAAAATCTCGCGATTGGTGTAGATAGAGTTAATCATGAGGTCCAAGAGCTTTTTGGACTCAGTCTTGAACTGGCGCATAGCGCAATGCCCCTTTCGATTGGATACAGAGTCAACAAAGCATATGGTACCCAAAAGAAGGAAATCTAAGCGCTACACACTAAGATTTCTACTTTTTCTTTCTGCGTCTTGCTAGCCGCCTAGCCCAGCATACTGCAGTAAAGCTCTTCGTAGCGTTTGGCAGAGACGTTCCAGCTAAAGTCACGAGTCATTGCGCGACGTACCATCACATCCCAACTGTGCCTCCGCGTAAAGTAAACCGTCTTGGCGTAGTTAATTGCATTGAGCAACAGCCATGAATCGTAGCGGTTAAACGAGAAGCCCACGCCTGTCTCTTCATATTCGTTGTACGGCTCAACCGTGTCACGCAGGCCACCAGTCTCACGCACGATAGGTAGTGCACCATAACGCATAGCAATAAGCTGTGTGAGACCACAGGGCTCAAAACGACTGGGTACCAACATGGCATCGGCTGCTGCATAAATCTTGGACGAACGTTCGCCTGAGTACATGATGGAACTAGAGACGGTACCGTGGTGACGCCACTCAAGATCGCGGAACATATTTTCAAGATTGCTATCGCCTGTGCCAAGCAAAACAAACTGCGTATTGCCATCAGCAACCATATCCTCAGCGATAGTGCCCACCAAGTCGAGACCCTTTTGGTTGGTAAGACGCGAAATCAAGCCAATGACCATCTTGCTTGGATCCTCAGCAAGGCCAAGCTCACGCTGAAGTGCCAGCTTGTTTTCGGCTTTGCCTTTAATGACATTGCGCGAGGAATAATTATATGTTAGATGCTTGTCAGTCTTGGGGTTGTTGACCTCATAGTCGATACCGTTAACAATGCCCACCATCTTGGAGGCATGGTAGCGCATAATGCCGTCAAGATCTTCGCCGTACTCACTAGTCTGAATCTCACCCGCATACGTCTCGGATACCGTAGTTACGCGGTCAGCGTAGACAATGCCACCCTTGAGCATGTTGGCATCATTGCGATAGGCATTGGCTGCACTCGAATAACCACATTTGTCCAGTGCAAATGCCTCATCAGGAATACCTGAGACGCGCTGCATACGCTCGCGTTCACAAATACCTTGGAAGCGCAGGTTGTGAATGGTAATTGCACACTTGGTATTGCGCGAAAGATCAGTGTCATAAAAGAGCGTACGCAAAAACACTGGCACAAGTCCTGCTTGCCAATCGTGGCAGTGGATGATATCAGGAGTCCAGCCAATAACTGGCAATGCTGCTAGCACCGCTTTGTCAAAGAAAATGAACTTTTCAATATCGTCATACATATTGGTATAGGGCGCGCCCCAACCAAAGAAATCCTCGTTATCAAGGAAGTAGTAGGTAACGCCATCTTGGTCGAAGGTCTCAACACCCACAAAATGGTTGCCAATACCTCCCATATCCATCCAAAAGTCGCAGACATGCGTCATGCGGTCTTTATACTCTTGGGGCAGGACATTGTATTTGGGAATAATTACGCGCACGTCCACGCCATCGGCTACCAAAGCCTTGGGCAGCGCGCCCATAACATCAGCGAGTCCACCCGTTTTGATAAAGGGATAGCACTCGGAGCCAACGAACAGAACCTTAGGTGCAGCCATAGCTTGCCTTCCTCCCGTTCGCACCGGCTCTTACGTCCGGGCGTCGTCGTCACTCTTTTAGTTTAGCGAAACTGACTCAATCTCGCAGCAGCACTGCCATTCAACCCGTGAGCGGCGCTAAGTAGTGTCTCAGAACGCAAGTACAAACTGCTTTTGGCCTCGCGTCCCTGGCAATCTCCAATCACAACTAATCTGCGCGGGACGGATTGATGACCTGTAATCACGGAAAGCCACGTTTTGCTTCCCACGGCTGCAAATGCCACAGAGCTCTTTATCCTAGGCATCATCCGCTGCACATTTCCTCATGACTTGTCAAAAGCCACGTTCTGCTTCACTCTGGGTGCCAAACGCCACGTTCTGCTTCATGCCAGACGCCAAAAGCCACACTTCATTTCATGCCGAGTGCCAAACGCCACACTCTGTTTCAGCAATCGCGGCTCTGCTTGCCAAAAGCCACGTTCTATTTCAGAA
>NZ_KE952959.1 GCF_000466405.1 Atopobium sp. oral taxon 810 str. F0209 | reverse complement strand
GGTCAAGTCCAAAATGGTGTGTAAATTTGCAATCACCGTTCCCTTACCTACATCACCTTTCTCATCTGGGCCTGCTGTTTGGCGCGTTTCTCTAAGCTGGGCCGGATCGTTTCGAGTGCCAACAGGGTTGGCTTATAAAACATCGGGCGCTTTGTTTGCCACCGTTCAGTCTCTTGCATAAGACAAGCTCCTGTAAGGCGCAGTGCTGATTGAGACGTGGGAAAAATACCTATGACTCGCGTGCGCCTTTTAATCTCTCTATTGAGACGCTCAATGTAGTTTGAGGTGCGCAGAGGCCTGCGTATTTCTCTGGGTAGCTGCATGACGGTTGTTGCATCATCAAATCCCGCATCGAGGATTTCCATGGCTTCTGGTGCAAGTTCTGCATAGTCAGCAATAAGGGCTTCCTTACGGCTTTGTGCACGTTGTAGATCAGGGAAGTTAAATAGCTCATTGAGCTCGCTTCGAAGCCCGCCTTTCCACTTCTTGGGAACAACATCGATGATATTGCGCATGAAGTGTGCCTGACAACGCTGCCAGGCAGTATCGGGGAACACTTCATGCAAAGCACCAATGAGTCCTTCGTGAGCATCTGAGGTACACAGAGCCACGCCACAAAGTCCCCGGTTGTGAAGAGACTGAAAAAAGGTGGTCCACGTAGCTTTGGTTTCAGCCTCTGCCAGCTCAAGGCCAATGACTTCTCTTATTCCCTTGTCGGTAATGCCTGTGGCTATCATCAGTGCTTTTGAGACGATACGATGGTTCTCACGCACTTTGAGATAGGTGGCGTCTGCTATCACAAACAGATAGCTTCCCAAAGGCCGTCCCCTAAAGGCAGCTACCGCATCATCAAGTTCACGGCAGGCCACAGATACCGCTTGTTTGGAGAAATTCTTGCCACAGATCTCTTCCATTACACGACCTACTTTAGCTGTTGAAACACCGGCTACCACCATCTCTGCCATTGTGGTAACAAGGGCTGCCTCACTGCGCTGGTAGTTATCAAACACAAGCGTTTTGAAAGGGACATTTCTGTGCCTTGGGACTTTAAGATCGATGGTGCCAATCCTGGTACAAAGGCTTCTTTCCCGTGTACCATTCCTGCTGTCAAGACGCTCTGAGGTACGCTCGTAAGGCTGAGCCTTGAGCTGTTCGGTAGATTCTGCACTTAAAACAGCATTGAGGGTTTCTTGTAAGAGTACCCGAAATGCACTGCCATTGTTCTCTCCCAAAAGCTGCAAAATCTCATCTTGGTTCAGTGTAATATTGAGTTGAGCCATGTTCGTACCTCCAAGTATTCGTAGTGATTTGGCGATTACAAGTTTACTTGGAAGACGGGCCTCTGGCTCATTTCCCGTCTTTTACACCATTTTACGGACGTGACT
>NZ_KE952958.1 GCF_000466405.1 Atopobium sp. oral taxon 810 str. F0209 | reverse complement strand
TTTGGCACCTGGCATGAAACGTAGTGTGGCTTTTGGCAAGCGGTATGAAGTAGCATGAAACGATGTGTGGCTTTTTGACATCCTCGTTAAACCGACGAAAGTGCAAAGATGTCTTGTGCATACTTAGCATGTTTGTGTTCACGCCGTTAAACTACGCTCCCATTCCTTTGTAGCTCACTGGCGTGACATATCTTTTTGGCTGTCTCTTATATGCGTGAAAAGTCTGGAATCCTTCCATTGGCAGTAATTGTCAAACTGAGTTGGCTATGCAAAAGTACGAGCTAAAATTGCAGATAAAATAGGTCGGGGGTACGTTGAGGGGTGAAATGGTAATGAAGATCGAACATATTGCGATGTATGTAAATGACATGGAACGCGCCCGAGACTTCTTTGTGAAATATTTGGGTGCTGTTTCTAATGATGGTTACCATAACAAAAAGACGGATTTCCGCTCTTATTTTCTTTCCTTTGGAGATGGGGCGAGGCTCGAAATAATGAGCAAGCCTCAGATGGCAGATGAAGAAAAAGTGTTTGCAAGAACTGGCTATATCCATATTGCTTTCAGTGTTGGAAGTAAAGAAAAAGTTGATTTGCTGACAAAGCAGATGAAAGCTGATGGATATGAGGTGTTGAGCGGCCCGAGGATAACGGGCGATGGGTATTACGAGAGCTGCATTGTGGGGGTCGAGGGCAATCAAATTGAACTTACGATTTGATGACTTTTGGCTAAGTTATTCGATTCTGCCTATATTTTGTCTCCACCCCAGCAAAACGCTAGACTGGCGTGAGTAGATTATTACAAGCGCGTAGATTACAAGCGCGTAGAGCGAGGAGAGCAATCATGGCAGATGGACTCACAGAAGCAGAGCGCGCTGAGCTCGAGCAGCTTCGTGCGGAAAAAGCTGCCCAGCAGGAGGCGGCACAGGTCGCGCGCGATCGTGCGGAACTGCAACGTCTCAAAAAAGAGTCTGCCCGTGCCGCTCGTGATGCAGAGGCAATCAAGCGCGAAGCCGCTTTGCGCGAGCAGGGCCGCAAGCTTATGGAACCCGACGAAGACGATCTCAACATGCCCATGGGTCAAAAGATTGTCCTTGCTGTTATTGCTTTGCTTGTCCTTGTGATTGTGATCTCGCGTTTCCTGAGATAGTTCAGGCTACATGGTTGCCGCATGTCTCGTTTTTAAATTTTGCGGCAAAGGCAGCTTGGGGGAGCCGTTTTTTTCGTCTCGTGGTACCCTGTAGAGCGAAGTGTTTGCGGGGATTACTCGTTGCTTCCCGTAGACAAAGTTTTCTCGGGGAGGAACATCAGATGGCCTTGACCGACCGCACGACTCCACATGATGTCGCGCTTAATACCGACCTTTACGAACTAACCATGGCCCAGGGCTTTTGGGAGTCCGGCCTCAATCAGGGCGAAGCTTGCTTCAACGTCTTTTTTCGCGAGTGTCCCTTTGACGGCGGATATGCTGTTTCCTGCGGTCAGGGTCAGATTGCTGAGCTCGTAGAAAACTTTGTGTTTGATGAAGACACACTAGAATATCTTGCTGCTTTGCCCGCACCTGGTGGCGGGCTTCTTTTTAAGCAGGGCTTTATTGACTATCTGCGCGATTTCCGCATGCATGTTGATATTTGGGCTCCTCGTGAGGGCGATTTGATTTTTCCGCGTGAGCCACTTGTGCGCGTGCAAGGTCCTGTGATTGACTGCCAGCTACTTGAGACTGCTTTGCTTAACCTTATAAACTTCCAGACGTTGGTAGCTACCAAGACCGCTCGTGTTGTTACTGCAGCTCAGGGACATGCCGTCTCTGACTTTGGTCTACGTCGTGCTCAGGGTCCCGATGGAGGCCTTGCTGTTGCTCGTGCTTCTTATATTGGTGGCGCTTCTAGTACGTCCAATGTCCTTGCTGGCAAAATTTACGATATCCCTGTTTTTGGTACGCATGCCCACAGTTGGGTTATGGCTTTTCCGACTGAGATCGAGGCCTTCCGCGCCTTTGCAAAATCCAGTCCTAAAAATTGCGTACTGTTGCTAGATACCTACGATGTCCATCAAGGCATCAAAAATGCTATCAAGGTTGCAAAAGAGATGGAGGCGGCAGGGGAGCGCTTGGCTGCTATCCGTATTGATTCGGGTGACCTTGCCAAACTCACTAAAGAAACTCGTGAAGCCTTTGACGAGGCGGGTCTGCCTTATGTAAAGATCAGCGCTTCTAATGACCTTGATGAATACACCATTCAGTCGCTCTTTGCGCAGGGTGCACCTATTGATTCTTTTGGTGTGGGTACCAAACTTGCTACCTGCGATCCTCAGCCCTCGCTGGGCGGCGTCTATAAGCTCTCGGCAGTGCGCAATAACAAAGAAGAGCCTTGGTCTCCCAAGATTAAGCTTTCCGAGCAGGCCTATAAACGCACCCTACCAGGTATTATGCATGTCATTCGCTTTGTTGATGAAGCAGGACGTCCCATAGGCGATCAGATTGTTGATGATTCTGTAGCTGTGGGCAACAGCATGATCGCTGTGGATGTCAACGATCCTTTGACTACCTACGATTTTACTGGTGCGACAGGTGTTGAGTTGCTCGAGCAGATTGTCGATGATGGCAAACGCTGCAAAGAGCCCGATACTATTGCCGTTGCAAAGGAACGCTGTCGTGACTCGCTGATGAGACTCGATCCCGCGGTCAAGCGCTTCCTCAATCCTCAGACCTATCCTGTGGGATTGGAGCCGGGACTTGACAAGTTGCGTCACGAGTTGGCACGCACGGAGCGACGAGCTGCTTCCAAGGCTCGCTAACGTGTAGCTTGTGTAGCTCTTTGATAGTGTTAGATACAAGCAGTGATTTTGCTAAACTAACTGTTTACGATGTGCCGGCAGTTTGCTGGCACGGGGTTTGATGTATGACCGAAGGAGTGCAGTATGCCCGAAAAGATCGAGGAACTTATCAGGCAGGCGATTGCCGCTGCCCAAAAGGCAGGCGACCTTGCAAGCTTCGAGGTGGAAGACTGCGGAGTCGAGCGACCGGCTGACGCTGACAATGGTGATTGGACCTCGACAGTTGCGTTGCGCTCTGCTCGTCTTGCTCATGCAGCTCCCGCCAAAATTGCCGCCGCTATCGTGGCTCATATGCCCGAGGACAAGCAGGTCTCTAAGGTTGAGGTTGCAGGTCCTGGTTTTATCAATTTCTATCTCAACGCTGCTGCTAGCAACGATGTTTTCCGCGTGGTGCGTGAGGCTGGTGCTGATTGGGGCAAATCCAATGTGGGTAATGGCCTCAAGATGAATTATGAGTTTATTTCTGCTAATCCCACGGGTCCTCTGCATGTTGGTCACGGCCGTTGGGTAGCGCTTGGTGACTCAATGTGCAATATCTTTGATCACACCAACTTCAAGGTTGATCGTGAGTATTACATCAACGATCACGGCTCCCAGATGGATGTTTTTGGTAGCTCTGTTGCTACGCGTTATCTGCAACTCGTTGAGGTTATGCGCAAGGATAATGTGGACGTTGCTACCGCTCAGGCGACGCTTTTGGCAGACCGTGAAGCGTATGTCGAAGATGAGATGGACGAGCATCCCGAGCAGCATCCCTACATGGATGCCTTTAACGAGATTTTGGGTGGCAACTCCTACGGCGGCGACTACATCATTGACATTGCTCGCGAGTTTTATGAGGCTGATGGCGACAAGTGGTATGACGTTGAGCCTGAGGTACGTACCGATGAGTTCCGCGAGCGCGCCTATCAGGCCATGCTTTCCCGCATCAAGGCTACCTGCCACCAAGCACGTTGTGACCTCGATCTGTGGTTCTCCGAGCGAACTCTCTATATCAAGGATGAGACGGGCACCTCTCCTGTCGATCGTGCTTTTGCAAAGCT
Source organism: Atopobium sp. oral taxon 810 str. F0209 (assembly GCF_000466405.1). Classification (GTDB taxonomy): domain Bacteria; phylum Actinomycetota; class Coriobacteriia; order Coriobacteriales; family Atopobiaceae; genus Olegusella. Next base: position 25,911 of record NZ_KE952958.1, on the reverse strand, counting down.
TGACAAGATGGGTTATCTCTACAAGACCGATGATGGCGCGCTGTGGTTTAAATCCACTGCCTTTGGCGATGACAAGGACCGCGTTCTCATCAAGAGCAATGGCGAGTATACCTACTTTGCTTCTGATGTTGCCTATCACTGGGACAAGTTCCAGCGCGATGACTACTCCATCGATCTTTGGGGTGCCGATCACCACGGCTATATTGCCCGTGTAACCAATGTCTGCGATGCCCTAGGTTACCCCGGTAAATTTGAGGTTGACCTTGGTCAGTTTGTAAACTTGCTGCGCAATGGTGAGCCTGTTCGTATGTCCAAGCGTCGCGGTACCATGGTTTCTTTCCAGGAACTGCTTGATGAGGTCGGTACCGATGCTACCCGCTACACGCTGGTTTCCAAGAGCTCAAATCAGACCATCGACTTTGATATCGAAGCCGCAAAAAAGCAGGAGTCTAGCAACCCTGTTTTCTACGTACAGTATGCTCATGCCCGCATCTGCTCTATTTTGCGTCGCGCTGCTGGTGTAAATGAGGATGAAGCTCGCGAGCTGGGCATGGATGTTGTTGCCAACAAGGCAATTGGTGCAGACTACGATCTATCTCTGCTTACCGAACCCTCTGAGGCAGCTCTTGCTCGTAAGATTTCTGAGTTCCCTGAACTTGTTGCTTCCTGCGCACGTGACCGTGCACCCTTCCGTTTGACACATTTCTGCGAGGAACTTGCTGCTTCCTTCCATGGCTTCTACCAGCATTGCCAGGTACTGCCCAGTGAGGGACGCCCAGTTGATCCTGAGCTTTCCCGTGCACGTCTGGCTGCAATTGACGCCGTTCGTATTAACCTTGCTATTGCCCTCAAGTTGATTGGTGTTTCTGCTCCTGAGGTTATGTAAGGCTGCGTAAACTGCAAAAAGCACTGCTTAAGCCCGAGGTTTACGCCTCGGGCTTTTTTACAAACAAAATCATGTGGCTTACTGCAATGTGTTTTGCTTTGCTTACAAGTGTGCCCATCCTAGACCTAACTGTTTGTGCTATGTGAATCTAATGTATTAGCAGTTCTTTACAAATATGTGAAAATCTTTATCTATATGAGTTCATATAAATTCTTTTCGCGTTAAAGTTTCAACAGGAAGTGAAGCTTCAAGCTACCAATGAGGCATAAGGGCTCATGGGGAGTGCTTTTACTGGAGGAGGTTTCTTGTGGAGGTACGTGAGTATTTGGCAATTCGCCGCGCCTACAATACCATCCGCCAGAGGTGCGATGCAGATAAGCGTCTCACATTTTCTGAATTTGCAATTGCATGCAGACTTTCTCTCTCGCCTGAGGGATTGCGTACCTCTGATATTGCTGAGTATCAGGGTTGCCTGCGACCTACGATGACACACCGTACAAAGCACCTTGCCGATCTAGGCTTTATTATTCGCACACAGGGCAATACCGACCGTCGCAATGTTTTGTGCTGCCTAAGCGATGACGGCGAAGAGATGGTCGCCAAGCTCTGCTCGCAAACACGCTCTGAACTAGCACATTTACTGTCCAATCGTCCAACTACTGATCATGTGCGTAAGTATGTCGACGCGATGGGCTCTGTTGATGTCATGGCTCGCGACTTAGTATTGCTTGCACTCTATGCAGAGCTCGATGGCCAGGCAACTATTGGCGCTATTGTCGATGTGCTGGGATTTTTGCAGCCTACGGTGTCGATGTCTGTTTCTGCTTTGGCTCGCGATGGCTTGCTTAATCGTGACGCATCTACGCGTGGCAAATCCTCGCATCCTGTCTCTTTGACCGAAGAAGGACGTGTGGAAGCCAAGAGTCTCAATGATCGTATTGAGGCATTGACTCCTGTTCGTCGTGCTCGCAGGCAGTAATTTTTCTACTTCTCAAAGGGATTCTCAAAAAAATAGTATTCTTGCCAACATTGATATAGTTGATAATGTTATGATGTGATTAATCCGCGCATGCTTGCGCATTTAATCTTCCCCAGCAAGCACAATCAAAGTGGTTAGAACATCGACATGTATCACGTTGTAATGCAAAGCTGGGATACCCCTTTGAGATGGGTTGCTGTTGCAGTTGCTACTGCAGAGCGCCCAGGAAGGTAGTACCTGCATGGAAGAAGATATGGTTGCTGAAAAACTCGGTGAAGAAGCGCCCGTGACACAACAAAACAGTGCTTCTACTGAGTTAGGATCTGGTGATACATCCATCAGCACCGAAGAGACCCCCAAACCTCGTCGTAGACGTACGCGTAAAGTAGCAGCTACAGCTACAGCTACAGAAGAGACGGGTCAAACTGCTTTAAGTCTGGATACTGATGTGCCTGCTACAGAGCCAGCTCCAAAGCCTGTAAGGCGTCGCAGGAAGAAGGCCGTAGCTGAGGCAGAAGAGGCAAAAGCGGACGCTCAGCAAGAAACGTCCGAAGAAGTTCCAGCGCCCAAACCGCGCAAAAGGCGTACGCGCAGCAGTGCAAAGGCCAAGGTGGAAGCTGCTGCTATCGAGACCCAGGGTGAAACCCCTACAGAAGTATCTACTCCCGATGAGACTCATCTCGTAGCTGTGCCTGCCGAACAACATACCGAAGCTGCGGTTTCGCAAGCAGATGAGGTACATCCTGCCAATTCTGAGATCGCTGTCCAGCCTGCCAATTCAGAGGTTGTTGCTCAACTTGCCAATCCTGACCAGCCCGCCAATCTTGACCAATCCACCAATCTTGACCAATCCACCAATCCTGAGGCTGTTACCCAAGGAAATGGTGAGTCTTCAGAGTCTACTGAGACGAACGAAGCCCATGCTCCGCGTCGTCGTCATCGTGTAGCTACGCGTGATCGTGACTCTGAACCGCGCCGTGATCGTACGGCAAATGTGGTAAATAATCGCAATCGTCGCAATAACCGTCGTAACAAAAATACTCCTGAGCGCAATATTGAGCCTTCTCTCACTCTCGAAAGTCTTTCCGAGATGAAGGTGGCGGAGCTTCGCGAAAAAGCCGCTGAGCTGGGTGTTGACTACGTTGGTCGTCGCAAGAAGGAGCTTATCGAGGAGCTCTTTTCGGCAGCTGCTGCAGTAGAGGGTTTCTGCGGAGTAGATGGCGTACTGCAGATGCAGGGGGAAGGCTATGCTTTTCTGCGCACGGGCAATTTTGCTGCAGGCGATCATGATGCTTTTGTTCAGCAGCAAATTGTGCGTCAGTATGGCCTGCGTCCTGGTGATCGCATCAAGGGTATGGTGGGCCCTGCTCGCTCTAGCAGCAAGTTCCCGCCACTGGTGCGTATTGACACCATTAATGGCAAAACACCTGAAGAGATTAAGCACCGCCCACGTTTCCGCGATTTGACGCCGATTTATCCTAATGAGCGTCTTGTTATGGAAATGGGCAAGGATTCCACTACGGGTCGCGCGATTGATTTGGTGGCCCCCATTGGAAAGGGTCAGCGTGGATTGATTGTTTCGCCTCCTAAGGCTGGCAAGACTACCGTGCTCAAGCGTATCTGCCAGTCCATCGCGGTTAATAACCCCGAGGTTCATCTCTTTTGCCTGCTGGTTGACGAACGCCCTGAGGAAGTTACCGATATGGAGCGTTCTATTCGTGGTACGGTTGTGGCATCTACCTTTGATATGCCTGCATCTAATCACACTGCGGTGGCCGAGATGGTTATCGACCATGCAAAGCGCCTGGTAGAGCTTGGTGAAGATGTTGTTGTGGTGCTCGATTCCATCACACGTCTTGCTCGTGCCTACAATCTTGCCCAGCCTGCTAGTGGTCGTATTCTTTCTGGTGGTGTTGATTCTGCTGCGCTTTATCCGCCCAAGAAGTTCTTGGGTGCAGCGCGCAATATCGAAGGTGGCGGCTCTTTGACGATTCTTGCATCTGCTCTAGTGGATACGGGCTCAAAGATGGATGAAGTTATCTTTGAGGAGTTCAAGGGTACAGGTAATATGGAACTCAAGCTCGATCGCGATCTTGCGGATCGTCGTATCTTCCCCGCAATCGATCCGGTGGCTTCGGGTACACGTAATGAGGATTTGCTTATCGATGCACAGATTCAGCCTTTTGTCTGGGGTATCCGTCGTATTCTTGCCAATATGAACAATACCGAGCGTGCGGCAACAGCGCTGGTTAAGGGTCTTAAAGCTACCAACAACAACGAGGAGTTCTTGATTCGCTCTGCCAAAAAAGCTGCCCAGAGTGACTACCTGTCCTAGTCTGTAGCAGTTTGGCACCGCTTGTCAAAATGGCCCAAAAGGCATTCTTGCAATTACAATCAAAAAAGATTGCATTTGCTAAAGAATGCCTTGTTGGACTATTTTCAAATGATGTATAGGCATCTATTTGGGTCTTTTGTAATACTGCTGTACTACACCAACACCGGACTTTGCATTAGGATTTCGGTTGTTTCGAGCTGTTAATAGAATTAAATGAGCATCCTTTTTCCTACCTATTATGAAATCATCCAATGTTGCAAACTAGAAGGCTCTTCCAAGTACTACTTCCATGTTTCAACTCTAGTTCTAAGTTTGCTCCTGCAGTTGCCATTGTCGTGCCCATCGCGACATAATGTGTGTAGCCTGTGTTATAAGAGAAATTATTGCTCACAATTCGTGATACTGAAGGATTTCCTCCACCTTCGTTACCGCAGCCATATCTCAACTTAGCACGAGTGACAGATACTGTATGGTCAGCAACTACCCATTTGCCTGACACACTTGTTAGAAGAACAAATCCAGACGAATTCTTCTTATACCGAATAGTTAAGTATGACTTAACTGAAATTGAATTATCATAGCGATTGGCGGAAAGAGTATATGACTGAGTTGATGTATTGTAGTTGAGATATAGGTCACTTTTGTACGTTTCCGTATGCGACACTATTTCATTCCTGTTTGCTGTTGTTTTATTTTGAATGCATTCCACTTTTGCCTCAAGGCATGTACCATCATCTTGTTGAATTATCAGCATTTTGCGAGGCTCTGGAACTCTATTTTCGTTGTTTGGATTGGTTCTCGCATAAACCAATTGGGGTGCAATGCCTGAAGCAAGTATGACTCCAATAATTAAGAAAATACATTTCTTTACTGTCTATACATAGTGTGTATAGCGCTTCATTCTGTGTTCACCTTACCTGAATTATTAGCCAATGTTCCATACAGCAAGCCAACAACCAGGCCGCCATGCTCTATTGCATAGACAACTACATCGAAGGTGGATTGAGCCAAGGGACCCGAAAGCAATGGCTTTGCTTGACTAAAATTATTTTTCAATAGAAATAACGCAATATAGAGCACTATTACGACAAGCCAAATGACGCCTTTGAGTATGTTTTTGTGTCTTGTGGCTAGCAGTGACGTTGCATGTAGTACTTTTGATGCAACAAACATTCCAATAGCACAGGTAATTATCGGCAGCGCAAATAACATGCATATAAACGAAAACCTAAAATCATAGTGAATATATGCAAAATCTCTAAAAAATATAATGTAGCATACAGTATATATACATGCAGCTGCCAAAATTATGCGAGGAAAATATTTTCGAATTGCTTCCATATTCCAACTCCAAATTTTTTGCATACCGAACACCTATGTCCAGCTAGCGTCAGCTATTGCTCACAAATTTGGAAGCAACGCAACCATATATGTCTCTACATTTGTAAAGCTTTAAGCACATAAGGTCGCGTCTTTTTATATGTTTAAGATAATTGCTGTAGAGATATGAAATGTAGGCAACAAAAACATAATCTCTCCCATCGCCATTATGACCATGCTGTTAGTCTCTCGTTTCGAGACTCATGTATAGAGTAGTACTTATTTATCGGCTTAGCTAAAACAGAAGCTGGTTTTGTACCGAGAAGTATATTTAAGGCCGCAAACGGTAGCTTTTTGGATAAATATGTCTCGAATAACCAAACTTAGCAAGTTACCCAGTGCTTACATCGTTGCAACCTGAGGTTGCAACGAAATTGATCTACCTGCTGAAATACAGAAAATTGCAGATAATTAGCCTGTTAAGGAAAAACGTTGCAACCTGAGATTGCAACGATTTGCGGGGTATAGAGGCCACAGCGATATTTGAGCATATGGTAAGAAACGCTGCTAGTTTTTGCATCAGAAGAGGCACTAATTTTCACAAATGACCAGCTTCATCCTTGCATTTCTTAAGATATGAATTATAGTTGCATCAAGTCTGGACTTTTTTGTCGAGATAAAACGCGACGGTACACGAAACTAAAACACAGCAAGCCGTTGCAAAAGCTGTACCAAGGCGCTTTTGCCTTAGCTTTCGTGTACCCCGCTGCACAGGTAAGCGAGCGGGGAGGAACCATGAAGTATACAACGCATTCGCCAGCTATTGTGGCCGGTCTTCTTGGTGCTGCTACAACTTCGCTTGCGAGGCCTGCTTATGCTATGGGTCGCTCTGCAGCGGCGCTCACGCTGCCCACTATGCATGCGTCGGCCGATTTTTTGATGGGTATGGCAACAGGTGCTGTTGCTTGTGGCATTGTCAGTTTTGTTATCTTTGTCATATCCGAGCAGTTAGATAGGCGAGCAGAACAGCGGCAAACAGAACAGCGTACAAGCAAAGAATCTGTCTCGGCAGATGCAAGTTTTGCTTCTCTTGCAGGAGATACGTATGCTGGTATGCCTGTTGTGTTGGATGTAGTTTCTGAAGCTGTACAGGATAAGACAGATGAGCAGGCAGAAGTTTCAGCAGCACTTGCTCCAAACGGCTCAGCTGATAGCCTTGGAGCGCACGTTGCTACCGACTATGCAGATATTGCCGAAAACTATGTCGAGAAACTGAGTTGGAAACAGCGCATGGCTTCTCGCGCTGCAGGTGTCAAGGCTATGCTCACTCAGCGTCTAGGTCAGGACATGTTGCAGGATGTGCCTGTGATTACGCGCGCCGATGGCAGTGTGGGTGATGTGGGTACTGGTTGGTGGGATGCTGCTATGGCAGCAAACCTTCGTCGAGACAAGTTTGTGCTTGCAGCTGAAAAAGACTTTGATGCCACTTTGGCTCATCGTCATGTATCGCCAGCAACATCTGAGGTCCCCCAGCCTGCAAAACCGCATGTAAACCCCACGGTAGTGTCCAATACGCAGTCTGTTTTGCGCGCCGATCAGATTCGCTGCCGCATACCTGAAGTTGATTTGGGAATCTATCCTGAACACCGCAATTTTGCTTGCGTGGATAATACTGAAGATTTGTGGAATCAGGCCATGACGGCCATGGAAGCTCGTGATACCGAGCCTGCAACTGCAGCAGGTACCCCAAGTGATGAATTAGATCCTTCTACCTTGCATGCGCCCGATACGCCTACAGCAGTGCTACCCTTCCGTCCTGTTGCTGGTCATCCCGAGGTGGTGGATAAGTCCAGTTACGTAGATTATCTGCTTCGCCAAGAAATTGAGAATAACAGCTCCGATGTTGTAAAGCGTAGCTCTCGCGATTATCTTCGTGTACTTGAAGGTGGATCTATGTCTTCAGCACCGACGTTATTTAATATCGCCCGTACAGAGCATGCAAAGAGCAACTATGTACCCAAGCATATGGCAGGCGTTGCAAAAGATGCAGAAAATGAGGCCGTCAAGTCCCAAGAAGAAAGTGTTTACCGTTTTGCAAACGAGGCATAGATCAGCAGTTTAGCTGCTTCTAGCTGAATTTAGGCACTTATATTTCTAAATAAACAGTTTAGTGTTACAGACTAAAAAATTGATGCCATCCTGTATTGGGGTGGCATCGTGTTCCCTCTAGAGTGTGGTAAGCCCAAATTGCGTAGGGAGGAGCTTTACGCAATTTGAGAAAGTTCAACAGAAGGGGGACCGATTATGAAGACAAATCTGACGCGCCGGAACTTTCTGGGCACCATTGGTATTGCTACTGCTGGTCTAGCTCTAGCTGGTTGCGGTAACTCTGGTAGCGCTGGCTCTGGGGATTCAGGCGAAAAGGCAAAGAGTCAAATTGAGGGACCCAAGGGTTCGTTTAAGGTTGGCAATATCGGTCCTTTGACTGGTGCAGCTGCAATTTATGGCACTGCTACGGACTGGGGTGCACAGGTTGCAGTAAACGAAATCAACAAGGCTGCTGGTGACGTGACCTTCTCCTATAACTGTCAGGATGACACACACGTTGCTGAGACTTCGGTCAATGCTTACAACAATCTCAAGGATTGGGGTCTTCAGATTCTTGTTGGTACCACGACCACCGCTCCTTGCGTGGCAGTTTCTGACAAGACAAACAAGGATAATATCTTTGAGTTGACGCCTTCTGCATCCTCTGTTGATGTTGTCGGTGAGGGTTCAAGTCGCAAATCCAATGTGTTCCAGATGTGCTTTACCGATCCCAACCAAGGCAAGATTTCGGCAGATATGGTTGCTCAAAAGAAGCTCGGCACCAAAATTGCAATCCTGCATGATCAGGGTGATACCTACTCCACTGGCTTGCACGATGGTTTTGTTGAAGAAGCAAAGAGTCAGGGTCTTGAGATTGTTGCTGACGAGTCTTTTGACTCCAACAACAATACGGACTTTACTTCTCAGCTGGGCAAGTTTAAGGATGCGGGTGCAGAAGTTGTCGTTATGCCCTTCTATTATCAGCAGGGCGGCCTTGTGCTTCAGCAGGCAAAAGATAATGGCTACGAATTTAAGTTCGTCGGCATGGACGGCATGGATGGCATCCTGCAACAGGATGGTTTTGATGCCAGCGTTGCTGAAGGTCTCTACCTCATTACGCCTTTCACGGCTGACTCTGAGGACGAGAACACTCAAAAGTTTGTTGATGCCTTCTCCAAGCTCTCTGATGGTGTTAAGCCCAATCAGTTTGCTGCAGATGCCTATGATTGTGTTTATGCAGTTAAGCAGGCCATTGAGGCATCTGGAGCTACGTCGGATATGTCTGCATCTGACATCTGCGATAAGCTTGTAGCAAGCTTTACGGCAAAGGACTTTAAGTTTACTGGTCTGACTGGTGCTGATATGACTTGGAGTGAGGATGGTACGGTCTCCAAGGTTCCTCAGTGCTACGTTATTAAGGACGGCAAGTATCAGGTAGTTGCCTAAAGTCCGACATTGAGTGCAAGGACAGGACGGAGGCGGCTATGGCCACCTCCGCCTTGTTGTTAGGTACGAGTGAGAAGGGGCGCGTTACATGCAATTCTTGTCCACCCTTATAAATGGACTGTCGCTCGGCAGTATTTATGCCGTTATTGCTCTGGGCTATACCATGGTCTATGGCATCGCACGTATGCTGAACTTTGCTCACGGCGATATTATTATGGTTGGAGCTTATATTTGCTTCTTTATGATGGGACTGTTTGGATTGCCACCACTGCTGGCAGTACTCATTTCCATTGTAGGTTGCACGCTGCTTGGCATTGTTATCGAGCGTCTTGCTTATAAGCCGCTGCGCAATGCTCCTTCGCTTGACGTACTGATTACCGCTATTGGCGTATCTTATTTTTTGGAAAACGGTGCGTTGTTGCTCTTTGGTTCCAATCCTAAGGTATTCAAGTCAGTCGTACCTTTTGGTCCCTTGCAAATTGGAAGTCTTACCATCAAGTCCACCGCACTTGTCTCTATTGTGGTCTGCGCTATTGTTGCTGTTGCGCTGACGCTCTTTACACAGCGGGGCAAAATGGGCAAAGCAATGCGTGCTGTCTCCGAAGATAAGGGTGCTGCTCAGCTTATGGGCATCAATGTTAACAAGACCATCTCACTCACCTTTGCTATTGGTTCTGGCTTGGCTGCAGTAGCTGGCGTTTTGCTCTGCTCGTCTTATCCTACGCTATATTACATGACGGGCTCCATGCCTGGTATCAAAGCCTTTATTGCTGCAGTTATTGGTGGCATTGGCTCGATTCCTGGTGCGTTTTTGGGTGGTCTTATTTTGGGTGTCATCGAGATGTTTGCTCGTACCTACGTCTCTACCAAGTTCACTGACGCTATCGTTTTTGGTGTATTGATTATTGTGCTGTTGGTTCGACCTGCTGGCCTTTTGGGCAAGCCTGTGAACGAGAAGGTGTAGCCCTATGGAATACAAAATGTCTCGATCTTTGCGTTCAAATCTCATTACCTATGGCATCGTTGTACTGTTTTTTGTTGTCTGTGAAATTTTGATTGCAACGCATATCCTGTCTTATTCGCTCCAAGGCCAGCTGGTGCCCATCTGTGCGTATGTATGCATGGCAATTTCTCTCAATCTTGTTGTTGGTATTTCGGGCGAGCTTTCGCTGGGACATGCTGGATTTATGAGTATTGGTGCTTTTTCCGGTGTCGTTGCTGCTGCTCTTGTAGGGGGAGTGGCAGGTAATGAGCCTGCAATCCTTGTAATCTCGATGCTTGTCGGTGGATTGCTTGCCGGCGTTATGGGTTTCTTGATTTCTATTCCTGTTATGCGCCTACACGGTGACTATCTGGCCATTGTTACCCTGGCCTTTGGCGAGATTATCAAGAATATCTTGAACAATCTTTATGTAGGAATGGATGAGAGTGGTTTGCACTTCAGCATGAATAGCGAGAGTTCACTACATATGTCTCAGGCAGGCAAAGTTTTGCTTGCGGGTCCTAAAGGTGCAGTTGGCGTTAATACAATTGCAAGCTTTATCGTGGGCATCTTGTTGGTACTGTTTTGCCTTTTTGTGGCACTTAACCTCATTAATAGCCGTTCTGGTCGTGCAATTCTCGCCGTTCGTGATAATCGCATTGCGGCGGAGGCCTGCGGTATCAATTCGATGAAGTACCGTATGATGGCCTTTGTGGTTTCGGCGGTGCTTGCTGGTATGGCAGGTGCACTCTATGGTCTGAACTACTCAAGCTTTATCCCCAGCAAATTTGATTTCAACAATTCCATCATGGTGCTGGTGTTTGTTGTTTTGGGCGGTATTGGCAATATCCGTGGTGGCATGATTGCAGCAGCAGTGCTGACCGTGCTTCCCGAAGCCCTGCGTTTCCTGTCTACGTACCGTATGCTGATTTACTCTGTCGTGCTGATTGCCGTTATGCTTATCTCCAACAACGAGCAGGCACGTATGGTACTGCGTAGATTCAAAAACCATTTCAAAAAGAGCCGCAAAAAGAAGGTTGCTCCTCAGGTAGCTGTTGCAGGGGCTGGTGCTGCGAGCGCAAAGGAGGATGGCGCCAATGACTAAGGAAGAAAAGCAGGTCGTGTCAGCTCCCGAGAGCCAGCAGTCTGGTATCAAAGCTCGTCGTGTTAATACCAAGATGGTGCCTTTGCCTTCGACCTCTATTGTGCCCGAGCGCGACCTCGGTAAAGAACCCATCCTCGAATGTCGCCATTTGGGTATTGACTTTGGTGGTCTGCATGCTGTTGAGGATTTTGATATTGCTGTAGGTCGTACTGAGATTGCCGGTCTTATTGGTCCTAACGGCGCAGGCAAAACGACTATCTTTAACTTGCTGACTAAGGTCTACCAGCCCACACGGGGTACGATTTTGTTGGATGGTCAGGATCTCAACAATATGAGTGTTCCCAAGGTCAATCAGTCGGGTATTGCTCGTACTTTCCAGAACATTCGCCTCTTTTCCAACCTATCGGTTGAGGATAATGTGCGCATTGGCCTGCACAATCAGGTGAAATGTTCGATGCTCAATGGCATCTTTCGTACACCACAGTTTTTCAAGAGCGAAAAGGCCTTCCATAAGCGCGCTCTTGAACTGCTTGATGTGTTTGATATGGCTGATCTTGCCCAAGTTTCTGCGGGTTCTTTGCCTTATGGTGCTCAGCGTCGTCTTGAGATAGTCCGCGCTCTTGCAACTGAGCCCAAGCTTTTGTTGCTTGATGAGCCTGCGGCAGGCATGAATCCCTCCGAGACCTCTGATTTGATGGACAGTATTCTTAAGATTCGCGATGAGTTCCAGATTGCCATTATGTTGATTGAGCACGACATGGATCTTGTTATGGGTATCTGCGAGGGCATTGCTGTTTTGAACTACGGCAAGATTATTGCCAAGGGTACGCCCGAAGAGATTCAAAACAATCCCGAGGTTATCGAGGCTTATTTGGGCGCTCAAGCCGATGCCTCTGCAGAGAAGGAGGCCTAAGCTATGGCATTGCTTTCCGTGCGAGATATGCATGTGTACTATGGCTCGATCCATGCCATTAAGGGCATCTCCTTTGATGTTGAGGAGGGCGAGGTTGTTACCCTGATTGGCGCTAATGGTGCAGGTAAATCCACCACGCTCAAAACGGTTTCGGGTTTGATGGTGCCGCGTGCAGGTGAGATTGAGTTTGCAGGGGAGTCTATTGCAGATGTTCCAGCAAATGAGTTAGTTCCCAAAGGTTTGGCGTTGTGCCCTGAGGGTAGGTCTCTTTTCCAGGCTATGAGCGTAGAAGAAAATCTCGAGATGGGCGGCTATACTCGTCCCAAAAACGAAGTCGCCGACGATATGGAGCGTGTCTTTGCTATTTTTCCACGTTTGAAGGAACGTCGTCGTCAGATTGCAGGTACGCTTTCGGGTGGTGAGCAGCAGATGGTTGCCATGGGGCGTGCCATGATGAGCCGCCCACGTCTGCTCATGCTCGACGAACCTTCGATGGGCTTGGCACCTATTCTCGTGCAGGAGATTTTCAATATTATTCGCCGTTTGCACGATGACGGATCTACCGTGCTTTTGGTTGAACAGAACGCTCAGATGGCACTTTCTGTTGCTGATCGCGCTTATGTTCTTGAGACGGGTCATATCGCGATGGATGGTCCTGCTTCTGAACTTGCTGCGGATGATCGTGTGCGCAAAGCTTATCTGGGAGGTTAATCGCGCTTGCGCGACTGGAGCTTAGTCGCGTTGCCAGAGTGTAAGCGCGTTGCTTGAGTTCAATTAGTTGCGCTGCTTGAGGTCAATTGCGTTGCTAGAGCCTAGATGCGCTGCTTGAGTTTACGATAAATGGGTAGGATTCCCCTCAACTGATACTTTGTTGAGGGGAATTTTTGTATGTCACAACGCAAACAGGGCAAACTTGACCCTACAATTACGCGTCGTACCTTACAGCGCTTTTGGGATGTAACCAAGAAAATGCCTGGTATCACGACCCTTTCGGTGAGTTCTTCTGCAGGCTATATCGTGCTTCTAACCTTTATTAATACTTATGTGATGGGCTTGGTGGTTGACCGCGTGCAACAAGGTCAGGTAACGCCAGATCAGGTATGGCAGGTTTTTGGACCGTATATTGCCGCTTTGGTGCTTGTTAATGCTGTGGGTCAGGTGCTTTCAAAGTTGCAAGATTACAGCGTCTATAAGCTTGAAATCAATGGCAATTATCGGCTCTCACGTCTGTGTTTTGATACGCTTTCCAACCAGTCTATGACTTTCCACAACGGGCGTTTTGGTGGGGCGTTGGTGAGCCAAACAAGCCGCTTTACCTCAGGTTATACGGGACTTGTGGATGTAGTGGTTTATTCGCTTATTCCAACGGTTGCGTCCATCATTTGCACCATCGTGATGCTTGCCCCGCTGGTGCCTCTTTATGTGGTTATCCTCTTCATCACGCTCGTGATTTATGTCACCATTGCCTATAAGCTTTATAAGAGGATTTTGCCGCTTTCCGAAGCGAGTTCATCTGCACAAAACCGTCTCTCTGGTGTGCTTTCTGATGCGGTAACCAATATTCTTGCAGTCAAGACAAGCGGTCGTGAGGACTTTGAACGCGAGCTTTTTGTTGCAGCCGATAGGGATGCACGTGGAGCCCAGACAGCAACCATGCACGCTATGCTTGCCCGCGGCTTTACTACGAGCGCCTTGATTACAGCAATCATGACCATTGCTTCGATTTTTGTAGCTGGCGGCAATGCTTGGTTTGGCATTTCTGCAGGTACATTGGTGATGATTTTTACCTATACCTACAACCTCACCATGCGCGTGAACTACTTCAATTCGATGATGACGCGTATCAATAATTCTCTGGGCGATGCAGCTGAGATGACACGTGTGCTAGATGAGCCTCTACTGGTTGCAGACGATGAGGATGCTCGTCCTCTCAAGGTTGGTGAAGGCGCTATCGACTTTAGTCATATTGGTTTTGCTTATCCTGATGCGCCGGCAGGAGAGAAGGTCTTTACAGACCTGTCACTGCATATTCCCGCAGGACAACGCGTTGGTTTGGTGGGACGCTCCGGCTCGGGCAAGACGACCCTGACCAAATTATTGCTGCGACTAGATGACGTGCAAGATGGGCAGGTGCTGGTAGATGGTCAGGATGTCTCTCATTGCACGCAGCAAAGCTTGCGTTCACAGGTTGCCTATGTGCCTCAGGAGCCGCTGCTATTTCATCGAACGGTTAGGGACAATATTGCTTATGGCAAGCCTAATGCAAGTGACGAGGAAATTCGTCAAGCTGCCAAGCAGGCCAATGCGATGGAGTTTATTGAGCGCCTACCACAGGACCTAGATACTATGGTGGGCGAGCGCGGAGCCAAACTTTCGGGCGGTCAACGCCAGCGTGTGGCTATAGCACGTGCAATTTTGGTTGATGCACCTATCTTGGTGCTTGATGAGGCAACGTCTGCGCTGGACTCCGAGAGTGAGGCGTTGGTGCAAGGAGCGCTGGAAAATCTTATGCGTGGGCGTACCGCAATTGTTGTTGCTCACCGTTTGTCCACAGTTGCTGCTCTTGACCGCATAGTTGTGCTCGCTGACGGCAAAATTGTGGAGGATGGTACACACGCCGAGCTTACAGCCGCTGGTGGCGAGTATGCTGGTCTGTGGTCGCGACAGACGGGCGGTTTCCTCGAAGGAGATGGGGAGACAAGCGAGTAGGAGGAATGATGACAACGCAGGCTTTGCCCGACTTTCTTGGTATGCTCAAAAATGAAGTCATGCCCGCTCAGGGTTGCACCGAGCCTATTGCGGTTGCTTTTGCCGTATCGGTTGCATCCGAGCAGTTGAGCTGCAATCCTGCAGACATCAAAGAAATTCACCTGCTGCTTTCTGCCAATATCATCAAAAATGCCTTGGGCGTTGGTATCCCTGGTACTGGTGCCGTGGGTATTGAAATTGCGGCTGCCTTGGGTGCGGTAGTGCGACGTTCTGATGCACGCCTGGAAGTTCTGGCTAATTTTGCTTCCGAACAGTTGGAGCTTGCACGTCAGATGGTTGCCGAAGAACGTATTCAGGTAGAGCAAAAAGCTACCGACGAGCAACTCTTTATCGAGGCGCAGCTCAAATCTGTGACAGGTGAGACAAGCCGTGCAGTTGTGGTGCGCGATCATACCAATGTGGTGCGTATCGAGCACAATGGTGAGGTGATTTGTGATAAGCCTCTGAGCGTAAGCAGTGCTTCTGATGCGGGTACAGGTCTGACTATCAAGAATATCTATGACTTTGCTACGAGTGTTGATGCTGCTGATATCGCTTTTTTGCTTGAATGTGTTCCATTGAATACGGCTGTGAGCAAAGAAGGCCTTTCGGGTGGCTATGGTCTGCGTGTGGGTGAAAAGATTGCCTCAGGTACGAGTGGCAGTAGCTCAATGCTGCTTAACAATATTGCTCTGCGTATCATGGCGGCAACAGCTGCAGGCAGCGATGCCCGTATGGCTGGTTGTCAGCTGTCGGTAATGACGGTGGCGGGGTCAGGCAATCAAGGTATTGCTTGTACGGTGCCGGTGATTGAGCTGGCGCGCGAGTTGGGTTCCAGTGACGAGGAACTATCGCGTGCGCTTGCGATTTCTGAGCTGGTGGTATGTCATCTCAAGGAGTATATGGGCAGGTTGTCTCCGCTTTGTGGTTCGGGAATCGCTGGTGGTACAGGTGCTTGCTGTGGTATGACCTACTTGCAAGGCGGTACCGAAGCTCAGCTTGAAGCAGCAGTTAACAATATGATTGCCATGCTTCAAGGTATGATTTGCGATGGCGCCAAAGCTACTTGTGCACTCAAGATTGCTGCAGGTACCAACGCTGCGGTGCATTGCTCTGCTTTGGCTTTGGCGGATATTTCGCCTTCGAGCTTGGATGGCATTGTCTTTGATGATGTGGAGGATACCATTCGCAATATTGGTACCTTTGTGCGAGAAGGCATGCAGCATACCGACGAGACGATACTTTCCATCATGCTCAATAAGCAGCTGGGTAATTAGCCTGTCAAACCTGCGTCGTGTTGCTTGCTTCACGCCCCGTAAGTGGTTCAAAAGCGTCCCCAGCCCTACGCAGGCGGTTCAATACCGTTGCAATCTTCGCAAACGGTTCAAAACCGTCACTCTGCTTCCACAAAAGCACTGCTTACTTTTTTGCTGCGGGTGCTTATTGAACCCGTTGTATAGCATTTAATGCAGACGGTTCAAAACCGTACCAAACGGTTCGAGAAACCCCAGATAAAAATTGCCGCAAGGGCGCATATTGAACCTGATGTGGGCAAAAGGGCGCATTGTGAACCCGATGCATAACGTTTTCCACAGGAGGTTCAAAAGCGTACCGAGTACGCGAAAAGGTAAAAATTGGCGCAAGGGTGCTTTTTGAACCGCCTACGAGAGAAAGGGTGCATTATGAACCGCCTGCATGGGCGTATGGCAGCACGAGCGATGGCCCACTGGGCTAGCCGGCGAGAATTTTCAAACCAGTTTTGCAGGCTTGTAGAGTCTCGATTCGCAGGCCGCGACGTGCTCCTTCTGCGGCAGAAACGCTTTCCATTGTGGCAAGCATGCGTCTGACCCCAGCAGCTTTCTGCTCGTTTTTGCAGATAGCAAGCATGGTTGCACCCGAACCCGAAATTACAAAAGCCGAAGCTCCCGAACTAAGTGCCGCCGAGCGCAAAGCTTCGTAATCAGGAATCAAGCGTGCGCGATAGGGCTCGTGCAACTTATCATGCGCACAGGCAGCAAGTAGCTCCGCGTCGCCCGTCTCGAGTGCTCGCACCATAGCAACACAGCGGCCCGTCTGCCAGACGGCTGTTGCCATGGGTACCTCCGCTGGTAGCACGCGCCGTGCCTCGGCGGTACGCACCTCGTAAGGCGGCACAATAGCAACAAAGCGTAGTTCCTCAGCGACGTCAAAACGCTGAGTCCATACACGTCCCGCATTGCTAAAGGAGCAAACCAAACCTCCCAAAACGGCGGGTGCCACATTGTCCGGATGTCCTTCCAACGAACTTGCCATCTGAATGATGCGTTCTCGATCTAAACTCAAGCCCGACAGCGCATAAGCAGCAGCAATACCAGCCACAATACAAGCAGAACTTGACCCCAAACCCCCCGCCAGAGGAATAGGGGAGTCAATAGTGATGTTAAGCAACTCCTCGATAATCCCCAGTTCAGAGCAGGTGTGGCAGTACGAGGTCCATACCAGATTGTCAGCACCACAAAAACGAGACTCGCAACCTTCGATATGCAGCTGACCGTCAGTGCTTGGCACAAAGGTAAAGGTTGCCATCATATCGAGAGCAAGGCCCAAGCAGTCAAAGCCGACACCCACATTGGCAGAAGTTGCGGGGACTTGGATTTTTAGCGCGCGGGGTTCACTCATGACAACAACCTTTCTGCCGTGTGCTCAATGTAACTGTTCATCTGCTCGCGTTCGCAGAGGTCAAGGTGGCGTTCAGGTAGTTGTTTGAGTTCGGCAAGCTGGTGTGGTGCGGGTACATCCGTGAATTTTTGTAAGGCTTGCATGCATTCAAATCCATCCAAGCCTTCTGTGCTTTGCCCCAGTGCCTCAAGGACAGAGGCGGGGAACTTATAAGGATTGGCGGTGGAGAGACAAACGCGAGGAATGCCTTCGTCGCGAGGCTGCTTGCGAAGCACATGCATCGCAACAGCGGTATGCGTATCCAAGAGCACTTGGGATTCTTCCCAAATATCACGTATGGTTGCTTGCGTCTCTTCATCTGTAGCGCGACCGCAGGCAAAAAGCTCGTGCAGGCGGTGAAGCAGAGCTTCAGGCAGCTCGTAGGATCCCTCTTGCTCCAGGCGGTCCATGAGCTCAGATACTAGTTTGGTATCCCCCTCAGATAGGTAATAGAGCAGACGCTCAAGGTTGGAGGACACAAGGATATCCATCGAAGGCGAGAGACTCTTTTCAAAGGGGCGCAGGCGGTCATAGCGACCAGTCGAGATGAAATCAAAAAGCACATCATTGATGTTGGACGCTACGATGAGGCGCGATATAGGTAGTCCCAAGAGTTTGGCATAATAACCTGCAAGCACATCACCAAAATTGCCTGTAGGTACACAGAACTCCACAGAATCACCTAGTTGAATGACAGCTTTGTCAATGAGTTGCTTGTATGCTGAGAAGTAATAGACCACCTGAGGCACCAGGCGACCTATATTAATGGAGTTTGCACTGGATAGAGCAATGTTCTTCTGGGATAGACGCTCGGCAAGCTTTTGGTCGGCAAAGATATGTTTGACTTCGGTCTGAGCATCATCAAAGTTGCCGTGTATACCACAGACGGCCACGTTGCGGCCACGCTGGGTGACCATTTGTAAACGCTGTACGTCGGATACGCCACCATCTGGATAAAAGACTGCAACTCCTGTGCCAGCTACATCCGCAAAACCCTCAAGGGCTGCCTTGCCCGTATCCCCTGATGTTGCTGTCACAATCATGATCTGCTTGTCATCATGTGCATCTTTGCGTGCGACTGACATGAGACGAGGCAGCATCTGCAACGCTACATCTTTGAAGGCGCAGGTGGGGCCATGCCAGAGCTCTAACATCCACACGTCACCTACAGGTACTAAAGGAGTAATGACAGGTGTGTCAAAACGCTTGCCGTAAGCCGCTGTCACGCAATCTGCAATTTCTTCTTTACTAAAGTCGGGAAGCAGCAACCCCAATACACGACAAGCGAGGGCGTGATAGTCCTCCGTACATGCCGCCGCGAGGTCAATTTTGAGATTCTTGAGGGAATCTGAGACATACAGACCCCCATCTGGAGCAATTCCGGCAAGAATAGCTTGCTTACTTGTTACAGAGGGCTCAATGGAGCGTGTGCTGTGATACAAACGTGCCAAGATGGGCTCCTAGCTCTTCGTGGGTCTGTGCCTTGTAGCTATCATAGAACTGCAAACGTGCTTATGCGAAAGCGTAAACACAAACGAAAGATAGGAATGAGATGAACATCGCTCTTTTGGGATGTGGCACCGTGGGTAAAGGTGTCGACGAGATTTGTAAGAGTCTTCCCGATATCAGGGTAACGCGCATTCTCGAGCTGCCCGACCGCCTAAGCGATCCGCGTATGACCTCTAATTATGAGGACATTTTGGCAGATGACACTGTGGATGTGGTGCTGGAATGCATGGGCGGCATTGAGCCTGCGCATAGCTTTATCGTGCGCGCGCTCAAGGCGGGAAAACCTGTGGTGACTTCCAACAAAGCTGTTGTGGCTGCGCATTTGAACGAGTTTGTGGAGCTAACGCAGACTACAGGCGTGCCACTACTCTGCGAGGCTGCTGTAGGTGGCGGTGTGCCATGGCTGTCCTCAATTCGCAACGCTCGTCGTATTGATGAGATTTCTGCTGTGTCAGGCATTATGAATGGTACGACCAACTACTTGCTTACTTCCCTTGAGACGGGTGACGCCAGCTTTGATGAGGTGCTTGCCGAAGCGCAGCGTTTAGGCTATGCAGAAGCAGATCCGTCCGCAGATATCGATGGTATTGATGTCCGCAACAAAATTATTATTTCTTGTCTTGCCGCCTTTGATGCGGTTTGTTCTGCCGAGCAGGTCTGCACCACAGGTATTCGTTCTCTTAAAAGCAGTGATGTGGCTCTTTTTGCGGTCCACGGCCGTCGCGTCAAATTGATGGGTCGAGCAATGCGCAAAGGGCAGCGCTACGCCGCCGTTGTCGAGCCCGTGGCGTTACCCCAGACGGCAACCGAAGCTAACGTTCCTGCCAACTTTAATATTCTATCGCTCACAGGTACCACGGTAGGTGAGCTAAAATTCTATGGTCAGGGCGCTGGTTCTCTGCCTACGGGCAACGCAATGGTGCAGGATGTCCTTGATTACATGGCGGGGGAGCGTCCCAACTTTGCAATATGCGATGAGATGAGTTTTGACGCAGATCTTCTGTTGGGCGATTATGTATTGCGCTGTGATGGCGCTGCTGCTATGGCGGCCAAAGAAGGTTGGAAGGCCTACGGTGCTGACGCTTGGCTTATCAAAAATATCAACCCAGTTTGTGCAAGCGAGCTTTTGGCGAAAGCTCGCGAGATTGACCCCGAGGCGCTCATCTTTTCGCTCCCTAGGAAGGACGCCTAGTTCATGATTAAGGTTGCAAAATTTGGCGGGTCCTCGGTCGCGAGCGCCGAGCAGTTTCGCAAGGTAAAAAGCATTATCCAAGCCGATCCTGACCGCCGTTTTGTGGTGGTATCGGCAGCGGGCAAACGTTTTTCGGATGACAATAAAATTACCGATTTATTGCTGCTTGCCAATGCACATATTCAGTACCATGTGGATTCTCAGCCGCTGCTCTCCCAAATCGAGCAACGCTTTGTTGAGGTTGCAAAGTCGTTGGATCTCAAGTATCCAGTAGCCGAGAAGTTCGAGGAGTTTTCCTCGGTGGTAACTTCGCTGTCGCCCGAATATATCGTGAGTCGCGGTGAATTTTTTACGGGACAGTTGATGGCTGAGTATCTAGGGCTGCCTTTTGTAGATGCCTCGGACACGATTGTTTTTCATCACGATGGTACGGTGGACTTTGAACGTACGGCAATTCGTGTAAAAGAAGCAGCTCAGCGCAATCCGCGTGGCTTTGTACTGCCAGGTTTTTATGGTTGCACCGTTGACGGTACGGTCAAGCTCTTTCAGCGTGGCGGCGGAGATATTACCGGTGCTGTGCTTGCTCGCTGTCTCGAAGCAAACGTCTATGAAAACTGGACAGATGTGCCGGGCTTCTTGTCTGCCGATCCACATATCGTCGATATGCCGCGTGCGATTCATCGTATTACCTTTGATGAGATGCGCGAGCTTTCCTATATGGGCGCTACGGTGCTGCAGGAAGATTCAATTTTCCCGGTACGTGAGGCCAATATTCCCATCCAGATTAAAGACACCAACTCGCCCGACCGTAAAGGCACAACTATCCGTGAGACGGCCGAAGAACGTGAAGTCGAGCATCTCATTACGGGTATTGCTGGTCGCAAGGATTTTACAGCAGTACATATCCAGAAGACGCATATGTCCGACAAGGTGGGCGTAGTGCGTTCTGCTTTATCAGTATTTGAGCGTTACGGCGTTTCGATAGAGCATCTGCCGACAGGCGTTGACTCCTTTGGCATTGTGGTGAATAGCGCCGATGTAAAGGACAAGATTTATCCCATCATCACCGATTTGCGTCGCGAGGTGGCGCCCGATGATATTACGGTGACCGACAAACTGGCTCTGATTTCCATTGTGGGCCGCAATCTGCGTCGTCGTCCTGGCTCGTCAGGCCTTATCTTTGGCGTATTGGGCAAGGCAGGTATCAATATCCGCCTGATTACTCAGAGCTCACAGGAGATTTCGATTATTGTCGGCGTAGACAACGATGACTTTGAGCGTGCAATTCGCGTAATGTATGACGGCTTTGCTGCGCACGAAAAAGTTTAGGTGGGAGTTAGTATGAGCGGAAAAACTGTTGCTATTCTGGGTGCCACTGGTGTAGTGGGTACGCAGATGCTGAAGTGTTTGGAAGAGCGTGATTTTCCCGTTAGCCGCTTGGTGCCGCTTGCGAGTGCGCGTTCGGTAGGTCGTACGGTGGTATTCCATGACAAACAGATCCCGGCCGTTCTCGCGGCTCCTGAAGCCTTTGAGGGCGTTGATATTGTACTGGGAGCTGCAGGTGATGATATCGCTCGCGAATTGCTGCCTGAGGCGGTAGTTCGCGGTGCTGTGTGCGTTGATAATAGCCATGCTTTCCGCATGGATGCTGATGTGCCACTGGTGATTCCCGAAATCAATGCGGCAGATGCCAAAAACAACAAAGGTATTATCTCCAATCCCAACTGTGCCACGATTATCGGTCTTGTGCCTACCTGGCCCTTGCATCAGCAGGCGGGTTTAAAGCGCATGATAGTCTCGACCTATCAAGCGGCATCTGGTGCAGGTATGCCTGGCTTGAAGGAGCTTGAGCGTGAGATGGAGGCGGTGGCTGCAGGTGAGCCCGTGGGCAATACAGCTCCGTTTGCACATCAGTTGGCGGCCAACCTCATTCCTCAGATTGGTTCTGAGAAGGAGGCAGGCTATACCAGCGAAGAGATGAAGATGCTCTATGAGGGTCGCAAGATTATGCACTTGCCTGAGCTGCGTGTGAATTGCACCTGCGTGCGTGTGCCTGTTATGCGTTCGCATTCCGAGTCAATCACAGCGGAGTTTGAGCATCCCATTTCAGTGGATGAGGCGCGCGAGATTTTGGCTTGTGCTCCTGGTGTACGTGTGGTGGATGATTTGGCGGCAGCTGAATATCCTATGCCGCTTGAGACATCCGACCAGGATCTTATCTATGTAGGCCGTATCCGCCGTGATCTCTCGGCGCCTGATGGCGTGAATGCGCTGACCTATTGGGTGTGTGGCGATCAAATTCGCAAGGGTGCGGCTACTAATGCTGTTCAGATTGCCGAACAGCTCTTGTAGGTTTGGGTAGTCGTGCTTCTAAACCAGCCGTCGATCGCCTATATGCGAGCTAAATCGTTGCAACCTCAGCCTACAAATCGTTGCAACCTCAGGTTGCAACGATTTTTTCTTACCCCTATCTACCAGTAATTTTCCAAGAATTGCCTGGTAGATGCGTCGCGTTGCAACCTGAGGTTTCAACGATTTAGAGGGATTTTTAGGAATTCGTACGGCTGCTGCAACAAAAATTTGTAGCGGAGTTGCTGCAGAGAGGGTTGCTGCAAAAAAATTGCAAGGAACTCACGTGTAGAGCGCGCTCTAGGTGTCCCAATTTATTCCTTGGTAGGGGAGGCAAGGAACGCGCGGGTGCGAGGATCGCTCGGACGATCAAAAACCTCCTCAGGTGTGCCCTCTTCTACAATGCGACCATCTAGCAGCAGACATACGCGATCGGAAGCAGCTCGCGCAAAACCCATCTCGTGAGTAACTAGTCCGACAGCCATACCTTCTTCTGCCAGAGAGCGAATCAGTTTGACCATATCGTCGGTCAAGCGAGGATCCAAGGCAGAGGTTGCTTCGTCAAAGAAAATCACGCGAGGCTTCATACAGAGCGCCCGCGCGATTGCGACGCGCTGCTGCTGGCCGCCCGAGAGCTGACAGGGAACCTTGTCCGCATGCTCTGTGAGATCTAGGCGTTCAAGTAGCTTGCGGGCCTGCTCCTCAACTTCTGCTGGATTACGTTTCTGCACCACCAGCGGTGCATCCATCACATTTTGCAGCACCGTCATGTGCGGAAAGAGGTTGTAGTCCTGAAATACAATGCCAAAGCGCATGCGTGCGCGCTGCATAGCGGCTCTATCATAGATGGCAGGTTGAATGTCGAGAGTATGCTCACCAGTTTCGGGATTTGGGTCCTTCTTGGCACGAGAATCAAGTTCGGATCCGCGCGGCTTGCATACCACGATACTGTCGTAGGATAGCTCGCCCGAATCAAAACTATCAAGCAGTGTCAAGCACCGCAGCAAGGTAGACTTGCCCGCGCCCGATGGACCGATAATAGACAGTACTTCTCCGCGGTTAATCGTCAGAGAGATGTCATGCAGCACTTCGTTTTCGCCAAAGGACTTACGAGCGCCTCGCAAGTAGACGGCTGGTAGGCCGACGAGCGAGGAGTAAGAAATATCGGGCGTGGGAAGCTTGCGTTGGGGCTTCTTTTTGAGCATTGCGGATTCCTTAGCTTTGCTTGGCGGATTGAGTGTGGGTTAACAGAACTTAGTGTAAGTAAGCAGGACTATTTTGAGGTAGCTGAGCATGACTTAGTCGTGATAGTAGGCAAGCTTTTTTTCGGCGCGGCGAAGCAGAGCCTCGATGATGAGACAGGTTATCCAATAAATTGCTGCTGCGATAACAAAAGGTATCATCGTGTGCTCGCGAGCAACTAGCGCCTTGCCTGTGGTAAACATCTCGATGACTCCAATGGAGAATGCCAGCGAAGTGTCTTTGACCAGCGTCACAATTTCATTTCCCATAGCAGGGAGGATACGTTTGACAACCTGAGGCAAAATGATGCGAAAGAAGGTTTGACTGCGCGAATACCCCAAAGCTTTGGCTGCCTCATATTGGCCACGTGGCATGCTCTGGATGCCCGAGCGATAGATTTCTGCAAAATAGGCGGCATAGTTAATCACAAAGGATGCAAGAACAGCCACCATCATGTAACCGGGTCCCATTGTGATGCCAAATACGTAATACGGTGCAAAAAAGACCGCGAACATCTGTAACATTAAAGGCGTGCCACGCATCAGGCTGATATAGATGCTGATAAGCCATGCGAGTGGCTTGATGCGGGAGAGGCGTCCTAGGGCGACAGGGATTGCCAGCAGAGTTGCTCCTATCAAGGTGACAAAGAAAATATCGAGACTGATGCCATAGCCCTCGATGAGTTTTTGGAACATGATAGAGACTTCCATACTGCCATCCTGTCATAAGGTTGATGTGCGAACTGCTTTCGAACCGCTTTCGAACTGCTTTCCCAGTGCAAACTGTTTTCGAACCGCTTTCCCAAAAGGAGACCGCGACTGCGTGAGCCGCGGTCTTAGAATCATAGCTTGTTAGGGGTGGCTTATGCCTTGGGCAGACACCACAGGTCATAAGAAACACCCTGATTACTATACTTCTCACAAATCTTTTTGACGGTGCCGTCGGCGTCGAGCGCTTGGAGATCTGCTTCGATGGTGGCTGCGAGCTTCTTGCCTTCGTCGGTTTTTGCACAGCCGACTCCAAAGTGCTCGGAGTTCAAAGACTCATCAAGAATGGTGAACTCTGAGCGGCCGTCGATATTAAAGACGGCAACGGGATAGTCGACAGCAATCGCGTCATAACTGCCCTGCTCAAGGGACATGAATGCGGTGTTGTACTCGCCGATGGTGTCGAGTTTTGCAAAGGTCTTGGCGAGTTCCTCTTGGCTTCCGCCCTCAGAGAGCAGCTCGAGGGCGGCCGAGTCAGCCTGGGTGATAACGCGCTTATCTTTGAGGTCGGTAAGCTTTTTGATGTTTGAGTCGGACTTTACAACGATAACCTGGCGGTTTTCCATATACGCGTCAGTAAATGCATAGTCCTTCTCGCGACCTTCGATGGTAAAGCCGTTCCAAATACAGTTAATCTGACCGGAGTTGAGCATGGCATCTTTTGCATCCCAGTTGATGGGGGTGGGGGTGAAGGTCCAACCTTCTTTTTCGCAGACGGCCTTTGCGAGATCAAGGTCAAAGCCGGTGTAGTTGCCGTCTTTGTCAAGGTAACCGTAGGGTGGGAAAGCCTCATCAAAGCCGACGATGAGTTCAAAACTCTTCTTTGTTGCAGAACCTGCACTATCCGCTGCCGATCCCGTGGCTGTTGGCTTGCTTCCACAAGCTGCGAGCATGCTGAGAATACCTGCGCTAGCAGCAAAACCACTTGCCTTGATAAAAGACCTACGGTTGATTTGCTTATCCTGGATGCTCATCTTGATTCCCCCTGTCGTGTAAGCCGTGCATACTTTTTGAGTAGCCACTTTAGTTAACTAAACTTTAGTGTGCTAAAGCAAGGATAGTGAGTGAAGTCCAAAGATGCAAGGAAAACTTTGTTACAGTTTCAATTCGTGGCTTTGCTTGAAAGGGGGCGCAAAATCTTTTTTGCGAAATACCTGTGATAGTTCGATGTGATGGATAGAAGCAAGAAAGACTTTTCGAACCTTTCCAAAACCAGGGGACTGGGCTACAAACCGCAAATGGTTCAAGTTTCGGCATCCATTAACACAGATGATTTATTCTTCGAGTTTTCATAAATCCTGACCTGCGGTCATATTTTTCAAAAACTCGAAAAGCGAACCATCCACAAATTTT
>NZ_KE952957.1 GCF_000466405.1 Atopobium sp. oral taxon 810 str. F0209 | reverse complement strand
CACTGGCTAACGGCGCGCCTCCTACCCGATCATGGCAAGAACATAACGAGAAGTACGTTGCAAGAATACTGCCTTAGGTGCGAGAAATATGCTGCAAGAGGCGCTGTCTTAGATGTGAAAAATGCATTGCAAGAGAGACTGCTTTAGATGGAGGAGCTGGATATGGCGTTTGAGCTGGGAATACCTTCACTGATTTGCCGTTGGCGTTTGGCAAATGGAGGTCTGCCGCTCGAAAACCGTCATCTGCGCGCCTTTTCCCAGCGCGGAGTTGATCCCGCCTTGGTTTCTTGGGCAAAGCAACACATTGAATGGACCTTGGCTGATGGGGCCGCCGCCAATCCTGACGGCGTGCTCATGTTAGTAGTTGACGAAGAAGGTCAGGCTGCGATGAGCGTGGGTCCCTACAAAGCCCTTGGCGATACCAGTACCAATGCCTTGCTTCAGCGTGCGATGCAGGCCCAGACAGAGGCCGCACATACAGGCGTTGCGCCCGAGACCCTCTGGGCGGTAGCAGCAGGACAAATTACCGCGTATCTTGATCCAACTGAGAAGCTTTCGGGTGCTACCTCTTTGGTAAGCGATCTTACTGCGGCCCACCACATGCAGTTTACGTATGAAGCACAAATTTCTGATGCCCAAACCCTTGCCGCAGCTGACGAAGTATTTTTGGTGTCCGATGAGCACGGCGTCATCGCTGCTGCGGGAAAGCTCGGAACATATGCCAAGCAAATGGCGGCTGACTATCAAAAACTGCTCGCAAGCTTTAGTTAACTTTTTTCGCGGTTCAGATTTCCTTCGCAAAGGCTGCATATTGTTCGATGCGATTTTATCTGGGTGCAAGCAGACACGCTGGGAACTCTTTAATTCCTACTAAATTCAGGGCATTTAACAGGCGAAATATTCTCATTTAAAGCGCAGTTTAGGCTTTAGCTGAGGTGCAAAATGGTTTATTACATTACTATATATATATGCAGCGCACATGTATGGCGCAGGTAACTCAGGCAAGTAAGAGTAGAAGCGTTTCTTGTATGCGTCTTGCATATACAGGCGCCACGACGGATGCCGTAGCGTATGGGGGATTAGGCCGGGCGGATAAAATTTCGTCCGGATAGTACTAGGAGAGGAGTACCATGGCTCGATCTTTTAAGTCTATGGACGGCAATGAGGCGGCGGCGTGGGCGTCGTATGCCTTTACGGAGGTAGCGGGCATCTACCCGATTACCCCGTCCAGCCCCATGGCCGACCATGTTGACCAGTGGGCAGCACAGGGTCTCAAAAACATCTTTGGCTCCCCAGTCAAGGTCATCGAGATGGAATCCGAGTCCGGCGCTTCCGGCACCGTTCACGGTTCTTTGGGCACCGGTGCACTGACGACTACCTATACGGCGTCGCAGGGTCTGTTGCTGATGCTTCCAAACATGTACAAGATCGCTGCCGAGCGTTTGCCGGGCGTTTTCCATGTTTCTGCTCGTCAGGTTGCAACGCATGCCCTGAACATCTTTGGCGATCACTCTGATGTTATGTCTGCACGTCAGACCGGCTTTGCTATGCTCGCCGAGAGCAACGTCCAGCAGGTCATGGACCTCGCTCCCGTAGCTCACCTTGCTGCCATCAAGGGCAGCCTGCCTTTCTTGAACTTCTTTGACGGCTTCCGCACCAGCCACGAGATTCAGAAGGTTGCTACTTGGGACTTTGCTGAGTTTGCGGATATGGTAGATATGGACGCCGTTCAGGCCTTCCGCGATCATGCTCTGAACCCCGAGCATCCTACCGCCCGTGGTAGCCACGAGAATGGCGATATCTACTTCCAGCATCGCGAGGCAATCAATGGTGCATATGATGCACTGCCCGCCATCGTTGAAGACTATATGAAGCAGATCAACGCCAAGCTAGGCACTGACTACGGTCTGTTTAACTACTACGGCGCCGAGGATGCTGACCGTGTTGTCGTCTGCATGGCCTCTTTCTGCGATACGCTCAAGGAAGTCATCGATTATCTCAATGCGCACGGTGAGAAAGTCGGCTTGGTTGAGGTTCACCTCTTCCGTCCCTTCTCCATCAGCCACTTTACCAGTGTTCTTCCCAAGACAGTCAAGAAGATTGCTGTTCTTGACCGTACTAAGGAGCCTGGCTCCATTGGCGAGCCCCTTTATGAGGATGTTGTTGCCGCTCTGTATGAGGCTGGTATGGCTAACCTCACTGTTGTTGGTGGTCGCTATGGTCTTGGCTCCAAGGACGAGCCTCCTGCGGCAGCCTTCTCTGTCTTTGAAGAGCTCAAGAAGGATCAACCTGCTCGTGAGTTCACCATTGGCATTGTTGATGATGTTACCAACCTGTCTCTTCCCATGGATCCCCATGCTCCCAATACCGCAGCAGAGGGCACTATCGAGTGCAAGTTCTGGGGTCTTGGCGGCGACGGTACCGTTGGTGCAAACAAGAACTCCATCAAGATTATTGGTGACCACACCGATAAGTATGTTCAGGCCTACTTCCAGTATGACTCCAAGAAGACCGGCGGCGTTACCCTCAGCCACCTGCGCTTTGGTGACAACCCCATTCGTTCGCCCTACTACGTTACCAAGGCGGACTTTGTTGCTTGCCACAACCCCAGCTATATCGACAAGGGCTTCAAGATGGTCCAAGACGTCAAGCCTGGCGGTACCTTCTTGATCAACTCTCAGTGGGCCCCCGAAGATCTTGGCAAGCACCTTGATGCAGCAGCAAAGCGCTACATTGCTGAGAACAACATTCAGGTTTATCTGATTGACGCTATCGACCTTGCCGAGAAGGTCGGCATGGGCAAGCGCACCAACACCACTCTACAGTCTGCCTTCTTTGCACTGGCCAAGGTCCTTCCCGCTGAGGAGGCCCTCCAGTATATGAAGGACGCTGCTACCAAGTCTTACTCCAAGAAGGGTCAGGCTATCGTCGATTCCAACCGTAAGGCAATCGATGCTGGTGCTACCGCGTTTGTGAAGTTTGATGTTCCTGCAGATTGGGCTAACGTTACCGATGACGCACCCGAGGCTCAGCTGACTGGTCGCGACGCAATCGTTGCTCAGGTCAAAGCAATCACCACCCCTGTCAACCTCATGGATGGTGACAGCCTGCCTGTCTCTGCATTTATGCCCTACGCAGATGGTACTTGGCAGACTGGTGCTTCTCAGTACGAGAAGCGTGGCACCGCAGTTATCGTTCCTCACTGGGATGAGACCAAGTGCATCCAGTGCAACCAGTGCGGCTTTGTATGCCCCCATGCAACCATTCGTCCGTTTGCACTCAATGCCGAAGAAGTTGCAGCTGCACCCGAGACCATGCGTATGGTTGATGCCAAGGGCAAGGGTATGGATGGCTTGAAGTTTGCCATCACCGTATCCCCGCTTGACTGCATGGGCTGCACCAACTGCGCCAAGGTTTGCCCGGTTGACGCTCTCACTATGGTGCCCCAGGCTGACGAGGCTGTTGAGCAGGCAAGCTTTGACTACGGCGTGGCACATGTTGCCGAGAAGCCCGAGCTCTTTGCAGACAATGTAAAGGGTAGCCAGTTCCACAGACCTCTCCTTGAGTTCTCTGGTTCTTGCGCAGGCTGCGCCGAGACTGCTTATGCACGTCTTGTTACCCAGCTCTACGGCGATCACATGTTTATCTCTAACGCTACTGGCTGCTCTTCCATTTGGGGCAACCCTGGTGGTGTGTCTCCGTTTACCGTTAACGGTCAGGGTTATGGTCCCGCTTGGAACAACTCCTTGTTTGAGGACAACGCAGAGCACGGTCTAGGCATGTATCTCGGTTATCAGGCAATCCAGAAGGAGCTCGTAAGCGATGCTGAAGCAATTATTGCTTCTGATGTTTCCGAGGGCCTCAAGGCGGCTGCTCAGCTCTGGTTGGATAGCCGTGGCGAGTATGAGACCAGCAGGTCTGCTGCTCGCGAGTTGCTTACCCTGCTTGAGGGTGTGGATACCCCCGAGGCAAAGCGCATTATTGCCAACAAGCAGTACCTCACCAAGAAGAGCTTCTGGATCTTTGGTGGCGACGGCTGGGCATATGACATTGGCTTTGGTGGCCTAGATCACGTTCTTGCTTCTGGCAACAACGTTAACGTCTTTGTCTTTGACACCGAGATTTACTCCAACACTGGCGGTCAGGTTTCCAAGGCTTCTAACTTGGGTCAGCTTGGTCAGTTTGCCGCAGCAGGCAAAGAGCTCAAGAAGAAGAGCTTGGCTGAGATTGAGATGACCTACGGCTATGTCTATGTTGCACAGGTTGCCATGAGCGCCAACCCCATGCAGCTCCTCAAGGCTCTCAAAGAAGCCGAGGCTTATGACGGTCCGTCCCTCATCATTGGTTACTGCCCATGCGAGCTCCACTCCATCAAGAAGGGTGGTATGCAGCACTGCCAAGAGGAGATGAAGCGCGCGGTTGAGTGTGGTTACTGGAACCTCTTCCGTTACAACCCCGCAGCTCCTGAGGGCAAGAAGTTCTCTCTTGACTCCAAGGCTCCTAAGGGTGGTTATCAGGAGTTCCTGCAGAACGAGGCTCGCTATGCAGGCCTGATGCGTTCGTTCCCCGAGCGTGCCCAAGAGCTCTTTGAGGCCAACGAGAAGGCGGCTATGGCTCGCTATGATCACCTGCTCAAGCTCAAGGAGGTCTACTCCGAGGTGTAAGGCTTCGTTGTAGTATCGAAGTAGGTTTTAGAGCCCCTCCCACTTGGAGGGGCTCTTTTTCGGTGCGCTAGTATGCGTTGGTGTGTCACGTCTTGCTCCATCTCGTATGGCGCAAGCAATACTTTTCCTACCCACCACATGACACAAGCCACACTTCATTTCATACTCGGTGGCAAACGCCACATCCTATTTCACACCGAGTACCAAACGCCACATCTTGTTTCATGCCAAATGCCAGAAGCCACACATCATTTCAAATGATGCAGCTCTGCTTGTCAAAAGCCACACATTCTTTCAGGCTGTTTCATGCTAGGTGCCAAACGCCACGTTCTACTTCACTT
>NZ_KE952956.1 GCF_000466405.1 Atopobium sp. oral taxon 810 str. F0209 | reverse complement strand
TTTTCTGAAACAGAACGTGGCGTTTGACACATAGGGCTGCTCCAACTGAAAGAATAGGTGGCGTTTGGCAAGCAGGACCCCACTGGATGAAACAGAATATGGCGTTTGGCATGTAGAACCGCTCCAACTGAAAGAATCCGTGGCTTTTGACGGGCAGTGCGAGCAAGCAGAGCTACAACCATCACATCAGCACGCACTGGGCAACCCATCCTCGCTCTTATGGGCGATGGGGCGCCACTTAGGGTTTACAGACTTCAAAAAACCCGCTAGCGCAGTTCATCCAGCGCTAGCGGGTCATTCGTACATCTGTAAAGCAAGTGCTTACTCAGCTGCGGGCTCCTCAGCAGCAACGGTAGCAGACTCTGCCTCTTTAGCGGCAGCGGCGGCCTTCTTGGCAGCCTCAGCCTCGGCTTTTTTGGCGTACTCTGCAGCGCGCTTGGCCTTCTCGGCAGCCTTTGCCTCCTTGGCAGCCTTTGCAGCGGCGGCAGCTTCGGCAGCCTGTGCAGCCTTTGCAGCCTTGGCTTCCTGCGCACGCTTAAGCTGTTGTGCAGCAGCACCACCGAACTTGTCAGAGAAGCGCTGGACACGTCCGCCGGTATCAACAAGCTTCTGCTGGCCGGTGTAGAACGGGTGGCACTTATCGCAGAGGTCGACAGTCATCTCGCTTTTGGTAGCGCGAGTCTTCCAGGTATTGCCGCAGGTGCAACGTACAATGCACTCCACGTACTCGGGATGGATTCCTTGCTTCATGACAACTCCTAACGTAGGCCTGGTTTCCGACCAGGCGAGTGGTGGGCGCTTATCCAAACATAACCAACCGTTTGTGACAAGCTTTGCGATAATAACACGTGTTAAGCAAAAACGCCAAGCACAGTCCAGGAGACTCACATGTTTCTCGCAGTTGACATAGGAAATACCCAAACAACCCTTGGTTTAATCGCCGACGATGAGACTTTGCTACGACAATGGCGCATGGCGACCTCGCGCACAGATACTGCCGACTCACTCCATGCTCGCCTGTATGGTTACTTTCATATGCTGGGTTACAAGCTCCAAGACATCAACGACGTAGCAATTGCGGGGGTCGTGCCTACACTTACTCAGTCGTGGATCTATTTGGCAAAAGAAATTTCAGGAGCTACGCCACTGGTAATAGATGCCTCGCGCGACTGCGGAATTGAAGTTGCCCTCCCCGACCCGAGTCAAGTCGGAGCCGACCGCATTGCAAATGCGGTAGCCGCAAAGACTAGCTATGGCGCACCCGTCATTGTGGTCGACTTTGGCACAGCAACCAATATCGATGTGGTTGACGCCAATGGTCGCTTCCGCGGCGGAGCCATCATGCCTGGCCTGCAGCTATCGGCAGCCGCGCTTTTTGAACGAGCAGCAAAGTTGTCAAACGTACCGCTTATTGCTCCCGCCCATGCCCTAGGCAACAGCACCGAAACTGCCGTGCAGTCAGGCATTGTTATCGGCGCAGCAGTCCAAGCAGAAGGCATTGTGCGCCGCATACAAGCGGAACTTTGTGCTGAGTGGTCACAGGCACATGACGGTGCCACTATGCCACGCTGCACCATCGTAGGTACAGGCGGGCTTTCTTCCGTTGTAGCCGAAGCGACCGATATTTTTGATGTGGTCGATCCTGACATTACTATTCGTGGCATTAGGCAAATTTGGCTGCACCGTGCAGAAAAACGCGCAAATCGAACTTAAGACCATACTCACAATCATATAAAGATTAAAGCCCAGCAATGGCTCAACTGCTGGGCTTTTCTTGTCAAGCAAACCGCCACAAACACACGGTTCTGCTTATTTCCAATCTAGGGGTCCAAGCTCGGCAGTAACGTGACCAATGCGCTGCTCGGATTCTGCCACCTCAACACCTGCATGCGTCAAGAAGCGTACGGGATCATGCATCAGATCTTCCATGGGCACTAATACATAATCACGCTCGCCTAAGTGTGGATGCGGCAAAGTCAAACGTTTGCCTGCATGAGTCTCGCCCTCAACCCAAACAAGATCACAGTCAATCGTACGCGGACCGTGACCCGAAGTTTTGGGATCACGAATACGTCCAAGCTTATTTTCAATCTCTGACAGATGGCTCAACAGCACTAAGGGATGCAACTCGGTGCGAATCTCGGCCACCGCATTTGCAACAGGCGTTGCAATGCCATATGCAGGTTCAGTCTCGTAAGCAGAGCTCACGGCGACAACGCAGGTCATCGGGATCTTATCGATAAGCTGTACTGCTTGGGACAGATATCCTACACGGTCACCTACGTTTGAGCCCAAAGAGACAAAGCCTTGACGTGCATCAGGCTTTGCCATTGCCCAATATGCATTAACTGCCTCCGCCATCTGGGCCACATCGTGCACGCGCAAAATACGCGCTCCAGCCTGAATGCCCCAGATACAAAAGCCCATAGCCGCAGCTTTATCTGCTTGAGATCCCGTAACTGAAGTAGAAAAATCTCCCTCATATACTGATTGAAGCAATGGATAACCCAATGACATGAGCTTTTTTGCATTACGCTGCACTACGACATCTTCGTCAGGAGTTTTGTTTTGCCCTAATCCTGGATCAAAACAAATACGATCACGCGAAACGCCAGCACGTAGCAACATACGCGCCTGATCGCCTAAAAAGCCCATGATTTCGCGCATAATGGGCGCTTCTTCGGGCAGAGTAAAACGACGGTTAGATGCTACAGGACGCAAAGGCGTATGAGTCTGATCGAGTACAACTGAACGACGAGAAGAGTTCACACGGAACTCACTATCGCAAAGCACTACACAACCGCAATCACTCTCGGCAGCAATCTCAACCATCTCAGCATTGGTAAAGCCCTCAGGATCGTCAAGCACCTCTGCGCCTAGACGAATACACATCTTGGCAATCTGTGGATGACGCGTAGTAATGCATACAATAGCGCCCGTGGCGACAAGTCCGCGCACTACTGGCACTACTGCCTCACCCTCAGCGTCAATCGCTGCGCTGCGCGCACGAGCTGCGGCGGAATCTGTAGCAGGCAACTCTTCTGGCGCTGGTGCAAAGCTCACATCAAGAAGGTCGGCACCTTCATCAAGCATTGCCTTGCCAAGCGCAATTGCCTCCTCAGTTGCCAAACCGCTAGGACCCACCTCAAGCATGCCCATAATACGCGGACGTGCCAGCGAGAGTTCATGATGTCCACAACGCCAAATGGCAAAGTCCTCTCGAGCCATAGATCCTCCACTCAAGCCCGTTATAGGGCACAGCTAGCCAGTGCAATCAAAAATCAAAAGCCTTTGCGATATCACATACACAAACTAAATCCGCCATTGCATCCTGAGGAGTTGACTGCATATTGACTATCGCAAGATCATTTCCCTGGAAGTATTGTACGAGACCTGCAGCAGGATATACCACTAGGGATGTACCGCCAACAATAAGCATGTCAGCCTCAGCAATAGCCTGTGCTGCTCCATAAAGTACTGCTTGGTTAAGAGACTCACCGTAAAGCACTACATCAGGCTTAATAAGCCCACCACAATATTCGCAATGGGGCACACCTTTACTTGCCACTATCCACTCAGCTGAATAAGTCTTTCCACAGTGTTGACAAATATTTCGATGGACCGAACCGTGCAGTTCATAGACCTGATGCGAACCTGCTGCTTGGTGCAGACCGTCAATATTTTGCGTCACCACCGCTGCTAGCTTGCCCTCACGCTCGAGCTCGGCAAGCTTGAGATGCGCTTGGTTGGGACGCGCGCCAAGCGCAATCATACATGTGCGATAAAAATCATAGAACTCCTGCGTATGCTCCATGAAGAAACGATGTTCGAGCATCTCTTCGGGTGAGTAATCAAGCTTTTGGCGGTAGAGCCCATTTGGACTTCTAAAATCTGGAATACCACTTGCCGTCGAGACTCCTGCGCCACCAAAGAAAACCACGTTCCTAGCTTTACCTATGCGGTTATCGAGTTCATGCGCCGCCTCTTGAGGATCGCGAATAATTTGACCCATGATAGCCACGCTCCAGTTTCGTTTATGCTTCGCTTTTGTTAGGGCTTCTTGTCCATCCACTCTAGCACCCCTACTGCCTGCGCTAAAATCTCCTAGCGAACTAATTCGCGAATGGAGGGCATTATGGACCAGTTAACCAACACGCCCAATGAGGACTACGTACTCAAAAGTTGCACCGCGCGTCCTCGAGGCGGCGAGCATCTGCCAATAGAATCCAATGTACACGATATCGCTCTGATTTTTGAGGGTGGCGGCTTTCGTGGTTCGTATACGGCTGGCATTGCAGGTGTCCTGCTTGAGCGCGGGATTTTCTTTGACGAGGTGTGCGGCATCTCTGCAGGAGCCAGTCACACTGTTGACTACCTCAGCCGCGATATCAACCGCACGCGCCAAGCTTTTATCGATCTTGCAACTGTGCGTGAGGCAGGCGGCTTTCGCTCGGCTATGGAAGGCCATGGCTATTTCAACGCCGACTATGATTACGGCGGCTGCGTCAAAGATGGATTTTTGCCTTTTGACTGGGAGACTTTTGCCGCCAATCCCGCCAAAGCACGTCTACAGGCATTTGAGCGAGATACGGGTCGCACCGTAAGTTTTACTCGTGAGAGCATGGATACATTTGAACATATGATGATGTGCGCTCGTGCAAGTTCAACCTTGCCAGGCATGATGAAGCCCATCTCTATCAATGGGCAGGTTATGCTCGACGGCGGTATTGGTTTTGAAGCAGGGCTTCCTATGCATCTGGCTGAGATGGATGGATATGAGCGTTTCTTCTTTGTTGCAACACGTCCTGCTGGCTATCGCAAGCCTGCGCCGTCTGCTGCTATGCAGCGCCTTTATCGTAGATGGGGCGAGAGCTATCCACATCTAGGCAAGGCTCTGCTTACTCGCCACGAACGTTATAACGCCGCGCTCGACCGCTTGGAGCAGATGGAACGCAAGGGTCGTGCCTACGTCGTGCGTCCAGATACCATGCCAGTCAAATCAACGACACTGGATACCGCAGCACTCTACAATTCGTTCCAGTTGGGCTATCGCCAAGCTTTGCGGGATTATCCTCAATGGGAGGAATGGATTTTTGGGTAGGCTACACTTAATCAAGTCATTTTGTAGTCTGAATTAATTCATTTTGTAGTCCGCCTTTGGTCCGCAGATGGGATAGTACATGAGCGATACCCTCCGTGAGCTTAAGCTCGTATCTTGGAACGTTAATGGCCTGCGTGCTGTTATGAAAAAAGAGCCTAGTTTTCCTGAAATTTTTGAACAGGCATGTGCCGATGTCTTTGCTCTGCAGGAGACAAAGTTACAGGAAGGCCAGCTCAAGATAGATTTTCCAGGTTATTATCAAACTTGGAATTATGCAGAACGCAAAGGTTACTCTGGTACGGCTGTCTTTAGCCGAGAAGAACCGCGACAGGTAATTCGTGAAATCGGCTGTGAGTTTGCCGACAATGAGGGTCGCGTTTGCGCACTTGAGTTTGAAAACTACTGGTTTGTTGATGTGTATACGCCCAACTCTAAAAATGGTCTGCTTCGCTTAGATGAACGCATGGTATGGGACAAGGATTATCGCGAATTTCTTGCCCGTCTTGCAGAAGAAAAACCTGTAGTAACCTGCGGTGACTTCAATGTTGCTCATGAGGAAATCGACCTCAAAAATCCCGATGCCAATCACATGAACGCAGGCTTTTCCGATGAGGAGCGCGCAGGCTTTGGGCAGCTACTGGACGCTGGTTTTACCGACAGTTTCCGCAGCCTATATCCCGATCAGACAGATGCCTACAGCTGGTGGAGCTACCGCATGCGTGCTCGTGAACGCAATGTAGGTTGGCGTATTGACTACTTCCTTGTCAGTAATCGTGTTGCCGACCGCGTCGTGGACTCTCGCATTCTGAGTGATATCTACGGCAGTGATCATTGCCCTATTGAGCTGACCATCACGCTATAAACACCTATCGGCTACATCGTGCATCGCCACAGCTTCGCATGCCTCCGTAGTCTTACTCGTCTCCATGGCCTTGCTCACCTCCGCAGTCTCGCTTGCCTCCATAGTCTCGCTCGTCTCCGTGGTCTTGCTCGTCTCCCGTGGTCTCACTCACCTCCGGAATCTCACTCCTCTCCGCAGTCTCGCAATCCTCACACATCTGCCAGGATGGATAGTTAAAGTTTTTAGCCCCGAGGAGCCAAATTTATTCGTAATCCGACCAAAAACGCCTCCTCGGGGCGTTTTTATCACTACACGCTCTTTTGTTGGCCCAAGTTATTGCATCGTTACGCACGCCGTTATTGGCACAAGTCTTTCATCGCTACACGCGCCTTTATCGACGCGAAATAAATTTACCTGTGTATCAAATTGACTGGAATACAAAAACCACATCAGGCACTACATCACCTCAAGCACCAAGCAAGCAAAAAGGGCACTCAAACTTTTAAAACTGAGTGCCTCAACCACTTATTGGCGTATGTGGCTATTGACCT
Organism: Atopobium sp. oral taxon 810 str. F0209; assembly: GCF_000466405.1. Classification (GTDB taxonomy): domain Bacteria; phylum Actinomycetota; class Coriobacteriia; order Coriobacteriales; family Atopobiaceae; genus Olegusella. The sequence continues at coordinate 116 of NZ_KE952956.1, read as the reverse complement.
ACTTCCACAGCACTCCGCATGTCAAACGCCACACTTCTTTTCACGCAAACTGCCAGAAGCCACAGTTCCTTTCAAGCAGCACGATTCTGCTTGCCAAAAGCCACGTTCTGTTTCAG
>NZ_KE952955.1 GCF_000466405.1 Atopobium sp. oral taxon 810 str. F0209 | reverse complement strand
CCTGAAAAGGCAACAACTAGAAGATAGGAGTTTTTATGGTAGAGAAGAAGAACATCGACTGGGGTAGCTTGGGTTTTGCTTACCAACACACTGACTATAGCTATGTCAGCAATTATGCTGATGGCGCATGGGATGAGGGTAGTCTTACTCCCGACCATACGGTGCAGCTATCGGAATGTGCAGGTCTTCTTCACTACTGTCAGGAAGTTTTTGAGGGTCTCAAGGCATATACCCAAAGTAATGGCGATATCGTGTGTTTTCGCCCTGATCTCAATGCTTCGCGCATGGCTGACTCTGCACGTAGGATTTGCATGCCAGAGTTTCCTGTTGAACGTTTTGTCGAGGCGGTCAAACAGGTGGTAAAGGCAAATGCAGCTTGGGTGCCGCCCTATGGGTCGGGCGCCACGCTGTATGTGCGTCCTTTTATGTTTGCAACGGGGGATGTTATCGGTGTTAAGCCCGCCGATCAGTATCAGTTCCGCATTCTTGTGACGCCCGTGGGTCCCTATTACAAGGGTGGCGTTAAGCCTGTTAAATTGCAGGTTTCCTCGTATGACCGTGCGGCGCCTCATGGTACGGGCAATATCAAGGCTGGCCTGAATTATGCAATGAGTCTCTATCCCAGTGTCGAGGCACATAGCAAGGGCTATGCAGACAATATGTTCCTTGACCCCGAGACCCGCAGTTATGTGGAGGAATCGGGTGGCGCCAATATTATCTTTGTCGCTGATGATGGTACGTTGGTGGTGCCCCAGAGCTTTACTGACTCGATTTTGCCATCAATTACCCGTCGTTCGCTGGTCTATGTTGCCGAAAACATGCTGGGCATGAAGGTTGAACAGCGTCCTGTGCGTTTTGATGAAATCGACCAGTTTGTTGAGTGCGGTATGTGCGGTACCGCAGCGGTAATTTCACCGGTGGGTGAGGTCGATTCGGCAGACAAGAAGATCATTTTCAAAAATGGATTTGAAACAGTGGGGCCTGTGATGGCAAAGTTGCGTCAAACTTTGGTAGATATTCAGCAGGGCGACATTGAGGCACCTGAGGGCTGGATTTATAAAATTTGCTAAATCCCAGCTCAGAGGCCTTCTGGAACCAATAGTTAAAAAAAATACTAGTGCAGCATAAAATAAATGCTGCACTATTTTTATTTATAGGTAGAATGACTCTGACATCAGACCCGTCGAGGGGAAAGTATGAACGTCGACTTTGGGCAATTCCTAGGGATGCTCGGCACGAACCCATTCTTGGCAATCGTAATTGTCCTCGTAATGGGTACGATTTTTGTAAATGGTGCGACTGATGCTGCGAATGCTATTGCAGAGGCAGTGGGTACGCGCTCAATCGGAATCAATGCCGCAATCCTCATGAGTGTGGTTTGCAATTTTATTGGCCTTGTTGCAATGTGCTTCATTTCCACAGCTGTTGCCGATACGGTCAGTGGCATGGTTGATTTTGGTGGGGATACGCATGCTGCCTTAATTGCACTTGCTGCGGCTACCGTAGGTATTGTCGCTTGGGGTGTAGGAGCATGGATATTTGGTATTCCTACCAGCGAAAGCCATGCTCTGATTGCGGGCCTCACCGGCGGTGCCATTGCTGTTTCTGGAGGTCTTGGCGGCGTCAATGGAGCCGAATGGATGAAGGTCATCTGGGGCCTCGTTCTCTCCTCGTTTTTGGGCTACGGTGCCGGATGGGTCATTGCCAAGATTATTCGTGCTGTTTGTAAAGATGCGGATAGACGGACTGCGGACAAGACTTTTGCTCGGCTGCAGGTGGCGGGCGCTGCCTTTGTAGCTTTGATGCACGGTGCTCAGGATGGCCAAAAGTTCATGTCTACCGCTATGCTCGCTGTGGCACTTTCCATGGGTAAGGGCGCGGCTGATATGGCTGGATTCCCTCTTTGGATCCAGGTGCTTTGCGCCGCATTTATGGCTATCGGTACAGGTATTGGTGGCAAGCGCATCATCAAGAAGGTCGGCACCGAGATGGTGCAAATGGAAAAGTACCAAGGCTTTTCTGCATCGCTTTCAGCCTCAATTGCATTGCTTATTGCAACCTTGACTGGTCTGCCTGTTTCCACGACGCATGCCAAAACAGCTGCTATTCTTGGTGCAGGTGCTGCCAAGTCTGTGCGTTCTGTCAACTGGGGTGTTGCTAAGGAAATGATTTACACTTGGATTTTTACTTTCCCAGGTTGCGGTCTTATCGGCTATTTGCTTGCTCGTCTTTTTTTGATTTGGTTTTGATCTCGCGGAATTTAAACACTCGCTTCGTTCGTTGCAAATAAGGAGTAGGTTATGCCCAAGCTCAAAAAGGAAGATGTCTTTTACACGATGCTGAAGGACTTCGCTGCTACGCTGGTCGAAGCCGCCGAGATTTACGTCGAGATTTTAGAGAACTACCCCGATAGTTTTGCCAAGATTCCCAAGCTAAAGGTGCTTGAGAACAAATGCGATGACAAAGTCAAAAAGATTATGCACAACCTCTACTCTTCGTTCATCACGCCAATTGATCGTGAGGATATCTCTGAGCTTGCGATGTCTTTGGATGACGTTATGGATGAGATGAATGGTGTTGTGCTGCGCCTTGATCTCTTTGGTGCCACTGAGATGCGCATTGAAGGTCCCCAGATGGGTGAGCTGACCCTCGCTGCTGTGCGTGAGATGAAAGAAATGTTTGATCATCTGCCCAACTACAAAAACGACGATGTGGTGATGGAAAAGGCAATTGCTGTCAGCCACATCGAAGATGAAGGCGACCGCGTGTATCACAACGCTATCCGTCGTCTCTTTCATGAGGAAGAGGGCGGTAAAGTTGCTACTTCTTGGCTGCGCCTCTTTGATCGCATGGAGTATGTCCTCAATAGCTGTGATCACGTGTGCGTTATTGTTCGCTCTGTCGTTTTGAAGAGCGCCTAGCGGCTAACTTTCGCTTTTGATTGGTGTATAACAGCAGAATTCGTTTTCTGTGACGGGCACGCGGTATGCGTGGACAAACAGGACGCGGATAAGCACGGAGAGGCAACAACTTTAGTTGAGCAACTCCCGCACATCCCATCTTGGGTATACTTGCTCGCGTATGTCAAATTGTGGAGGGCAACATGGCGCAACGTATCCAAGGTACAGAAGACCTTTTTGGTGGCTATATGCGCAGCTGGCAGCACATGCAAGATTGTGCACGCGAGCTTTTTGGTGCATATGGCTTTGATGCAATCGAGACACCCGCGCTCGAGCAAGTGGCAACATTTACCCATGGTATTGGTGAGTCAACCGATGTCGTGCGCAAAGAGATGTTCCGCGTGTTTTCAGGAGCACTGCTTGAAGGACTGTTGGCACAAGGTGATGAGAGCAGGCTCAAGGCAAAACAACGTATGGCCATGCGTCCCGAGGGTACAGCCGGTGTAGTGCGCGCTGCTGTTGAGCATAATTTTGTGCCTCAAGGTGGAGCGCCAGCAAAGGTGTGGTATGCCGAGCCGATGTTTCGCGGTGAGCGCCCTCAAAAAGGCCGTCTACGTCAGTTCCATCAGGTAGGCGTTGAGTGGATGGGCGCATCCGACCCTGCAGCAGATGCCGAAGTCATCATCATGCTGATGGAATTTTATAAGCGTCTGGGGTTGGATGCTTCGCGCCTCAAGCTGACCATTAACTCCATGGGCGATGCAGCATGCCGTCCTGCCTATCGCAATATGGTGCGTGACTTCATCTTGGATCACAAAGATGAGATGTGCGAGGATTGCCTAGAGCGTGCTGAGATTAATCCGCTACGTAGTTTTGACTGCAAAAATGACCACTGTCGTGAGCTTATGAAAGACGCGCCGTTAGTAACAGATCACCTGTGCGATGACTGTGCTGAACACTACACCCAAGTTAAGAAGTACCTAGATGAGGCTGGTGTGGTTTATGTTGAAGACCCAACACTCGTGCGTGGTCTAGATTATTATACGCGTACGGTCTTTGAGGTTGAGTATGTGGGCGATGCCGCGATTGGTGCTATTGGTGGCGGCGGTCGCTATGATGGTCTAGCTGAGCTTGAGGGTGGCAAGCCTTGCCCTGGTATTGGTTGGGCTGTCGGCTTTGAACGCATTATGCTGGCGCTTGAGGATGCGGGTGCAGACTTAGCAGGTGCTGAGCCTAGCTGTGTGTATGTGGCAAACACCCAGCCTGAGTTGCGCAATGAGACCTTTAAGGTAACGCTTGCGTTAAGAGGGGCGGGACTGCGTTGTGAGGCGGATTACCAGGGACGCTCGCTCAAGAGTCAGTTCAAACAAGCAGATCGTTTTCATGCCAAGGTCTGTGTGGTGTTGGGTCCCGACGAGTTAGCAGAGGGTAAAGCAAGTGTGCGCGATATGACCACCCATGAGCAGGCCCAAGTTGAGCTTGGCAATTTGGTTGAATATGTGGGCAAGTTGCTGTAGACCGAACGAGCTTTTTCAATTTTAATTTGCAGTTTCCCCGGCACAGCTCATCCACGTGCCGGGGAAATTTCTTTGTTGATTGCTAGCGATGACCACAATATTGCCAGGCTCTGTAGGCTCTTCGAGTGAGCAGGGAATAACATCAACATAGGCAAAGTGAGCACAGAGCACATGTATCACAGTGTTGAGAATGGTTGCCTGAGGTCCCATAAGGGCGGAGACGATATTGCTGATATACATGCCATTAGTGTTTAGGCGTGCATGTATAAGCTCAGCAGCAGATGCATCCATGAGCGACTCAGCTGGTTTATGAGCAATAAAACAGTCGTTAAGTATTACGTCATAGCGCTTGTTGGGCGGCAAGCTTTCGAGGTAGGAGCGCCCATCGACGGTATAGATGTGAAGACGGTTTTCACCTGAGGGACCAAACTGTCTCTCGAGCTCATCCACATAAAACCATTTGCGTGCAAGGGTAACTATCTGCTCATCTAGCTCTACCACATCAAGGCTTGCGCTGGGATAGTTTGCAAGCATATGGCGTGGCCAAGCAAAGCCGCCCCCTCCGATAAGAAGTAGGCGCTCCGATGCATCGTTCTGTTTTGGTGTATTGTTCTTTTCTGGTGCATTATTTTCATAAAAAGCGAGGTCAAAACGTTGTAGATAGGGAAACGGGGGATCTCCATAGGGATCATCCAACCACAGCGCGGACTGCTGCGTATCTTCAACCAACAGTAGTCGCATCTGTCTGCCGCTGGGAAAATCTATGGTGCGCACTTGAGTTGTGCCGCCTAGGGTCATGCCAGAAAATTCGAGCCTGCCACCCAACATTTCCTTTCCCAAAAGAGTGAGCAAATGTAAGCGCAGGCTCGAAAAACGTGCTTGTATGAACTTAAAGAAAGACACTCAAGCGCCTTTCATTGTGAGGATTAGTGCAGGTCAGCGCCGCAGTGTGGGCACTTAGTTGCGCCTTCCTTGATCTCTTCTAGACAATAAGGGCACGTAGGTGCAGGAGCAGCTTCTTCCTTGGTTTTGCCCGTGTGCTTATCTGCCAGAGCCTGCATCTTGTTGAGGCTCTTAACGAGACAGAAGACCACAAAAGCAATAATCAAGAAGTTGATGATAGCGGAGATGAACGCACCAAAATCGATAGTTGCACCATTAAACGTAAAGGTCAGGCCTTTAACGTCGGGATTGCCACCAATCATAGAGATTAGAGGATTGATGATGTTGTCAGTCAGCGAGGTGACAATGGCAGTAAACGCACCGCCGATAATAACGCCGACGGCAAGATCCATCACATTGCCGCGGGAGATGAACTCCTTGAATTCCTTTGCAAACTTTTTCATATAGAAAAACCTTCCTCTCCAAGGTCTTAAGGTGCGCTTTATGATAGCTGTCTCCGAGGTTTCGTGAGCTCCTCAGTTTCTAACCAAATAGTGACAGGTCCGTCATTTGTGAGTGTTACCTTCATATCCGCAGCAAAAATACCTCTGCCCACGCGTTCTGGGCCCAAATCAGTTTCTGCGAGTTGACAAAAATATTGGTAGAGCTCATCTGCTATAGCAGGAGGCGCTGCTTCGGCAAAAGAAGGGCGATTGCCACGGCGACAATTGGCATAAAGGGTGAACTGACTTACCACCAATACGTCGCCGCCGACATCTTCAAGTGACAAGTTCATCTTACCTGCAGTATCGTCAAAGACGCGTAGCTTGCGAATCTTTTCCCAGAGTAGTTTTGCCGCAGCCTCATCATCGGCAGGTCCCACTCCCAATAAAATGAGATAGCCCAAGCCGCAGCTGCCAGTAGAAGTGCCATCCACCCTGCACTCTGCCTGACTTACCCGTTGTAGCAATGCCCGCATATACTCACCTAGAGACCATAAATCGAAGAGAATTTTTGCGTGAGATAGTCGGTGTAGTGGCGTGTGACAAAGGGCTCACCTGTTGCAGTCAAAATGATGTCTTTGGGATCGCGAGATCTGCCATAGTGCCATACGCGACTGCGTAGCCAGTCGCGGACAGGGGCCAAATTGCCCGAGGCGAGAGTACCTTCCCAGTCCATACCTTCAGAAATCATGGCAGCACGGAATTGAGCACCATAGGCACCACCCAAAGCATAGGTGGGGAAATATCCAATCAGGCCATCAGCCCAGTGGGTATCTTGTAGCGCACCATGAGTTGCGTCGGGTACGCGAACGCCTAGATACTCACGGTATTTTTGAGCCCAAAGGTCAGGAATATCGGCAGCCTTTGCCTCACCTGACATAAGCAGCTGTTCGAGCTCGTAGCGCACCAATATGTGCAGAGGATAGGTAAGCTCATCTGCTTCAACGCGGATGGGCTGAGGTGTGGCGACATTTTCTGCCAAATAGAGCTGGCGTGCACTTACACGATTGAAGTGACCAGGGAAGTGGCGGCGCAAAATCTCAAGCAGCGGTCCCGAAAAAGCCTCAGAGCGTCCGACGTAATTTTCGAAGAAACGCGACTGAGCTTCGTGCATGCCGCTAGAGGTACCACCCTTGAGTGAGGTGTAGTTGTACTCTGGATTGACACCCTGCTCGTAGAGGGCATGGCCTCCCTCGTGCAGCATGGTAAACACGTTGGACAAGACATCATCTTCGTAAACGTGCGCAGCGATGATTGCGTAGTTGGTGGTCAATGCATCAGAGAAGGGATGCTCGGTCTTGGTCAAGAAAAGCGATTGAGAAGAAAGTCCCTCAATACGTGCAAGGTCAGCGGCGACTTCCCACTGACGGCGCTCGTCAAAGTGTCCTTCTACAGGACGATGACTAGGCTTGCGGCGAGCTGCCGATACATCTGCTAGCAGTGGGACGACAACCTCTTTGACCTGCTCAAAGAAGCAGTCATAAAAAGCAGTACTGCTGCCCTGCTCAAATTCGTCAAGCCATACATCGTACGCATTGACACCAGGTTTTTTGTAGTTTGCAAGCCTGCGCATTGACTCGATGACACGGTCAAGATAAGGGGCAAAAGAGTCCCAGTCATTGGCTGCCTTGGCCTTGTGCCATACATCGTCAGACTCGGTAACCAGGCGTGTGAAGGCTGCCTGTTCATCGGCAGGCACATCAACTAATTGTGCACGGTCTCGCTTGAGAATACGTACCTGCGCGCGTTGAGTATCGTTTTCGAGTTCGAGTGCTGTTGCAGTTGAGAGACGGTCCAGCAGAGCGCCTGTTGCAGGCGAGCAGAGCAACTCCTGATCTTCTTCCTGAAGAATTGCGAGCGCCTCGCCACGGTCTGCAGTTGCATCCTCAGGATCAATTGACATGCCATAGCAGCTAATGCCCGACTCAGCATAGCGGTGTGCGTAGAGATGGCGCTCGAGCTTGTCAAGAGCCTCAAGGTCAGCGCGGGGATTGGGTACTGCGGCATCTGCTGCGAGGGGAGGGATGCCAGGTATCCCAGGAAGCGTGGGGATGCTTGCTGCAGGTACTTCACGATGCGGTTTTGCATCCGTAGCAGGAGTCAGGTTATCTGGCTCGTCTAAATCAAGACTTTGCTGAGAATCAGACGGCGCCTCTGTAGTTTGCTGGAGCTTTTCTTCATCTGTGTGCTGAGCGTTTTTTTGCTCGTCTTGAGATTGTTTCATAAAGGATGGAAGCTTGTTACTCATAGTTCCCCCTGCTGCGCCGTGGTGTGTGTGGGGCCGTATGGAAGTATCGTTCCTCAGGACCCAGAAACGATATACGAAGGACAGTGTAGCGCATGGTTGCCTGTGTATAGACCGTCTGCATGTTCCCTTCGCCTAATGGCTACAAGCTCTCTGCAGCTTGTCTTTACGGATGTTTTCATGTGCCTCAACCAAAAAATGACATGCAGCAAAGCCTTGCTTTGAGGGATACTTAAAGTCATCCGTTGGCAGACGAAAGGAGCAAGCTATGGCTTATGTACTTGGTATCGATGTAGGCGGCACCTCTATCAAGGCAGGCCTTTTTGATGAAGAAGGACAGCTTCTTGATATCGCCAAAATCAAGACAACTGAATTGGTGAACGAAGAGGCCTTCCATATTGTGACTGCAGGTCTCGACAAGTTGCTGGCAGCCTCCCAGCTGACGCCTGCTGATATTGTGGCCGTAGGCTTGGATGTGCCTGGCCCTGTTGATGCTCAAGGACATGTGGGTGTGCTTCCCAATATCACTCTTGATGTTGAAGGCTTTAAGGCAGCGCTCAAAGCTCATTTCGCGGCAGCAGTGCTTGCTTTTGTTAACGATGCTAATGCAGCAGCCCTCGGTGAGGTTTGGCAGGGCGGTGCTAAAGGTGTCAAGAGTTGTGTCATGGTTACCTTGGGCACGGGCGTGGGCGGTGGTGTCATCATTGATGGCAAACTGGTTGCTGGTGCCTTTGGTGCGGGTGGCGAAATTGGTCACATCAATATGGAGCCCAACGAGACTGAGAGCTGCGGCTGTGGTAACAAAGGTTGTCTTGAGCAGTATGCCTCGGCGAAAGGCCTTGTTAAGCTTTATCTCAAGGCATGCAAAGCTGCAGTTCAAACACCTGTTGCCATTGAGCATGCTACCGATACTATCTCGATTTTTAATGCTCTTGAAGCAGGAGATGTTTGCGCTGCGCAAGCAATTGATACGATGTGTGCCTACCTAGGTCGTGCCCTGTCTCAGATTGCCACCATTGTGGATCCTGAGTTAGTGCTGGTAGGTGGTGGCGTGGCGGGCGCTTGGAACGTTATTGGACCCAAAATTACCTCTGCGTTCCGTGAGAGTTGCTTCCCTGCTTGTGCGGCGATGCGCATTAGCGCTGCGACATTGGGCAATGAGGCTGGAATGTACGGCGCTGCTTATTGTGCCTTGCAAGCACGTGCCTAGCAGGTGAAAACTTGCGATAAGTACGTAGTAATGCCCTCATTTGCGCTAGGTTTTCGCTCGTACGTGGTATCCTAAGGCAGATATGAGCGAAGTGCCAGGTGACACTTCGTCCTGTATGGTCGCGAGTAAGGAGAAATCCATGGTTGACCTCGTCCAAGCCTCTCACGTTTTTCTTGACTGCCCTGCAAGGGATGTTGACGAAGCCCTGCATGTGATTGCAGACAAGGCCGTTGAGCTGGGAATTGGTACTGACGCTGATGCAATCTTTAAGGCTCTACGTTCCCGCGAAGATATGGGTTCTACCGGCATGACCGATGGTTATGCTATTCCGCACGCAATGGCTCCCGAGATCAAGGAGACGGCCGTTATTGTTCTTAAGCTTTCGGGTGATATTGCCTGGAAGACCATGGACGAGGCCCCTGTTGTCTATGCTATTGCTTTGCTTGTTCCCGCTGAGGAAGGTGCAAGCGTCCATCTGGAGCTGCTTTCCAAGATTGCTCGTGTGCTAACTCACGCCAACTTCCGCACCGAGATGGAAAACGCGACGGATGCAGAGACCATCGCTGCTGCTGTCAATAAGCGTTTGCATGACTAATATAAATAAGCTTACATAGCTTAAGCCCCTGATAGGTAGGGACTGCCTCCCATTGCTTGGACATGAGAAATGGGAGGTTTTTTGTATCAAGAATTGCCAAAAGTTAACAAGCAGAAGAATAGTTGGCTTTGGGATTCCAATTTTGCACAGGTGATGGTAGGGTGTTCCAACGCTATTTTTATGTTTGGGGGATAGATATGGAAGCAAAACAAGGAAGTGACAGACTCGGTTTGCGTGACGGCCTCATCGTCGGCGTTACGCTTTTTTCCATGTTCTTTGGAGCGGGTAATCTAATTCTTGCTCCTCGTCTGGGTGTACAGGCGGGCACTGATACTCCGCTTGCCCTATTAGGCTTCCTTGTTTCTGCAGTAGGTCTACCCGTTTTGACGATTGCCGCTGTTGCTATGGCAGGAACCGCGCGTGATTTGGGTGGGCGTATTCATCCCAAGTTTGCCGAGATTTTTATGGCGTTGATTTACCTTGCCATTGGACCTTGTCTGGCAATTCCACGTACCGCATCGACTTCGTTTGCAATGTTTGATCCGCTGATGCCAAAGTTGGATTCCACGGCTTTGTTTTTGGCACAGCTAGGGTTTACGCTGGTGTTTTTCTTGGTGGCATACCTTCTGGCTATGCACCCCAATCGCCTGACCGAACTCATGGGCAAAATTTCCGGTCCTGCGCTCATTGTGTTGATTGTGGTTGTGGTGGGCGTTACTCTGATTGACCCACCCGCATCGACCTCGACGACTGCGACTGCCCCTTATGATGTGGCTCCCGTACTTGCTGGATTTACGACGGGCTACCAGACTATGGATATGCTGGCAGGCCTTGCCTTTGGTCTTGTTATCTCGATGAACATTCGTGAATTGGGCCTGAGCGAACCAAAGTTCGTTGCCAAGCAGGTCATGCGTTCTGGTGTGGTTGCGGGTGTGCTGATGGGTGTTATCTACCTAGGCTTTGGCATAGTCGGCATGATTGTGGGTCCTGTGTTGGGTGGTACCTCTAACGGTGCAGATGTGATTAGTGCCGCCGCAAACCTGCATTTTGGTGTTGTGGGTACAGCTATCGTTGCTGCGATTTTTGGTCTTGCTTGTTTGAATGTGTGTATCGGCCTTATCTGCTCGATTGGCGAATATTTTTTCCAGACCTACGGGAAGATGAGCTATAAGCAGTGGGCGCTGCTTATAGCGGTGGTGTCAGCCATCTTTGCAAACTTTGGCTTGGCAACAATTTTGGGTTACTCGGTGCCCGTGCTTTCGGCACTTTATCCTGTGGCAATTGTGCTGGTATTGATGGGGCTTTTGCCCACATCAGCCAAGCATTCCATGGCTTGGAAAGCAGCTGTGACGGTATGCACGGTTGTGAGCGTTATTATTGCCTTCCGCGATGGCTTTGTGCCTCAGGCGTGGCTGCCCTTTGATCTGCTTCCTTTGGCAGCTATGGGTATGGCTTGGGTGCTGCCGACGTTGCTAGGCTATGCTGTAGGATTTGTGGCGGAGTTTCTGCAACAACGGCAGCTGGCATAAGTTGCAAAATGAGCCAGCAAAAGGAGTGCACGCGTGAGTGAGTTTAAACTCATTTTGACTGACATTGACGGAACAATTTTGCCTGCAGGTCAGCATCAGGTCAGTGAGCGTACAGCTGCTGCTCTTGAGGCGGCGTTCGATGCAGGGATTCGTGTGGGTGTGGCTACGGGTCGCGCACGCGAATGGGCAATTCCCATGCTGCGTAACAAGCAACGCCTTGGCGATACGATGCTGGCCACCAATGGCATGCAAGTTTTTTTGGATGGCGAGTTGCTGCACGAAGAGGTTATCAACAATAACCAGATTGGTCGTATGGCTGAGTTTTTGGAGCAACTCCCGCATGCTGGTTTGGTGTGTTTTGACGGTGGGGTACCGCAGTTGGTGGCGGGGAGTATAGAGGACATGGGGCGCTGCTTTCCTAAATATGTTGAAAGCTGCCGCATACTGCATGAACTGCCAAGTACACGTACGGTCAAATGCAATGCTTTTCAAGTGGGCGATCTTGATAATACGCGCACATTTTCAGCCCTGCTCAATGAGCAGTTCGATGATTTGAGTTTTGATGTACCACAGCCTGCGTGGATTAACGTTACACGGCGTGGCTGGTCAAAGGCTACGGGTATTGATTTACTTTGCCAGGCTATTGGCTGCAGCCTTGATGAAGTGGCAGTCTTTGGTGATGGTGGTAACGATGTAACTATGCTTGAGCATGTGCCGCATTCCGCAGCAGTGCAAGGGGCAGCTCCTGAGGCTGTGGCAGCAGCACACTACCATATTGGACGCTGCGAAGATGATGCTGTGGCTGCCACTATAGAGGCTATCGTGGCGGGACGGTGGGAAGCACAAGACTAGGGAGGTTTTGGCAGCAAGGTGTGCTAGACTTGCCCGCAGGCGATGACGGAGAGGTTTGCTTGTCGCATGGCTTCAGACAGAGAGGGCACACGTCGGTTGAGAGGTGCCTATGAGGTTGACAAACAGAGTTCACTCTAACAGCTGCAACCCGAACGTATGCGTTTAATTGCGCATATCATTAAGTGAGCCGTAAGTTCTACGACACAGAACAAAAGAGGAGACGGTGGGCAGACATCCACCGCTCAACTGAGGTGGTACCGCGGAGACATCCGTCCTTGGATTGCGCTATTGCGCGTCAGGGACGGTTTTTTATTGCGTGAAGGAGGAGAGCACATGGCAATGACCGACGAACTTGCTGCCATTGAGGCACAGGTGAGGGAGGGTCTTGATAAGGCTCAGACGGTCGAGGAACTCGAGCAGGTCCGCGTTGCGGCAACCGGCAAAAAGGGTAGCCTCACGGCCATCATGCGTATGATGGGAAAAGTCGCTCCTGAGGAGCGTCCGGCAATGGGTAAACTGGCAAACACTGTTCGCTCTCATGTCGAGGCTATGATTGCTGCACGTAGAGATGAACTTGAGCAGGCTGCTCTTGACAAGCAGATCTCTGCTGAGGCAGTGGATGTGACTCTACCTGGTCGCTCTTCTCGTATTGGTACCCAGCATCTCATTTCACAAATTCGTGAGGAAATTGAAGACGTTTTTTGCGGATTGGGCTATACCGTTGAGGATGGCCCTTATATCGAGGACGTTTATCACAACTTTACCGCACTTAATGCTCCCGTTGATCACCCCAGTCGTTCGGCAAACGATACCTTTTATGTGGTTGATAATGCTCCTGAGGGTAAGGGCGACTTGGGTCTTTCAAGCTCGGATTTGCTGCTGCGTACTCAGACCTCGGGCGTACAGGTACACGTAATGGAGCAGCGCAAACCGCCTATCTATATGATTTGTCCAGGTACCGTATTTCGTCCCGATACGGCAGATGCCAATCACTTACCTCAGTTTACGCAGGTAGAAGGTTTGGTGGTTGACGAAGGTATCACGTTTGGTGACCTTAAAGGAACGCTTGATTACTTCTGTCGCGAGATCTTTGGTAAAGATCGTGCGACCCGCTACCGTCCGCACTTCTTCCCCTTTACCGAGCCGAGCTGTGAGGTTGATGTCTCTTGTGGCGTATGCCATGGTAAGGGCTGCCGTTTTTGCAAAAATACTGGATGGCTTGAGATTTTGGGCTGCGGCATGGTCGATCCCAACGTTTTGCGTTATGTAGACATTGATCCCGAAAAATATACTGGATTTGCCTTTGGTATTGGCGTTGAGCGCGTTGCAGCACTTCGCTATGACCTGCCTGACCTACGCATGCTGATGACTGGCGACGAGCGCTTCCTCAAGCAGTTCTAATATCCCGCGCGACCAAGAAGGGACAATACTAATGCGCGTTTCATATGAGTGGCTCAAGTCGATGGTTGATGTGCCTGTCGACCCCAAAGATTTGGTAGCTGAGTTTGTTCGTACCGGTACTGAAGTTGAAGCTGTCGAAAAGATGGGTGCCGACCTGCATGACGTGGTGACGGGTCAAGTGATTTCCAAGCAGCCTCATCCCGACTCGGACCACATGTGGCTCTGTCAAGTGTCTGTTGGCAAGAAGAACGTCGATAAAGAGGGTAATCCCGAGCCGTTGCAGATTGTCTGCGGTGCTCAGAATTTTGAAGAGGGCGACCATATTGTTGTCGCTATGGTTGGTGCCGAGCTGCCTGGTGGCTTCAAAATTAAGAAGAGCAAGCTTCGTGGCGTGGACTCTAATGGTATGAATTGTTCCCAGCGTGAGTTGGGATTTGGTTCGGATCACTCGGGTATTTGGATTTTGCCCGAGGACACGCCTGTGGGTCTCGATTTTGCTGATTGGTATGGCCTGTCTGATACCGTTATCGACTGTGAGATGACACCCAATCGTCCGGACTGCTTGTCGATGACAGGTGTGGCGCAAGAAACTTCGGCAATACTTGATGAGGATACGCATATCGAGTTGCCCCGCATTGCTCATGAGATGGAGGAGCAGACATCTGATTTAGTAGATGTGCAGATTGATGACCCCGCGCTCTGCTCGCGCTATACCGCACGTGTGCTTCGTAATGTCAAAATTGGCCCTAGTCCTGAGTGGCTTGCTCGCCGCGTAACTGCTGCAGGCGCTCGTCCTATCAACAATGTAGTAGATGTAACCAACTACGTGATGTTTTTGACGGGTCAGCCGTTGCATGCCTTTGACTTGAACAAACTGTCCGAACGTGATGGTAAACGTCACATTGTTGTACGTGCTGCTGCCACGGGTGAGCATCTGGTGACTCTCGATGGTCAAGATCGTGTGCTCGATAGCGATATGCCTCTTATTACCGATGATGGTGCGACGCCTATTTGTCTTGCTGGTGTAATGGGCGGTGAGGACTCCGAGATTGATGAGAACACAACCGATGTTCTGCTGGAGTCTGCCTGCTTTGACCGCGGTCATATATCACGCACTAGTCGCAGGCTTGATTTGATGAGCGAAGCTTCTATCCGCTATGAGCGTCAGGTGGATGCTGCTCGCTGTGCTGAGGTGTCTGATATCGCAGCAGCGTTGTTTGAGCAGTGCTGTGGTGCTGAGGTTTGCTCTGGCATAGTCGATGCGTATCCTGTGCCCGCAGTAGCGCCTGTGGTCGAGCTGCGTCCTGCTCGCGTGCGTCTGCTTTGCGGTGCTCCCGTAGATGACAAATTTATTGTTGCTCGTCTGACGAGGCTTGGCTGCAAGGTGGATACCAGCGACCCTGAGTCTTTCAAGGTAACCACTCCCACCAATCGTCCCGACTTGACCCGCGAAGTCGATCTTATCGAAGAGGTTTGCCGCCTGTGGGGTGAGGGCGACATTGAGCCAACTTTGCCTGCAGCGCGCAATCATGCCGGTGGTCTGACCGTTGATCAACAGCGTATTCGTCGCATTGGTGCTACTTTGCGTAGCTGTGGTCTATCCGAGACAAGTACGTACTGCTTTGCCGAAACGGATGATTTGGCAAAGCTGGGTATGTCTGAGGAAGGTCGCGGCATTCCCGTGCGCATCATGAATCCGCTGGTGGCCGATCAGGCCGAGATGCGCCGCAGCATTATTCCAGGGTTGCTTCGTTCGGTGGCTTATAACCTCGATCATGGTACGCCCAACGTTCATCTGTATGAAATTGGTCGCGTTTTTTATGGTCATCCCAAGAAGAGCTCGCCCGATGAGCCTTCTATGGTGGCAGGTGTACTTTGCGGTCGTTGGAATCTTGATGAGTGGGACACTAAATACGCTCAGCTTGACTTCTTTGATGCTAAGGGAGTTATTGAACAGCTGACCTCGGCGCTCCGTCTGACCAAGGTTCGTTATAAGGTGGCAGAGCCCGAGAAGTACAGTTGGTTGCAGCCTGGTCGTGCAGCTGAGATTCTTGCTGGCGGTGAGTTGTTGGGCTGGGTAGGAAATGTCCACCCGCTGGCTTTGCGTCGCTTTGGTATTGACGAGCCGGTGGTCGCTTTTGAACTTTCGCTGGCGGCGCTTCTCCGCCTTGCCAAGCGTGAGCTTCCTTACCAAGATGTGCCCACATTGCCTGGTGTTGCAGTGGACCTCGCCTTGGTAGTTGACGAGTCTGTGACCTGTGAACAGGTTATGCAGCGTCTGCATTCAGCTGGCGGTAAGCTTCTGCGTGAAGTTCAGCTCTTTGATGTCTACCGTGATGACGCGCGTGTTGGCGTAGGCAAAAAGTCGATGGCGTTCTCGCTGACCTATCGTGCTGATGACCATACGTTGACCTCCGATGAGGTAGAAAAAGCACATAATAAGCTTGTGACTAAGGTAACAAAATCCACTGGTGGTGAAGTTCGCTCTTAAGTAATAGCCGCCTAGTACTTAAAGGCTATCTAGCGTGTAAAGTCCAAGAGGGGAGGAAGATGCCAAGCTGGAACATTCATACCGCGCAAGTCGAACAGCTACTTGAGGAATATACACCCTCTGAGCTGGGAATTTGCGATGTGAATTGCTTTCTTTTTGGCAATTTCCTCCCTGATGTTTATGTGGGCTACATGGTGCCCCGTGTTAGCAAAATTATTGATTATCGTACGACTCATTTTGCCGATCCGTATCATATGCCCGAACCCGATTATCAGGAGTTTTGGCAGAGTTACGCCGAGCCAAATCGCGACGGAAAGGGTCGCGTATCCGATGTAGTGCTTGGTGTTTGGGCGCATCTGGTGGCAGACCATCTGTATAACCACCATGTAAACGAGCTCATTGTCAAGCAGGGCCTTGAATATGGTGATCCGCTGCGTATCCGAAAGCAGAGTGACTTTGAACGCTTTGGTAGGACCCTATCTATCTCGATGATGCCTCGTGTGACGGCTGAGCTTATTGAGCAATGCAGAGCGTTTCCCCAATACGAGGTGGCTGAAATTGATGTGCGTGCGGCGGTTGAGGTGGCTCGTGAGATGGTGGCGACAACGCAGGTCAATCATATCGACGATATCCCACGCTACTCCTTGCTTGACGCTGATTTTTTCGCGTGCGTATTCGATGAGGTCAACGCTACCATTTCCGCGGGTCTGCTTACCTATGCCGGAGGCCTTTCATAGCTGCTAGGTCTGCCGTGTCGCAGTCCTGCTTGCCAAACGCCACACATCGTTTCAGTCAACACGGTCCTGCTTGCCAAAGGCCACGTTCTGTTTCAATCAGCATCCTTCCGCTTGCCAAACGCCACACATTCTTTC
>NZ_KE952954.1:54823-61429 GCF_000466405.1 Atopobium sp. oral taxon 810 str. F0209 | reverse complement strand
GGAAGCAGAGCGACGCTTTTGAACCGTTTGCGAGAGAAGGATAACTGCTTGTGAAGATGCGCTGCCTACGAAGATGCGCTGCCTACGAAGATGCGCTGCTTACGAAGAAGGACGAATCACCTACGAAAGCGGATGCACTTTGCCTCATAAACCTTGTTCCATAGAGCTGTTGCTATAAAGCTGTTGCTAACTAAAGCAGGCAAGCGAGATGGAGTGGGTGGGGAGTTTGCCAGTAGCACTCATTTGGGCGAGCGCCACTGCAAAGCAGGCAAGCCCGTGAGCCAAACCAGTCTGGTCTACTACGCTTAGGCGTGCTTGAATGACCTGCGGATTGGCGTTGCTTTCGCCTGCAATAGAGGCAACAAAACCCCCTTGCTCAACACTTCCTATACGTACAGCTAACTTAAGATGCTCGGGTAGTTGAGATGCCGCTTGAGTAAGCCAGGAAGCAGACCAATTTGCAAGTTCGAGAGAGCCTCCCTGTGCAACTGTAGAAAGAGGCGCAAGCAATGCTTGCTCGAGTTTTTTGCTCGCAGTTTTGAGCTTGGGCGAGTGCTTTGTCTGCGTACGATTTGCATCGTTTGATTTTGTAGTTGTGGTCGCAGCGCCCGCTTTTTTGTTAGGCGTGGTTGTGTGTGGGGATTCGGCTCCTGCATGCGTGGAGCTCGTAAACATATTACGGAGAGCAAACTCGGCTTGTACCGTGCGCAGCATCAGGTCGGTATCATCAAGACCAAGGTGTTTCTCTGCTTCTCCAGTATCCAATGTTCCGCGGCGACGTGCCCAGTTTTCTAGTGAAGCAGGGCGAGATTCGCGGGGCAGCCCTACCATATCCTTGTCAATACGACGGCAAATATCGCGTGTGTCGATAGGTATAATCTTGCCTGCTTTGCGTGCTTCGGCATAGCCGTTGAGATGCAGCATCATCCAAGAATCCTCAAATGAGGCATTGTGTGCCATAAAAGGATACTTAGAAAGCAGAGCTACCAGCTGTTTTTGTAGTTCTTTGTCCTGACGCAGGGGCTTTTTGCCAGCAAGCATATCGGGGGTAATGTGATGGACACGTTCCATCGGAATCTTACGGCCAGCCCATGCATCAGGAAGTCCACAGTAGACAGCCCGGTCATTTTGGGGAGTTGCTTCGGGCGTGAGCTCCATGGTTTCCCAGCCAATATTGATGATGTAGCCGCGGTCAGGGTTACGCCCAGTAGTTTCGAGGTCAATACCAACAACGGTACCCTTGACGGGGGCAGCAACATAAACCACAGCAAGGTTGTCCATAATGCCGCCGACTTCGCGTTCGACCTTTTTGAATGAGCGATGCTGTAGTGCAGCTACACCATGGACAAGGTCGGATTCAGCCATACCCCGTGAAAGATTAGGGCTGTTGGATTCGGCACGACGAGTGGCAAGGGCAACTGCCTCTGGTGCATCGGAGGTTTCTACCAGATCACAAAGAGTGCGATTGCGGTCGGCTAGCTCACGTACTAAATCAAAGGAGAAAGACTCCTTGCCCAATGGTTGTGAAAACCAGTCATCGCGCAGTACCTTAATTGCTTCCTCGGTCTTGAGACGCTCTGATTCAACGGCGGAAAGACCGTCAGCAAGAAGAAATTCAGGAATAAAAAATGAGCCGGCAAGTTCAATAGCTTGACTAACGTTCATTGTGCTCCTTGTGGTGCTAATTTAGTGTATGGAGCCACTGGACATCCAACTGCCCCATCTTTTTTCTGTCTTAGATTCTACCCCTCAATCAGGACACCCAAAAAGCGCTCTCCATAGCGTTTTGCTTTTATTTCACCAACGCCAGACACTTCAAGCAGCTCAGACATTGTTTGCGGTTTGAGTCTGCACATATCCTCGAGTGTGGAGTTATTAAAAATAATATAAGGAGGAACCCCTTGTTCATGCGCAAGGGTCATGCGGAGACTGCGTAGTTTCTCAAAGAGTACTTCGTCTTTACTATTTTGGGAAACAGAGCGAGTTTTTTTGCGAGTCTTGCTTGAGGTTGTGGGACTTTGCTCTTGAGCTATGCGTAGTATAAAACGCTGACCATCTGTTTTTGAAGCACTACGAAGAAAATCCCCACTGTGCTTGCTAAGACCGATAGTGGGGTATGCTCCGTTGCTACGTTGGAGAATTTCTTGATTTACCAGCTCATCTATTAATTCATGCATCTCAGGGATAGGCGTTTTGGGCATAATGCCGTAAGTCGAGAGTTCCTCGAGCTTGTTATTGAGAATACGTCGATCTTTGCTTCCCCTGAGGATTTGGCAAATCATGCCTGCACCGAGATTCATGTTGCGCTGCGCAAGGCGCGCCACACAAGAGACAATTTTGAGCGCTTCTACGGTGCAGTCTTTTTCTTGCCACTCCTTGAGACAATTGGAACAGTTATCGCAATGATCCGCAGTATTTTCGCCAAAATATGCCAATAGTTGTTGACGCAAGCAGCTTGTTGATGTGGCGTAGCGAACCATATCTTGGAGCCTGCGTTCGTCATGCGCGATGAGCCTACTGGCCTCTTCAGGGTCCAAATCATCACGACTGACTGTTGAGATAAGAAACTTTGCAGTATGCAAGTCGCGCGGAGAATACAGCAAAAGACAAATAGCAGGACTACCGTCACGGCCTGCTCGTCCTGCTTCTTGGTAATAGGCCTCCATCGAAAGTGGCAGATTGTAATGCACGACAAAGGCGACATTTGATTTATCAATGCCCATGCCAAATGCGTTAGTTGCTACGATGACTCGTACGCGATCAAAAAGGAAATCATCCTGATTTTGCTTGCGCTCATCAGCTGACATGCCCGCGTGATAACGCGCGGAGGAGATGCCCCGAGCGTTTAGTTCCTCGCAGATATCATCAACAGTGCGACGAGCTTGACAGTAGATGATGCCACTGGGGCCCTTTTGCTTTTTGATGAAATGTAGAAGCGCGTGAAGCTTTTCTTTGCTACTACGTGGGTGTTCAACTACAAAATGGAGATTAGGACGGTCAAAACTGGCAATGACGCGCAGCGGATTGATGAGTTCGAGTGACTGCAAGATATCATTTTGAACGGCTTTAGTTGCAGTGGCTGTGAGAGCGCAGATAACAGGGCGCTCAGGGAGTTGCTCGATAAAGCTGTGTATTTCTTGGTAAGACGGGCGAAAATCATTGCCCCATTGAGAAATGCAATGCGCCTCATCGATGGCAAGCACGCTGGGTTTGCATGTCGTTAAAGTGCTAAGGAGACGGGGGTCACCAAGGCGTTCGGGCGCCAAATAGAGGATGCGCAGTTTGCCGCTACGAAGATCAGCAAGCGTGTTTGCCTGCGACTCCATATCAAGGCTGCTATTGAGGTATGCTGCCTGTATGCCCAGCTGGAATAAGGCTCCTACCTGATCTGTCATCAGTGAAATCAAAGGTGAAACAACCAGTGTCATGCCGTCTGAGAGCAGCGCTGGTATCTGATAGCAGATAGACTTGCCAGCAGAGGTAGGCATGACGGCAAGCACGTCACGACCATGCAGAATGGCATCTATGATTTCGCACTGATGCAGCCGAAAGTTTTCGTAGCCAAAGACCTGCTGGAGCACATCTTTGGGCGATGCGTAGACTTGCTTTGTCATGCTTCAAGGGTTCCCGAGAGCCAGCTAGGCATTTGAGCTGATACCACGCGAGCGCATGCATAGGCATCACGCAAGCAGAGCGTCTTCAAGGGGCATAGGCGACCTGCTTGGTATTTGGCTATAAGAGCTGCGTAAACCTGGGGATTTTTCTGCTCTGCCGTTGTTTTTTCAAGTGGAAGCAACAGGTAATTTTCACTTGTTTGAGGATCCCAAATGGGCGCCAGCTCGCGGAATGAGGCTTTTGCGCGAGCGAGCGCGCGTGTGCAGGCTTCTGTTGTAATGTGCGCGCGAGGATTGTCGAGAAGTGTGGTTTCGTATGGCAGATAGAGGTCCTCGAGAGAAGAGATATAACTTGCAGGGGCAGGGGGCGTGCCCCAGCTGGCAAGGCGAGAATCTGTCGCCGTGAGCGCCGCGAAGAATTCCGCGGGCTCAGACTCTGCGGCTGAGTCCGCATTCATGAGACAGAAAATCTCCTGGTAAGCTGTATTTACCAGACCCGTATTCCAGAGTTTTTGCTTGCCGTCGGCAGACGCTACAATGCGGTTCTGCTCAAGTGCGCGAACAAAGTTGACACTGAGATATTCACGCAGAATAGGTAGGTCATCCTCGTTCGTCTCACCCCAAGCTTCATGAGCTGCAAGTGAAGAAAAGCTTTGACAAAATTCTGTCCAGCTTTCGAAATGCAGATGTCTAGAGAGTTCTAAGGCGAGATTACGGCGACGATAAGGCGCCAAAGAGGTGGCAGAGATTGCCATCCAGAAGTCCTGTGTTGTACGAGGGGTTGTGGCTGACTCTATAGGCTCTGGAGCTGTTATGTGCTCTGTATGTGTCTGGACATCAGAGATAATCCAGCGCTTGCCTGCGTTTAGACCATTACTGCGTTTGAGATACACCTCAATAGGCTTTTTGTATGTATCGTGATAGCGCAGGGGGAAGTGAGCGTCCTTGCGAGTGTAACTCACATTGCCAGTGGCGCGGGCGACCTGCCAATCTTCTTCTAGCGTTGATAGGACGTCAGCCCCTAAGGGTAGTGCTAGGGCGAGCTTACTCATGAGTTCCTCGGGGCAACGTACCTCAGGCCAGAATTGTTTGGGCAAGGCACGCTCCGCAGCGCTTTGAGTGGGAACAGCATGAGCGGGAATAACGACCTGTGACGTAGAATTTGGCTCGGGAGTGATGTGCTCAGATCTGGGAAGCAAGTCTTCTTCTAAGATATTTTCTTCTTCTAAGGTTTGTTCTTCCTCCAGGCTGCCTGCATCAGCTCCAGATTTGGAAACAATAGTGAGATGAATTGAGGGCTGAGGGGTCAGAAGGGGAGTGATGGTCTCAACTTCTGCTTTGGCTTCGACCTCTGCTTTGACCTCGGAGTCGGTTTCATTTTCAGTTTTTGCTTCTATTTTGGCAGTTGCTTCAATTTCTGTTTCTACCTTAGCGCTAACACCAGCTGCTGCTCCAGCTTTGGCAGGGGCATCCGCTGCCGCTCCAGTGGAAGCATCGACAGCCTGGCTTTGCTCAAGCTCGCCCTGAACTGTTGTTTTTGCAACACCCATTTCATCCTGTGCAGACTTTTTGGCAGGTGTTTCCTCGGATTCAATCTTATTAACTGGCTCAGGTGTGGCCAGCTCTTCTTCTGCCAGTTCCTCATGCAGGGGTTTTGGCGGCTCGCGATGAACAGGGCGCGCAGGTTTAATCTGAGTCTTTTTGCGTTTCCAAGGCTTGCCACCTTTTTTGGGTGCCTCATCTTCAGCAGCTGTTGTTAGCGCGGCTAACGCTTCATCAAACTTAGGTTGTGTCTGTAGCGTGGCATATATACGTCCACCCTTAAACTTGGTTAGGCTCACAAACTCAAGTTTTTCCAAAAGCTCCTGCACAGACTCGCAGTCTAGGTCATACGCTGCGATGCCATCCGTTTGTAATACTTCTTCGATGCGGGGCAAAAAGATTTGCTTGCCTTGGCCAAAAGCCTCAAGAAACAGACGGTATAAATAAAGCGCGTTTCCCGTGCTAATTCGAGATGTCATGATATCCTCTCAAAGCTGTAAAACAACTCTTGTGAGGAGTTGTAAAAGTTCATGTCTGGCATTGTACGTACTCTATGGTAGCGCCCATGGAGGACATGAGTTTGCGGCGTTACGATGCCTTTATTCTTAGTTAAGGATAAGCAAAGAATTATTGGACAAAATAGTTAACGCCTAAATGAACGGCGATCGGAGATTTTGAATGGATAATGAGTTGCTTTCACAAGAAGCTCAAGAAGTGGCTGAAAAGGGTCGGCGCCTTGCATGGGCAAACCGGCGCTCAGTAATTTTTGCTATCTGTGTAGTAATTTTTTTGCTATTGCTAGAAGATGTGTGGGGCGGCGAGATATTGCGTCTTGATCGTCTGGCATACCACTATATCGTTGAGGATTTGCGGAGTGATTTACTTACGCCAATTATGCAAACGATTACGAGCCTAGCAATGCCAGTAGTGCTGGTGGTGGTATGGATTGTTGCGTCTGCTTTTGCGCCAGGGCGTCAGCCGGGACGGTGCATGTTGTTCAATTTGGCAGGCGCTTCTTTGCTTAACGTTTTGCTTAAACAGCTGGTACAGCGCCCACGCCCTGAGGGTTTTCGCCTCGTGGCGGAGAGTGGTTATAGTTTTCCATCGGGACACTCGATGGTGGCGATGGCTTTTTATGGTCTGCTTGCTTATTTGGTATGGCATTACGAGAAAGATCGCGTAATGCGTTGGGTACGGTCAGCCTCACTTGCGCTCGTGGTGCTAGCTGTGGGTGTAAGCCGCATTTATTTGGGTGTGCATTATGCATCTGATGTGTTGGCTGGCTTTTGCGTCTCGATGGCTTGGTTGGCGGTGTACACCAAGGTAGTTTGCCCGCTTTTCTTGCCCGAACCAGCTGAGCTGTCCTTACGCTCCCATGTCTAAAATCTGGTGCAGTAAACATCCTTTTTCTCACGTCGGATTCAATAAGCGCCTTTCAACCCACATCGGG
>NZ_KE952954.1:5885-54813 GCF_000466405.1 Atopobium sp. oral taxon 810 str. F0209 | reverse complement strand
TAAGCGCCTTTCAACCCACATCGGGTTCAAAAAGCACCCTTGCGGCAATTTTTATCAGGGCTTTTCTCGCGCACTTGGTACGGTTTTGAACCGTCTGCATTAAAGGGAAGACAACGGGTTCAAGAAACGCCCTTTTACCCGCAGGCGGTTCAATAAACACCCTTGCGACAATTTTTACCTGGGATTTCTCGAGTCATTTGGTACGCTTTTGAACCGCTTGTGAGAAATGCTATACAACGGGTTCAATAAGCATCCGCAGCAAAAAAGTGAGCAGTGCTTTTGTGGAAGCAGAGCGACGGTTTTGAACCGTTTGCGTAAGGGTGTGCGCAAAGACACATGACGCGCAACGTAAAAGCGGTGGAATGCGCCGCTATTATGCGACCTTCGGAAGAGCATCTATAGTGCCACGGACACGGCGGACATCATCGTGTTCGGCAAGACCCAGTAAACGTCCCGCTTCCGAGGCAACGAAGTTAGGATCCTTGCGAGACTTAAAGGACAGCAGCAGCGTCCACAGTGGAATGAGATATAACAGGAAGGCCCACACAACGCAGCTGGCGGGGGCACCTACAAAAGAAAGAATAGCTGCGCAGGTAATCGACCAAGGTACTAGCGCTGAAATCACCACAACGCTGTTTTCCAGGTCAAGTGCCAGAGCAGAGCCATCGCCTTCGACATCGTTGCAAAGCTGCTGGGTTAGCATGACTGCCAAAGTCTGCTCGCAGCTAATAATTGCAGTCAGCGCCGAGGTAATAAGCACACTTACAAAGGGCGTATAGCGCTGGGAAATTTTATTGATCATGCCGCGCATACCGCAAATAAGTCCGGTGCCTTCAAAGATGGTTGCGTAGCTACCAGCAATAGCAATGATGGTGATAATCTCGAGCATTGTGTGAATACCGCCGCCGTCAACCATATGTGCCAAGGCAGGATTAATCGAGTGGAAGCCACCAAAGTAAAGTGCTGGCAGCTCACCTACAGGGATACCCTGGACAAAGACGCAGATAATGCTTGCTAACGCGAGACTTACCAGCATGGTTTTGTGTACGCGCACCTTAAAAGCAGAAAGTACAATAACGGCAAAAGCGGGAAGCAGGACCACAGGTGACATATCAAAACTTGACGAAAAAGCGGCAGAAACATTGGGGACCTTGCCCGAGCCTGCACTGAATATGCCTATCAGTACGTAGAGAACGCAGCTGCCTACAAAAGGAACGATGCCCGTGCGCAGCATACGCTTAACATTGTCAAAAATGTCGGTATCAGTGATGGTTGCTACGATAAAAGCGCTTGATGACATAGGGGAGCAACGGTCACCGCAGTAGGCTCCAGCCAAAATTGCGCCGCCAGCAAACATGGGATTGATACCCATAGTACGGGCGATGGTCATGCAGACAACGCCCATTGTTGCTGCTGCACCAAAAGAGGTGCCCATGAGTGTTGACATTGCCGAGCAGAGCAAAAAAATTGCAACCAAGCAAAGCTGCGGAGAAATAATCTGGGTTGACAGACAGACGATAGCTGGAATAGTACCTGCTGCACGCCAGCTTGCGGTAATGGCTCCAATGATGAGCAAAAGAAGAAGTACGGGGCGAACCTTGGATACGCCCTGCTTGATCATGTCAAAAAGTGCACGAGGGCTGTTGCCACGAAAGAGCCCATATGCCAAAAAGATAACGAGTCCAATTGTGAGTGATACAACAAGGGGGATACCTGAAGTGAGCGTGACTAAAAGCATTACGACGAACAATCCAAGAGTAATGTACTCAGCCATGCGGCAAGTTCCCCTCAATTCATACTCTTACATACAGGGTTATTGTTGCCTCATTAGAACATGGATTCCAACTGTATTTAGATGTATTATATACAAATATAATTTGTGTTAAAAAAGCGTCAGAATGCTCCAAAAAGCGCCAAGCAAAGTTAAGTTTATTGTTCAGCATGGGTCCAGAAATATGCCTACTTAAGGGGAGGAAGATATGAACTTTAGCTCCTTTGATTACTTTATTGCAGTTGCAGAAGAGCTTAGCTTTACTCGCGCAGCCGAGCGGCTCAATGTGACTCAGCAGACACTTTCTGCTCATATAGCTGGTCTTGAACGTGAGTTGCATGTGAGACTAGTCGATCGTCATGTGCCTTTGGCGCTGACATATGCTGGTGAAGAATTTCTTGAACATGCGCGACATTTTCAAGCTGAGCGTCGCGTGATGGAGCAGGAGTTTCGCGATATTTCTGGCAACCAGCGTGGTCTTTTGCGTGTTGGTGTGGCATCTACGCGCGGCCACATTATCATGCCGCGTGCTATCGCCAGTTTTCAGCGTCGCTATCCTCAGATTACGGTCAGCTTGTATGAGAGCGAAAACCAAGACTTGGTACAGCTGTTGCGCGAAGGACGCGTTGATATGGTTGTGGCAACAATCGAACCCGATGCACAGGGATTGGTGGTACGAGATTTGTACGATGAAGCAGTTATGCTGCTTTGTCGTCAAGATTTGCTTGAACGCTACTATCCTGGTCGCGTAGAAGAAGTGGTGGCAGAGGCGGCGAAGGACGGTGGTCTCAAAGCACTAGAAAAACTGCCGTTTTTGCTGGTAGGAGAGGGAGATGTACCAGGGGCGGTGCCACGTCAGGCTTTTCGTCGCGAAAACATTCATCCTGACGTGCGTGTGATTTCCAAAAATGCTGAAACCTTGGTGGCACTGGCATACCGTGGAGTAGGTGCTTGTTTTTGCTCATCTGAGCTGGCTCACACGAGTTTTCCCAACTCAGCAGAAGCAGGTATGCGTCTCATAGACCTTGGTGAGGGCGCAAAATATCCCATCTGTGTCGCATGGCGCAACTCCCCTCATACGTGGTCTATGGTTACGGCCTTTTATGATTTGCTCCAAGCCAAAGTGAGGGATGGCAAGGGCTGGTCGGCAGAAGATCCTATCTAGGAGCTGCAATGAGCAAAACTCAGGCATTTCATGTGATCTCTGGTGGAGAGCAGCTACGCTTTGTGCCCACAAAAGAGATGCTGGCAGGAGAACTTCTTGTGGCAGCAGGCATTTCTAGACGGCAGACTCAGCGCATCTTTGCCGAAGGACGCTTGCGTTCGGCAGAGCAGATCTTGCATCCTGAGGGCATGCTCAGTGCTTGGGAAGAAGTAACGCTTCAGCTAGCTGTTAAACCAGTGCAGCAGCTGAATCCATCTGCAGCGGAAGGCTTTTCTTTGCTTGCGGCAGATGAGTTTTTCCTTGCAGTCGATAAACCTGCGGGTATATTGGTGCATGGAGATGGAACAGGAGTTCCTAATCTGAGCGAGCGAGTTGCAGGATATCTACACACGCAGGGTTATGCTGTGCGGTCTCAGGCAATTCAGCGTCTCGATGTGGCAACGACGGGACTTGTGATTTTCTCTCTTACAGAAGAATTCCAACCTGCCTTTGATGCTCTGGTGGCAAGCAATGCTTTGCATAAACGCTATTTGGCCGTGGTCTCAGGCGATTTCCCCTTGCGTATTCATCAGATAGATGCAGCTATCGGTCGCGATCGTCATGATGCTCATCGCATGCGTATAAATCCCCATGGAAAAGAAGCGCATACTCGTGTTCATGTACTTCAACGCTGCAATGGTTTGAGCTTACTGGAGCTTGAGTTGCTCTCTGGTCGTCGCCATCAAATTCGAGTGCATCTTGCTTCTGTGGGATTTCCTTTGCTAGGAGATGGCCTTTATGGTGGAGCGCCACACCCTGACGGTCTGATGCTGCATGCTTGGCGTGAGGAGTTTGAGCATCCAGTAACTCAGCAGCAAATAACGCTCGAAACCGCCTTTCCAAAACGCTTTGTCAAGCTGGGCTTTACTGCGTCATAATAGGCTTTAAGAATTGGGGGAGAAATACGGCAAAAGAGAGAGGCAACCATGGCTGATACCATGCGTGGCGTGTACACCAACCTAACTAAAATTAGGCGTGATGTGTTCCGCGAAGTCGCAAAGATTTGCTATAGCATCCCGAGTCATCCCGAAAGTGGTGATGAATATTTTGATGATGCATTTGAAAATCTGCCGTACAAGATTTTGCCTGGTGATGTAGCTACCTATCGTGAGTCAGTTTTTCTTGAGCGTGCTATTATTTCCGAGCGCATTCGTCTAGCTTTGGGCCTGCCTTTGCAAGGTGTTGACAAGCCCCGTCGTGTTTCTGAGGGAATCAAAGAAGCTACAACGAACGGTTTGGACTACTATAAGCCGCCACTGATTAACGTTATCAAGTTTGCCTGCAATGCTTGCAAAGACAATGTGTATGAAGTCACCAACAGCTGTCAGGGCTGCCTTGCGCATCCTTGCCGTGAGATTTGTCCCAAGCAGGCGATTTCGTTTCACAACAAGCGCGCGGTTATCGATCAAGACCTTTGCATCAAGTGTGGCCGTTGCGCTCAGATTTGTCCTTACCACGCAATTCATCATCACGTGCGTCCCTGTGCTGATGCCTGCGGCATGCACTGCATTGGTTCTGATGAGCATGGACGTGCTGAAATTGATTATGAAAAATGCGTTTCTTGCGGCCAGTGCCTCATTAACTGCCCCTTTGGCGCTATTGCCGATAAGAGTCAGATTGCGCAGGTTATATTCTCCATTCTTCAGGGAGAAGAAGTGATCGCTGCGGTTGCGCCTGCCTTTGTTGGCCAATTTGGTGGTAAAGGCAATGTTGGCAAGCTGCGTGAAGCTTTCAAGTTATTAGGCTTCTCGGGTGTTGAAGAAGTCGCTTTGGGTGCCGACCTCTGCACGGTACAGGAAGCCGAGGATTACCTTTCCGAGGTACCTGATAAGCTGCCGTTTATGGGCACATCTTGTTGTCCTGCATGGGCTTCTATGGCAAAGAAGGAATTCCCCGAGCACAAGGAAGCTATTTCAATGGCGCTGACTCCGATGGTTTTGACAGCGCGTATGATTCGTAGCCAGCATCCCAATGCAAAGATAGTTTTTGTAGGGCCTTGTGCAGCAAAGAAGGGCGAAGCGCTTCGCAAGTCTGTTCGCTCTGAGGTTGACTTTGTGTTGACCTTTGAGGAAATGGCAGGCATGATGGAAGCCAAGGATATCGATTACCTCAGATTGCATGATGACAATAAGAGCGATTTTGATGTTGCGAGCGCCGACGGTCGTGGCTTTGCGGTCGCAGGTGGTGTGGCAAACGCGGTTGTCAATGCAATTCATGAGAAGTACCCTGACCGTGAGGTGCCCATCGCAAATGCTGAGGGTCTTGATGAGTGCCGCCAAATGATGAAAGATGCCATCAAAGGCAAATATCCCGGCTATCTATTGGAGGGTATGGCCTGTCCTGGTGGCTGTGTGGCTGGTGCTGGCACTTTAGTACAGATCAAGAAGTCAGCCTCTGCAGTTAAGCGTTATGCCAAGAGGTCGCCACACAAGTTTGCTACCGAAAATGAATACCTCGATCAACTGGAGAGCCTTACGGCTGATTTTGATTCTGAGTAAGTAATTTGCGCAAATAGGTATAACCAAGCAGAGCTTATGTTTAACGTGCTCTGGGATATATGGCACAGAGTTTATAGGATAAAAGTGTGTCTGATTTTAGAGGCGTTGACATAGGTCAGCGCCTCTTTTCGGCTCTGAGCGTATAGGGAAATGCCGTGGTCTGACACATACGCAGGCGTGCAACCGATAAGTGATAGAGGAAAAGATGCTTTCCAACACATGCAAGTTTCGCTATTTGGAATACGGGTGGGATACACACCACAAACACAAGCCACAAATATCAACCGCAAATGGTTCATCCTTCGAAGTGAGCAAACGTAAAACCGCTGGTCATTTTTTTCGCAAGTCCGAAGGATGAACCATCTATCGAAACGAACCATCTATCGAAATTTTGGCAGTGCGGGGAAAGGGGTTCATCGTGCATCGCCTCTAAAGCTCCTCATTCACTGCCCCATTTGGGAAGAGGGTTCCTCTTTCATCATCCCACTCGGAAAGGGTTCCTTTTCCACGTTTGGCTTCACAAAAGGCCTGGAAAATTTTTTGGTCAATGATGAATCGTGAACCGAATTCCGATGGAGCTGATGAATCGTGAACCGTTTTCGACCCGTTGCAGCTTTGCGCCGTAACACGTAGCGCGTTGAGGGTTGTTGTGGCCTGCTTCTTAACAACTTAAGGCTGTGTCTGGGGTCATCTCAGGCTCTATGTATGACGCATAATCAGACACACTTTTTGTTCTGTATGCATGGCTTTGCTTGCATTTTTGTTCTGCTCTTATGACTAAGGTCCGCTGACTTACGCCAGCGGACCCCGAGTCGTTTTAGAACTTCGTACAAAGCTACGATCGGCTTTGCTTACGCGCTCTTCTCACCAGAAATAGATGCGTAGAACTTGGAGTCGGAGAAGACATCCTTGATGGTTTTGCCGTGGATGAAGGGAAGAGCCAAGAACTCGTCGACCGTAGGAACCAAAGGACTGCAATCTACAAAGTGATTCTTGCTATTACGCCTGCTGGTGTCCTGTGCACGCCACGCCTCGAAGTTAACGTCGGTCAGGTAATAGACATTGCCGTCGACCTTCATATACACTGAGTGATTGCAGTGCAGATAGTCGGCGAGCTCGTCGTAATTAATCTCGAGTGCCTCAGCAGCTTTCTTGCCCATGTGTGCCACCTTTCCTCGGATGAGCGATGCTTCCATAATCCAATAGTAGCCCGAAATTACTGTTTTTATACGCACAGCCATTTACCGATAGGTAAGCGTTGTATTCGCGGGATTTTCTGAGGAAAAAATACAAAATCCGCAGTTGATTGCCCAAAAAATAAGCATAAATGATGCCTTGGTGAGCATGCTTTGAAGGCATTGTGAATATCAAGAATTTGTTGGTTTCTTTTTTGCTTATGCGTTTTGTAGGATAAGTAAATCGCGTCTGCCTGCGGCGTGTGCCAAGCATATTGTGCTTCGTCGTTGCTTTGAGTTTCAACTAGCTTAGGATTGTCTGCAGCAGTGCTGTTGTGTCATTGACAATACGTGGCGCTCCATGCTCAAGCAAAAAGTCATGGTCACGGAGGCCCCAACCCACCACAATACAGTCACAGCCAGTATTGTGAGCGGTATCGATGTCAACTTCTGAGTCGCCAATGTAGACACAATCAGCTGGTGTGAGTCCAAAGCTTTTGAGCGCTGCTTGTACCATGTCGGGAGCGGGTTTGCGCCGCACGCTTTCGCGCTCACCGACGGCAATATCAAACCTACCAGGGAAATACTGCTTCACAAGTTCCTGAACAGCGAAATCGCCCTTGTTAGAAACCACAGCGCAGCGAATATTTTGCGCGTGTAAGGCATCGAGCAGCTCATATATACCTGGATAGGGGGCAGTTGCCTGTGCGCAGTGATCTGCATAATAAGCTTTGAACTCTGCTAGGATTTGCTGTGTTAGCGACTCAGGCGTATGTGCGGGTACCGAATGTCCAATGAGAAACTCCATACCATTACCTAGATTGCGGCGAGTTTCTTCATGACTTTTTTTGGGCATGCCGTGGAGCTCGAGGGCATAGTTAACCGAGGACCAGAGGTCCTCAAGGGTATTCAAGATGGTGCCATCCATATCAAAAATTGCTGCTGAATAAGCCATATGTATCCTTAGTCTTGAAACGATGTGGCAAGCACTAATAGATGCTATTCTGCTAGAATTCTATGCTATCCGTCTTGGAGTTGGTATGCGGTTGTGTCTACCGCGTGAAGGAGTCTTTTGTGAACGTGCTTAATATCATCCTTGTTGTTCTGCTTATTGCTTCTGGTTTGTTCACGGGGTTGCTTATCCTGATGCACTCTGGCAAAGGAACAGGCGTCTCTGACATGATTGCTAGCTCCATGTACAATTCCGCTGCTGGCTCTGCTGTTTGGGAAAAGAATCTTGACCGTTTGACTGTTATTTCTGCGGTGGTCTTTGGTTTGTGCATCGTGATTATGGCCCTGACTTTCCCTCTTGGCACCATCTAAGCCCTGCTTACATCGCGTACGTCCAAACCCGCAGTTTCCCCTGCGGGTTTTTTCATGCCTTGCGCCACTGCGCCATGTCAAATGCTACCGGTTATTTCATCCCCTCGCTGCTTTGCTTGCCAAAATACCGATCATTTCATCCAGCGCGGCCCTATTTGCCAAACGCCACACATTCTTTCAACCAACACGGCCTTGTTTGCCAAAAGCCACATATCATTTCAAATGACGCAGCTCTATGTGCCAAAAGCCACGGATTACTTCAAAAAAATGTCAGAAGTCACAGATCTCTTCATTGCCATCAGCATTTGTGCAGGTAGATTTTTTTCGCGTGAAATGCAATGTGGCTTTTGGCAAAAAAAGTGAAATAGAACGTGGCTTTTGGCGCTTGGGCATGAAACGACATGTGGCGTTTGGCAAGCAGGGCGGGGCGAGGCTTGAGATGACTCGCAACATATCGTGAATCTCGCGGCAATAAAAAGAGAGCCTCCCGAAGGAGGCTCTCAGCCGCGCTTATTTGGCGTAAGACGAGCTTACTTTGCCCAACCGATGTTCTCGGCCTGGATGCCGGAGAGCAGAGCGGGGCCCCAGTTGGCAAGACCAGCCTTGCAGAGCATGCAGTCTGCACCAGCGTACAGAGGGATGAATGCGTAAGAAGCGAGAGCTTCTTTCTCAGCCTCGTTGAAGGCCTTCATCTGCTCAGCGTGATCGGAGATGCCGGTGACAGCGACAAACTTCTCGTCGAGCTCCTTGGAGCCAGTGTGCGTGAAGTTGGAGAAGCTGTCGATGCCAAAGATCTGCTTACCGTTGTTGTAGGAAGCAGAGCTGGAGTTCCAACCAAGGAGGAAGGTATCCCAGTTGCCGCCGGTCAGAGTCTTGGAGAACTCAGAACTAGGCTTGTTGTCGATGTCAATCTTCATGCCAGCATCCTTAGCCATCTTCTGGATAGCGGCTGCACGATTCTTGACGGTGTTGGAGTCACCAATGGCGGTAAAGGTAAAGGCGACCTGCTTGCCGTCCTTCTCGTAGTAACCGTCCTTGCCCATGGTGTAGCCAGCATCCTCAAGGGTCTTCTTGGCGGCAGCAATCTGCTCGTCGCCAGGCTTGGGATCAGTGACATCCTTGGGCAGGTTGCTCTCATAGCCGTCCATCCAAGGCAGAATAATCAGCGAGCCCAAGCGCTTCTCAGACCAGTTAACGCCCTGATAGACGATGCCCAAGATGGTCTCGGTGTTGATGCATTGGGCGAAAGCCTTGCGGACTGCAATGTCCTTGAGGCCCTCACGGGAAGCGTTGACCTCGATGCAAGCAATGCTGGGGGAGTCGCCACGACGTACTTCGGTGTTTTCCATACCCAAGAAGTTGGAGAGCATCTCGGCAGTACCGCTTTGACCAGCTTCAGTTGCGTCAATCTCACCATTCTTGAAGGCGTTGAACATTGCCTGAGCGTCCATCTGCTTGAAGGTGATGGACTCGAGTTTAGCCTCATCGCCCCACCATTTGTCATTGCGTACAAAGGTAATTTCAGTCTCGTCGGCCTTGTCGATGACGAAAGGACCGCAGCCCCACTCGTTGTGCCAGTTGTTGACCCATCCTTCGTTGAAGACCTTAGGATCAGCAGCTGCGGGATGTAGAGCACCCATCAGAGCCTCATAGGGGTAGTAAGGTTTATCAAAGGTGATGATAGCCTGCTTGTCATTCTCACCCTTCTCGACGCTTGAAATCTGATCAAAGCCGTCGGTACTAGAAGGAGTAAAGTCCTTGTTTTGGCCATTCATGCAGGTCCACAGGGCCTTAATAGCGGTCCAATCGATGGGGGTGCCATCGTTAAAGACTGCCTTCTCGGCGAGATTGATGGTTACAACCTGCTTACTGTCCTTATCTTCAACAGAGCTGGACTCAACAAAGTTGGGGTTGGGCTTGAATTCCTTTGCAGTAGGATCGCAGTCATAAAGAACTGCAGCCTGGTTGTAAAGGCTCCAGAACCACCTTATGTAGGTGGTGTTGCCATTTACGCTGAAGTAGTTGAAATCCGGGCCAATCTCGGTAACGGGGAGCACGAGGGTGCCGCCGTCCTTGATTGCATCGCGCTCGAGCGGGTTGTTGTAGATCTTGCCCTTCTCAGGGATGGGAAGCTTATCAAGCGGGGTGGTTGCGGGAGAGCCGTTCTGGGGCTCGATGCCTGCGTCGCCTGCGTTAGAGCCAGCGCCGCTGTTGCCAGACTTGCCGCAGCCAGCCAGACCAAGTCCGGCGATGGTGGCAGCAGTGCCTGCCATACCCAAGAACGAACGACGAGAAAGTGCCATGTTTCCTCCAAAATGTCAGCGAACAGGTAACTGGTGCTGAAAAAGCACCTTTTGGTGCTCCGCAATATCCTATTAGAAATCACATAAAAAGTGGTGGCATATCTGTGGATAGACGTTTCTAGTCTGTTACATAATGCCAAGAATGTCCTGTACATACAAAAAAGTGACCCGCAAATTGCGAATCACTTTCAGCTTGTTTATTTGCAATGAAGCTATGCTTAACCCTTATGGCCAGAAAGGAGACTAGAGGAGGAAACCAACTTGCCATCCTGATAGACCATGCGCTCGCGCGTGCGTTCAATCTTGGGGTCAGGAATGGGGATAGCAGAAAGCAGAGCCTGAGTGTAGGGATCTTGCGGATTGGTAAAGACTTCCTCAGTATCTCCCTGCTCGACAATCTTGCCTAGGTGCATAACGGCAACACTGTCGGAGATGTGGCGAATAACTGCCAGGTCATGGGCAACAAAGAGATAAGAAATCTTGAGCTGTACCTGCAGATCTTCAAGCAGGTTGATGATACCTGCCTGAATGGAGACATCCAAGGAGGCAATAGGCTCATCAAGCAGCAAAATCTTGGGGCTGGTAGCAAGGGCACGTGCAATAGCAATACGCTGACGTTGCCCACCTGAGAACTGAGAGGGGAAGCGGTCAACATAGTCGGGATTGATACCGACAAGATGCATCAGTTCACCGATACGTTTATTTATATCCTTGGGTGCCCACTTTTGCGCACGTAGGGGTTCTGCCAGCACATCATAGATGGGCATACGAGGGTCAAGCGAGCTCATGGGATCTTGGAAGATAACTTGCAAATCACGCCTAAGCTCGCGACGCTCGCGGTTGTTTTTAAGGGTTGCAATATCCTTGCCCAGTACAGTAATGCTGCCGCTTTCAGGTTTAACGAGATCCATGATCTGCATCAGGGTGGTGGACTTACCCGAGCCAGACTCGCCAACCAATGCCAGTGTCTCACCCTCATGGAGCTTGAAAGAGACATGGTCAACAGCGGTCATCGTACCCTTGTCACGACGAATTAAACCCTTGCCCTGAACAGGGAAAGTCTTTACCAAATCCTTGACCTCAAGGACAATGGGTCGCTGATCGCGAGGTACTTCGGCCCACTTGGCAGGCAAGGGCTCAAGCTCGGGATATACATCCTGGAAGTTTAAGTGGCGATCGCGGATGGTTGCGAGCTTGTGACAGCTTACAAGGTGGCCTTCGGCAGCATTAAAAGGATCAAGAGTTGGCTCAATCTCAAAGCATGATCCGCTTGCCATGGGGCAACGCGGTGAGAAGGGGCAACCCTTGGGAATAGCGGCCAGTGAAGGGGGATTGCCCTTGATGGGAACCAGACGATGCTCAGCCGCCATGTGGGGTTTGGGAACAGCACCCAAAAGGCCCATGGTGTAAGGATGAGAAGGCTGGTCAAAGATCGTATCGATACTGGCGCGCTCGACAGCACGACCAGCATACATAACCAAGACATCGTCTGCGGTGCCCGCGATAACACCCAAGTCGTGGGTAATTAGGACAACAGCGGCGCCCGTCTCACGTTGGGCTACGGCGAGTACATCTAAAATCTGTGCCTGAATGGTTACGTCGAGTGCTGTGGTAGGCTCGTCTGCAATGATGACATCAGGGTCATTAGCAATAGCAATGGCAATAACAACGCGCTGACGCATACCGCCAGAAAACTCGTGAGGATAGGCGTCCAGACGATCCTCAGGGTTGGTAATACCAACCATGGTAAGCAGTTCGATGCAGCGATCATGTAGCTGCTGATTGGTCATATTGGGGTTATGAATTAGCAAAGTTTCTGCTAGCTGATCACCAATACTAAACATAGGTGTCAAGGCAGACAGAGGGTCTTGGAAAATCATTGAGATGGATTTGCCGCGGAAGGCTGCCATCTCCTCGTCCGTCTTGCCTACCAGCTCTTCTCCATCAAATTTGACCGAACCAGTGACATGAGCATTGTCATCAAGAAGGCCAATCAAAGAAAGAGCAGTTACCGACTTGCCTGAACCCGACTCGCCTACAATGCCCAAGGTGCGCCCGCGCCAAAGGTCAAAGTTAACACCACGTACGGCGTCGACTCGGCCTGCCTCGGTTGCAAAAGACACCTTGAGGTTGCGAATACTCATGATAGGGTCGCCCTCAGGGGCGCCCTTGGGTCCGTTATTTTCAAGCAACTCATAGCGCAGGGTATCGTCCTTGGCGACCCAAGAGGTCTGCGTGCTTGTACTTGTCGTTTCGGCCATTTTGTAGCTCCGTCACTTTCATTTGTTGTGCGCTCGCAGGTGAGCGCGCCATACCCAAGACGTCAAATCGTGAATTGTCTTTAAGCCTTAGCGGTCTCGGTAGTAGCTGCATCCTCTTCGGCGTCATCTTCTACAGTGCCGGCAGCGCGGGAATACGGATCGATTGCATCGCGCAGACCATCGCCGATGAGCTGCATACTGACGCAGAGCACAATCAAAACGATAGAGGGAATGAGAATAACCCAAGGGGCAGAAAGCATGGCAGATGAGCCCTGGCTCAAAAGGTAGCCCAAGGATGTATCGGGAGCCTTGATGCCTAGACCCAAGAAGCTATATGCGGTCTCGGAGTTAATACCGCCAATAACACCCAATACCGTGTCCAAAATCAAGATGGAGCCAAGGTTGGGGATGAGGTGACGAATAATGGTCTTGATAGGGGAGACACCCATGTATTTTGCGGCGCGAACATAGTCGCGTTCACGCAGAGAAAGCGCCATGGTACGCAGGGTACGGGCGTAGCCAATCCAACCAAAGGCAGTCAGGCCCACAATCAGCATCCACCAGCCCTCAGTACCACTGGAGGCACGGACCACCATAGCTACAAGCAAAAAGCTTGGGATGATGAGTAGCATGTCGAGGAACCACATGCCGATTTTCTCAGGAACGCCGCGGACATAGGCAATAGAGGTGCCAACAATTGCAGCGATGATGGTGGTCAGCACAGAATAAATAATGCCAATTGCCAAAGAACGGCCCAAACCATGGACAACGCTGGCAAAGAGATCAAAACCACCGCCGTCGGTACCAAACCAGTGCGTCGCATTGGGGGGCACATTGAGTGCCGTGAAATCGGGATCGGTATAGGTAAAGGGCGTCATATATGGCCCAAAAATAGCGAGAATAATCAAAATAATCAGGATAACAAGACCCACCATAGCGCTGCGCTGGCGCACAAAACGGCGGCCAATAAGCGAAAAATAGCCAATGCGTTTGACCTCGCCGCCGGAGCTACCTAGCTCGTCAGCCAAAAGCTCGAGCTCTGCGTTGGTGAGGTGGGTTTCGTCAGTTTTTGCGTCCGTATTTTCAGGGGACGCAACCTGTCTTTTTTCTTCAGACATCGTGCTCTCCTTAGCTCATCTTGATTCGAGGATCGAGTGCTGCAGCAAAGAGGTCGGCAAGCAGAGCACCGACGAGCGTACAAGCACCACTGAAGGCGGCAACAGCAACCGCACCATGAATATTGTTATTGTTGATGCAGTTGATGAAGTATTCACCAAGGCCGTGGATAGCAAAAATCTTCTCGGTCATAACGGCGCCAGTAAAGATGCCAGCGATGGAGAAGGCTACAGATACGGCAGTAGGAATCAAAGATGCACGAAGAGCGTGCTTGCGAATAGCCTGCTTTTTTGTGAGACCTTTTGCACGAGCAGTGCGCACATAGTCAGCATGCATTTCGTTAAGTAGATATGTACGCTGACCCAAGTGATAACCAACGGCACTGATAATAGTAAGCACGATGGTCGGCAGCAAAATGTGCTGGAGGAAGTCGAGCAAACCAATAAAGAAGTTGGAACCGCTATAGCTGGAAAGTCCCGTTACATAGAAGATGCGTGTGCCAGTCGCGGTATTGACCTCGATTGCAAAAAATACAATCAGAATTGCCAAAACAACAGTTGGGATAACCATAAACAGCGAGGCGACACCGCTCCAAAAACGGTCTTGCCATTGATATTGGCGTTGAGCGGTGTAGACACCTAGGCTCACGCCGACCACGATAGAAATAATGGTAGCAAGTAGCATGAGCTGGACAGAAGCGCCAATGCGGGAAGAGATTTCGTGGTTAACCGAAGCGCCCGTAGGAGTCTTGCCAAAGTCACCCTTGGTGAGGATGTCGCCAATCCACTTTTGATAGCGCTCCATGATAGGCGTCTTATCGTTGAGGTTGGCAGCATCAAGCGCCCACTCGATGGATTCTTGTGGGGGACGTGGAGTACGAGACTCATAATTAGAACGTGGACTCATAAAAGCTGAGGCCAGAAAGTAAGTGAGCGAGGTTGCTACAAAAATCATAACTATGTAGTTCAAAACTCGCTTAACGACGTATCCGACGAATCGCGCCATGAACGCTCCCCATTCCAGTCCGCATCGTGTTTGATGCGGGAGACGTACAGTTACTTGTTAACTGCTGCCCCTTCTTGCATTATGCGTACATACAGAAGACCCAGACGAGCAGTCTGCTGTATAACGCAGCTAGGCATGCCAATTAAACAGTGGGGTAATAGGGTACCTCATAGACAATGGGCACGCAGCACAGCATTCGATATTTTATCATGTTTGAAATTTCTGCAGCAAATTTATGAAATTTTCTTCTGCGTACTAGGAGCTTGCTGTTCATCTTTGCTAAACCTTCGAGCCCCCTAAATGAAACCCCCCTGTAATCCATCCGCAATGTGGGTTAGCAAAGATAATTTAAGTTTTGTTTAGACGAGTCTGCGTTATTCCACAAATTTTTGATGCGAACTGGGGATTTGTATCCGGCGACAGGAGAGCTTTATGAACTCAAAAGAAGTTGCCTACATCATTAAGAGGGTCCTCTTTGCTTTTGTCACAATCTGGGCAGTCATTACAATCACTTTTTTTGTAATGCACTCTGTACCAGGTGGACCCTTTGCGAGTGAGAAGGCAGTTACGCCTGCTGCAAAAGCAGCACTTGAAGAGAAATTTGGTCTCGACAAGCCCTTGTTTGAGCAGTATCTCACCTACCTAGGTGGTGCTGCACACTTTGACTTTGGTCCCTCGCTCAAACAGCGCGGTCGTGAAGTAACCACTATTGTTGCCGATGGCATGAAGACTTCAGCAAAGCTTGGTGTTATTGCGCTGATTATCGCTACAGCATCAGGCGTTTTGCTTGGCGCTCTTGCTGCACTGAGGCGCAATACTGTCGCTGATAAGATCATCATGGTTATCACGACAGCGTTTGTATCGATGCCGTCATTTATTATGGGCACGCTGTTCTTATTACTTTTTGCCATTGAACTGCATGTGCTACCAGCAAACGGTGCAGCCAAAGGTGGCCTGATACTGCCCATTGTGACCTTGGCGCTTTATCCGATGGCATATATTACGCGTTTGACGCGCTCCTCAATGCTTGATGTATTGGGACAGGACTACATTCGCACTGCCAAGGCAAAAGGCGTTTCTCAGCGCAACATTATTCTTAAACATGCGCTGAAGAATTCCTTGATTCCCGTTATTACATATCTGGGTCCCGAGCTTGCCTACATCACTACAGGTTCGCTGGTTGTTGAGCAGATTTTTGCGGTACCTGGCATTGGTCGTGCATTTGTTAACTCAATCACTGGTCGTGATTATTCGCTCATCATGGGCACCACAATCATTCTTGCCACACTCATTGTGGTTATGAACCTTGTAAGTGACATTTTGTATCGCGTGGTTGATCCGCGCATCAGCCTGGATTAGGAGCGATGATGAACAAGAATCCCCTGAGCATGCAGGTTGACATGGACGATTTTCTTCCTGCATCTGAGGAAGAAAAGTCCTACATGGTGCAAATGCGCGCCAGCTCGACCTTCTTCCGTGATGGTTGCAAGCGTTTTTACAAAAATAAGGTTGCCTTTACCAGCTTGGTAGTCATTGTGTTGATTGTCATCTCGGCTATCGTGCTGCCGATTGTGTGGCCATATTCCTATGATGTGCAGCTGGGTGTTCAGCCGGGTAAACCTGTTGATGCTTCTTATAACAATTTGGCTCCGATGGAGTATTCCCGCAGCGAACAGCAAATGATGGAAGACGGGCAATTTGTCTTTCCACATATTTTTGGTACTGACGCCTCTGGTCGTGACTACTTCATTCGTGTAGTTTACGGTACCCGCATCTCGTTGGCAGTAGGTTTCTTTGCCTCCATCATCGTGTTGATTGTGGGTCTGACCATGGGTTCCATCGCAGGTTTTGCGGGTGGTCGTGTCGACATGGCAATCATGCGTATCGTTGACATCATCTACTCCCTGCCCGATATGTTGATGGTTATCTTGTTGGCCTCAGTTATGCGAGCAAGTTTGGGTAGTGCCTTTGAGGGTACGGTGTTTGCAAAAATTGGTTCGAATATTTTGTCGCTGTTTATCATTTTTGCTTTGTTGTATTGGTGCTCGATGGCACGTCTCATCCGTGGCCAGATTTTGTCTTTGCGTGAGCAGGAATATGTTCTTGCAGCTCAGGCGGCAGGTGCCAAGGCAAAGTGGATTATTACCAAGCACCTGATTCCCAACTGCATTTCTATCATTATCATTTCGACAGCACTGCAAATTCCCTCTGCCATCTTTACGGAGAGCTTCCTGTCTTTCTTGGGCTTGGGTGTCAACGCTCCTATGCCTTCGCTGGGATCCCTTGCTTCTGATGCTCTTAACGGTATTTCAAGCTATCCCTCGCGTTTGGCAATTCCGGCTCTTGCCATTTCTCTTATCGTCTTGGGTCTTAACCTCTTTGGCGATGGTTTGCGTGACGC
Organism: Atopobium sp. oral taxon 810 str. F0209; assembly: GCF_000466405.1. Classification (GTDB taxonomy): domain Bacteria; phylum Actinomycetota; class Coriobacteriia; order Coriobacteriales; family Atopobiaceae; genus Olegusella. Next base: position 37,756 of record NZ_KE952954.1, on the reverse strand, counting down.
ATTCGATCCCAAGCTTAACAACTAGGAAGGGAGGGGATTTAGATGGCGCTTCTTGAAGTAAAGGATTTGCATACATCCTTCTTTACGGATGCAGGTGAGGTAAAAGCAGTTAACGGTGTAAACTTCAACCTCGATCACGGCAAGGTGTTGGGCATTGTAGGCGAGTCCGGCTCGGGTAAGTCGGTAACCGCATACTCCATCATGCAAATCTTGGCCCCTACGGGAAAAATTGTCAGTGGCTCTATCAAGCTTGACGGCCAAGAGCTAGTGGGTGCGGGTGAGCAGGTCATGCGAAATGTGCGTGGCAACAAAGTCTCAATTATCTTCCAGGATCCGATGACCTCTTTGAATCCCACCCTGACCATTGGTCACCAGTTAATGGAAGCCATTCTTTTGCATACCGATCGTACGCGCGAACAAGCAGAGGCGCGTGCCATTGAGATGCTGAGCTTAGTTAACGTCAATGAGCCTGCAAAGCGTATGAAGCAGTACCCACACGAGTTTTCGGGTGGCATGCGGCAGCGTGTCATGATTGCTATGGCGCTCGCCTGCGAACCCGATATTTTGATTGCAGATGAGCCAACTACGGCGCTTGACGTAACGATTCAGGCACAGATTCTCGAGCTGATGCAAAAGCTACAGCGCGAGATGGGCATGGCAATTATCATGATTACCCATGACTTGGGTGTTGTTGCCCAAATGTGTGATGAGATTGTTGTTATGTATGCGGGCTCTTATTGCGAGCGAGGCACCGCAGACGAGATTTTCTACAACCCACGTCATGAGTACACTCGTGGCCTGCTTCGCTCTATTCCGACTTTAGGATCGATGGGCCAAAAGTTGCACCCTATTACGGGTACCCCGATTGACCTGCTCAATCTTCCTGAGGGCTGTCCTTTTGCCCCTCGTTGCGAAAAGGCCATGAAGATTTGCATTAAGCACCCTGCCGAGTCGATGGATATCAATGAATTCCACAAAGCGTCTTGCTGGCTTAATGTCAAAGATCTCTACGAAAAGCAACAGTCTGCTTCTGTTGTGAGTGCTCAGGAAGGAGGCGAGGCATAAGATGGCTGACGAAATCAAAGCCTCTGCAAACGAGGAAACTCCTTTGGTTGAAATTCGCAATCTCAAGAAATATTTTCCCGTAAAGACAGGCTTCTTTGGCTCGACGCCGCTTAAAGCGGTCGACGATGTTTCGTTTTCGATTAAGCGTGGCGAGACCTTGGGCTTGGTAGGTGAGTCTGGCTGTGGCAAAACTACCGTCGGCCGTACCATTTTGCACTTATATGAACCCACCGCGGGTCAGGTTATTTACAACGGCAAGCCTGTCAATTCCAAGTCAAAAGAAGAGATGGCAGAGTTCCGCCGCAAAACGACGATGGTCTTTCAAGATCCCTATTCCTCGCTGAATCCTCGTATGACGGTTTCCGATATTATCGGTGAGCCTCTGGATGTACATGGTATGTACAGCTCAAAAAAGGAGCGCATGGATCGCATCCTCGAACTTATGGATCGTGTAGGTCTCAACTCCGAGCATGCCTCGCGTTATGCCCATGAGTTTTCAGGTGGTCAGCGTCAGCGTATTGGTATTGCGCGCGCTTTGGCAAGTGGTCCTGAGTTTATCGTCTGTGACGAGCCCGTTTCGGCACTAGATGTCTCCATTCAGGCACAGGTCATCAATATGTTTGACGAGTTGCAAGACGAGCTTGGCCTGACCTATCTCTTTATTGCTCATGACCTACTGGTGGTGCGTCATATTTCCGACCGTATTGCTGTTATGTATTTGGGCAAGATGGTTGAGCTAGCAGATGCTGCTGAGATTTATGACCACCCCATGCATCCCTATAGCAAATCTTTGCTTTCTGCAGTACCCATTCCCGACCCCAAGATTGCTCATGCCAACAAGCGAATTCCTTTGCAGGGCGATATTCCAAGTCCTCTGCATGCGCCGTCGGGTTGTCCGTTCCGTACTAGATGTCCGTTTGCAAATAAGAGTTGTTCTGCTTCCATGCCTGAATTCAAAGAAGTTAAACCAGGTCATTTTGTAGCTTGTCATCGCGTGGAAGAGATTAATTCTTAAGCATATTAATTCTTGGGTTCATCTTGGTTTCTGTTGCACTAAAAGTGCACTGAAATACTTGGTAACAGCTCGCTGTTATCAGAAGCTGGACAGTATCAAGTCTCAGGTCCGATAAAGGGGGAGTTAGCATGTCTCAGCTCACACGTAGGAATTTTGTTAAGACTGTTGGTCTGGCTGGTCTGACCTCGATGCTCGTTGCATGCGGCAACGGTGGTGGATCTGGTGCCGGGTCTGCAGCTGCAGGCGAGACCGTTGACAGCATTGGTGTTTGCTTGGCTTCCGAGCCTGACAGCATTGATCCCGCTCTCAACTCTGCAGTTGACGGCGCTACGATGATTTCTCACCTTTTTGCTGGTCTTGCAAAGTGGGAGAAGGATGGCAAAGGCTTCAAAATTGTCCCCGACTGTGTCACTGAGCTTCCCAAGGGTGAAGATACTGGTGATGGAAAGCTCACCTATACCTATACCTTGCGCGACGGCCTGAAGTGGAGCGATGGCAAGGATCTTACGGCCAACGATTTTGTCTACTCTTGGAACCGTGCTGCAGGACCTGCACTATCTGGTGACTATAACTATATGTTTGACCAGATTGATGGCTATGCCGCAATGTGGGAGTCCAAGGAGACAGGCGAGACCAAGAAGAATGAAGAGACTGGTGAGGACGAACCTGTTCTCGAGTTTGTGAATCCTGACGCCAAGCTCAATGTCACTGCCAAGGATGACAAAACTCTCGTAGTTGTTGCGTCCAAGAGCTGCGAGCCTTACTGGAATGAGCTACTTGCCTTCCCGACCTTCTTCCCTGTTCGTGAGGACATCGTTAAGAGCGATAAGTGGGCGACTGATCCTTCGACCTACATCAGCAATGGCGCCTACAAGATGACCGCGTGGGATCACAACTCGGTCATTACTGTTCAGAAGAACGATAATTACTACGATGCTGACGCTGTCACGATGAAGGAGATTCAGTTCTACCTCTCTGACGATGCCAATAACATGCTATCCAACTTTGAGAATGGCACGTGGCAGCTCATCGATGATGTTCCCACTAATGAGATTGCTTCTCTGAAGGATAAGTATCCTGATGAGTTCAAGGTTGATGGTCAGCTGGGCACCTATTACGTCAACTGGAACGTCAATCTTGAGATTCTTCCTGCTGGTACCAAGCTTACCGGTGTCGAGGCCGAGAATGCGCGCGCCGAAATCCGCAAGGCAATCGCTCTGCTCTTTGACCGCAACCACATCATCAACGATATTGCTCAGGGCGGACAAGTACCTGCTTCTTCCTTTGTTGCTATGGGCATGACTGATGCTGACGGTTCTCAGTTCTACGAGAACGCTGGTGACAAAAAGAAGAATGGTTATATCGGCTACATTGATGTTTCAGACAAGTCTCTGGAGAAGAACTTTGATTCCGCTATTGAGACGCTGAAGAAGTACTACAAGTATGACGAGAAGCAAAAGACCTTTAGCGACTTCCCGTCTCTGACCTATCTGTACAATACCCAGGAATCTCACAAGATGATTGGTGAGTACCTGCAGGCAGCCCTATCTGGTATCGGCATCAATATCAAGCTGGAAAACCAAGAGTGGAACACCTTCCTGAATACCCGTAAGAACGGTGACTACGGTATTGCTCGTAACGGCTGGTTGGCAGACTACAACTACCCGATGACCTTCTTGGATATGTGGACTACGCAGTCTGGTAACAACGACGTCCAGTTTGGTAAGGGAGCTCACGCGAGCGTTAAGGCCTATAGCATTGATACCACTGATGTGGGCGGCGACCTCAAGGTTGAGAATGGTACTTGGGCTGAGACCTATGACAAGCTGATTGAGGCTATAAAGGCTGAGACCGATACCAAGAAGGCCTACGCTATGATGCACAAGGCCGAAGATTTGCTGATGTCTACTGGTTGCATCTGCCCTCTGTACTTCTACACCGACCTCTATATGGTTGACAAGAACCTCAAGGGCTTCTTCAGCATTCCTCTGGGCTACAAGTTCTTTACTTACACCACGCTCAAGAAGTAGTTTGCATGTAGATTGCGGTGCGCTTGCGCTACGTAAGCTGGAATGAGAGGCGGCTGCCTTCGGGCGGTCGCCTTTTTTGGTGTGTTACCTGCCCTGCTGGTGAAACGTGAACCCTTTCCGCTGTCGGGGGAGAATCGTGAACCTCATTAAGCGACGACGGCGATGGCATGAGGGCGGCATGAGATGTGCGGAAGTTCCACTTACCTATAGACTAGGGAGAGCAAAAAAAGGAGGGCGTAGATGCGCGTGACGATATATACTGATGGATCAAGTCGGGGCAATCCAGGCCCTGGTGGCTATGGTGCAGTGCTCATATATATAGATAAGCAGGGCGTAGAGCATCGTTGTGAGTTGTCTGCAGGTTACCAGCGTACAACCAATAATCGTATGGAGCTTATGGCGGTCATTGCGGGTCTTGAGGCGCTTAAAAAACCCTGTGAAGTAGAACTGCATTCTGACTCCCAATATGTCGTTAACGCCTTTAATAAGCACTGGGTAGATGGTTGGAAATCTCGCGGTTGGAAAACCGCTTCAAAGCAGCCTGTCAAAAATCCTGATCTTTGGAAACGCCTCCTACAAGCAAAGCAACCTCACAAAGTGAGCTTCATATGGGTCAAAGGACATGCAGGTCACGAGCTTAACGAGCGTTGCGATGAACTAGCGACCAAGGCGGCAGATGGCGAGCCGGGATCCCTTCTTATTGACAAAGGTTTTGCCGATTAAGTCAAACTATGTTTTCTGCAAAAAAGTGCATGAAACTATGGCTTTCTGCTTGAAATTAACTGCCGTTACAGGGTAATCTATAGTTTGTGTGAGTTATGCCCACACACTGTATCTGTTGGCCCCCGATAGCAAGGTCAGTTTCCACACGTGCGAGGTTGCACGGCGAGCGGGTGCGTTGCGGCGCCCATCGTACGTTAGACAGCGCCCTACGGCAGCGATCACCGCGATCGGGGCCCCGTTGTTCGAAAGGGGTCCACCTTTGAGTGAGATTCAAAACTCGTCCGTCTTTGCGTTGGATGAAGTATCCGACGAGGAGATGAACAAGCTCATCGACGGCACTATTACTGCCTTTGATGAGGGCGACTTGGTCACTGGTACCGTCGTCAAGATTGAGCATGATGAGGTTCTGCTGGATATTGGTTTCAAGAGTGAGGGTGTTATTCCTTCTCGTGAGCTCTCCATCCGCAAGGATGTTGATCCTTCCGAGATTGTGCACCTTGGCGATCAGATTGAGGCTTTGGTTCTCCAGAAGGAGGACAAGGAAGGCCGTTTGATCCTCTCCAAGAAGCGCGCTGAGTACGAGCGTGCTTGGAATAGCGTCGAGGAGAAGTTCAACGCCAACGAGAACGTTGAGGGTGAAGTTATCGAGGTTGTTAAGGGCGGTCTTATCCTTGACATTGGCCTGCGCGGCTTCCTGCCTGCTTCTCTTGTTGACCTTCGTCGCGTCAAGGATCTTGCAGCATTTATGGGCACTCGTATTGAGGCTCGTGTCATCGAGATGGACCGTAACCGCAACAACGTTGTCCTTTCTCGCCGTGTTGTTCTTGAAGAGGCTCGCAAGGCCGAGCGTTCCGATATTCTCTCCAAGCTCAAGCCTGGCATGCACCTCAAGGGCCAGGTTTCCTCCATCGTTGACTTTGGTGCTTTTGTCGACCTTGGCGGTATCGACGGTCTGGTTCACATCTCTGAGCTCTCTTGGAACCACGTTAACCACCCCTCCGAGGTTGTTAAGGTTGGCCAGGAGATTGAGGTTCAGGTCCTTGATGTCGATCTCAACCGCGAGCGTATCTCCTTGGGTCTCAAGCAGACCACCGAGGATCCTTGGCGTGTTCTCGTCAAGAAGTACCCCGTGGGCGCTATTGTTGAGGGCGTTGTTACCAAGCTCGTCTCTTTTGGTGTCTTTGTCGACTTGGGTGACGGTGTCGAGGGTCTCGTGCACATCTCCGAGATGGCACGCCAGCACGTCGATCAGCCCAGCCAGGTCTGCAGCGTTGGTACCAAGGTCCAGGTCAAGGTCATGGAGATCGACCTCGACCGTCGTCGTATCTCCCTGTCGATGAAGTCCGCTGCTGAGACTCTCGGCTTTGAGGTTGACGTGACGCCGCTCGAGAACCCCGAGGCCGCTGAGGTTGCCGAGGAGCAGGAGTCCGAGGCTGTTGAGGCTGTCGAGACCGAAGTTGAGGCGACTGAGGCTGAGTAAGCTCGCGCTTTTGTCCAGTTTGCTCGGATACATAATTCGTTTAAGCGGAGTCGCCTTGTGTGGCTCCGTTTTTATTATGATGAGAGCAATTCTTTCGCTTAGCAATTGCTTGTTTAGGCGAGCGTTTTCAAGTTTTAGGAGCATCTATGGCAGTATCAGAAGTGAGTGATGTAGTTGAGCACCTTATGAGGTACTGCTCTATTCCTTCACCCTCAGATGCACTCTCTCAAAGCGAAGTTCCCTCATCTCCTGAACAGCATACGATGTCAGCTTGTATTGCGGATGATTTGCGTGAGCTGGGAGCCGAGGATGTAAGCATTGACGAGCACGCCTATGTTATTGCTCACTGGCCAGCGAGTGGGGGCGCGGAAAACCTGCCCACTTTGGGTTTTTGTTGTCATGTTGATACCGTGCGTCAGGCGCATAATGCTCCTGTTTGTCCCCAGATAGTGACCTATCAGGGTGGTCGCTGTGTGATTGGACACGATAGCGAAGGTAATGAGGTTGCCATCGGCCCAAAGACAAATCCTCAGCTGGCTCAGATGGTGGGCGAGCAGCTCATCTGCGCAGATGGAAGCACTTTATTGGGTGGAGATGACAAAGCAGGCTGTGCAGAAATCATTTCTTTGCTTGCCCGTCTCAAGGACAATCCCAGCCTGCCACATCCACGCCTTGCCGTAGCTTTTGTGCCTGATGAGGAGATTGGCCACAGTGCCTCTCTACTTGACCTTGAGCGCTTTGGCGCGCGTTGGGGCTATACCATTGATGGTGGTCCGATGGGGGAGTTTTGCTATGAGACCTTTAACGCTGCAGAGGCGCATCTCAAGGCGCGCGGTGTTTCGGTACACACGGGCACCGCAAAAAGTTTGATGATCAATGCTGCCGAATGTTTGATGCATTACAACGAGTTGCTGCCAGCGCAGGATCGTCCCGAATATACCGAGGGGCGCGATGGCTTTTATTATCTCGAGCGGATAAGTGGCAACTGTGAGGCGGCGACAGCTGATTATATTATTCGCGACCACGATGCTGCTAAGTTTGCTCAGCGCAAACAGTTGATGCAGAATGCGGTGGACTATTTTAATCAGCGTATAGATGCCGAAGTTCTTAGTATCGATATCCACGATCAGTATCACAATCTTGCAGACATTGTGCTACTTCCTGAAAATGTGCCCCTTATTGAGCGCGCCCATGCTGCATACAAGACTGTGGGCTACGAAATGAAGTGTATTCCCATGCGAGGCGGTACCGATGGCTCGCAGCTTTCTTTCCGTGGGTTTGCATGCGCAAATCTTTCTGCCTGTTATTACAATGCACATGGACCCATGGAATTTGTTCCTGTTGGCGAGCTCGAGAGTATGGTCGATATGCTCCAAGAATTGGTGGCGCTTTATGCCCAACCCCATGCCTAGAACAAGCAAAGCGCGGATAGTATTTCTCGTAGGTGGCATTGCTTCGGGAAAGTCAAGCGTGGCATCTCAGCTTGAACAGTTGGGTGCTATATGCATTGATCTTGACCAAATTTCGCGTGAGGTATTGGCTCCTGGTTCCGCCTTGCTTAAACATATTGCAAAAGAATTTGGAGCAGATCTTATTCAGGCAGACGGAAGCCTTGACCGAAAAAAGTTGGCTCTAAGGGCTTTTGCGACAGCTGAGCGTACGGCGGCTCTTGAGGCACTCGAGCTGCCGGCAATTAAAAACAAGCTTGTAGAGCAGGTCAAACGTATTCAGTCAGCCCAGATACAGGTGCCCTGTGTTGTGGTTGAGGTTCCGCTTCCCGATAAAATGGGACCACTTTTGAAGCTTGCGGATGAGGTGCTTGGTGTTATCTGTCCACTAGAACTTCGTCGTGTGCGTGCAATTGGCCGTGGTATGAGCGAGCAGGACTTTGATCGGCGTGCTGCGCGTCAACTCAGTGATGCTGACTTGCTGGCCCTCTGCGATAGTACGCTCGACAACTTAGGTGACCAAGAAGGCCTAAAAGAACAAGTACAAAACTGGTGGAACGAACGTTTTGTGTAGCATTTTTTAGCGTCACGTAATGAGCAAGTTACACGATGATTTTTGCAGGTATGAGCAGAACTCGACTTGGGTACAGTAAAAATCTAAGCGAGCATTCTGTCCGATGAAGCTTGCTCATTACGAAAGGATTTACTTATGGCAACTCTAGGCTCTAATCTTTCCCGTCGCCAAGTCTTTGGTTTGGGTGGTATCGCATCCGTTGCCGCCTTTGGCCTTGCAGCTTGTGGTGGTCAGTCGGCCAATGCACCCAAGGATAAGGATGCTGGAAGTGCTGTTGACGAGACTGTGCAGATTGATGCCAAGACCTATGATGGTGTGATTTCTTCTGGTAATACCGCTGATGATGCTGCAATTACAGCTAATAGCTGGGCAAAAAAGATTAAGGATGCTGGCGAGTTTCGCGTTGGCGGCGTGGATACTTCCACACTGTTTGCCCTCCGCGATCCCGAAAGTCAAGCAATTCGAGGTTTTGATGCAGGCCTTTATCAGCTACTCACCCGTTATATTTTGGGTGATGAGTCCAAGGTAAAGTTCACGCAGGTCACCTCTGATACTCGTGAGTCTTTGCTTCAAAACGACAATGTCGACGCTGTTTTTGCGACTTATTCCATTACTGATGAGCGCAAGAAGCTTATTTCTTTTGCTGGTCCCTATTATGAGAGTCAGCAGGGTATTTTAGTGGCTGCTGATAATACTGACATCAATGGCATTGATGACCTTGCAGGTAAAAATGTTGCCGCTCAGTCTGGCTCTACAGGCCCCTCTATTCTTGAGAAAGAGGCACCCAAGGCAAATGTCCAAGAATACAAGACCGATGAGGAAGCCCGTCGCGATCTTGAGCAGGGCCGCGTTGATGCTTACGTTATCGATATGACCATGCAGATTAGCTCTATGGCTAAAAATCCTGGTAAGTATCGTATCGCTGGCGATGCCTTTGGCCCTGTTGATGCCTATGGTATTGGTCTTCCCAAGGATTCTGATGGAGTTCAGTTTGTTAACGGGTGGCTCAAGGCCATCGAAGATGATGGTACATGGGAGAAACTCTGGAAGGTTTGCATTGGTGACCGCACCGACATCAAAGATGTTCCTACGCCTCCCGCAATTGGGGCCTAAGTTTTTGTAAGTCTGGCCCCCGTGCTGCTAGCGCGGGGGCTTTATTTTGGGAGGAGTGTGAATGGGGATTTCTGAGCTGCTGGCAGAGTATGGCAGCAAATATCTCTTGGCTCTTTTGAGTACCTGGCAGCTGACCCTGGTCTCATTCGCCCTGGGTATGATACTTGCTATTGTTGTAACCATCATGCGCGTGTCACCTGTCAAACCCCTACGGATGCTTGGTGACTTCTATGTACAAGTGTTTCGCAATATCGCAGGTGTTTCTCTGCTCATCATTGTCTATTATGCCCTGCCGTATTTAGGTTTGGTGCTCAAACCTCTGACCTGCGTAATTATTACGGTTACTCTCATTGGCTCGGCTTTTGGTTCTGAGAACTTTATGACAGGCATCAATACAATTGGTGTAGGCCAAATTGAGGCAGCGCGTTCTATTGGTTTGAACTTCTTCCAGATTATTCGTCTTATTGTGGTACCCCAGGCCTTGCGTTCGGCGGTACTGCCCATGACCAATCTACTGATCGCAGTCATGCTTACGACAGCGCTAGGATCGCAGATTCCTCTCAATCCTCAAGAACTTACGGGTTTGGTGAGCTACATCAATACTCGTACTACAGGTGGTATCACGACCTTTTTGATTTCTGCTTTGGGATATGTCCTCACGGCACTGGTGATTGGCTATGTTGGCAATCGCCTTGACAAGAAGGTGAGGATCTTGCGATGAGTGCACAAGTTTCTGTGCGTGATTATCTCTACGAGGAGCCAGGACCCAAGACGCGTCGTGCCATTCGTATGGGTACGGCCATCTCGGTGGTAGCGCTTGTAGCTCTGCTTGCTTTGATAGTGCGCAGTTTTGCGGTAGCGGGCCAGTTGGACCCAAAGTACTGGTCTTTCTTCCTTTCGCCTGCAACTTGGCGTTTTTTGGGAATGGGACTCGTAGGAACTATAGAAGTAGCGCTCACTGCTGGTGTTATTGCGTTGGTACTGGGTTTTGTACTGATGTTGATGCGGATGAGCTCCTATGTTGTTCTGCGGGGTATTGCGCGCGTAATCACTGAGTTTTTCCGTGGCGTGCCAAGTCTGTTGCTGATTTACTTTTTCTTTTTAGTCATTCCCCAGTACGGTTTTAAAATGAGTACCTTCTGGATGATTACGACGCCTGTGGCACTGGCAGCGTCTGCGGTACTTGCTGAAGTTTTTCGTGCAGGTATGAACGCAGTTCCTGTAGGTCAGACAGAAGCAGCACTTTCTTTGGGTATGCGACCTTTCATTGTCAAAATGAAGATCGTTTTCCCTCAGGCCGTGCGCATAGTTATTCCTTCGCTGATTTCCCAGCTTGTAGTTGTAGTTAAAGATACAACCGTGGCCTACGTGGTTAGCTTCCCTGATATGCTGCAAAATGCCCGCGTACTAATTGCTAACTATGATGCCTTGGTATCGACTTATCTTGTTATTGCAGTGGTCTACATCCTGATTAATTACGGTGTCAATCAGCTGGCCATATATGTTTCCAAGCGCAGTGGCGGCAAGATTGTGACCCAGACCAATATTGACCCTGTGTGATCTGTACGCGTGCGGTCAAGAGAATTTTGAGCTCAAAATACGAAACGGAGTCATCATGAGCAGTACCGAGCAGACCCCTGTCATAGAACTTCGTCATGTTGACAAACACTATGGTCAGCTACATGTACTCAAAGATATCAATTTGGCAGTTAATAAGGGAGAAGTACTCGTAGTTATCGGACCGTCTGGTTCGGGTAAGTCGACTATGTGCCGCACTATTAACCGCCTTGAAAGTATTGATTCTGGCGAAATTCTCATTGATGGTCAGGCACTCCCGCAAGAGGGCAAGGAACTTGCAGCCATGCGTGCAGGATTGGGCATGGTATTTCAGAGTTTTAATCTCTTTGCGCACAAGACTATTCTTGAAAATGTCACGATGGGTCCCATTGAGGTGCTCAAAGTGCCGCGTAAGGAGGCAGAAGAGCGTGCAATGACTTTGCTTGCGCGTGTAGGCGTAGCCGAGCAGGCAAACAAAGTGCCCGCGCAGCTTTCTGGCGGCCAGCAGCAGCGTGTCGCCATTGCACGCTCCCTTGCAATGCAGCCCAAGGCGATGCTTTTTGATGAGCCTACCAGTGCCCTTGACCCCGAGATGATTAACGAGGTACTTGATGTTATGGTTGAGCTTGCGCGTGCAGGCATGACGATGATTGTGGTTACCCACGAGATGGGCTTTGCTCGTCGCGTGGCAAACCGCGTTGTCTTTATGGCGGATGGGGAGATTATCGAGCAAGGTACCCCCGATGAATTCTTTGATCATCCCAAGACTGAGCGTGCTCGTGAATTTCTTGACTCAATTATGGAACACTAGGCCCCTATTGGTGATAGGGTAGTGAGCGTTTGCAAGACGAGCTTTCAAGAAAGGTTGTAGCGTGGATAAGAAGGTCAAGCGTCCAAGGATTTGTATTCCGCCCCGAATGGAAGAGCGGACTGCTCCCGTGCCGGTTGATAATCCACTCACTCCCCTTGAGGGTGGTGCCTCTGATTTTGTTGACGCTATTATCGCTGCAGGTGGTATGCCCGTCTTGATGCCTATGACTCATGACGAATCTTTAATTGCTGAATATGTGGAGCTCTGCTCTGGTTTGGCAATTCCTGGTGGGGAGGATGTGGATCCTAAGCTGTGGGGCAATCAGGATCCTTATGAAGAAAGCCTACTCAATCACGACCGCGATGAGTTGGAGCTTGCACTTATCAAGGGTTTTCGTGGGGCAAATAAGCCCATCTTTGCTACCTGTCGTGGTATGCAGATACTCAATGTTGCCTATGGCGGCAGCCTAGATATGGCCATTGAGAAACGTCAACCTCTGCCCGGAATGATGCTTTGGCATCACACAGGTATCTTGGCATCGCCAGCACATCCCATAGATATTATCGAAGACTCCCTGCTCTATCACTGTGTGGGTGATGTCACTACGGTTCAGGCCAACTCTTCACATCACTGTAGTGTTTTGAAGCTGGGCAAAGGACTCAATCAGGCTGCTCAGGCTACTGATGGCATTCCTGAAGCGATTGAAGATCCTAGTGCGCGTTTTGTACTCGGGGTGCAGTGGCATCCTGAATGTACATGGCGCCGCAATGAGACCGATGCGTGCATCTGGCGTTCGTTTGTTGACGCTTGTAGAGCTTAGCCAGACTGTACACAGCATTCACGTCTATACTTGAGCTTACAGACAAAGGAGCTCCTATGAATGACAAGTTGTATGAGTTGCAGCAAAAAATCAACCTATGGATGCAGGGACGTAATGGCGCTGATGCCCTGAGCAATACCAGTATCTGGTTGGGCATTATCGTCTATATCATCGGATTGATTTCGCATGTAGCTGTGCTGAACTTTATCGCGTTAGCATTGGTGGTTTATGCCTTCTTCCGTATGACTTCGCGCAGTCTTGATGCACGTGCCAAGGAAAATAAGGCGTTTCTCAAGCAGGTTGGTCCCTTGCGTCCTTGGTTTAAAAACCCTGCAGCTGCGTGGAAAGAGTTCCGTAGCTATAAACACCTTAAATGTCCTAATTGTGGTCAACGTATACGTGTTCCTCGCGGTCGCGGCAAGCTGCGCGTTAGCTGCCCCAAGTGCCACCACAAGTTTGAGTGTGAGTCTTAGTTCATCATGCCTGAAGATGCCAAGCATTTCAAACTACAGGGTCATACAGGTGCAGATGCACTGCGAGAGCGCTTTGGCGGGGTGCTAAAGCGCTTTGGTTTAGACCATGGTGATACGCCTCTCAAAGTTGTATCTGATTATGCTCCGGCAGGTGATCAGCCCCAAGCTATCGCGAGCCTTTCTAAAGGTATTCGCGATGGTCTGCGTTATCAGACCCTTTTGGGAGTAACGGGTTCGGGCAAAACCTACACGATGGCAAAAACTATTGAGGAGCTCAATCGCCCGACACTTATCATGGAGCCCAACAAAACGTTGGCAGCTCAGGTTGCAAGTGAGATGCGCGAGCTTTTTCCCAATAATGCCGTTGTCTATTTTGTCTCGTACTATGACTATTATCAGCCTGAGGCCTATGTCCCGCAGACTGATACCTTTATCGAGAAGGACGCTTCCATTAATGAAGAAGTTGAGAAGCTCCGCCATCAGGCAACAAGTTCTCTGCTTTCACGTCGAGACGTTATTGTAGTTGCTTCGGTGAGCTGTATCTATGGTATTGGTAGTCCCCAGGATTATGCGGGTTTGGCGCCTAATATCAGCAAAGATGTGCCGCTTGAGCGCGATGAACTTATTCGCAATCTTATTGATGTGCAGTATGACCGAAACGATTATGACCTTGCTCGTGGTACATTCCGTGTGCGTGGCGACACGGTTGATGTCTATCCACCCTATGCAGACAATCCTCTGCGTATTGCTTTTTTTGGTGATGAGGTAGAGACCATTGCCGAGGTAGATAAGGTAACTGGTGAGATTGTACGCGAATTTGATGCAATTCCCATTTGGCCTGCAAGTCACTATGTGACAGAACAGCCCAAGGTACAGCACGCTCTGCAATCTATTAATGAGGAACTCGAAGCACGCGTGGCTGAGCTCAAAGCAGCAGACATGCTACTTGAAGCTCAACGCCTCTCTCAACGTACAGGTTATGACCTTGAGATGCTTGAAACCATGGGTTTTTGCTCGGGTATTGAGAACTATAGCCGTCACTTGGATGGTCGCAGGCCAGGTGAGCCGCCCTATACTCTTATCGACTACTTTCCCCGTGATATGCTTTGCATTATCGATGAGAGTCATGTGACGGTACCGCAAATCCGTGGTATGTACGAGGGAGACCGTTCGCGCAAGGTGACCTTGGTAGAGCATGGTTTTCGTTTACCATCTGCTTTGGACAACCGACCTCTGCGCTTTGATGAGTTTGAGCAGCGTATTCCTCAGTTTATCTATGTGTCGGCAACGCCAGGTGATTATGAAGAGAAGGTTTCTCAAAACGAGGTTCAGCAGATTATTCGTCCAACAGGTCTGCTTGACCCTACAGTAGATATTCGTCCTGTACGTGGACAGATTGATGATTTGATTGATGAGATCAAGGCACGTATTGCCAAAAAAGAGCGTGTGTTGGTGACTACGCTGACCAAGCGTATGGCAGAAGACCTCACTGATCACCTGCTTGATGAGGGTATTCGCGTTAATTATATGCACTCTGATACCGCAACACTTGATCGCGTAGAGATTATCCGCACGCTACGCGAAGGCAAGATTGATGTCCTCGTAGGCATTAATCTGCTGCGTGAGGGTCTTGATATACCTGAGGTATCGCTCGTTGCTATTTTGGATGCTGATAAGGAAGGTTTTTTACGCAATCGTCGTTCGCTTATCCAGACTATGGGTCGTGCTGCTCGAAATGCCCATGGTGCTGTCATTATGTATGCCGACAAGATGACCGACTCGATGAAGATTGCTATCGATGAGACACGCCGTCGACGTGAGCTGCAGGAAGCGTTTAATGCTGAGCATGGGATTGTGCCGCAAACTATTCACAAGAGCCTTGGCGATATTAGAGGCTTTATTGAAGATGCAGAAGCAACGCTGGCCGGCAAAGATCGTTCTCGTGGTGATACGCTTGGTCATGGAGCCTTTTTTAGCGGACAAGATGGGGCTGCCCCAGAGGCAGCTGAGAGCGACAATCACGTAGCTGCCGAGGTACTTGCAGCAGAACTTGCAGATCTCCCTGCTTCTGAACGCGAATCTTTGCTTGCCTCATTGGAGTCCGAGATGCAGCGGGCTTCGGAGGAGATGGACTTTGAGCGTGCAGCACGGTTACGCGATCAACTGGTAGCCATCCGCACCCGTCTAGAGGGAAGCAGTGCCGAGGACGTTATCGGCCGTCTTAAGAAGACCGATCGTAAGGGTTCTGTTCATGCAACAAGAAGACGATACCGCCCGCGTAAACACTAACGCGTTTGGTACCGTCTGCGCATATACCATCTAAATTTGGATAAGCTGCCTTATGCCGTTGCTCCGTCATCAGACTTGGATTTGTCATCCTTGGTGTCTGTTTTGCCTGCATACTTGCTATTGAGCTCAAACAACTCGTCAATTGTGACAAACTTAAAGCCCTGCTCCTTGAGATAGGGAACAGCATTTTTGACGGCCTCGATAGTCTGAGTGCGGTCTCCGCCACCGTCGTGACAAAGGATAACCTGTCCTGGCTTGGCCGACTTGATGGTGTTTTCAATGCTTTGGGCACCAGGACGACTCCAGTCCTCGGTATCGAGGTTCCAACCAATCTCTGCGTCAATCATGCCACTGAGTGTATTGACAATCTCGCCATAGTAATTGCCGCCAGGTGCACGGAGAATATGGCTCACCTTGGTATCCAGGCAATCTTCAATTGCTTGAATGCCTTTGGTGATTTCGTTTTTTTGTTCTTCAGCGGTCATAAAGGTAAGGTTGACACCCTGACCTGCACCCGCAGCGTGATCCCAGGTATGGGTAGCTACTTGGTGCCCCTCGGCATGTTCACGCTTAACGGTATCGGGATGCTCAACAACCTGATTGCCAATAACAAAGAAGGTGACATGGATATCGTTTTCTTTGAGAACATCCAGCAGCTGAGGGGTGGTCTCCCAAGGACCATCGTCAAAGGTTAAGGCTACGACCTTTTCATCGCCTACATTTGCATTGATGATGTGGTAGCCAGCGTCAATTGGTTCTTTGGTAGTCTCACTGACTGTCTTGCCTGATACCTTGCCAGTACGCGTAGACTTTTCGCCCTCGCTGCCCTTGCTATAAACGTGTAGTGCGCCTCTGAAGTAGCTATCGAGCGTGCTGGAATCATCACTTTTGGTCTCAAAAGGAATCTTTTCGGTCTTTTCGCTATATTCCTCGGTAGTATCGGCACCATCAGAGATGGTTACCACAGCATTAGCAACGAGCTTGCTTGCAGGATTGTTGGTCTTTTTGCCGTTGATAGTGGCGGCAAGCATATCGCCTTTGCCTTCGGCAGCAATACTGCCATCAACTGCCATGAGATTGCCGGGCTTGGGAGAAGCAAGGCCATCTTTGACGACGCCTTGCAGGGTGGTGCCTGCATTGACACGATAGGTAGTTCCATTGATGCTCACATCAAAAAGAGGTGGGTTGCGTACAAGATAGACACCTGTGGCACCTACGCCCGCGACAGCAGCAAGGGCAGCTGCTGCTTTGAAAAGTCCACGGCGAGTCATACCCTCCGAAGATTTGCTGTGTGCATAGGGAGACTGAGACTGCCTGCTATATGCGCTGGAATCCAGCAAATGTGCCTGATTGGAGGCTGTACGCTGAGTATGCTGTGCACGGTTGGTATGAGCAGTTCGACTGGCTCGAGGAGTAGTACCTGCTGCATGAGTGGCGGCGTGGCGCTGAGTCTGCCGTGGCTGAGGACTGGCGTTGGAACGGCTTTGCCTTTGAGGCTGAGGGTTGTGTTGCATCTTATCCATAGTTACCCCTTTGAAACTTTCAGAACTGAACTCCATATTATCAGTTCGTGCAAGTCTAATTCACAGTTTTCCAACTCTCCACCAAAGCAGTTGCAATACGGATACCATCTGTAGCCGCACTCATGATGCCTCCTGCATAGCCTGCACCTTCACCTGTAGGCCATAAACCTGCGCAGGATACAGACTGTAGGTCTGCTCCACGGGTAACACGAACAGGGGAGCTTGAACGTGTCTCTGCTGCAGTAAGAACCGCAGTTTCTTCATTAAAGCAGGACAAACGGCGTCCCAGCAGAGGGATTGCAGCACGAAGCACCTCACTGACATAGTTGGGGAGGCAATTATCAACTTCTCCCCATACCACACCGCGAGGGTAGGTAGGCATTACGTCAGCAGCTCCAGTAGAGGGTTGAGGTGCAAGAAAATCGCCTACTAGTTGAGCAGGGGCTGCATAACTGGATCCACCAAGCTCAAATGCTTTATGCTCACAGCTGCGTTGGAGTTTGATGCCCTCTAAAGGATCGTCTCCTGGCAGATCACTGGGAAAGACATTGGCAAGCAGGCCAGAGTTGGCGTTGATGCCATCACGAGCAGCAAAACTCATACCATTGGTGACAACTGCATCTTTTTCGCTCGTGGCAGCTACCACATAGCCACCAGGGCACATGCAGAAGGAAAATGCACTTCGTCCCCCAATGTGCTCAAGGTTTGAAGGGAGATGAGCAACGAGTTTATAGGGTGCGGCTCCAAGGATTGGATCGCCCGCAAAACGTCCATACTGCGCACGGTCAACATCTGCCTGTAGATGTTCGATACGTACTCCCATAGCAAAAGTCTTGCGTTCAAGGGCAATGTCGTTGTCTTTGAGCAAAGCAAAAACATCGCGAGCAGAATGTCCACAACTAAGTACAACATCGCTGGTATCGATTTGCTCTTCTCGAAGACTGCCGTCAGAGAGAGTTTGAGCTACTTTGACGCTGGTAATACGACGTTCTCCCTTGGTGCCTTTGTAGATGATGTCGGTCATACGACAACGGTAGCGCAACTCTCCACCCAGATCGCAAATACGCTGGGCAATGTGGGTGACAACTTGAGGTAGGACATCACTGCCCACATGGGGATGAGAGTCCCAAAGGATATCTGCTGAGGCACCTGCTTCAACAAAGGTATCGAGCACCAGCCGGTGAAGTGGGCTCTTGGTACCTGTGGCAAGTTTTCCGTCCGAAAATGTGCCTGCACCACCTAGTCCAAACTGGATATTGGATTCACTATCAAGTTCTGCGCCTTGATTGAACGCATCTACCACATGGCTGCGTTGTCGTGCATCGTCACCACGCTCAATCAGAATGGGCTTCAGTCCTGCTTCTGCAAGTGCAAGTGCACAGAAAAGACCAGCGCACCCAGCACCCACAACAACAGGACGTTTATGAGTTAGCATAGCTGGCTCAATGTTTGGCCAGTGTAAAGGCTTTTCCTCTACCAGCTTGACACCACGATTGTCGCGACGATGTTCCAAGCGACGTAGAAGCTCGCGCTCGGCATTGGCCCCACCACGTAGAGTTGCCCTGAGCGTGTAATTGAGCTTTAGGCGGTCTTTCTTGCGTGCATCTATAGAGCGCCGCTGCAAAATGATTGAAGTTATATCATCGGGAGCCAAATGTAGGCGGCGAAGCAGAGCAGCACGGCAGATCTGCGTCTCTGCGGTTTTGTCACCATGCATATCGCGTGGGGAAAGCTGGATACCCGAAACTTCAATCATTTACTTTGCCCCTTACCCTTAATGCAGCTGAGCTGCTGCATTGCCTGCTACCATGCCACTTTTCCATGCCCAGGCAAGGTTAAAACCACCACAATCCGCATCAATATCTAGTGCTTCTCCACAGGCAAAAAGTCTAGGGCAGCTTTGAATCGCAAGCGTTGTCGGTTCAAACTGATTAATAGCAAGACCACCACGGGTGACTTGTGCCAACTCAGGATGAGCAATACCGCTTACGCGTAGCGGGAAGCCCTTTACCAAGGCAAGGGCGTAGCTCAAAGGATCTGCTTGTACATCAGAGCTGGGGGCGTCTGCGCGGTCGTCATCTGCTAGAGTCCATTGCTCGCGTGCAAGCTTGATAATCTGCGCTGCAATCAGAGGGTCAAGTATGCCATCAAGGCACCCATCAACTAGCTCTCCGGTGAGTTTGGGATCTGTAATTTGACGCAGTTCAGAGGCGTTGCAGTCGGGGGCGAAATCCAGTGTAATTACATCACCTGGCTGGGCATGGCGGGAAAGGTTAAAGCATACAATGCCCGAAATGCCGTAGTCCCGCAGTAAGACTTCTCCGCGCTCGCGGGCTTGAGGGAAGGTACCTCGATAGATTTGAGCGATGACTTCGGCTCGTCTCCCGTTTAGGCTTGCAAGTGGAGAATTTTCACATGCAAGAGGTGCGAGTATAGGCGACTCTGCAACTTGTTCAAGGTTCAAGCCTGCGGCAATGCGAGAGCTTGCACCACCACCAACGGCAATAATGGCCGCGTTAGCGATCAGGGAGCAATACTGTGCAGGCTCCCTCGTTTCATCGAGAATCTTGATAGTGCAATTGTCATCATTTATCTCGACTTGCTCGACTTTGCGTCCGCAAGCAACAATCACACCAGCTCGTTCGGCGCGGGCAAGCAGCACATTGCGCACACTAGCTGCCTGACGTGATACGGGATATAGGCGATCCTCTTCAAGTGTCCAGCGCAAGCCGCATGCGTTCCAAAAACCCAATACATCATTAAGCCAGCTGCTGTCGCAAACTTCAGCAACAAATTCAGGATGGTTGTAGCGTTTTGGCGCAAGTGAGATATTGGCCAAATTGCAGCGACCATTCCCCGTAGCAAGAATACTCTGAGCTGCCTGCAGTTTTTGCTCGATAACAACGGTCTTGGCACCTGCCTCAGCAGCTGTAATGGCTGCAACCATCCCTGAGGCACCTCCACCAATGATGCAGACATCACAGTTTTCTGGGAGGGTAGTGTTGCGCGCCTGATCGAGCAGGCGCGCTTGTTTTTGCGCGCGTGAAGATCCCTTCATGTCTTAGTTCCCAAAAAGAGAGCTGGCCTGCACGATGCTATCAACGGCATCTGTCAGCAGATTTTCGGGTAAATCTTGCTCGAAGCTGCCCTTATCGCAGCTTGCTGCCAGTGTGGGATCGATAGGCAGGGAGCCCAATAGGGTCAAGCCATCGCGCTTGGCGGTTTCTGCGGTCTGGCTCGGTCCAAAGACCTCGATATGCTTACCACAGTCGGGGCAGATGGCATAGGCCATGTTTTCCACTAAACCAAGCACAGGGACATCCATCCGGCGCGCCATATTGACAGCCTTGGACACTACCATCTGCACCAAACCCTGGGGTGCGGTAACGATAATGAGACCATCAATAGGTACCTGCTGAAAGACAGTCAGTGCGACATCGCCCGTTCCAGGAGGCATATCGACAAGTAAGTAATCAATCTCACCCCATACGGTCTCTTCCCAGAACTGCTTGAGTACACCCATGAGGATGGGGCCACGCCATAGTACAGGGTCAGTTTCGTTTTCGAGTACGAGGTTGGTTGATACTACGCGGATACCGCCCTTTGTGGTGACGGGAATCATCATATTGAGTTCCGGATCACCCATAATGCGCTCATCTGATAAGCCAAACATCTTGGGGATGGAGGGACCCGTAATATCGGCATCTAGGATACCAACCTTGTATCCCTTGCGTGCAAGTTCGCAGGCTAGAATGCCCGTGACGATAGATTTTCCCACTCCGCCCTTGCCAGAAACTACACCGATAACATGCTTTATGCGACTGTAATCGTTGGTCTTAAAATAAGGAGACTCCTGGGGAGCTTTGCCAAAGGTCGCCTCAACCTCGCGGCGTAGCGCCTCTTCCTCTTCGGGAGTCATTTCATCTGCCATGAAGTATCCTCTCTCGACAACGTTCATCAATGTTTTAATCCTACCCGCTTTGTATGTGCATCACTCAAGTAGAACCAAGCTTTATGTGATTTTTTGGCACCTAAACAAGACTACCAAAGTCTCGGTAGGAGAGATAACGCAGTTCTTGCAGGGTTTTTGCGGCAGCACTGTTTTTATCCTCGTTGAGGCCATGCCATGTACCTTTAAGATCGCAGTAGCCAAAAAGATTGAGTTCGGAGAGTTGATCACGGGCGCCAAGCTGGGCTTTTTGATGCGCAGTGAGTGGTACACCTATCTGCTCGAGACTTTGCGCGGCAAGGTCAGAAGCACTAGCGACTTGGTTTTGCTCTGCTTGGCTGCCGCCCGCGATTTGATAGTTTGCCCAGATGAGGTAGTCACTTTGGTATAGACGCTCCTCGTGCGTCACCGTGTCTTCGCCTGTATAGAGGGCATCGTTTATGGCATTAGAGAAATAGGGCTGATGATCGCCAAAAAAGACAAGCAAAACGGGGCGGTTGAGCTGGCGAAGCTGGTTGACAAAGCCCTTGAGGGCCCGATCGGATTCTCCGATGCAGGCAAGGTATTCTTTGACGAGACCATTAGTGGTGTCATTGAGTTTAGCATTGCCAAAGCTTTTGTATGGCGACATTTTGTCGGCGGGAATACCACCTTGATCGTAGCCACTGTGATTTTGCATGGTGACATTAAAGATAAACTGTGGCTGCCCATCAGATTGCAGCATATCCAAAATCTTGTCGTAGCAAGCTTCATCACTCACGGTATTGTGGAAACTTTTGGCATCCTTAAAATCGTCAATATCGTAGAAGTGCTCAAAACCCATGGCTTTATAGCTGCGGTCACGATCCCAGTTTGAAGCGAGATTGGGATGTATGGCCGAACAACGATAGCCCTGCTTGGCAAGTTGACGGGGCAGAGTTGCAACCTTCTTGAAATCGTAGAGGGTATAAGGATATTTGCCGTTACCCACAAAAGCCATGGATTGCCCTGTAAGGAACTCAAATTCGGTGTTGCAAGTGCCACCACCATTGACGGACACGGCAAGTTTGCCACGGCTGAGGACGTCGGTTAAACCCTGCTTGAAGTACTCAGGTCCTTGGTAGCCGCCAAAATCGTCGTAGAGCGAAAGGTCGGTAAAGGTTTCATTCATGATAACGACGATGGAAGGTTTTTGCTCTTGCCACTGTGTCTGAGCTGCGGAAAGTCCTGTGTTTTTGTCTGCGATTTTTTCATAGCGAGCAACGAGGTCGCTCTCCGCTTTTTTGGCGGCTTCAACAGAATACCCCGCTGGTTTTTTGATGGGTAAATCTTGTGCTTCTGCAATAAAAGAGGGTAGGAAGCAGTACGTTTTGTGATCAAGAAGTTGCCATTCCCACCAATATTCCACCTTGATATGCAATTGAGTTTGGTAGTTAGGGACAAGCAGCACAAAGGCAAGTGCCGCTGCTGTCAGTCCCGCGGCACTCCAATGACGTAATAGACGAGAAGCAAGACTTGTGTGGCTCTGCTCGTGATAAAGAAGTGAGCAGCAGAAAAGGCCCAGCGTCGCACAGATAAAGCCGAGGAGCATATGTGCTTCGAGTTGGTAGTTGTAGCCGCCACTTACCGCTGCAGCAGTACCTGCTGCGTAGAGGTCACCTATGCTTAATACGGTACCCTTGAAAGTCAGTACAAAGCCTTGCACCATTCCAATACAAGTAAAAGTTATCACGACGATAGCTAGGGCAATCCCTGAGCCCAAAAAGAGTTGGTATATTAGGATTAAAACGAGCAGTATGAGCAGTAGCTCCAATGCTGCAGCATGTGGCATAACAAAAGGAAAAAAAGTATTCCAGGTGAGTTCAAGTGCAAACAAGGTGCTGACGCAAATCCAGAGCAAAAGTTTTGCTTGTACACCCAGCCAACTCTTTTTTCCGCGGAGTTTTTCACGTTCGATGTGCCGTTCGTAAAGTTGTGGCGCAATAAGACGACGGCGCAGGCTTGCATGTCCGCAAAACCATAGAGCGTAGGCGCTGATTACAGCGATGAGGACGCTGTCTGTATAAGGCCAGATCAGCAGACAGACAGCAATTATTCCAGCTATGACAGCAAAAAGACCAGCCCAAAGGGTGTCGCTTACCCGTGGCAATTGCATATTGGTTTGCTTGTCTGGGTGTCGACGCGCTTTTGCTATTTCGGCGCAGAGTACGACTGCAGATGCCGTGAAGGCTGCAGCCGAGATGAGCGCCTGCGGTGTCATTTGTTAGCTTTCTTGAGGATGGGTGTGAGATCAAGGTCAAGATCAACGGGTCCCTCAATGCCAGCTACGCTACCTGTGCTGGAGTATTGCCAAATAGCCATCCGAATGGAGGTGGAGGGCATGCTGGCATATTCGGCATACCAAAAACCGCGAGAGGCGAGTTTTTCGGTATCAAAGCCCATGAGTCCGCTGGCATTGCCGTAGACCATAGCAGAATAGCCAGCCTCTTCGATGCGTTCGCAGAAGGCAACGGCAACAGCAGTGCGATCGTCAAAACTCATCTCCTGAACACGTTCGGTTTTGAGGTTGCCTGTCTCAAAGTCAAAAACAACAGGGTAGGAGATAGTGGTATTTTTGATGGCTTTGAGCACGAGATCTGCTTCTTCTCGAGCCTCATCAGCTGTCATTGCTTGAGAGTAAAAATACACACCGACTTTAAGTCCTGCTGCGCTCGCGCCAGCGAGGTTTTTCTCGGCAGTCTCATCCTCAGCAACTTTGCCAATGTCGGCACTGCGGTAGCCTACGCGAATGTAAGCAAAGTCAATGCCGTCAGCAGCAACACGATCCCAGTCAATGGTTCCTTGATGCTGGGAGACATCAATGCCTGTGTAAGAGAGGGTTTTCCCGTCTGAGACATAACTGATACGACCCTTATTGTCGGTTTTAAGCTTTGACCAGTCATAGGGATTGTCATAGAGCTTGGAAGCATCAACACCTGTATTAATCTGGTCGTGAGAGGCGGGTGCCTGACAGGCGACCAGACGAAAAACCATAATGACTGCTGCTACTACTAATACAAGCAATACGGGGAGAAACACAGAGGAACGCCTACGCTCATTGCGGCGACGCGGGTTGACGGTCTTGCGGCGAGCTGCAGCATTACTACGGCGAGTATCAGGACTCTGCCTTGGGGTGGAAGGAGTTGTTCTTCTTCTCGAGCGGGCGGTATTGGCGCTGACGTGTGCGTGACGCTGCCTATCTCTGCGCGCTGGCATTTGCTCGCGTCTTCTAGCTGCCAAAAGCTCACCTCCTTGCCTGCCTTGCGTGGCTTGTGCGTGCAGGCCTCACGTTTTGCTTATCAAAGGCATCGATCTTGAGAAATAGTGTCGATGCAGAGTTCTCACTACTGTAGTTTAGCGCGCCTCTGAAAGACCTGCGATATACTCACAAACCAAGATAAAGTTTATGGAGGATGCTCATGTCTGAAACACCTCATCATGATGAAGAAAAGCCCGCCTTGGTGTCAGATGCCGAGCTTTGTGAGCTGATAGGCGATGATGATTTAATCTATACCGCAACGCAAATTTTTGATGCGCTTTCGGATTACACACGCTTTAGGATTTTGGGGGCACTGTCAATGGGGGAGCGCAGTGTCAAGGAACTCGAAGAGGTATGTAATGTGTCCCAATCGGCGGTTTCACATCAGCTGCGTTTGTTGCGTGACCGCGGTCTTGTGTCGGCCAGGCGCGAGGGCCAGCGTTCGGTGTATACCATTGCGGATGATCATGTAAATACGCTTTTGCGCGTCGGCCTAGAACATGCCGGCCATACGTTTGAGGGAGTTTAGTAGATGCTCAAGGTAGATCATGCAGTGCTGCATGTTTTTGATTTGGATACGGGCTCGTGCATATTGTCCGAACGCGAATTAGATTTGAGCGAGCGTCAGCCGCGCTCGTACGTGCAGCGCATGATGCGCAAGGCAACGGGTAGCCCTGATAACAACACAGCAAGGCTTGATACAGCATCAAACTTGGGATCCGAACTGCCACGTTATGTACAGGGCGCACGAACTCTTGTAGACCTATCGCAAGATATTGCTCGCGAGCTATGGGAACAACTTCGCTTGAGCGAAGAAGCGGCGCCCTGCGATTTGCTGGTAGCCGACTTTACTGATACTGAGGCGGCAAATGCGACTGCAGGGACAAAAATTGATGTTGATGATGACTTGCCTTGGGATGATGAGGAAGTAGAAGATCGTAGTCGCCGTTTCTTGGGCATTATGTTGCTTCCGCGTAAGCGCGCCTTTGTGCATCAGGTGATGGATATGGGTGGTGTCTTGGCAAGTGGACTTTCGACCAATGATACTGCTTTGCCCAATCCTACACAGAAGTTGTCACACTACTTGGTGATTGATATGGATAATCTCGAAGTAGGGATTGTTGACGAAGAAGTGCAGCTTGCAGGCAATCCTGTGCATCTGCTCTCCCAGACCTTGCTGCGCTGTGAGCCAGCGCCTTCCCCGCGCAAGGTAGTAGATACTGTGGTACGTATTGCAGGCGATATTGCCGAGCAATACGGTGAGCCAGCAGCGCTTGCTATGGCTGATGCTAAAGACTATGTGACTCATAGCGCGCAGCAAGATAGTGCGATTACGCCACGCGAGATGGGCGAGCAAGTATTTGCAGACAAGCCCGAGCTCGCAAGTCGTTTTGAAGTGGCAGTGCAAAAGGAAGCTTTGCCCGAAGAAGTTCATTTGCGTGCTTCGGCAGCAAATCGTTTGGCAAAAAGTCACCGTATACGTACTGATACAGGCATCGATATTACCTTCCCGTCTGCTTATGCCTCTGACCAGCACTACATTGAGTTTGCACAGGACAGTGAGGGCGGTATCCAGATTACAATTCATGCAGCGCATATCGAAAATCGCTAATTTTTGCTTGGCCTACTTGGCGATGGTTTGAAAGTAATGTGTGTGGGTAAGTTTTAAATTGGTTTAAGAACTTACAAAGGCGTGTTGCCGATGAGAGATGAGAAGTTATGGCAAAGCTTGAGCTTTTTTATAAACAAAATTGTCCGTGGTGTCACAAGGTCATGGATTTTATGGATGCTCACCATATCAAACTTGAAATGCATGATATTTACGGTGAAGAAGAGGGCGATGTCGAACGTGCTCGCCTGATTGAGCTTGGTGGCAAGCGCCAGGTGCCTTGTCTTCTTATTGATGGCAAGGCTCTCTATGAGTCCAGTGACATTATTGATTATTTGGGTCGTGAGTTTGGCATTGCTGACGATACCTCTGTAGATACGGATATCCCTGCAGGTACTGCCTGCTCGATTGCTGGTGGTTGTAGCTTCTAATGAGTAATCTGCCTAACATCAACACCAAGGTTTTGATAGCCATCGACTCCTTTAAGGGTTCTGCGACCAGTGCAAAAGCGGCTGAGTTAATAGCACAGGGTGTGCAGCGGGCCTGTCCGCAAGCTCACATCCATTGTGTACCTATCGCTGATGGAGGGGAGGGTACGGTTGATGCGCTTTTGGCTGCACGTGGTGGCGAGCGAAGAACGCTCCAGGTAGAAGGCCCTCTTGGGGGACAGATTGAAGTCTCATACGGTATTTTGTCTGATGGCTCTGCTGTTATGGAAGCTGCTTCTGCTGCAGGTATCGGTCTCAGCTCTTGTAGCGAAGAAGATGCATTGCACGCCTCAAGTTTTGGTCTTGGGCAGATGATTTTGGATGCGCTTGACCGTGGGTCAGGTCGTATTTATCTAGGTTTGGGTGGTACTGGCACAAGCGATGGTGGAGCAGGCCTTGCCCAAGCACTGGGTGCTCGCGTGTTGGCGCTAGATGGCAGCGAGGTGAATAGAGGCTTAATTGGCTTGCGTGATGCTGTGCGCATTGACCTTTCTGGTTTGGATTTCCGTCTCAAGGTGACCGAGATTGTTCTGCTGACCGATGTGACAAATCCTTTATATGGACTTGATGGCGCAATACACGTATATGGTCCCCAAAAAGGACTTCCCCAAGACAAGTTGGGCATTTTTGATTCGTGGATGATGCGCTACGCCCATGCGATGATGGAGGCTGTGGGTAAGGATAAATCCCGCATGCACGGTGCAGGTGCTGCGGGGGGTCTGGGGTTCTGCTTGGCTGCTTTGTGTGGGGCTACTCCCAAACGCGGCATCGAAGAAGTGCTTAATGCCATCGATTTTGATCATATGTTGCGCAGTGTTGATTTGGTTATTACAGGCGAAGGCCGCATGGATGCACAAACTGCATCAGGCAAGGCTCCGGTAGGTATTGCTCGTCGGGCGCGTTCGCGCGGCATCCCTGTGATTGCAGTGGTTGGCAGCCGTGCAGACGACCTTGGCGCGGTTTGGGGTCAGGGTATCGACTTGGTAATTCCTGCAGTGACAGCACCCATGACGTTGGAGCAAGCTTGTGCCAGAACAAGCATCTCGTTGCCACTTGCTGGCGAAACTGCTATGCGTGCTTTTATGCTTGGACACCACTGACACACATGATGTTTGTCGATGATTAACAGGGCGCCCTAGGCACGACGACGGATTGTGACATATTGGATGGCGAGCAAGATGAGCAAAACACCCATCGTGACTAGTGAAGCATAGACAGCGCCTCGCAGCTTGAGTACATGTACCAAGCCATATGAAACGGGTACCGAAATTGCAAAACCTAAGGTATAAAGCTTGGTTACCGATTCTTGTTGGCGCAGTACGGTAATAATCTGATACAAAAAGTCGATAGCAGCAGCAAGGCCGCCCGAGATAATCATCGCGTAAATGAGGTCACCAAAACGCTCAAAGTCAACGCCATAGAAGAAACTCATGACTTTGATGCCAATGACACCCATGACCAATGCAACGGCGGCAGTTACGGCGGCAGTGACTCCTAGTACGGCGAGAATGATTACGTCGAAGCGTCTTCTACCACTGGGATCCGCCCAGACATTTGCGAGGCGAACAAGCTGTGGCTTGTAGACAAAGCCGATGGTCATAATGATGGCGTGCGCAGGGAAATAAATTGCGTTGTAGTAGAGCTGGTTGTCATAGGACAAAGCGCCTTCCATTGCAAATTTGGGCATGTTGTCGATAACGGCATAGAGGAAAAGTGCTGCTGCAGCTGGAAAACATTGGATAAAGATCTCGCGAATTTCGACGAATTCGGGTGCGCGCGATTTGGGTGTTTCAAGAAGCGCCAAAGGCAGTGTCGCAAAGAGAAAACTGGCTATAGCACTAATCAAAAGTGCCATACTTGCCATGCCTAAATTGCGGGTCAACAAGAGTACGACGCTGCATGCAATGAAGGTTGCAGATGAGCGCAATGCCTGAGAAATGCCTGCTAGATAGAGTTTGTCTTGCTGTTGTAAGCGTCCTTCATAGACATCGGCCAGTGCGTCTATCATGCGGAAGCCAAAAACACCAAAGCAAATTTGATTCATTTGATGGTCATATCGGTGTAGTGCACACCACGCAACGCCTACAGCAACCATCAAAGCACAGGCCAAGAAACGCTGAATCTGATATGCCGCAAAGCTTTGCTCTTCGTGTACATCAGAAACTTGGAAGGTGCGCGCTCCATAGTTGCCAATAAACATCAACATCATGCCAGTCACGTATGCCATCGAAAACATGCCGGCGCCTTTGACGCCTACTAGCTGCGTGACCACAACTGTTAGAAAAGGAAACTCTGCACCCCAAGCGGCTAGGCCAAGCGAGTTCCAGATGTAGTCGCGCTGTGTGCGTCCTGCTCCATACAGCTCTACAGCATCGCCAAATTCATGGCGGGTAACCGATTGCAGCAAGCGGTCCCACCAACTGTTGATAATGCGTACCAAAGGTGAGGGCTTATGTGCAGCAGGACTTGGTCTGCGGGCATTACGAGCTGCACGAACGCGACGGGCTTGGGCAGCACGAGCACGTCTTTGCTGAATAGTGGAAAATGCTTTGTTCACTCAGAACCCCTTTTGTGGCTGTTTGTCTGGAACTGATTGTAAAGCTCAAGTTTGGATATGACCGTAAATTCTGAGTTTCTTTAAGGTCGAGATAAGGTGACATGTGTGCAACGCGACAAAATCGCGCTATGGTATCTGGGCATGTGCAAAAAGCGCAACAACTTGCGCTCACATACTGCACGGAAGGGGCAACGATGCAAGAACAGGGGAGTACGGTACCCCAGGGTAAAAGTGCTGCTGCACGAGCGTTTGATGCGGTAGATGTGCCCGATCAGATTAAGGACAACCTTTCGCTTTTTCTGCGCTTGGTAAGCACCATCATCAAAGAAAACGATCCAAGCTTGCTTGCAACCTTTGAGGATTTGCTTGCCGATGAGGCGGATTTGGACAACAAGAGCTTAGATGTCAGACAGCGCGAATCGACCTTTGAAGATGCGGTGAGCATCATAGATTCACTGCCGACCGAGCAGGCAACGCTCTTAATGCGTGCGTTTGCAACTTTTTTTCACTGTGCAAATATTTGTGAGGAGAGTTATCGCGTACATGCGCTCAAAGCTCGTGAGGCCGAAACCAAGCCTTCTGTTGAGAGCGATCCTGTTAACGAGCTGACGGTTGCTTATCACGAACTCACTCTTGAGTGTGGTAAAGAGGAAGCAGATCGTCTGCTTGAGCGTCTAGAATTTCATCCTGTGTTTACAGCGCATCCCACTGAGGCGCGTCGCAAGGCAGTCGAGGGTAAAATTCGCCGTATTGCCGATTTGCTTGAGGAGCGTTCGCGTCTATCAGGCATTGGTTTGGTGGAAAATGAACGTCTGATGTTGCAGGAGATTGAGGCGCTGCTGCGTACTTCTCCCATTGCACTCAAAAAACCCACGCCCGTCGAAGAAGCCGATACGATTTTGGGTATTTTTGATGCGACGCTTTTTGATATGGTGCCCGAGGTATACCGCCGTTTTGATGACTGGGCACAAGGAGATAAGGCTGGTTTGCTGCCGCCTAAATGTCCCGCGTTTTTCCATCCTGGGAGCTGGATTGGCTCTGATCGTGATGGTAATCCTAACGTAACGGCCAAGGTTAGCCGTGCTGTAGCTGAGAAATTCCGCGTGCATGCGCTTGAGACTTTGGCGCAGCATACACATGATGTGGGACGCAATATGACGCTTGATGTGTCGACGACTCCGGCGTCTGCAGAGTTGCTCAATTTGTGGAATCATCAAGTCGAAATGAGCGAGGGGCTAACGAGTTCTGCTCTTGAGCGTTCGGCGTTTGAGACCCATCGGGCTGTTATGCTGGTGATTTCCCAGCGTTTGCGCGCAACGGTGAGTCGCACGGCAGACGTGATGTATCCATCTGCGGAGGCATATATAGAGGATTTGCAAGTGGTGCAAAGATCGCTTGCTGCGGCAGGTGCCGTGCGTACTGCTTATGGTCCCTTACAAAAATTGATTTGGCAAGCGCAGACCTTTGGCTTTCATTTGGTCGAGATGGAGTTTCGTCAGCATTCTGTTGTGCATGCTCGGGCGTTGGCGGATATCCATGAACATGGTCGTTGGGGCGAACGTGGTGAGCTTAATCCGATGACTCGCGAGGTGCTGGATACTTTCCGTGCAATCGCGTGGATCCAGCGGCGCAATGGTGTTAATGCTGCGCGCCGCTACATTATCTCGTTTTCTAAAACTGCAAAAGATGTTGAGGCGGTCTACGAGTTGGCGCGTCTTGCTTTTGCACATGCTGAGGATGTACCTACGCTCGACGTAATTCCGCTGTTTGAGCAACTAGAAGACTTGCAGAATGCCGTATCGGTACTTGATGAGATGCTGCGTTTGCCTGCAGTTCAGCGTCGACTTGCCCAAAATGGTCGCAAACTTGAGGTTATGCTTGGCTACTCTGATTCTTCCAAGGACGCTGGTCCTACTGCTGCAACTTTGGCGCTACACCAAGCCCAGGGTGAAATTGCCGTTTGGGCCGAAAAGAATCACATTGACCTAACGCTTTTTCATGGTCGTGGAGGTGCTGTTGGACGAGGCGGAGGCCCCGCAAATCGTGCGGTATTGGCTCAACCCAAGGGCTCCGTTAATTGTCGTTTCAAACTGACCGAGCAGGGAGAAGTCATCTTTGCCCGCTATGGTGATGTGACGTTGGCTCGTCGCCACGTTGAGTCGGTTGCGGCGGCAACTCTGCTGCAGTCTTCACCTGCCTCCGAGTGGACTAATACAAAATCCACCGAGCGCTACTGGTCGATGGCGCGTGATTTGTCTGAGTTTTCACGCAAGCGTTATCTTGATTTGCTTGAAAGCGAGGGCTTTGCCGAATGGTTTTCTACCGTAACGCCTCTGACTGAGATTGGCTTAATGCCCATTGGCTCGCGTCCTGCCAAGCGCGGTTTGGGTGCCAAGTCTCTTGATGACCTGCGTACGATTCCTTGGATTTTCTCTTGGAGCCAAGCACGCGTGAATCTAGCTGCGTGGTATGGCTTGGGTACTGCTTGTGAAAAATTGGGCGACCTTGACAAACTGCGCAAAGCATACTGTGAGTGGCCACTGTTTTCGACCTTTATTGATAATGTTGAGATGTCGCTGGCAAAGACGGATGGTCGTATTGCTCGTATGTATCTTGAGCTGGGTGGACGTGAAGATTTGACAGCAAAGGTGCTGGACGAAATGATGCTGACTCGTCGCTGGGTATTGAGCATTGTTGGCGATGAGTGGCCACTACAACATCGCCGTGTGCTTGGCCCCGTGATTCGTATGCGTCTGCCCTTTGTAAATGCGCTTTCGATTACGCAGGCACGTGCGCTGCGGGAGGTCCGTGGTGGCAAGCTGACCGACGCTGAGCGCGAGCGACTCATCTATTTGATTTTGTGTACCGTATCTGGAGTCGCTGCTGGCTTACAAAATACTGGCTAAGCAGGTGGCTAAGCAGGACGAGTGCGATAGCTGCGCTCACGTCTGCTCCGTGGGCGTTCCTGCTGAGGTTGAGGCTGCAGTGGTTTGCTTGGTGCAGGCGCTTTCTGAACCCGTTATGTTCCATTTAATGCAAACGGTTCAAAAGCGTACCAAACGGCTGAAGA
>NZ_KE952954.1:0-5875 GCF_000466405.1 Atopobium sp. oral taxon 810 str. F0209 | reverse complement strand
AACGGCTGAAGAATGCCCAGGTAAAAATTGGCACAAGGGTGCTTATCGAACCGTCTGCGAACAAAAGGGTGCTTCTTGAACCCGTTGTATAGCATTTCATGCAGACGGTTCAATACCGTACCAAACGACTCGAGAAACCCCAGATAAAAACTAGCGCAAGGATGCATATTGAACCCGATGTGAACAAAAGGGTGCATTGTGAACCCGATATGGGCGAAAGGGTGCTTATTGAACCGCCTGCAGAGGAAGGCGTTGCTTATTTTTTTCGCGTAGAGAAAAAAAGTAACTTGCTACTCCTTAAGTTAACCTTATACTACTAGGAGTTAAAACTGGTAAACATGTCTGAAAGGGTTTCAGACGCTGGGGAGGAAGCATGGAAGCCGTTATGAATCGACTAGTTTCTGAGTCCGCTCCTCATACGGCAAGTCCCGCCGCAGGAGCGCAGCTGCCGTTGAACTTGGTACATGAAGGCGAAACTGTTCACATCCTTAAGTTGCGTGGTGATAAAGCAACGCGTCAACATCTCATTGAATTGGGCTTTGTTGAGGGTGCTCAGATTAAGGTCATTACACATGCTGCATCGGGCGTTATCGTTAATGTCAAGGGTGCCAACCTTGGCATTGACTCTAGCATGGCTCGTCGTATTACTACTTATTAGGGAAAACGCCGCCTCATGCGGCACTCCATAAGCGTCTTTATTTGGAGACGTCAGATGTTTATGTTTTGTCGCAGGACTCGCGGCCAAATCAGGAGGGGAGAGGGATGGCTACTCTCAAAGATGTGAAGGTTGGAAGCAGCGCTGTTGTTACCAAACTCACAGGTACAGGTGCTATTAAGCGCCGCATTATGGATATGGGCCTGACCAAGGGTACCGAAGTTTATGTGCGCAAGGTCGCACCCTTAGGCGATCCTATTGAGATTACCGTGAGAGGTTACGAGCTGAGCATCCGTAAGGATGAAGCAGAAAACGTTGAGGTTGCGTAATTAGGGCAACTTATCAAATTTTTTTGCATAAAGAGTTCGGCTCGTCTAACAAAATGGCAGCGCCACGTGCCCAAAACCGTGGCAGTGCGCTTCGTGCGTGCAGCAACAAGGAAGGTTTGGAATGGCAGACAAGACTTACATTGCGCTTGCGGGTAATCCTAACTGCGGCAAGACAACACTTTTCAATGAGCTGACAGGTTCTAATGGCTACGTTGGCAACTGGCCAGGTGTTACCGTTGAAAAAAAGCAAGCACCTTGGCGCGCTGATAAAGAGGTTGAGTTTGTCGACCTCCCAGGCATTTATTCCCTGTCTCCGTATTCTCCCGAAGAGACGGTTTCTCGCGACTATCTATTGGATAGTCATCCTAATGCGACGATTGACCTTGTCGATGTAACCAATCTTGAGCGCAATCTCTATCTCACCACGCAGATTCTTGAGACGGGTTGTCCTGTGGTAGTGGGTCTCAACATGTGCGACTTGCTCAAAGAGCGCGGTGACGTTATTGACACCAAAGCTTTGTCCGAGAGGCTTGGTGTGCCTGTGCTAGAGGTTTCAGCTCTGCGTAACCAGGGGCTGGATGAGTTAGTGAAGACTGCTGTTGAAGCTGGTAAGAGTGGCAAGGTTGCTACTGGTGTTAAATGCTTCCCCGCAGATGTAGAGGGTGCGCTCAACAAGATCGCAGCTCGTATTGAAGGCAAATGCGCTGCTAACTTGGTGCGCTGGTACTCTATCAAGGTTTTTGAGCGCGATGCTGTAGCCGTCGATTCACTGAAGCTTTCCCAGACA
Organism: Atopobium sp. oral taxon 810 str. F0209; assembly: GCF_000466405.1. Lineage (GTDB taxonomy): Bacteria > Actinomycetota > Coriobacteriia > Coriobacteriales > Atopobiaceae > Olegusella. Next base: position 4,104 of record NZ_KE952954.1, on the reverse strand, counting down.
ATTCTCTCTGAACTCGATGCAATCATATCTGCAGTTGAAACTGAGCGTGAGGATGATGCTGAAAGCATCATTGCTTCTGAGCGTTACGAGTGGATTGCTGGTGTTATGGATGCCTGCGTTAAAAAGGCACCAAAAAAGCTCACTCGCTCTCAGAAGATTGACAAAATTGTCACCAATCGTTTCTTGGGGCTGCTTATTTTTGCATGCGTTATGGTTGGTGTATATTGGCTTGCTATCTCGACTGTTGGTACGGGCGCTACTGACTGGGTTAATGACAACCTCTTTGATGAGGGTTGGGAATTCTTTGGCATGGAGATGCCCTCGATTCCAGCTGTTGTGACGGGTTGGCTGGAGACTGCGGGCGCAAGCCCACTGGTCACGAGTTTGGTAGTTGACGGCATTGTTGCAGGTGTCGGTGCTATTTTGGGATTTATACCTCAGATGGCCGTGCTGTTTGTCATGCTTTGCTTCCTTGAGGATTGCGGCTATATGAGCCGTGTTGCCTTTGTTATGGACCGCGCATTCCGTCGTTTTGGTTTGTCTGGCAAGTCTTTTATTCCTATTTTGATTAGCTCTGGTTGCGGTGTTCCCGGCATTCTTGCTACCAAGACAATTGAAAACGAGCGTGACCGCCGCATGACCACTATGGTTGCGACTTTTATTCCTTGTAGCGCCAAGCTGCCCATTATTGCTCTGCTTATGGGTGCGTTGATTGGCGGTGTTAAGGCATGGTGGATTGCACCGTTGTTCTACTTCCTAGGCGTGCTTGCGGTTATTGTGTCTGCCATCATGCTCAAGAAGACCAAGCCTTTCTTGGGCGAGCCTGCTCCCTTTGTGATGGAATTGCCTGACTATCACTTCCCCTCAATTAAGTCTTGGTTGTTGCATGTGTGGGAGCGTGTTAAGAGCTTTATTGTCAAGGCAGGCACCATTATCTTTGCGTCGACGGTAGTTGTGTGGTTCCTCTCTAACTTTGGTCTTGCTGGCTGGGAAGGCGGTAATGGCTCTTTTGGATATCTACCTGGTATGGAGGGTGCTCCCGACGAGTTCATTGACTACTCTGTGCTTGCTGGCTTCTCTGGTCTCATTGGCTGGATTTTTGCACCTTTGGGTTTTGTCAGCTGGAAGGCGACTGCTATGACCGTTATGGGTCTGGTTGCCAAGGAGAATGTTGTTTCTACCTTTGCTACGCTTACGTCTTTGGGCGATGCAGGTGAGACCGACCCTTCCATGTGGGTTGCTTTTGGCCAGATGTTTGCTGCTAATGGTGTGGTTAATACGGGCGCTATGCTTGGTTTTGTTGCCTTTAATATGCTCTGTGCACCATGCTTTGCTGCTATGGGTACCATCAAGCGTCAGATGGATGATCCTAAGTGGTTCTGGGCAGCCATTGGCTATGAGTGCCTCTTTGGTTGGGTTGTCGGTCTGATGATCAATCAGTTCTATGGTTTGATTGTTTATGGTAGCTTTGGTTTTTGGACGGTGGTGGCATTTGTGTTGCTAGCGGCTATGCTATTCCAGCTTTTCCGTCCAATGCCTAAGTATGAGCATGTTGATGACAAGATCCTGACGAAGCTTGGTGAACAATCCCAGTAGAGTTTTTGCTTCGTTTGGCCTGAATTTACACACCGTAATTTGGAGCTGTATCAGAAGTGGATTCTGGTACAGCTCCTTTTTATATCTATCTCAACCTCAGCTTGGGATAGTTTTCCGCAAGCCTCTTGCTTGGGGATATCTGGTAAATCTGCAGGTATAAGGGTAGATGACCCAACCTCAGGCTGGGTCAGATGGACAAGCAAAACCCTCCCGTATCGAACTCCACTGCGTGCTGTGTGGTTTTTGGAGTACTCCGCGGGGGGTAACTACTGTGAGTCTTTGTGTCACTCACCACTGGGTTCAAAGAGATATGAAGTCATCGACATACTGCCAAGTTCACGATAGTTATTAAATGTGCCAATGCGGTCGCCTACCTGTACCGCACCAAGCGCAACAAGAAACGGCAAATAGTGATCACGCGTAGGAACAGCAAGCTTTGCGCTAGGTATCTGCTCGTAGTGAACGGCTTTTTCAAACTCGCTATTTTGTACAGCATCAAAAATTGACTGATCAAATTGATCTGCCCAGTCAGTACCGTTGGGGTTGTCCCAGTCGGTCATGCCTAGGTTATGTACAATATTTCCACTAGCAACAATGAGTACGCCTTCATCCCGCAGGACACTCAAACGGCGTCCCATCTCATAGTGTTCATCGTCGCTGGCGCTCATATCCACGCCCATGGGAACTACAGGCACATCGGCATCGGGATACATAGTATTGAGCACACTCCAAAGACCGTGATCAAGACCCCATTCGTTGTCGGCTTTACCTGCTTGTCCCAGCAGTTTGAGAGCTCGTAAAGCCGTCGCATTGTCACCCATTGGTTGGTATTGCACCTGATAAAGCTCCTTGGGAAAACCGTACATATCCATAATTTGTGGGTTCATGGGATCCGTGCGGACGGGAACCTTACCGCGAGCGGTCCAATGAGCCGAAATCCCAAGAATAGCTGCGGGTTTTCCGATACGCTTGCCGACTTCGCGCCAGCCGTGTCGGGCGCGATTATTGCCAATAGCGTTCATAGGAGACCCATGTCCTACAAAGACAACAGGCATTTTTTCGTCAATCATGGCAAGTCCTTTCTTAGGCGTCGCATCGCAACGTGCTTGTTTATTTTCAGATGCTTTGATTATGGCGTGCAACCCTGGCTACTCGCAATGAAAAGCTGGGGTGGCGGGTGGTTGCAAAAATAAAAACTGCCCATTCTGATTGACAGCTCTAATACTTCTAATGTTTGTGTCTCAACTGCGTTACAGCTGCCGCCACCGTCATTTGCTGCGCGCATAATACTTGCATGTTCGTGCGGGTTGTTCCGGTGTCAAGTTTCATCGCGGCAACAAGCAGTAATTTGGAGGTGCATATGAAGGCAAGAAAGATCGGTATTATCGGAGTAGGTCATGTTGGTGCTCATGTAATGTTTGATATGGCAGTCCTAGGTATTGCCGATGAAATTATTCTTGTAGACATTAACGACAAAAAGTCTGCCTGCGAGACTCAAGATCTCTTCGATAGCTTGTCTTTGTTACCTCATCGCGTTCGTGTTCGTGTGGGTGATATTAAGGATTTAGCCGATGCTGATGTGGTAGTAAATGCTTCGGGTAAGGTCTCTCTGCTTATTGGTAGCACTGATCGTACGCGTGAGTTGCGCTACACCATCCCTGCCGTGCATACTTGGGTCGACCGCCTGCGCAAGTCCGGCTTTGACGGTATTTTGATTGATATTTCTAATCCTTGTGATGTGGTTACACGTGAGATTGCCTTGGGCTTGGGGCTTCCCAAGGGTCGTGTATTTGGTACGGGTACTGGTTTGGATACGGCGCGTTTGGTATCGCGCTTGGCAGAAGAGACGGGTATCGACCACAAGTCAATTACTGCTTTTATGATTGGCGAGCACGGGAGCGCACAGTTCTGCCCGTGGTCGTGCGTGAGTTTTGCCGGCGTGCCCTTAAGCGAGATGGCACAACGCGACGAGAAGTTCGCTTTCGATTACGACAAAGTAGAAGACCTTGCACGTCAAGGTGGTTGGATTACCTTTGCGGGCAAGCAGTGCACGGAGTACGCTATTGCGTTGACTGCCGCGCGTATGGCTCAGGCTGTGCTACATGACGAGAAACTCATTATGCCTGCAAGTGCTTTGCTTGAGGGCGAGTACGGTGAGCAGGACATTTACGTGGGTATCCCTGTAGTAATTGGCGCTGGTGGCGCCGAGCAGGTCCATGAGTTGCCACTGACCGCAGCAGAGCTTGCGCGCTTCCATGATTGCTGCGAGAGTATTCGCACCAATATGGCGCTTGCCGATGAGTTATACCCTGAAAAGCAAGCATAGGCCCATCATATTTGAGCTGCAATACTGATCATAAGGCGTGCTTATCAAATGGTGGGCACGCTTTTAGCATTTAATTTGATTCTCTATCAAGCAGGTAAGCTGCGCTATCTGGAGTGCAGGCAGGATACCAACCACAAACACCAACCACAAATGGTTCATCCTTCGAAGTAAGCAAGCGTAAA
>NZ_KE952953.1:58465-62501 GCF_000466405.1 Atopobium sp. oral taxon 810 str. F0209 | reverse complement strand
GGAAGCAGAGCGACGCTTTTGAACCGTTTGTGGGAGTCGGGGACGATGCGGCCGTTTGTGAAAGGCTTGCGACGGTATTGAATCGTCTGCGGAGACTAGGGATGCTATCGCACTGTCTGTGGAAGTGAGTGGCGTAGTGCTGTGGAGGCTCAAATATCCGCATTGCCCAATTTGATGTAACGGTATCGTTGCGGTTTATTGCTTAAAAAGAAGACCAGTCGTAGGAGACGCATTATACTTTGGCTTTGTTTGGGTCGCCAGCACAGAATGCTGCTGGTCGTTTGTTGTTTGTGGCATTATGGTGCCGTTAGATTTGGAAGGGCATGTATGGCGCGCATTCGTATTTCTGAGCTGCCTTCGTCAAAAACCGTGGTGGTTGCGACGGGAAACGCGCATAAGTTGACCGAGATAGAGGCAATTCTTTCGCCCATGATGCCAGGAATGCGCTTTGTGGCACTGGGAGACCTAGGAGATTTTCCCGATCCCATTGAGGATGGAGATACATTTTTTGACAACGCAATGATCAAGGCACGCGCCGCATTAGATGAGACGGGTCTTGAGTATGCCGTGGCAGATGATTCGGGTTTGTGTGTGGACGCACTAGGTGGGGCACCTGGCATTCACTCAGCTCGTTGGGCAGGTGTACATGGTGATGATGCGGCAAACAATGCAAAGATGCTGCGTGAGCTGGCAAATGTTTCCGATGAAAACAGGCGAGCTCATTTTCACTCAACCGTTGTTTTGGTAAGAGATGCCGATGATGGTCGCCGTCAGATTTTGTCTGGTGACGGTGATTGCCCTGGTTGGGTGGGTTACGAGGAACGTGGTGACGGCGGTTTTGGCTATGATCCGCTCTTCTTCCCAGATGACACGCCAGGCAAAACTATGGCTGAGCTTACCGCAGACGAGAAAAACGCTATTTCACATCGGCGACGCGCACTGGATCATCTGGCCTCGCAACTATAGACGGTGTAAACGAGACACGCGTAAACGTAAAGAACAAGAAAAACGGGCTTATTGATAATTCTGATAAGCCCGTTAGTTTTTCTTTACGAAAGGATTTTTGGCTAAACCGAGAGAATCTGCACGTCGTGCGGATAGTGATTGATAACTTCGCAACCATCCTCAGTGACAATGACCAAATCCTCTATGCGAACACCAATCTCGCCTGGAATATAAATGCCTGGCTCGATGGAGAAGCATTGACCCATTTGGACTGGCTCATTGTGAGATGCAGAAACGTCTCCCGGTTCGTGATCCTGCAAGCCAATCTGATGGCCCAAACGATGCGTGAAGTAGGGGCCAAAGCCGGCCTCTTCGATGACCTTACGCGCTGTGAGATCAATTTCGGCAAAGGTGACGCCGGGTTTGACAATGGCGGCGGCAGCTTCGTTTGCACGACGAACAGTGTTGTATACCAGTAACTGGCGCTCGCTGGGTTGGGTGGTAAAAAAGACACGTGTCATATCCGAGCAGTACCAATTGCGCTTGCAGCCCACATCAAAAAGCACCATATCACCAATCTGATAAACCGTATCGTCTGGCTCGTGATGAGGATCTGCAGCATTTGCACCGAAGCTCACAATAGGCGTAAACGAGTGGTCTTCAGCTCCGAGACGTCGATATTCGCCAAGCAGACCATCGGCAATTTGGCGCTCGGTAACACCAGAGCGCACTTGTGCTGCCAACCATGACATCGCCTCATCGTTGACACGAGAGGCTTCGCGCATGAGGTTTTGTTCGGAGGTATCCTTAATGGAGCGTGCAGCATCAACCGCTTCAGATGCAAGGCGAAAACCAGTGGCTGCCTGGGTATCAATGAGGGGTAATAGCCAGTGCGCGGTGAGCATTTTGTCTATACCAAGCGGGCAGGTGGAATCACAAGCGGCGGCAACTAAGGGGATGGGGTCGTCGGTATCCGAGAAGGTCACAACGTGATCAAAGCATGAGCGTGCATCAGGGAAGAGCGCGTTGCAAAAAAGCGTATCGGATTGTTGGTTTTGCTTGTCTATACCCAGATAGAGCGCCAAGAAGCGCTCGAAAGGCTCGGTATAGTAACCCGTGAGATACCAGATGGAAAGCGGGTCACAGATGAGTACTTGGGAGAGCTTCATCGCAGCGAGGTTTTGCTTGACTGCGGCGATACGCTCTGCGTGCAGTGTGTCCATAGTTGTCCTTTCGTATAAAGTCTGTCGGGCTGAGTATAGCGCGGCTGTGGTGCTAGTTGTTGCGGACGGCTCATGCAGTGGTATTGGAGAGCGGATAGTCTACGTCCATCTTTTTCGTGAACATGTAAAAGGCGCGGTAGAATACAGGTTCGCATGTAAATAGCCAAAAGTATGCGAAGGCATTCGTCTTCGTTGATGGAGGAACATGGTGGATAACGAGGTCCCTTCCGCAAACAGAGTTGATCAGATCAAGGAAGCTCTTGCTACATTGCAAGGTCAGCGTTTGCGCGTGCGTGCCAATATGGGTCGTTCGCGCATTATTGAGCGCACGGGTACCTTGCTGCACGTGCATCCTTCGCTTTTTGTGATTGAAGTTGAGGAGCGTCGTGGTCGTACCGCTCGTCAGTCATATCAGTATGTTGATGTGCTGACAGGAACAGTCGAGCTGTATGATCCGACTACAGGTGAACGTCTTTTGGAGTACGTGCTTCCTGAGGAAGAGTAGCTATGGGTGACTTGGCGCGCGCGAGTGAGAGTTGCGTGAGGGTGTTTACGCCCGCCAAGGTCAACTTATATTTGGGTGTGCACACCGAACTAGATGAGCGTCGCTATCACCGTGTAGATTCGGTAATGGCGGCGCTTGCGTTGTATGACGAGGTATGTGTGCGCCGGGCGGATACTTTGTCAGTGGTTGTGGAGCCTAGCGTAGGCGTGTCTGCCGAACGAAGCAATGTGGGAAAAGCAGTACTCTTGCTGGCTGAAGCACTGGGTGTAGAGCCGCTGGTAGACGTACATGTTCGGCGAGAAATTCCTATGCGAGCAGGGCTCGGTGGATCATCGTCTGATGCGGGTGGTACACTGCGAGCACTCTGCGCACTTTGGGGTGTTGCGGTAGATGATTCGCGTGTAGTGTCCGTGGCACGTCGCATTGGTGCGGACGTACCGTTTTTCTTGAATCCGCGGCCGTCGTATTTAGCTGGTGCAGGAGACGTGCTGCAAGAGGGCTACGCGGATTTGCCAGCGCAGCCCGTGGTATTGGTAAAGCCCAAAGATGGCGTATCCACGGTTGAGGCTTATGCGGATTTTGATCGCGAGCCGCCAGTGTGTGGTGATCTCGAGGGTATGCGCGTGGCGCTGCGGGCAGGAGATATGGATCAGGTGCTGGCTCTGCTTGCCAACAACTTGGATCCGGTGGCGTGTCGGCTTTTGCCAGAAGATACGTTGGCAAAAGAATGGCTGTTGGCGCAGGAAAGCGTCATAACGGCGCTGGTGACAGGGTCGGGAAGTTGTATTTTTGCGCCTTGCGAGACGCACGAGGCAGCGTCGCAAATTGCCGCTGATGCGGAAAAACGAGGATGGTGGTCCTATGCGACCAGCTTCGCTGCTCCGCGCGAGGTAGAAGTCTGCTAAAATACCTTTTCGCAAATCGGGTTGTGGCTCAGCTTGGTAGAGCGCTCGGTTCGGGACCGAGAGGTCGCTGGTTCAAATCCAGTCAACCCGACCATGAATGTTTCAGGTCAGCGGATTCGCTGCTGGCCTGTTTTGCTCTCGGGGTAATGTGGCAGAAGCCACGTTTCATTTCACGCTGGAGGCCAAAAGCCACGTTCTACTTCACACCAGATGCCAAACGCCACACTCCGTTTCATGCCAGATGCCAAAAGCCACGTTCTACTTCACTTTTTTAGCCAAAAGCCACACATCTCTTCATGCCCAAAAAATCTACCTGCGCAAACGTCAGGTCCTTTGAAACAGAGTGTGGCTTTTGACATTTTTTCTGAAATAGAACGTGGCGTTTGACACGTAGGGCTGCTTCGATTGAAAGAATCCGTGGCGTTTGACAAGCAGAACCGTGCTGCTTGAAGAAGTTT
>NZ_KE952953.1:0-58455 GCF_000466405.1 Atopobium sp. oral taxon 810 str. F0209 | reverse complement strand
CGTGCTGCTTGAAGAAGTTTGTGGCTTTTGTCACATTGTTAGTAGCTCAAGTGTGACTCGCTCCTTGTCAACAGCTTGCTCGTCGTTAAACCAACTTTGCATAGTTTTGACTGCTATGAAAAACATGAGCAACTACCACGTCATTGCCGTTCATGCGATAAAGCAAGATATATCGATTAATGAGCGCTTTGTGGTATCCCATTGCAGTTAGACGTGGCTCGGTAGACAGGGGATACATCAGTGGATGCTCCGCGATTTGTTCTACCACAGTGTCTAGTTTGTTGAGAAAATCACTGGCAGCAGCTGAACTGGCGAGGCTATGCAGCATATAGCGTACGATACTTTCGATATCCATTTCAGCTTCGTGAGTAAAATAGACCTTACAAGCCATAATGAAGCCTTAGGGTAGAGAGAGACTCTTGCGCGTCGCTCACTTTACCAGCGGCGATATCAGCTTCAGCGAGGGCAATGTTTTGGTAGAGCTCGGTGCGAGCGGATTCCATTTTTAGTGCCTCATAGTACTCGGGCGTCATGACTATCATTGTCTCGCGCCCGTTATTTGTGATGATTACTGGCTCAGCAGCGTCTTGTACTGTTTGTGCAAACTGTGCTGTATTTTTTAGTGCCCTCATAGGTATGCAGGTAGTCATAACGCCCCCTTATGATGCAATGGCTGTCTATCAAGTGTACCACGTATGTGGGACGCTATGGCGGTTTAGAGTTTAGAACTTGCTACGTTTTTCGGAGGTCGTTAAACACTATGCAAGTAGGGTCAGATATTTTTTAGCTAAGAATATGCTCTGCGTTAAATCTGGTCTAACAGGGAGCATTACGATTGACGTTAAAGGCTGTGCAGTCTGTGCAAATACCAAGATTTGGCACCTTTCTGGGTGCTCTGAATACACCTCACTATTAATATTAATAGTGAGGTGTCACCCCATTGCTGTGAGGAAGTGAGAAAATCATGCCAATTGCATCGACCACCATCACACAAACAGGGCAGGTCACATTGCCAAAAGTCATGAGAGATATTCTTGGTGTTGGAGTGGGGGAACAGGTAAGTTTCCTGTCAGATGGCAAGCGTGTTGAGATCGTTGCTGTGCCAAAAGACCCGCTTACACTTGGTTCGGAGAAAGATTTTCGCGCCCGCGTTTTAGAAGCGGATGAAGCTTTTGCGCGCGGAGAGTTCCGTGATGCATCAGATCTTGTAATGCGCATGAGGTCAAAGTATGACCTGTTGTAGGGTTGTTACGTCGTATAGCTTTGATGAGAGATAATTCAAGCAGAGATTGCCTTCTTGTGGATTATGTCTATGTCTAGCTACAGCACCACCCCAGGTGTGAGCTTGGGGTGGTGCTACATAACGTATGATGTAAGGGATATGCGTAGCAGCATCACTTCTTACCAGTAGCTTGCTTGTCATTAAACCAAATTTACATGGTTGAATTTCAAACTCAAAGACTCCTTTGTCAAGTTAAGCTAAAAGCCAAAAAATACCAGTTTAAAACTAGTTTTCCTGACATTAGATTGTGTGCGTGATCCTAAAAAGTTGTAGTGCCAAACACTAAAGATGAGTCTCCTCAACGAACAGCAAAAGGATAACAACACGTCACAGAGGGAGTTTATGAGGCAGCAAGAGTTGGCATAATGGTATAATACTAAGCAATATGTTGAATATTGTTGAGGAGAGAAGATGGAACGCACGCAGTTCGCAACCCGGGTCGAGGACGACCAAGCAGAGATCTTCCGCGAGACCACGCGCAGGCTGGGAACCACGCCGGCGGATGCCATCCGCGTATTCATCTATAGCTTCAATGAATGCGGCGGCTTTCCCTACGATGTCCGTCTCCGTGATCCCGTTTCGGTGGAGCCGTTCGAGGATGAGACCGAGGCGACAGACTTTGCCACGCGCATGGCTTTGGAGGCGATGAGGTGAGACGGGGAGAGGTGTGGATGCTTCGTGATGACAGCTATGCCAGCAAGGCACGCCCGGTTGTGGTGGTTCAGAGCGACGAGGTGGTGCTCGGTATATAAAAGGAGGCGCCTCGCGCAACCTTCCGCCCGTTCGATTCTCATGGCGGCCTCATGTCCTCTTGGGTTCACTCGCGAAACGATGATACCAATCGAGCGCGGGACATGCGGACACACTGCTTGAGTCGAAATATATTCTCCTTGGCCTTAGGATCGAGTGGTTGCTGACTTTGCGACAAAACTCCAGACGCTTTGCGTACGTACTTCATAGAAATTTAATCGACCTGACAAGAAACCAGGGATCAGAGCACATGCGCTTTGATCCCTGGTTTACGTGGCGACTGGAACTGTCTATAGTATTCCGTCGACCTAGACTTTCTGTGAGTGGCGAAGCTGGCGTGGGTGTGGTCTTTGCCAGAAAACTTGGCCCAAGCACATTTCCTCGTCATGCTCAAGCACAAGAACGATACAAGCCACGCTACGGTGCTATTGAATTGACTTCACAAATTCGGTTACTGTTGTGTTGAATTTCTCGGACTCCATCCAGAAGAGCATGTGACCTGATTCTTCGAAAAACACGGTCTTAGCGCCTGGGATGTTTTCACCGACCCATGCACTGCCGTGCCAGTCGAACACGTTGCTTTTACGCGCGACGCAAACCATTGTGGGTAGCTTAATCTGAGGAATGAAGTCGCGCCAGTCAAGATTGGTGTGGTCGCGCATGATCTCGATACGCACGTAGGGCGGGCACTTGCAGATCTCCGAGGTAAGAAGAGCAGCATCTTCGCCTGAGGCGGTGCCGTTAAGGCAGGCGTCAACCAGACCTGCTGCAGCGCCCTTGGGATCATATTGTGCTGCCATGCAGGTGCGGATGAACATCTCGACGTCGTAGCAGCCTTTTTGACCCCACTGCCAGTCGGGATCAGTGTACTGCGCGGGCGACTGGTCGACGCAGATGAGGCCCTTGAGGCGGTAGTTACCGAAAAGCTCGATATAACTCCACAGGATTGAGGCTCCCATCGACCAACCGAGCACGGTAACGTCGTCGATATCGAGGTGGTCGAGCAAGTTCTTTACGTCCATTGCATAGCGAGAGATACGGTGGCTGTGCATGACTTTCTCGGACTCGCCGTGCCCGCGCATATCCATGGTCACGACGGTGAAGTGCTTTGAGAGCTCAGGCACATTGTGCATCCAGAACTTTGTGCTGCAGGTCCAGCCCGGCAGCATGAAAAGCGCAGGTCCCGACCCTGTGACCTCGTAATAGATGCTGACGCCGTCGTTTGTGGTGAATGTTGCCATGCTCATCCTTCCTCTCGTGCCATCGTGCAAGCATTCGTTTGCGCGGATGGATGGGGACTGGTAGATAGGTACTCTCCCATTCTCTGCAGTGTTCGAGAAAGATGTCAAGGAGCCATAGGCGAGTGGTGGAGACCTCGTCTGATCTGTGCTTTATGCAGTAATAAAGTTGTTGAACCGCCCATATCCTCTGCATGCAGAAGACATACAAGAATTGCTTCCTAAAAATTCTACGAGTGTTGCGTGGTGCTTTTCGCGCGGTCTGTCTCGCACGATGCCTCTTTTAAGGCGGAAGAAAATTAATGACAGTGTGATAGCATTCATTGGTTAGATAAAGTTAACAGTTCACTGAAGCTGGCATAGGAAAAGGTGTGTATGTTCGATAAGAGATTGATTGAGCTTTGTCCTGAGAGTCGAAAACACATCGTAGCTAACGTACTGCTTCAGTGGGTGACCTTGGTTTGCAATGCTGTGATGATTGCTGTTTTTGCGGTTACGATTGAGCGCTTTTACACACACGAGTGGGGGATGGCGGCGCTGCCCAGAGCTCTTGTGCTTATCACGGTGACCATTGTTGTGCGTTTCTTTACAGACAAGCTTGCCGAAGAGGCAAGTTGGTGTGCATCAAAGACAGTTAAGCGCAGGTTGCGTGACCTTATCTATGACAAGCTGTTGAGGCTGGGCAGTCGCTATGCAGAACAGGTGAGCACTGCAGAGATAGTCCAAGAGTCCGTAGAGGGTGTTGACCAGTTGGAGAGCTATTTTGGTCGGTACATGCCGCAGTTCTTTTATGCCTTTCTCGCACCAATCACGCTGTTCTTTCTGTTTGGTTTTGCAGGCAGTTGGTATGCGGCGACAGTCCTTCTTGTGTGCGTACCGCTGATTCCTGGAGCCATCGTGATGGTGCAGAAGCTGGCAAAAAAGCTTCTTGCCAAGTACTGGGGACAGTATACGCAGCTTGGCAACACCTTTCTTGAGAACTTACAGGGCATGACCACGCTCAAAGTCTATCAAGCTGACGAGTTCAAAAATCAGGAGATGAACAAGGAGTCCGAACACTTTCGTTTTGTAACGATGAAAGTGCTCAGTATGCAGCTGAACTCCATTATCATCATGGATTTCTTTGCGTATGGTGGTGCAGCACTTGGAATACTCGTCGCCTGTCGTGCATTCGTGGCTGGCAGCATTGGATTGGCAAGCTGTCTCTTTATGATTCTGCTCTCCGCGGACTTTTTTCTTCCCATGCGTAGGTTGGGCAGCTACTTTCACGTGGCGATGAATGGACTTGCTGCAAGCGACAAGATCTTTCATTTCCTAGATCTGCCCGAGCCCGAGCAGGCGGAAAAGACAATCGGTGAAGACTATACCGTCGTCTTTGACAAGGTACATTTCTCCTACAACACAGAGCGAGAAGTTCTTCATGGGGTTAGTCTACGCGCACCTGAGAACAGCTTTATTGGCATTGTGGGTGAGAGCGGCTCCGGAAAGTCGACGCTTGCGGCGCTGTTGATGGGGCGAGCAGTGCCTCAAACAGGAAGCGTGACGGTTGGGGACACAGTTGTGACTGACGTGGTGACCCCGTCACTTATGAACACCCTAACGTACATTAGCCATAGCAGCAGGTTGTTCAAGGGTAGTGTTCGAGAGAATCTTCTTGTGGCCAAACGTACCGCAACCGACACAGAATTGTGGCAAGTGCTCGAGGAATGCGAACTCAAGGACTTTCTTTTAGGTGAGCAGGGCTTGGACACACTCATTCTTGAGGAAGCAAAGAATCTTTCCGGTGGACAGCGCCAAAGGCTTGCCCTTGCGCGAGCAATATTGCATGACGCGCCAGTTTTGGTACTTGATGAGGCAACTAGCAGCATTGATATCGAAAGCGAACAGGTGGTTTTGTCACGCGTTTTTGCGATGCGGAACACCAAGACCATCATCATGATTTCTCATCGACTTGCAAATATCAAACATGCTGATTGCATCTACGTACTGGACGGCGGAAATCTTGTCGGCTCGGGTACTCATGAAAAGCTTATAAAGACATGCGATGTCTATGAACATCTCTGGCGTACCCAACTAGAACTCGAATCCTATGGATTGGAGGCCGCACAATGAAAAAGAGAAGCAAAGTTGGGGTTCTCCTACAGATGCTTGGCCTGGTAAGACCATTGACGGGACATATGTGTCTTGCTGTAGTTGCGGGAACATTTGCGTTCTTAGCGGTGCAATTTATACCAGTGCTTGGTGGCTATGCGCTACTCGCCGCACTTGGTTACAAAACACCCTTTCCCCTTGGCACGATATTCGTGCTTCTGCCCTTGCTGGTGCTTTTCCGTGCCGTTTTGCGCTATATCGAGCAAAAGACGAATCACTACATTGCCTTTACGCTACTTGCGATCATACGAGACAAAGTGTTCCAAGCGTTGAGGAGGCTATGCCCCGCAAAACTTGAGGGTAGAGATAAGGGTGACCTTGTTTCACTTATCACCTCCGATGTGGAGCTTCTAGAGGTTTTCTATGCACACACCATCTCACCGATATGTATTGCCATTCTGACTGAGACTGTAATGTGCCTATTCATTGGTAGCTTCAATCCTTTGCTGGGACTACTGGCACTTGTTGCGTTTCTAGCGGTTGGAGTGCTGGTGCCCGCTGTTGTCTCCAAGATCAGTGGCGCTATCGGCGATGACATCCGCTATCAATCTGGTGAGCTGTCATCGTTTGTGTTTGAGAGCATCCGTGGCCTTGATGAGACAATTCAATTTGGTGAGGGTAAACGACGCCGAGCGCAGATGGATGCGATGAGTGATGAACTGGCAGCAGCTCAAGGAACGTTGAGTAAGCTTACTGGTTGCAATACAGCTATTTCTTATACGGTAATTTTGATCTTTGACGTGCTCATGCTTATCAGTTCTCTTTATCTATATGACACAGGTGCTTTAGATTTCTCTGGTGTTGTAATTTCTGTCCTCGCCCTGCTTTCCTCCTATGGACCTGTTGCAGCATTGGCTGGTTTGGGGACAACCCTTCAGAGTACGGTTGCAGCTGGTAGCAGGGTGTTGGATATTCTCGATGAGGTTCCAGAGACCGTAGACGTTGCGGGAGAGGAATCCACATCGTTTACCGAAGCGCGGTGCGACAAACTGTCCTTCTCGTATGGTGGAACGCAGGTGCTTAAGGACATATCGATGAGTTTCGAGCCAGGTAAGATCGTAGGCATTATCGGCAAGAGTGGGAGTGGCAAGTCCACGCTACTCAAATTGCTGATGCGTTTTTACGAAGCAGATGGTGGCGCAGTAAGCGTTTCGGGTAGGAACATCAACAAGATAAATACCAAGGATTTGCGTGCCATGGAGAGTTACATGACACAAGATACAGATCTATTCCATGACTCGATTATGAACAATGTCCGTATTGCACGGCTTGATGCAACAGACGAAGAGGTTCGGGAGGCGTGCCGAAAGGCCGCACTTGATGAGTTCATTATGATGTTGCCTGAAGGATATGACACGCTGGTCGGTGAGCTGGGAAGTACCCTGTCGGGTGGGGAACGGCAACGGATTGGGCTTGCGCGGGTATTTTTGCATGATGCGCCGTTTGTTCTTCTTGATGAACCGACGAGCAATTTAGACAGCCTGAATGAAGCGGTCGTTCTCAAGGCGCTCAAGGAGTCGTCTGATGGCAAGGCGATAGCGCTCGTTTCTCACCGGGCATCCACCCTGCGGATTGCCGATGATATCTACTCTGTTGAGAATGGCCGGCTGTCCTGATGCGTGATATGTCTAACACTGCTGTTGAACAAAAGCGTCAGCGTGAGATGGCACTAGTCTCGGAAATGATTAAGCTGTATTGCCATAAAAATCACGGCACGAAGGAAGAAGAGCTCTGTCCCGAATGTAACGAGTTGCTCAATTATGCACAGGAAAGAAGCCGGCGCTGTCCGTTTATGAAGACAAAGACCTTCTGCTCGAACTGTAAAGTGCATTGCTACAAGCCGCAGATGCGCGAGAGAATACGTGCAGTTATGCGTTTCTCTGGACCACGGATGTTATGGCATCATCCCTTGATGGTGACATGGCATGTAGTGTCATATCACAGAGAGAAAAAGAGATTAAGCCTTAAATAAATCAGTTATTTAATAATAACGAGCTATAGTTCGATAACGTTTATGCCAGAAGCTTCCATACGTCTGCGAATTTCTTCGATAATAGGTATACCAGCGGAACAACCAATACGCGTTGCTCCAGCACGGATTAGATCGAGGAAAAAATCAGCAGTGCGGATACCTCCCGCTGCCTTAACTTGGATATCAGAACTCACATTGTTTCGCATGAGCCACACGTCTTTTATCGTTGCGCCACCATTCCCAAAACCTGTAGAAGTTTTGATAAAGTCGGGTTTAATTTCGGAGGCTATGTGACAGAGCTCGATTTTTTCTTCTTCCGTAAGGTAGCAGTTTTCAAAGATTGCTTTGCAAGGAGCATCGACTTTGTGACAGACAGATACAATCTGACACATTTCATCTGCGACATAGTTCCAGTTGTGAGCTTTTACTTGTGTGAGGTTAACTACGTAATCGATTTCATTTGCGCCATTGTTGATGGCATCGCGAGTTTCAAAAACTTTAGCAGCAATGGAAGTCTGGCCTAGGGGAAAGGCGATAGCTGCACCCGTGTCAATATCGGTTCCCTTAAGTTCCTTTGCACAGAAGGATGCCTGTACTTGATTGATGGCAACCATCTTAAAGTGATAGTGCTTAGCCTCTTCACAGAGCTTGTGCATATCTACCTCGGTTGCATCTGCATGTAGGTTTGTGTGATCAATCAGACGTGCTAAATTATCAAGCGTGTAGGAAGCCATGGATACCCCTTCCGGAAAAGTGATTGGTATGACTCGTTTGTTATATATTGTAAGTCCTAAGTTATAATTGTAAGTACATATTATTCGAATCTGAATGCCATACTAAAAAATTTGGAATTCATACAATAGCCTACGATATAGCAATCAGTGAAAGAGTAGTGGGATGTGAGCATGGGTACTCTCTATGGAAAAATCAAGGATGACTTGCTCAAGCAAATTGAGGATGGCATCTACCAGGAGGGTGATTTAATCCCCACTGAAACCCAACTTGCTAGGCAATACTCTGCAAGCCGACCCACTGTGCGACAAGCACTTCAGCTTCTAGTAGATGCGGGCTATCTTGAGCGCCGGCGTCGCCGCGGAACAGTGGTGTGTCAGCCTGATGTAGCTCAGCATTTTCATCATGAATTGCGAAGCTATGTTGATGAAATGCAAGATATGGGCAAAGTCGTTACAACAAAAGTTATCGTTTTCCAGCGATGTTTAGCACCACAGGAGGTCAATGAAACTTTTGGCCTACTTGAGGATGAAGAAGTCTATAAGTTGGTTCGACTGCGTTATACGGATGGGGTGCCATCCTTTTTCTTAGAAACATATATTCCATGTTATTTATATCCAGGGCTTGATACCTATGATTTCAATACGGAGAGTCTATATCGCGCAATGAGTCAGTGCGGAAAGAGTGTTGCTTCTGCAAGTTCGAAGATGAGTGCAGTACTTGCTAACGATACGATTGCAGCTCTTTTAGATAAACATGAAGGGGATCCTCTTTTTAGGTATTTACAAGTATCTCGGGATATAGACGGCGTAAAGGTTGAATTTACACGCTCATATTATTCTGGCGAACTTACTGTGGATGAAGAGCCTGTGAAGTAAGTGTAAATATGTAAAGACCTTTTACAGAAAAAATAGCGCCGATTAGCCAATTGTTAATGATGTAATTGACAATATGAAAGTACCACCGTTGTACTCTAGTGATTGTCTAGAGGCTCATGTGCGATGTTGTCGCCTGGGGCGGCCGATGCATCGCGCATGAGCCAAAAGATATGGGCGCCGCCCCAGCGCACGCCGCAATTATAGGGTCCGAGAAAGTAGAGGTAAAAAGATGGCTGAACCCGATATTGTTTTGGCACGTATTGATAATCGTTTGGTACATGGGCAGGTCGGTAATTCTTGGGTGGGCGCTTCTGGTGCCAATCTTATTGTCGTAGCAGATGATGTTGCGGCAAATGATGCTATGCAGAAATCGTTAATGAAAATGACCGCAGACTCGTCGGGCGTGGGCATTCGTTTTTTCACACTTCAGAAGACCATTGATGTTATTGCAAAAGCTAGCCCGAGACAGCATATCTTTCTTGTTGTCAAAACCCCCCAAGATATGCGCACCCTAATTGACGGTGGAGTGCCTATACATGAGGTAAATGTTGGTAACATGCACGAGCAACCAGGCAAAAAGAAATACTGTGAAGCTCATGTCTATGTGGATGACGAGGATATTGCTGATTTTGATGCAATGAAAGCCAAGGGAGTAAATCTTTATATCCAAGTACTTCCTAATTCAAGAAAATACGATATCTAACAGGAAGGAGGGATTAACAGGGATAACTTCTACCCCTGTCGGTATGGTCCACACGCAAATAGGGAAAGGAAAAAAATGGAAATTACCCTATTGCAAGGCCTGTTGATTCTGCTCGTTGCGTTTATCTGCGCAATGGATCAGACCTTCGAGGCCTTCTATTGGTTTCGCCCCATGGTTGTAGGCTTCCTGACCGGTCTTGCACTTGGTGACGTTACGCTTGGTGTTAAGTGTGGTGCAGTTACCGAGTTGTCCTACCTTGGTTTACTGACGGTTGGTGGAACGGTTCCACCCGATCCTCTGATGGCAGGCATTATGACTGTGGTACTTGCTCATACTACGGGTCAAAGTCCAGAGGCTGCGGTTGGCTTGTCGCTCCCGTTTGCCCTTCTAGCTCAGTGGGTTGGTATTGGTTTTAATACTGGCTATGTAGTAATTGCTCATAAATGCGATGAGTATGCTGCTAAGGCAGATGCTAAGGGGCTCTTTAACTTGGTGTGGTTTGCAGTAATCTTCAAGGCTGCTGTAGTGGCTCTAGTTGCCTTCCTTTGCTCTTTTGCACTACAAGGTCCAATCCAATCTTTTGTGAATACTTTTCCCACTTGGCTGGTTCATGGATTTGAGATTGCAGGCGGCCTACTTCCTGCCGTTGGTCTTGGTATGTTGCTTATGGTTATGCTCAAGAAAGAAAACTTGGCTTATCTGTTCTTAGGTTTTGTGATGGCAACATTCCTCGCGTTACCCAATGTTTTGCCGGTTGCTATTACCGCTGCTGCCCTTGCTTACATCAATTATGCGCATGAAAAGAAGATTGATGAGGCAAAAGTTTCCATTGAGGCAGCAAATGAGGGTGGTGAGATTGATGGCATCTAATGAGAATACAGAGCGTAAACTTAGTAAGAAAGATATTCATCGCATGGGCTTGCTATCCATTGGCATGCAGGGCGGTTTCTCTTTTGAGCGTATGCAGGCGCCTGGTTTTACCATGTCGATGTTACCTACATTTCAGAAGCTCTATGGGGACTCTGAGAAAGATCTTAGCGAGTTCATGACTTATAACATGCAGTTTATGAACACCGAAATGCATATGGGTGCTTTTCTCATGGGCCTCATTATTTCAATGGAAGAACGTCGCGAGGATCGCAATCTTATTGCTGGTATTCGCAATGGTCTCTTCGGGCCTTTTGCAGGTCTAGGAGATGCTATCTTTTGGTTCACTCTTTTGCCAATTTCTGCAGCCATCTGTTGCTCTTTGGCACAAGAAGGCTCTGTATTAGGACCTTTGCTTTACATGGGAATTTGGTTTGTTGCGGCAATTTCCCGCATGTGGTTTGCTGAGCTGGGCTATACCGTTGGTCAAAAGTTTGTCGAGAATATTGGCGAGAGCACAAAGTATCTTACCGAAGCGGCTGGCATCTTGGGCATGATGGTTGTGGGCGGCCTTATCCCTTCTTATGTCAGTTTGGCCTTTAGCGATACTCTTGTTTTCGGTATCGGTGGCACGACAGTTCAGAGCGTTTTTGATGGGATCCTTCCCAACATGTTGCCCCTAGGCTTTGTTTTTCTGACTTACTGGCTCTTCCGTAAAGATGCTAACGTCCTAGTGGTAATTCTAGGCATTATTGTCTTTGGCATCCTTATGGCACTGCTTGGATGGATGTAGAAGGATTTATACCCCGCGTCTGATTATAAATGGGCGGTGAGCTTGCGATAACTCATCGCCCAGTTTATAAAACATGTCATTTTCTGAATAATGCAATAAGAAGGGGGCTTCACCGCATGGTTCAGATGGCAAATTTTGACGAGAAGGATTTTCTAGATAGAGCAGAACACATCTACTCTCAGCGTACTCATATTGAAAAGTTGGCCGATAAAGCTTGTGGTTGTGGCATTCAGAACGTACTTATCTGTTCAGTCGGTGGCTCGCAGGCTACCATAGATCCCTTTGGATCCATGATTGATCATATGAGTGTGTTGCCAGTGTATAGTGTGCAGGCGGCTGATCTAATTACTAGTGGTTGCAATATGGTGGGCCCTGGTACTTTGGTGCTTATGGCCAGCAAATCGGGTGACACAATAGAGACGGTAAAAGCAGCTCAGTGGTTACATAAAAGAGGAGCGAAGATTTTTTCGTCCACGGGACCCGACGCCTCGCCTTTAGCTAATCTTTCCGATTATGCCTTCCATTTTGGTGATGGCCGTCCGCTTGAATTTCCCTTTTACTTCTTTGTTGGCAGGATTCTTGCTAACCGCAGCGAGTTCAAAGGTTATGAAAATTTTGCATCAGCTCTCGAAATGCTGGGCGAAGCTCTTAATGCAGTTCGCAAGCAGTTTGATGAACGTGCTCGGGCTTATGCACATGCGTATTGTGCAGAGCCCTACCATATTTGGGTAGCTTCGGGTGATCTGTGGCCAGTTTGCTACTCCTATGCTATGTGTGTGCTTGAAGAGAGCCTTTGGATTCGTACTAAATCAGTAACAAGTGCGGAATTTTTCCATGGCACTCTTGAACTGCTTGGTCCTAGCGTGCCTCTCACATTACTAATTGGAGAAGGACCTACACGTGAGCTCGATTTACGAGTAGCTCGTTTTGCCGCAAACCATACAGACAAATTGACAATCATTGATGCTGCTGATTTTGCGCTTCCAAGTGTGCTTGAGCGTTGGCGTGTTCTATTGGGGCCCGTGCTTATAAACGCAGCTCTTCAACGGATTTCGAAGAATCTTGAGGTGGTCTGTCAGCACTCGTTGGATACGCGTCGTTACTACCGTAAAGAGGTCTACTGATGAAAATTGTAGGTTTGGGAGATAACGTCTTCGACCTCTGGGGTGGAACGGATTACGGTTACCCAGGCGGCAACGCTGTAAATGTTGCAGTTTCGGCAACACGTTTGGGCTGTGAAGGTGTGTACTTGGGTTCTATTGCTGATGATAAATGGGGCCGTGCCATTATGGCTGCGCTTCGAGCTGAACGGGTTGATTTTTCTGCTTGTCGGATAGTTGCTGGTGGTACCACCAAACGATGCATTAGCGAGCCTTGCGGAGCAAGTCATCGTTGGCTTCGTAATGAATTAGGAAAAAATTGGCCGGACTATTTCGCCCTCAATGAGAACCAACTTAAAGCTGTTTGCGATGCAGATGTAATCCTTACGAGCTGTAACGCACATGTCGAAGATGACCTTCCACGCCTTGCGGGCTATAGAAATATTCTTTCTTTTGACTTTGGTGAGAAAGAAAAATATTGGACATCTGATTATCTCAAACGTGTGGCTCCTTATATTGACTTGGCTCAATTTAGCTGTGAGGGTATTACCGTGAACGAGGCAGCCGACTTTTATGCTGCCTTAGATCTTACATGCCCCGTTCTCGTGACTCGTGGTCCAAAGGCTCCCATACTTTTTAGCGATGGTGCTTTGAGAGCTTTTGGTATTGAAGCAGATAAGCAACCTTTAGATACCTTAGGTGCTGGTGACTCTTTTATTACAGCTCTGACCGTCGGCTTGGTTAAGCGTGGCTGGAAATATAAAGGGAAACTTCCCGATCAGGAAGCCTGTACCCAAGCTCTTATAGATGCTGCTACTCACGCTGAACGAATGTGTCAAGAGCGTGGAGCATTCGGGCATGGTACTGACTTCTCGCGTCCAGATGCCGTTATATTTGACAATGATGGTGTCATTGTAGATACAGAGCCACTCTATGCAGAACTTTGCCAACAACTTGTTCGGAAATACGGGAAAGAAATGAGCGCCTCTGACGTATCGGCGCTTCGTGGGGCTTCAGATGAGCACCAAGCAAAGATAATAGGATCCTATCTCGGTATGGATGTTCCTCATGCGCAGTGTGTTATCGCAGAATACTTCATGAGCCACACAATTAATTTTGCAGATATTCAGATACCTAACGCCGCCAAGCTCATTTGCTGGCTGAAGGAGCAGGGAATTAGGGTGGGAATTGCTTCATCAAGTCCCATGCGCGACCTTAAAAAAGTTATCAGTGAGCTTGGACTTGAAGGTGCCTTTGATGTGGTTGCATCAGGGGAATGCTTTGAAGAAAGTAAACCGAATCCAGCCATTTATACGTATGTGATTAGTGAGTTAGGAGCAGATCCCAGTCGAACCGTCGTAATTGAGGATTCGCAGTATGGAATCGAAGCTGGGTTACGTGCCGGTGCTGAGGTATTAGCGTTACATACGCCTGGCGTCAATATAGACCTTACGGCGGCAAATTTCGCCTTTGACAATCATAAGCAGATTAAGCGATATCTGACAGATAGATTGGGGATTTAGATGCTAGGAATTCTCATAACGGGACACGGGCACTTTGCTACAGGCATGGGGTCTGCGGTGCGCCTACTCGCAGGTGAGCAGGAGGCGTTTGAACTCGTTGACTTTGAGGATGGTGATTCAACTGATCGCCTTGCTGAAAAAATAATTGCTGCTTTTGACAGATTGGCGGGTTGTGAAAACATCATAGTCTGCACGGATATTATTGGTGGATCTCCATTTAAAATTGCTGCCACTCTTGCTGCAAATCGCGATGACGTCCATGTTATTGCGGGTACAAGTGTGGCGGTATTGCTTACTGCAGTTTTGGAACGTGATGATCATGTGCGTGCAGATAATTTCATCGAAACAATATTAGACGCAGGGCATCGATCATTAGTGGAATTCAAGCTGACAGATGTTGAGGATGAATCTGAAGTAGATGGGATTTGAGAGATTATTATGAGTGACGCTACAACAATGCTTACCTATGTACAAGAGACGCCAGATCAATTAGCACTCAATTTAGAGCATTCAACTTGTCTCACACGTTCTTTAGTGGATGCATGGCGTGCAGGCTCTTATCACCATGTGTGGATTATTGCATGCGGCTCGAGTTTCAATGCCGCACAGTGTGCGAAACCATTCATGATGAAGTATCTGGATGTCGACGTGCAGGTTTTACCTCCCGCCTCCTTTCTGTTTTATAAAAATCTCCTGAGGGATGATGACTTTGTATTCACAATCTCCCAAAGCGGCTGCTCTACTAATTCTATTAAGGCGTTAGATAAAATACATGAACTGGGTTATACCGCAATAGGTCTTACAGGCAACCTGCAGAGCGATTTTAAAGACCACGCAGACATACTTGTAGATTATGGCGTGGGCTCAGAGCTAATTGGTTATGTAACCAAAGGTGTTGCAACTTTGGCTGAGTTTCTGATGCTTTTTGCACTAGAAGCAGCTTATGCTTCCGGCAGGATTGACAGCGTTGTCTACCAGAAGGTCCGCAACGAGATGGCTGAGGTGCCCTCTCGGCACAAGGTTGTCCAAGAGGCGTCATTGGATTTTTATAACCGCAATCGGGCGATGCTTACATCTATGACAGTTGCATATCACTGTGGTTTTGCTCAGGGTTATGGTGTCGCTTGTGAAGGTGCTCTCAAGTTAGGTGAGACAATTAAGGTACCGAGTTTTGCCTATGAGGCTGAAGAATACATTCACGGTCCCAATTTACAACTAACTCCTAACTATACAGTTTTTTTTATAGATGATTTTGAAAATGGTAGCGATCGTCTTTATCAGATTTTTTATGCAACAAACGCTGTCACTGATCGGTGTTTTGCTGTGACCAATAATCCTCAGATAGACGATTCGCGCGCTGTACGCTTACCTTTTGATATGCGTGAACCACGTTTAATGCCGCTTTATGTTTTGCCTTTTTATCAAACTATTGCTTTCAAGGTAACTGATGATATTGGTTGCTGGAAGCAGCATCCCGTGTTCAAGGAGTTCCGTAATCGCATTACATCAAAGACGCCAGCCATCGATAAAGTAATGCCAATGGATCACTAATACTGGGACTACGATGGAGAAGTATGTACGAGACAGCTAGAATTCGGACGCATATCATTACCAGCGTGGTATTTATTGCTATTGCAGTTATAACTTTTTTTGGGTTTGGCCCAGTAGTTAATGCTGCAAATGGCTATACGTTTGCTGGAGTAATCTATGCCTTGGTCCTGCTGGTTGCAGGGTATATGCTCATGCATTTTCTCGTGCGGCATCTTGAAGATCTTTCCGTGGCACTCATGGTACGCCACGGAAAGATTGCTCTTGCAAGAATAGAAGATGTGCAGTTGTTACCTAATCGACGCGATATTATACTTGGACAACATACCCCACGTGAATTTCATTTACACATATTCATTAATGAAGAGGTGTTTTTTAAACAAGTAATTATTGAAGATGTGGTGGGAGTAAGTCCTGCGAAAGGAACGTTTGTCTTTGTGACCTATGACTCGACACAAAGAAATCCAGGAAAATCTATCGGTATCGTTCCTACCATAGTTATGTGCTATACGCCAAGTCTAGAGCCAGTTGTGCGACAACTTGAGAACAGGATTCATCCAAGATATGTTGAAGTAACACGTACAATACAGGGTCTCGCATTTAAACCATTTGGCAAGAAGTCCTAAACGTTGGGATTCATGGAGACGGCAAGTTGGAGAGTTACGCTTGGCTACAAACACCCGTGGCGCTGCCTGTGCAAAAAGGAGCGCCGTACGACATTTGTAGAATTTTTACCCGCCCAAATGCAGGGAAGCTGTCGCATTGAGCTGCTAATTGCACAGGCAATGTCGCAGTGTGTTGCCTTTGCTAATCTGCCGTAAACTCTCGGTGCTGGTAGAGCCCTGCATCCTCAAAACCGAGGCGTCGATAGTAGGCGCGGGTGCCTACTGAGCTAATGACGTTGATGCTGCTGTAGCCTGCGTTGCGGGCGATGTCGCATGCACGTTCAACTAGCTGGCGACCCAAGCCTTTGTGCTGCGCGGCAGCATCCGCTCGACCAAGACGTACTGCTTGACCATAGACATGTACTTCACGAATCATTGCCTGTCCTGGTGCGGTGGGCAGCTCATCCGCTCTGACATTGACATGCCCGTCACAAAGTAGCTCCCATTTAGGAAGAGATAGACGGCAAAAACCTGCGATTCGGCCCTCAGGGGTAACCCATTGCAAAAAGTGCTCGTTCGAAACGGTAGTTTCATAGGCGAAATCATCCAGCGTTAGTTCAGCAAAGTTAATCTTGTCTAGGGAGATTTCTCTAAAACGAATTTCTTGTACTAGGCCCGCTGCGCCTGCACTCCGGATGTCGTTTTCTACCATTTGGCGCAGGTTGGTATGCTTGTTTCCCACAAGGATGTCATCTGCACTAATGTCACGAATCATACGAGAAATGCGAATGTAAGGTGGTGTTGCAAGCACATCGCTCACGAGCACATCAACAAGCTCTTCTCGACTATATGGACGCCACGAGCCATCCCTGAAATGCTCTACCAGCTTTGTTCCCTCTACCAGCGCGCAGGGATAAAGTTTAATTTCGTCAGGCAGAAAACTGGGACTATTTACAAATGCTTGAAAGTCCTGCTTGTCTGACTCTGGCGTAGATCCCAACAAATTCACCATCAGGTGCGCATGAATTTTGAAACCAAAAAGCCTAATAAGGTTAAAGGCCCTGCGAATCTGTTCCAAGCTGGTGTAACGCTGATTGGCATCAAGGATTTCTTGCCGGGTGCTTTGTATGCCCATCTGAATCTTCGTGCAGCCCATCTGACGAAATAGCGTGAGATTTTGCGGGGCAATGGTATCGGGACGCGTTTCGATAACAAGTCCTACTACACGATGTTGTGCACTTTCATTGCGTAGTTGCTCGGCTACCAGCTCATCCATATGCGCATTCATATATTTTGAGGCGGTTTGATGAGCCTCGCTTTTTTGATATAAATCATGAAATGCGTCGTTGAAGCTTTTTTTGCCCTGATTAACTAAAAGTTGCTGCGTCTCTACAAATTGGCTTAGTTGAGCAGGACTATTCGCAAGACCCAACTTACGGTAGCGGTCATAGCGTTGGCGTAAGGTTTCTTTGGTGATGGGCCAGTCGTTGAGGGCGCGGAATAGCTCGCGAATAAACCAAATTTGATAACCGCGCGGATAGTCGCTCCATGTCCCGCCAAGTACAATGAGCTCGATTTTATCGATAGAATGTCCCATTTGCGATAGCGCGCATAGACGAGCGGCAACCTGCAGATATGGGTCAAAAAAGTTATGCTCTGCTCGTTGGCAAGCAGGCTCGTTAGCAAGATAACTTTTGGGCATACGCAGGTCGCAGGGGCAGTACAAGCAATTACTCGAGCAAGTTTGGGGGCGCGTAATAACAGTGATGGTTGCCACACCTGATCCCGTGCGATGGGGCTTCATCTGGATGGTACGAATAAGGCGTCTTTCAAGCGTGCTATCAATATCCCAGCGCACCCAGCGACCAGGATCCTCCTGCTTTATTTTTTGATAAAAAGGCAAGATGAAGCGCTTCGAGAGGTGTTTTTCGTTGTTGCGCACTCCGCGGTTATGTTTGCGCCAAAGAGCATCTAACTCAGACCGAGTTAACGCATCGTCCGAGCGCTCTGCTGGCAGTGCGCGTAGGTGTTCAAGTATGTCCAGCAAGAGTTCTTCCATGCATCTCTCCCGCACTTCAGTCTGTTTGAGATGCAATTATAAGCAAGGCAAGATAAACGCGAATTTCGCGCTAGCATGTACCGTACATTGGATTTGGTCGTTTATTTTTACTCTGAGGCGGGGATGTGTCAGTGAATATTGAAATTGCGCGACGGCTGAACCGCTTGAATACAGAGTTTTACCAAGCTCAGGCTGCTGCATTCTCACAAACGCGCCAGGCACCTTGGCAGGGGTGGAAAAAAGTCGTCGAGCTTGCGGGTATATCTTCTTACGACTTGCGGACGTTATCCGTATTGGATGTGGCATGTGGCAATTTGCGCTTTGGGGATTTTCTCGCGCATACATTAAAGATGTCCTGTGCGTCTGAGAAAAGTGCTGATGTGGCAGAACCACATACCTCCGTTGCATACTATGCGGTAGACAACTGCGTGTCCCTCGCACGTCAGAGCGCTTTTTTGCTTCCTTGGGATGTTGAATTTACACAAATAGATATCGTTGAAGAGCTTATAAGTAAGAATACATCTGGTCTGCTGGAGTCAACCTTTCCGGCCGTTGATTTGTCACTTTGCTTTGGGTTTATGCATCACGTGTCCACCCAAGCCGCTCGTATTGCCCTTATTCAAGAGTTGCTTGGGGCTACGCGTCCAGGTGGCACCTGCGCCATATCATTTTGGCAATTTATGAATAGTCCCAAGCTTGCTAGTCGTGCTCAAGAAACTACTGCTGAGGCGTTGGACAAACTGGGTATATCGCAGGCCGATTTAGAGTCTAACGATTTTCTGCTGGGATGGCAGGAGTGCCCTCATGTCTGGCGCTATTGTCACCATTTTGATGCGGATGAAATTGCCGCACTTGTGAATGCTTCTTCTGATCTTGCGGAACTACAAGAGTGTTTTTCAGCTGACGGACGTACAGGAAACCTCAATACTTACTTGGTATTTCGAAAGAAGAAACTCTCGTAAGACTCTGGCAGGATTGAATGGTGTGATTACGGTTGCTGCACCGCTCCCCATTCTTGTTTTGGCTATCAGTTTTGCATTGCGATAAGCTGGGATGGACTGGTGGTAGGTGAGGGGGCATGATGTATTGCACAAACTGTGATGCTCTGCTTGATGAGCAAGCAAAGTTCTGTCCTAACTGTGGCACACGGGTGGCCGTTGATTTTGCTGTTCAGGCTGTGGCAAATCCTGTCAACCCTGCGTCTAAGCCCGCCACGTCCAATGACCTTACGCAGCCTTTGTCTCGCGATGAAAGCAAGCAAATACTTGAGGGCAATCACGAAGCTTTTGCTGCTCAAGAAGCGGCGGATGGCCAGGATGATTTAGGTCTTTTTGTAGATACCACAAACTTGGATGAGACCTTTTTGATGGAAGATAATGCGCCGACAGAGTATATACCTGTGGCGGCAAATGCGCCCGTCTCTCCTGTGGTAGTCCGTCAAGCTGCGACTCCGCGTCGTGACCGCAATACGATTATTGCTGCGGTAGCCATAGCTGTGATTGTACTTGCTACCTGCGCTGTGTTGGCGATTATATTTTGGCCCAGCGAAAAACCCAATGAGAGTGTAGTTCAGCCTCCCGTAGAAAAACCTGCTCCTGCCGCGCCAAAGACAGATGCTAAGGATGCAAAAACTGAGACACCTGAAATAAAACCTGATACAAGCAAAGACGAGCCTTCGGTGCCCGCTTTGGATTACTATAAGAAACTGAGTGAAATCTATATAAGCATTGGTGGATATGATGATGCAGTAAGGCTTTGCTCGAGTGATTTTAACGAAAACTATCTCAAGCCTGACATGAGCAAGCGCAATGAGTTTGCAAATTCTGCCGCCACCATTGAGGCGGATTTGATTCAGTTGAAAAATGATATTGAGGCATTGGCTGTGCCTCGTGACTCGCCCTATAGCGACGATTTTAAGAATATGACTACGCTTGCGGAGGATTTGTACCAGCGTATTCATGTTATCAACCGTGCGTGGTCAAAGGCGAATTCCTATGGTGCCAATTCCAAAGATCACGATGATGAAATTAAAGAGGTACTTAAGTCAGTGTATGACTCAAATAACAAAAATAAGTACTTTGAGGAGTTCAACGCGCTGTATCCCAAGGCGCAACCGACAAAGAAATAAAGAAAGAACCTAGGTAAAAATTTGGCCTGAGTTTAGCGTGAGTTTTGAGTGGGTTTAGAGCGGCCCTAGCGTGTGTAGCCATCGTGAGTACGAGTCGTCTGGAGATTTTTGAGGTATGTTGCGAATTCAGGTGAGGTGTCTGAATTGCCCGAACGCCAAGCCTTGTGGTCGATAATTTTGCTTGGTGTCGTTTGACCTTCTGCAGCAAAATATGCATCGATATAGGCAATGAGCTGGTCAACTGCCACAAGTTGGGCTTCTGGATATTCTTCGCCATGAGTGCTGATGTGTACCATTTCAATGCCAATTGAATACGAATTCATGCCATAGTCTGAAGCCCAAGAACCAATGGGCTGGGTCCCCGCTTTGTCATCACGACTTTCGTCTGTGGTGCCAAAATGCTCGTTATGTCCTGTGTCGCCAAACCCTGCATGATGCGCAATGCGGTCAAGTGGGACGCATTGGATGATGGAGCCGTCTTTGTTGACAACAAAATGTGCTGCAACGAGGTTGCCACTGGCTGCCCAAGAATTCACAACCCCAGTTGCATCGGTGTCGGTTTCAGTGTCGTGCATCACGATATAGAGTTGGCTGGAGATGGGCTTTGGACCATGGTCAAACGCGCTACGGAAGTCTTCGCTGATGTTGAGTTTTGCACGGAGTTCTGTAGCGCTCGGAACGGCGGGAGAAGGTGCAGTCTGGGCCATGGAGCCCTGTGCTTGCGGTGTGCCGCTTGTAGCTGTTGAGTCATCGGGTGTTTTATGCACGGTGCCGCACCCGATGATAGTGCTGGCAATTGAGATGCTGAGAAGGCAAATAAGGACTGGGTGAAACCAAGAGGTTCTTCTTGTAAAGGGCATGGGCGTACTTTCAGTTGCGGGTTTGCGCTCTGCGATTTTGATGCGTTACCAACTCATCAAAGATTTTAGACCTCGTAGACTACGCCTACAATTGAACATGGTTGCAGCAAGATTGCCCTATTTTAAAATCAACGAAAGGAGATGGCGTGGTTGCGACAAATCTCACGCGGCTTCTCCGGGAATTCGTAAATGTACGCGATGGGCGAGCTAGTTACCAAGTGATTCGTCGCCGCGTGCAGGCTGGCGCGCGAATTGATGGACCCCATCTGTGCTTGTTAATTGTGGCGATGCTGATAGCGTCGGTGGGTCTTAATATGGATTCAACCGAAGCAGTTGTTGGTGCCATGCTTATCTGTCCATTAATGGGTTCAGTTATGGGTTTTGCCTATGCGGTGGCGACCGCTGACTCGCGTATGTTGCGTGAGCTGCTGTTTGGTTTTGTGGTGCAGGTGATTATTTGCCTGATTACGTCAACTTTGTACTTCGTGATCTCTCCTATCTCAAATGAGACTTCTGAGCTGCTGACTAATTCCAATCCAAATATCTGGGATGTGCTGATTGCTTTGGCGGGAGGTTTTGCGGGTGGACTTGGAATTTCGCGCAATCAAGAACCGAGTACGTTGCTTTCGGGCGTTGCAGTAGCGACTGCACTAATGCCGCCTTTATGCGCTGCTGGCTATGGTATTGCGATGGCAAAGTTCACGCTATTTGCTGGCGCTTTTTATGAGTTTCTGCTGAATGTGGTGTTTATTGCGGTGTCGGCCCAGCTGGTAATGATGCTGTTGAAAGTTCCCCTCAAACGAGATTTAAATGGGGACGAAGCGGTGAATACTGCAGAGAACGAAGCGGCAATGCACAGGTCAATGGTGTTGCGTCGGCGCGTAGCGATTGGCACGGTAATCTTTCTTATCCCTTGTGTGCTACTGACGGTTCATGCGGTAAATGAGACGATGGCACAAAACTCGGGTGAGGCATTTATTGTGCAAGATAGTTATGAGGTAAAACAGACAACGCTGGAGTTGGAGGCCATTTGTCCAGGCTTTGTGTCATATAGGGTTGGTGCGGTTAATGCGTATGACAGCAAATCGGGCGCACTATCTCAGCGTTTGGTTGCGACTCTCAAGACAACGGATGAGTTGGATAGTTTTAAGAAATCTGAGATAAGAGGCTTGGTGCACGTGCATATCAAGCAACTTGATGAGTTGCGATTTGAGGTTGAGGCGAAAGACGGGGAGGCTGCAACTGTTACAGATGCACCCTCAGAGACCGATGCTGCAAAAGAGGCTGATGTTGCAAAACCTAATGATGCAGCCTCAGCTCCTTCATCAACAACCGGTGGCTCAGCCACAAAATGATTCCCAATCTTTTTACAAAATAGGGGTGGCCGGCCCAGCCGGCCACCCCTATTCGCTCTAAATGACGATATGCGCCATTGCCTAGTTTTTAGCAAGTGATGTTTTTGCAGGTAGATTGACCGAAATATAAGGCAGGTGTTTTCCCGGGTTTTGACGTGCCTCAGGCTATATGCAAAGCCGCTGGTAGATGGCTGTACTGTGGAGAATCTATATCAAATATTAAATAAAAATGACTGCTAAATGGCGCACATCGAACGTCAGAGCGAATAGGGGTTTCAGTCAGCCTGTGTTCAGCCCATTTGAATCGGAGTTTAAGCTAGGTGCTATCTCCGCCATGCATCTGGCGGGAATATCCGCATGCAATTCCAATTACAGAAATCATCATGAACCAGTTGTTGTTTATTTTGTATCGATAATGATGGCACGTGAAAGCGTTTTCCAAGATGATTCGTTATTCGTCGACAAATTGTTTCCCACACATCCTTATTGACATATTCATCCCATGTGATGTCAATAACTTCTACGCCAGCATGTTCAAGTGCATGGCGTCGACGCCTATCTAAGTCCATCGCCTTTTTACCTGAGTGTCCGAATGCTCCTCCAGGTTCAACGTCTATTCGTTTGCAATCAGGGCGAACAAACAAGATATCTGCACGAGCGTGACTGCGGCCATTTGCCATTTGTTGTTCTATCTCATTAAAAGGTATTTTTTCATTTAATCGTGCCGAGCCTGCGCCTGCACCACCACGACTTCGAATGAGCTGCAACTCAACGCTTACTGCAGTTTCAAAAGGAGATTCACTGCCATTACCACTGGCTTTAAGGGCTTTTTCAACAAGTGTACTTCCAGGCAATCCTGGATATTTGCTTAGAAGATGTTTGAGATTATCTACTGAGATGAGCGGTGTGCATTCAACATAGCCATCTCCAATCAAACGGCCATTTTGTATCGGTGCCTTCCCTTCGGCTGTATAGCGCGAACAGCACAATAGCCCTTGAGGTAACAATGCGTAAGACCCAGAAAATTCGGTAATAAGTGCTGCTAATAGGTGCACATCCTTGAGATAACGCGCCATCTGGAAAATCGTAAATTCTGGGGACACTACGTACAAACCGACTCCAGCTCGCAAAACCGATCCCTTAGGGAGCGCTGTAGAGTAGCGGTGGACGGCCACATTGTTGCGCCAATGGCGATGAGCTGATGAATTGCAAAGGAGCTCTATTTTCTTTAGTAGCTGAAAATTATGAGGTAGTAGAGAAGAAGCAGCCAACGCGGCCCATGGGTCTTCATGAGGATGCTCTAATAAAAAATTCTCGACATCTTTCTGAATATAGATAGATCGAGCGGCAAGATCCGCTGTTGAAATGTGGGACCAAGACTTGTCTAAATGAGGCACCTTGGATAAACAATCCTCTGCCAATTCAAGAGTCTTGTAATTACACGAAAGGGCCGGAGAAAATATTCCTACAGCGGCCAGGCGGTGGTACCACAAGGCGCTTGTGTGCGAGAGAACAATATGCGGCTGCTGTGGCGGCTGCAATAGATAACCTCTTTGTGTTCAAACTGAAAGCTTATACGCAGACCATACCCATCCAAGCCAAAAATCAAACCTAACAATTTCACTGAATGGCGCTTATTGTATGGGCAGAGGATAAAAATAGACCCCTATTCGCTCTGACGTTCGATGTGCGCCATTTAGCAGTCATTTTTATTTAATATTTGATATAGATTCTCCACAGTACAGCCATCTACCAGCGGCTTTGCATATAGCCTGAGGCACGTCAAAACCCGGGAAAACACCTGCCTTATATTTCGGTCAATCTACCTGCAAAAACATCACTTGCTAAAAACTAGGCAATGGCGCATATCGTCATTTAGAGCGAATAGGGGTCATTAAAACTCAGGAATGTGGCTTAGTGAGTGAGGCAAAAGAGGACCTAGGTGGTAGGACCGAAGCTGATTTAGATGATGAGACGGAAGCTGGTTCTGGTTTGAGTGGCGTGAGTGGAGTAAAGCCGGATGGGAAGATCAAAGCTGATTTAGTGATGAGGCTGAAATTGTCTTAGATAGAACGGGGTTACCTAAGACAGGCGGTAGCGATGGGAGATGGGCCAAGGATGATCGCTGGCGACAAGACAATTGTCAGCAACAATGGTCGGGTCTTCCTCATCCTCCGGAATCAGCCACACATATTTGAATTCAGCACAAAATGTTTGGCATGTATCCCGCAAATGCCTAGAACCCTTGCCTTCAAGTGGTGCAATAACGTTAGCAAGGTAAATACCTTGACTCCTCAAATGCTGATGTATTAATTGTGCACCTTCAGCCGTTCCAAGAGGACCTAGCGGATGTTTTCCGCTAAAGGCATCGTTAACTATTAAGTCAAAACTTCGATTACAGCTCCTCAGCCATGTCCAGCCATCATCATAAATGAGCTCGGGTGCGTTATTGGGAAATTCCTCCAGGAGCTCATTAAGAAAAAAATGTTCACGCGCAATCTTGGTAATTGCTGGGTCAATTTCTACAACTACCGTATGCAAACATGGGCAATGTGCAACCAGCCATTTGGGAAAGGAGTATCCGCCGCCACCAATAACCACAGCAGTTGGTTTGAGCGCTGAAGAAATCTGGCATGAGTAATCCGAAGGAGACACTTGGTTGAGATAGGGAGAAGAGCAGTGCCCAGAGTTTAAAAGGGACTGACGATCTGCATCATTTTCCGCCTGATCTTTAGATTCAGTGATGCATGAATCCCTCGTTAGATTCACAATATCGACAATTTCCGCAAAATACTTGTGATAAATGCAGGCTAGCTCCCAGCGTAGCTCAGGATCCACATAGCCCACCGACTGGTATTTCCCCCGCACATTTAGTAGGCGTACGGTCCTCCCATCATCATCTTGCGAATCAAATACCAGCGCTGGCCCAAATTTGGTTCGCCACCACAACCAAACCCCACGCTTTTTCAGTAACCATGGCAGACACAGGATGAATATATCTAACGCGCCCACAACCACAATCAGTGCCACAAGCAGCGTTGGCATGCAAATCCACCCCCAGAGAAATTGTGAGTATATAAAGATATGCGGTATACTACACGCTTGCAAACACATCGCAAACGCGGTGGTCGCACCCACGGAGGTTAAACATGATACTTGGTATGGGCGTTCCCGAGCTACTCTTGATTCTCGGCATTGCATTGGTCATCTTTGGGCCCAAGAACCTTCCGAAACTTGGTTCTGCACTAGGCAAGACCGTCAAAAATGTCCGCGAGGGCATGGAAGAGGGCGAAAGCTCTGAGTCTGATGCCGAAAAGACTGACGACAAGGATACCAAGGATACCGAGTAAGATATCGGCGGTCAGCCGTCGTGTATGTGCAACTGCTCGGTTGAGGCCGAGCGGCTGCGTTTTGCTCTGTTAAGTTTTATTCCCGTGGTAATCATAAAATATCAGCTAATATCACCTATTTTATCAGCTAGTACCACCCATTTCGACACATAGAAGGCAGCACATGGCAAAGACTGAGATGACGCTCACCCCCGAGGGCCGCAACAAGCTGGTTGAGGAGCTCGAGTATCGCGAGGGCGACAAGAACACCGAGATCATCGAGGCAATCAAGGAGGCTCGCGCACAGGGAGACCTTTCCGAGAACGCTGAGTATGACGCCGCCAAGGAAGAGCAGGCCAAAAATGCTGCTCGTATCAACGAGATTCGTCAGATTCTTTCGACTGCCCGCGTGGTTGAGATTGGTGCTGGCGAGTTGTCTGTGTCGCTGGGCTGCACGGTTGAGCTCGAGGATTCCAAGGGCAAAAAGACCTCTTTCACCATCGTTGGTACTACCGAGACCAACTCCCTTGAGAATAAGATTTCCAACGAATCCCCTGTTGGTGCAGCTAGTATGGGTCACCTTGTGGGTGACAAGATTAGCTATGTTACCCCCTCCGGTAAGACACGTGATCTTACCATTACCAACATTACTCGCTAACACATCGACGCATCTTCACGCGCTGGCAGCTCATAGACCTGGGCTGACAGCGCGTTATATACTGCATTAAAGGTAAAGCCAAGGCCTTTGACCTGCATAAATACCACGCAGGTGGGCCTTTATTTTTACGAGAGGAACGCTCACATGGCAGAGCAGGACGCCACCACCGAACAGGCCGCCCCATCCGTAAACGACGAGAGAGCTCAACGCCGCGCACGACGTCAGGCTCTTCTTGATCAGGGTATCAATCCTTATCCTATTCAAAGTCATATCACTGCACATGCTGCTGAGCTTGAGGAGCGTTACGTCGACCTTGAAGATGGTAGCGATACGGATGACGTTGTAACCCTTGGCGGTCGCGTTCGAGCAAAGCGTGGACAAGGTAAAGTTTCCTTCATCGTAATCGAGGATTGCACTGGTCAAATGCAGCTATTTTGCCGCATTAATGTGCTAGGCGAGGATAAGTGGGACATCCTTGACATGCTCGACTTGGGCGACGTAATCGAGGCTACCGGCACCGTTGTGCGTACCCGTCGTGGCCAGCTCTCTGTCTCGCCGACCAACATCACGATTCTTTCCAAGGCTTGCCGTCCGCTGCCCGAGAAGTTCCACGGTCTTACTGACAAAGAAGTTCGCTATCGTCAGCGCTATGTAGACCTTATCATGAACCCCGAGGTAAAGGATGTTTTTGTCAAGCGCTCGCGCATCCTGTCTGCTTTCCGCAGCTATATGTTGGAGCAGGGCTATCTTGAGGTTGAGACTCCCATCTTGCAGGAAACCCTCGGCGGCGCTAACGCTCGTCCTTTTACCACACATTTCAATGCGCTTGATCAGGAAGTCTACCTGCGCATTGCTACCGAGCTCCACCTCAAGCGCCTCATTGTAGGTGGTATGGAGCGCGTCTGGGAGATGGGTCGCCAGTTCCGCAATGAAGGCATGGACCTCACCCACAACCCTGAGTTCACCAGTATGGAGGCCTACTGCGCTTATAGCGATCTTGAGGGGATGAAGCGTCTCGCGGAAGGCTTCATTAAGGCGGGTAACGCCGCTGTCAACGAGAGTGAGCAAATTCCCTACGGTGATTACACCATCGATCTTTCAGGTGAGTGGCGATCTGCTCCCATGAATGAACTTGTCTCTGAGCGCGTGGGCGAGCAGATCAGTATTGACACACCCATTGAACATTTGCGTGAGCTTCTTGAGAAAAACGGTCTCGAATGGGAGCCAAGCTGGGGTGCCGGTAAGCTCATCTTTACTCTTTATGATGAGTTCTGCGAAAGTCAGATTGTCAATCCAACCTTTGTCTGTGATTATCCCGTTGAGGTCTCACCGCTGGCAAAGCGCAAAGATGATGATCCACGTTTGACCGACCGTTTTGAGCTGGTGATTGCTGGTCACGAGTATGCCAACGCTTTTTCCGAGCTCAATGACCCCATTGATCAGGAAAGTCGCTTCCAGGCGCAGGTGGCGGCAAAAGCCGCGGGTGATGATGAGGCCATGGAGTACGATTACGACTACGTGCGTGCGCTCGAGTATGGCATGCCCCCTGCGGGTGGTATTGGCATTGGTATCGACCGCACGGTTATGCTTTTGACCAATCAGCCTTCGATTCGTGACGTGCTTCTCTTCCCGCATATGAAGCCAGAGAATCGTTAAATTGCCGCAACAGTGCAGCACAGTAGCCTTGTCTGCTCTGTGCTCGCGTTTATACTTAAGCAAAACTGGGAACCTTGCAGCTGCCACAAAACGTTAGCTGCAGGGTTCCAAAGTAAAAGGGGGAAGTATGGCAGACAAACTTGAGAGCGGACTGACTCGCGAGCAGGCGTTTGACCTGCTTAAGCAGTACAACGAAGATGAATATCATATTTTGCATGGCCAGCAGGTCGAGGCCCTGATGCGCTATTACGCCGAGAAGTACGATCCTGAAAATGTTGATTTCTGGGGTCAGGTTGGTTTGCTTCATGACCTTGATTGGGAGAAGTGGCAAGACGATATGCTCCACACAATCAAGACGGCCGAGTTGCTTGCCGAGGCAGGTGCCAATCCCGCGCTAGCGCACTCTATTCAGACCCACAACTATGACATCAATCCTGAACTGCCTGCACCCGAGCTCAAGATGGAGCGCGTGCTCTATGCAGTTGATGAGCTTAGCGGTCTGATTAATGCTTGTATTCGTATGCGCCCCTCGGGCTCTGTGACTGATTTTGAAGTTAAGAGCCTTAAGAAGAAATTCAAGAACAAAAAATTTGCTGCTGGCTGCGATCGTGATGTTATTGCACACGGTGCCGAACTCAATGACATTACGCTCGACGAGCTGTTTGCGAGCGTCATTGCAGCCGAGCAGGAGCTTGTAGAAACTAGCGAGGCCTTTAACTAGGCAGCCAGAATGCACGTATATGGTTGCTAGTATGTGCTGCGTTGCTTTACTACGAAGCGGAATTAAAGACGGACGTCAGGGATGGCGCCCGTCTTTTTGATACAAAGTGCAGAGCAGTGTTTATTCAGCTGCTTATGTGGGTAAACGTGAACAGACTACCAGTAAGAAGCTGACGCTACCATCACGGCAGCATGGCGTTGCGAATGGCGGCGCAGAAGGGCAGTGTGAGCATGTTCGAAAAATTTACCGATCGAGCTCGGAAAGTTATGAGCCTCGCCCAAGACGAAGCTCAACGTCTGGGCAAAATGTATGTTGGCACGGAGCATTTGCTGCTCGCGCTGATTAAAGAGGGCGATGGCATTGCGGCCAAGGCTCTTGCGTCACTAGATGTGACCTATGAGGAAACTTTGGCAACTATTCGTCAGATTTCTAGCGAGGATTTGCAGCCAGGTTCCGGTGGACACATTCCCTTTACCCCGCGTGCCAAGCGCGTGCTAGAAAATGCCTATCGCGAAACCATGGCACACGGACAGACGTATATTGCAACTGAGCATCTCTTGCTGGGTATCGTGAGCGAGGGTGACGGTATTGCGATGATCGCGTTGGGTCGTATGGGTATTTCGGCTGATGCTGTGCGCAATGCAGTGGCAGAGCTCGTTAACAAAGACAAACCTCACGAGTCGCATCATCAGTCTGCTCCCGTGAGTTTTGGACAAATGTTTGCAGGTCAGCGTCCTGATGAAGACGATGATGATTCGTTGCTAGAGCGTTTTGGTCGCAACCTTACCAAGCTCGCCGCTGAAGGCAAGCTTGATCCCGTGATTGGTCGCGATCGCGAGACCGAGCGTGTGATGCAGGTACTAGCTCGTCGTCAAAAGAATAATCCTCTTATTTTGGGTGACCCTGGTGTTGGCAAGACTGCTGTCGTTGAAGGTTTAGCTCAGTTAGTTGCTGCGGGCAACGTGCCTGATATTTTACGTGGCAAGCAAATCTGGACACTTGATATGGCTGCCATGGTCGCGGGTTCAAAATATCGCGGTGAGTTTGAAGAGCGCCTCAAGAAGGTTATCGCTGAGGTGGAATCTTCTGACGACATAATCTTGTTCATCGACGAAATTCATACGGTGTTGGGTGCTGGCTCGGCCGAAGGCTCAATGGATGCTGCATCCATTATGAAGCCGCCTCTGTCACGTGGTGAAATTCAGGTTATTGGCGCGACAACTGCGGAGGAGTATCGCAAGCATATTGAGAAGGACTCCGCCTTTGAGCGTCGTTTCCAGCCTGTTTACATCGGTGAGCCGAGTATTTCTGATACGTTGGAGATTCTTTCTGGCCTGCGTAGTAGTTATGAAAAACACCACCATGTGCGCTATACAGAAAAAGCTCTCAACGCTGCAGTAACGTTGTCCGACCGCTACATCCAGGATCGTTTTTTGCCCGACAAGGCCATCGACGTCATTGATGAGGCAGGCGCTCGTACTCGTGTGCACAAGATGTCGTTGCCGCCCGAGCTTGCTCGTGTTGATGAGGAGCTTGCTCAACTAGCTGCAAAAAAAGATGAGGCAGCAGATGCGCAGGAGTACGAGGAAGCTGCTCGTCTGCGCGATGAGGAAAAAAGTCTTACTACCAAGCGTAATCAGCTTGAAGAAGAGTGGCATGCCAAGCAGGCTCTCAATGTAGTAACAGTTGATGAGCAGGCCATCGCTGATGTGGTATCTGATATCACGGGTGTGCCTGTATCCAACCTTACTGAGGCGGAGGCCGCGAAGCTTTTGCGGTGTGAGGGCGCTCTGCACCAGCGCGTTATTGGTCAAGATGAGGCAATTAGTGCCGTGAGCCGTGCCATTCGTCGCTCACGCTCGCCGCTTAAGGATCCTCGCAGGCCTGGCGGTTCATTCATCTTCTTAGGTCCTTCGGGCGTAGGCAAAACCGAGTTAGCGAAGTCGCTCGCAGAGTTTCTCTTTGGTAGCGAAGATGCATTGATTTCCTTTGACATGAGTGAGTTTATGGAGAAGCATACTGTTTCCAAGCTAGTTGGTGCTCCTCCTGGATATGTTGGCTACGACGAAGGTGGCGAGCTTACCAAGGCGGTGCGCCGCCGCCCGTATTCGGTTGTACTTTTTGACGAAATCGAGAAGGCTCACCCTGACGTTTTCAATGTTTTGCTTCAGATTCTTGATGAAGGTCGTCTGACCGATGGACAAGGTCGTCATGTGGACTTCTCCAATACCGTTATCATCATGACCTCTAACATTGGTGCGCGTGAGATAGCTCATACGTCTCCGATGGGCTTTACTAGCCAGGGTGATGGCGGATTGTCGGACAAAGAAATTCGCAGCCGCGTTGAAGGTGAACTCAAGAAGCTCTTCCGCCCTGAGTTCCTTAATCGCGTTGATGAAATCGTGGTCTTCAAGTCGCTTACCAGTGAGCAATTGCGTCAGATTGTTGAACTGTTGGTTGGTGATTTGCGCAGGCGTCTGGTGGGTCAAGGCATGTCTATTGAGCTGAGCGACGCGGCAGCTGATTTTGTGGCCCGTAAGGGTACGGATAAGATTTATGGTGCTCGTCCCCTGCGTCGCGCGATTCAGACACTCATCGAAGATCCTTTGGCTGAGGCTTTGCTACAAGGCAATTATGCTGCAGGCGATATTATTTGCGTGGATACTGCCGAAGTTGACGGCGAAGAGAAAGTGGTCTTTTCTAAGCGTCAGGGGGAGATTCCTAAGTTTGAAGAAAGAGTCCACCTAGACGCGCCGCGCGCCCGTGAACGCTGGAATTTAGGCGCGGGCAGTGATGCTGCGAGTCGTACACCTGTAAACGGAGGTAGCCTCGAAGGTTCGGCTGGGTAAGTACTTTTGTGTAAAGCAAAACTAGGGACCTTGGTTTTGCCAGGTCCCTTTTTTGTGGCATGTCATGTATCTGGACAAATCGGCATACGAGAAAACGTGGTATCGACCTGCTTCCATGCCACTCCGTCTGCCAAACGTCACAAACTGTTTCAATTAACATCGTTGCGCTTGCCAAAGACCACGCATTCTTTCAAGCAGCGCAGTTCTGCTTATCAAGTGCTCATCATCCCCATGCGAAAAGGGTTCCTAATTCATCATCTCGTCTGAAAAGGGTTCCTAAAGCATCACAGACGAAAAAATTACCTGCGCATTTGTAGCCCTAAAAGAGAATTAGGAACCCTTTTCGTTATCTGAGAAGAATTAGGAACCTTTTTTGAGTGGAAGACCCCGCAACGATGACCCCTCTTCGCTCTCACGTACGATATACGCCAATTCATAGGTAGTTTTGTTTAATTATTACTACATTTCTTTTGATGTCAGCCCAACTACCAGTGCTTTTATGAATACAAAAAGTCAGGACAAAACCCGGGAAAGCACCTGTCTTAAAAATCAGTGCATCTACCAGCATAAATGCTGCAATACAAATTTCAACGAATGGCGCATATCGTGCGTGAGAGCGAAGAGGGGTACAAGAAGGTTAAATGCCACAAGCCACAGATTGTTTCATGCGTCCTTTAGGTTTGTTTGGCACTTGGGGATGATTCAACGCGTTCCTGCTTGTCAAACGTCAAAATTTGAATAGATTTCGATAGATGGTTCATGTTTCGAACTTCGAGAAAAAATGACCTGCCCATTTACGCTTACTTACCTCGAAACTTGAACCATTTGTGGTTTGCGTTCTACTTATACTCGATGGGCAGGGTTCCCAAGCACAAGCGACGGCGTGGGCGGCTCTCAATACCTCCCTTATGCAGTAACCAACAGGTCTCCAAGCGCAAGCGATGGCATGGGCGACTCTTTCTGTAACCGCACGATCTGCGTGCATGAATTGCGTGGGGAAGGCTCCGGCACAAGGACGGCCGCCCTCACACCTTCATGACGGATTGTTCGCGGATCAGCTTCACCTGGCGACGATCCCTCTTGAGGGTACGGCTCGCCTCTCTCAGCTGGTCGCGAACCGTGTCGGGGGCCGTGCCGCCATACGTGGTGCGAGCGGAGACGATCCCTTCGGGATCCAACTCGCCCACAATGTCGTTGCCAAAGAGCGGCGAGGCCGTGCGAAACTCTTCGAGGGTGAGGTCTTCGAGGGCCTTCCCGCTCTTTTCACAATACAGAACGAGCTGGCCAACGACCTCGTGGGCCTTTCGGAAGGGCATGCCGCGCTTCGCCAGGTAGTCGGCAACGTCGGTCGCGGCGGTGAAGCCAAGCCCGGCCTCCGTGCGCATGGCGTCGGCATGGACCTCCCATGTGTCGATCATGCCCTCGACGCAGATCATGCAGTCGCGCAGCGTGTCGGCGGCATCGATGGCGCCCTCCTTGCACTCCTGCAGATCCTTGTTGTATGCAAGCGGCAAGGCCTTCATGGTGACGAGAAGGCCCACCAGGTCGCCCACGACTCGACCCATCTTTCCTCGCGTGAGCTCGGCAAAGTCCGGGTTCTTCTTCTGTGGCATGATCGAGCTGCCGGTGGAATAGGAGTCCGAGAGGGTGATGAAGCCAAACTCCGTGGTGCCCCAGACCACGATTTCCTCGCACAAACGGGAGAGGTGCATCATCGAGACCGAGCAGGCGTACTCAAGGTCAAGGAGGAAGTCGCGATCGGAGACGGCATCCATTGAGTTGGGGATCGGATGGTCGAAGCCAAGAAGCTCGCTCGTGCGATGCCGATCGAGCGGATAGGTGGTGCCGGCGAGCGCGGCGGCACCCAGCGGATTGGCATCCGCAGCGACGAAGGCATTGTGGAGGCGCTTGAAATCGCGCGTGAACATCCAGAAGTATGCGAGCAGGTGGTGCGAGAAGAGCACTGGCTGGGCGTGCTGCATGTGGGTGTAGCCCGGCATGACAACACCCATGTTCTTGCGTGCGGCACGCGTGACCACGCGGCGCAGCGAGAAGTTTTCGGCCATAAGGTCGACGAGCAGGTTCTTTGCGAGCAGACGGGTGTCGGCAGCGACCTGGTCGTTGCGTGAGCGACCGGTGTGGAGACGCGCGCCCGCGATGCCAACGTCCTCGATCAGCTCGCCCTCGACAGCCATGTGGATGTCTTCGTCCTCCGCTCCGTAGCGAAAGCGCTTCTGCCTGATCTGGTTTTCTATCTCAAGCAGACCCACCTCGATGCGCTCGAAGTCTCCACGACTGATGATGCCCCGCTCAGAGAGCATGCGGGCATGGGCGATCGACCCATGGATGTCCTCGCGATACATGCGTTTGTCGATGGGCAGGGACGCACCGAATCGCATCGTGAACTCGTCGACGCTCTGCTCGAACCTGCCTGACCACAGTGCCATGTGCTCTCCTCGTCCAAACATTCCTGAAGCCGAGGGACAGCCCCTGTGAGAGCTGTCCGAAAGCGTCTGTCCATTCTATCCTAGAACT
The DNA here is from genome assembly GCF_000466405.1 of Atopobium sp. oral taxon 810 str. F0209. Classification (GTDB taxonomy): domain Bacteria; phylum Actinomycetota; class Coriobacteriia; order Coriobacteriales; family Atopobiaceae; genus Olegusella. Next base: position 24,163 of record NZ_KE952953.1, on the reverse strand, counting down.
GTTCAAAGTCGTGTCCCTCGGCGGCGCGGCGCGCACCCGGCCCCTGCTTCCTGGACCACGTCTTGCTCTGAAGGCTGTGAAGCTCAATGAAGCCATGGGAGCTGGCGCGGTCGAAGGTATCGCCCTCGCTGTAGGTAGCCAGACCATAGTCGTAGATGGCGTAATCGCTCCTGCGGCCAACGACGGTGAGGCTGCCCTTGTACAGCTTGGCGCGAACCTCGCCCGTCACGAATTCCTGCGTGGACTCCACGAAGGCGTCGAGGGCCTCCTTGAGCTGCGAGAACCACAGGCCGTCGTAGACGAGCGTGGCCCAGCGCTGGTCGATCTGATGCTTGAAGTGCTGGGTGTCGCGGTCGAGGCAGAGCTGCTCAAGGGCCTGATGCACCCTTATGAGGGCAAGCGACGCGGGGCACTCGTAGCACTCGTGGCTCTTGATGCCGACGAGGCGATTCTCGACCATGTCGATGCGGCCAAAGCCATGCTTGCCGCAGATCTCGTTTACCTTGATGATGAGCGGCAGGTACTTCATCCTCTCGCCGTTGACGGAAACGGGCACACCCCTCTCGAAGCCGATGGTGAGATACTCGGGCTCGTCGGGGGCGTCCTTGGGATCGACCGTCATGGTCCAGATGTCTGCAGGAGGCTCGTTCCACGGGTCCTCAAGCACTCCGCACTCGATGGCACGCCCCCAGAGGTTGTCATCGATGGAGTAGGGCTTGGCGGCAGTGGTGGGAACAGGGACGTTGTGCTCGGAGGCCCACGCCATCTCCTGCTCGCGCGTCAGCAGGTCCCACTCGCGGACGGGGGCGATGATCTCGATCTCGGGGTCGAGGGCGTGGATGCAGGTTTCGAAGCGCACCTGGTCGTTGCCCTTGCCCGTACAGCCATGGGCGATGTAGCGCGCGCCATGCTTGTGCGCATAATCGACGAGGTACTTGGCGATCATGGGGCGAGACAGCGCGGAGAGCAACGGGTAGGTGTTCTCGTACAGGGCGTTGGCCTGGACGGCCTTCTTGAGGATGCGGCTGGCATAGGGTTTGCGCAGGTCGACAGCATCAGAGTAGATCGCGTCCATGTCGAGGGCCTTCTGCTTGACCCACTCGAGGTCCTCTGCGTCTTGGCCGACGTTCGCGCAGATGGCGATGACGTCGAGGTCCCTCTCCAACTGGAGCCACTTGACCATAACCGACGTGTCGAGGCCGCCCGAATATGCGAGGACGACCCTTTCCTTGGTGGAAGCTGCTGCTGCACTCATGCTCTTCTCCCCTCACACGAGTTGGTAGACGGAGTCACTGCCGCATCCGCGGCAAGAAAAAGCCCGGTCATGCCGGGCGTCGACTGGCTTGATTTCCTGTGGCTCTCTCTTAGCTAACCAGAAGGTACGCACGGCATGCGGGCGAGGTACGTCGATTCTGGCGTCGGAGGCCGAGCATAGCTACGACGATGCTTCCCCTCATGTCTGCCCCCTCCCTACGTGTGTGGCGACTGTGCCGTCCTGGCGTGCTGCTGTGCCGTCCTAGTGTATTGGTATGAGACTTTACCTCTGACGTATGCACTCTCGCGGATATTACTTCTTTTGGAAACAAAAACGCTGTATCTGGGGAGAGGGAAAACTCGATGTGGGGAGATTGTGTGCATGAGGCCGCGTGATGTCTCGCGTAAGGCTCCGGCTGGTTCCATCGGACATCTCTCTCCAATGAACTCAAAGCGCACAGTGCTAGTGCTAGGTTCCGGCTGGTTCCATCGAACATCTCTCCAGAGATGGGCGGGGCGTCGCCTGGTCAATTTTGTGCCAAAAGAGAATCAGGAACCCAATTCAGTAGCCCTAAAAGAGAATGAGGAACCCTTTCGTATGGGATAACCGTTCCTGCTGCTTATCAAAAGCCAAAATTTAGATAAATTTCGATAGATGGTTCATCTTTCTGCTTCTTCTTCCCTAGATGGTTCATGTTTCGAACTTCGAGAAAATCTGACCTGATTTGCAATTTCAAGGATGCTTTTTGAACCCTTAGTAATGAGAGTACTTTTGAACCCTTTAGTGATGAGAGTGCTGTGATGTATACGTTTACAAGCAAAAACCCTGCGAATAATGGGGAATTTAGACGCAGGGCTTTTATATATACGCAGTGTTAGGATGCGCTGGTTTAGCGGGAAGATTGACCAATCATCCACAGGTTCTTGGAGATGGTAGCGACATACTCGTCCATTGCATTAGAGACCAGTACGTTACCCTCCTCTTCTGCAGTGGTCTTAACATCCATAACATCTGCGAGAATTGTCTGATAGTCAGCCTTAACGGTCTCGAATGCTTCGGGAACGCTAATGAAATCAGACTCGCGCTCAACAATGTGTGAAGCGTCGAGAAACTCGCTCATGGTTGAAAGAGGCTTGCCGCCATTCATCAAAATGGTTTCAGCGACCTCATCAACTGCTTCATTTGCCTGATCGTAATACTCCTCAAGTTTGGCATGGACTTGGAAGAAGGCGTGACCCTTTACGTACCAGTGGAGATTTTGAATCTTGCGATGCGCAACTGCCCAATCAGCAAGAAGAGTATTAAGTTTGTCGTTCAGCATGATGATTCCTTTCTTGCAGCTCAATGGCACGTTTAGTGCTTATGAACGGCTGCTTCTCTGTTGTTCTTTGGCGAGACAAGAGGTGCAAATACCGCGGAGTGTCAACTCAAATGAACTCAACTGACCCGGGAGATTTTTTGCCAACAGACTCTGAATCTCCTCCACGTGAGGGGAGTTCACGTCAAAAATCTTCCCGCAGCGAACACAGGTAAAGTGTTGATGAGCAGTGGTATGCCCATCAAAGTGGGTACTCCCATCACTTACATTCACCGTACAAATATCGCCGTTTTCCGCAAGTTGCACGAGGTTACGATAGACTGTTCCGAGACTAATATTGGGAAACTCAGCCTGTACCCCCTGGTACACATCCTGCGCAGTTGGATGATCGTGGCTCTTTATCACAAAAGCTCGAATTGCCTCACGCTGCTTGCTATATCTCATCTCAACTCCTCTCCGATAATAAGTAGTAACAGTTACTGATAAGTGTTATACCCCGAATAGAGGAGAAGATTAATAGGAAGCGTTCTCACTATAGTTTCTCCATAAATAGGAATGTTTACTGTTTATATCTGGGTTGAGATAGAGAAGATATCTGGGTTGAGATAGAGAAGATATCTGGGTTGAGATGAAGAAGAAAAAATACCGTGACAAGAAAACGAGAAAGAGGAGGAGAAACGAGAAAGACGAGGAGAATACTGTTAGAGACGCGCGACCGCCTTATACTGGTAAGGGTAAGGGTACAGGACAGAATCGACGCAGCCCGTCTTCGCATATGGAGGTAATGCATGGACATACTCGCGCCAGCTGATAACGAAAAAACTACCGCCGAGCGTTTTGAGGAAGCAATACGCCAAGCTGCTCCTGGCACAGCTCTTCGCCATGCGCTTGACATGATTATTGCCGCTCATCTTGGTGCGCTTATCTGTATCGGTGATGTGGAAAATGTTATCGCTGCTGGCGATGATGGCTTTAAGCTGGATATCTCGTTTACGGCAAACCGCCTCTTTGAACTCTCAAAGATGGACGGCGCCATCGTGGTGGACAAGGATCTCACAAGGATTTTGCGTGCCAATTATCACCTCAATCCCGATCCATCTCTGCCAACATCCGAGACAGGCATGCGTCACCGCACGGCCGCGCGTATGAGCTTATTGACCAAGGCACTGGTGATTTCTGTGTCTCAGCGTCGTCAGGTTGTCAACTTTTTTATCGATGGCCGCGGCACTCAAATGCGCACCGTGCCCGAATTGATGGGTATGGTCAACCAGCTGCTGGTTTCGATGCAAAATACTCGTATGCAGCTTGATCATGGTCTGCTTCGCCTGACAACGCTTGAGCTTGATGATTACGTCACCATACGTGATGTTACGGATGTGCTCTACCTCTTTGAAGTGCTGATGACCGAGTCGCAGGAGCTTAGCGGTGTGATCATGGAGCTTGGTTCGGAGGGGCGCACCATTGCGATGCAGCGTGACGAGTTTGTGGGCGACATGGACGAGACGTACACGCTGATGATTCGTGACTATGCGGCTGATTCTACTGAGGAAAATGCCCGCGCAATACGTCGCGCTTTCCATGAGATGCGCAATGGGGAAATGCGTTCTGCAAAGACAGTTGCCGCGGCTTTGGGCTTTGAAGATCGTAGCGAAGATTCACCGCTTACGCCTTTGGGCCTGCGCACGCTGAGCAATGTTTCGGTTGTGCGCGATGGTGTAGCTGACAAGCTGGTCAATGAGTATGGATCACTGCGTCGTTTGATTGACGCTATTGCAGCGCATCCCGAACATGTTGGCGATTTGGGTGTTCGCAATCCCAATATTTTGCTTGATACGCTGCAGCGTATGCAAGGGAACCGTGTATGAGTTGCTGCGATGAGCTTTGCCGTCAGGACGTGCAGGTCGCAAACGCTGCACAGGCGCAGCGCCAAGGCGATTGCAACGCTGATAGGTCTACCTGTGCAATCATCGTTGCGGGAGGTCTAGGTCAGCGCTTTGGTAACCCTGCAGGCAAGCAGTACGTATCGCTGGCCGGTATGCCCGTCTTGTGTTGGTCGGTCCTTGCGGCTGACCGCACCGCTTCGGTACGTTCACTTGTTGTTGTGGTACCCAAAGGATATATTGCACAGACCCAACAGCTCATCGAAGATACGCTGACTCTCATCCATCCCATTTGCTATGTCGAAGGTGGGACGACTCGTCAGGAGTCGGTTACACATGGCCTGAGCCGTATTCCCGCTCATTGCAAACTGATTGCAGTGCATGATGGAGCGCGGCCGCTTGCACGACCTGAGGCATTCGAGGCCTGTATTGATCAGCTGCAGCAAGATGCTACGCTTGCTGGTGCGATTGCTGCCAGCCCTTCAATTGATACGCTCAAGCTTGTGGAAGGGACAACGGTTATCTCGACTCCTGACAGAAGCTTTTATTGGTGCGCTCAGACGCCTCAAATTTTTCATCGGACTGCTCTGCTTGAGGCATATCGTTTGGCAGCGCAGGAGGGATTTGTAGGCACCGATGATGCATCCCTTGTTGAGCGACAAGGCGGGCGTGTTGCGTGTGTAAACTGCGGAAATAACAACCTCAAAGTGACGCTTCCCGAAGATGCACTTTTGGCAGAGGCACTACTTGAGCAGCGCTTGTCACAAGAAGGTTGTGGCTTTTAAGGGGATCAGGCTGGCTTGATGTCGGCTTTGAAAGGACAGTATATGCGTATTGGGCATGGCTTTGATGTGCATGCTTTTGCTGATGCGACGGCAGGACGTCCCTGTATTTTGGGTGGCGTTACGGTGGAGTCTGACCGTGGACTTGCAGGACACTCAGATGCCGATGTATTAACGCATGCCCTGATGGATGCCCTGCTTGGCGCTGCTCGTATCGAAGGCGCTGGCGATATTGGACAGATGTTTCCCGATAACGATCCTGCATATAAAGATGCGGACTCGATTGTGCTGCTCCAACGCGTATGTGCTTTGCTTTGCGACAATGGCTGGCAGATTATGGACGCAGACTGTACGGTTGCTGCCCAAGCGCCGCGCCTGGCACCTTATCGTCAGATGATGCGCAAACGTCTGGCTACTGCGATGCATTTGGATTTGCAGCAGGTAGGCGTCAAGGCTACCACGACTGAGCATCTGGGTTTTGTGGGTCGAAGCGAAGGAATTGCCGCATGGGCTGTGGTTTTGCTTGAAGAAAAGCAGGTCTTGAATCCGCCTGTCACACAGGCGCGTTAAAATCAGCACACACGACTACTATCGAGGAGTTTTTATGCTCGTCTACAACAGCCAAAATCACCGCAAAGAAGAACTCAAGACTATCGAGCCCGGCAAGCTGCGCATGTATGTTTGTGGTCCTACTGTCTACGATCAGATTCACATTGGTAATGGCCGCACATTTCTTGCTTTTGACGTGATTCGTCGCTATCTCACCTACAAAGGCTACGAAGTTACCTTTGCGCAGAACCTTACCGATGTGGATGACAAGATTATTAATCGGGCAAATGAGCAGGGCCGCACTGCTGCTGAGGTTGCTGAGGAATATTCTTGCGCCTTTATCGAGCAGATGCATCGTTTAGGTGTGCTCGATCCGGATATCCGTCCCCGTGCAACGCGTGAGATTGCCGCCATGCAGGACATGATTTCAACCTTGATTGAAGGCGGTCATGCCTACGAGGTCGAATCGGGAGATGTGTATTTCTCTGTACGAAGTGACGATCGCTATGGCGTTGTATCTGGTCGCAACATCGATCAACTGCAGGTGGGAGCGCGTGTCGAGGAAAATACCGACAAGCGTGATCCTTTGGATTTTGCACTGTGGAAGGCCGCAAAGCCAGGCGAGCCCTCATGGCCATCGCCTTGGGGTGAGGGTCGTCCAGGTTGGCATACCGAATGCTGTGCAATGATTCATCATTACTTGGGCACGCCTATCGATATTCACGGTGGCGGTGCAGACCTCGTGTTCCCGCATCACGAAAACGAGACTGCTCAGGCGTATTGCGCTTGGGGTCAACCCTTGGCAAATACTTGGATGCATACGGGCATGTTACGCGTTGAGGGCGAAAAGATGTCCAAGAGCTTGGGCAATTTCTACACGCTCAAGGAAGTTTTGGACAAGTATCCTGCAGGTGCAGTGCGTCTATTGATGTTGCAAACTCACTACCGCTCGCCATTGGACTTTTCTTTTGAGCGCTTGGATGGTGCTGTAGGTACGCTTGAGCGCTTACAGACTTGCGTTAAAAATCTACGTTGGGCAGCACAGAATGCTCCTCAGGATGGTACGTTGACCCAGCAAGATCGCGCTCTTGGTGCTGCTATTGATGAGGCTCATAGCGAATTTGTCACCCAAATGGATGATGACTTTAACACTGCTGGTGGTTTAGCGGCAATCTTTGCGCTGGTTACCGCTGCAAATAGCTATCTTGATGCTGCGGGTGCTGAGATTTCGACTGCACTGGCGCTGCGTGCTTCCGATGCCATTATCGAGCTTGCCGAGGTGTTGGGTATCGAGCTTTCCCGCGATGAGGAAGAGCTGCCTGCAGGTCTCATCGATCTTGCACGTGAGCAGGCGGGCTATGTTGGTGATTCTGCGGCTGAGGCGGCTGAAGCACTGCTGGCTGCTCGCCAAGTTGCGCGCGCTCAGAAAAACTGGGGCACCGCTGACGCTATTCGCGATGGTATTGCCGCGCTCGGACTAGCAGTTGAAGACACAGCAGCCGGTGCTCGTCTTCGCACAAAGAATTAATCGACTCTCTGGCGTTATACGCTTAGAGGTGGGGTGTAGATTTTGAATAACAAGCAGCCAAGAAAAGCCGCTGGTCATAGCTCGTCTCGTCCGAACAAGCAGAACGATTCGCGGCGTGGCAATATGCGCAATGCTAGTGGCAGACGTCCCAATGAGCATCGTGGTGACAATCGTCATGCAAGTGCGCGCCGCCCTAGTGAGCGTCGTTCAGGTGCAGACTATATCGAGGGCCGTCGTGCTTGCGCTGAAGCGCTTGAAGCGGGGGTTCCTCTGAAACGGGCGTTGGTTGCTACAGGCGATGCGTCATTAGGAAGTCTTGTCAAGCGATTGTCGGCTGCAGGTATTCCTGTTGAGGAAGTTTCGCGCGACCGCCTGGATGTGGTGTCATCACATGGTGCACATCAGGGCATCGCTTGTCAGGTGGCGCCTTATCGTTATGCCTCATTGTCCGATGTGATTGAACGCGCAGGCGATGGGGACGCTCTTATCGTGGTGCTAGATCATGTCACTGACCAGGGAAATCTTGGCGCTATTGTCCGATCTGCCGAAGTGGTGGGAGCTGCTGGTGTCATCATCCCTAAGGTACGTGCGGCTGGTGTAGGTGTTGGCGCATATAAAACCTCTGCTGGTGCTGTTATGCATATTCCCGTAGTACAGGTAGCCAATCTGCCTGCAGTGCTCGATAAACTTAAAGAAGTGGGTTTTTGGGCCTGTGCTGCGACCGAGCATGCCGAGGATAGCGTGTGGTCTGCTCCTATGGGAGGGCGCCTTACATTAGTTATGGGGTCCGAGGGCGACGGTGTATCCCGTCTTGTGATGGAGCACTGTGATTTTGGCTGTAAACTGCCTCAGCGTGGACGTATTGAGTCACTCAACGTGGCGCAGGCGGCAACCGTGATGTGCTACGAGTGGCTTCGTCGTGTTTCGGAGGCTGAGTAGCGTGGCAAGAAAAGCCCTGCTTGTTGTTGATGGCTATAACGTGTTGCGTGCAACTCCACGCTACGAAGATTTGATAGACGAGGATGGCAATCCTGTACACATGTCTGCTGGTGGTAGCGGACGTGCAGCGGGTGGCGGCTCGATTGCTGTGGACCCTTTTGAGCGTGCACGCGAAGCTTTGCTTGCCGATGTTGCTGCGTATGCACAAGGTAGCTACGAGGCTGTTATTGTGTATGACGGTGCGCAAAATCTCTCGCCCGAGCGTCCAATATTAAAAGCTGCAGGTGTCAAAATCGTATTTTCCGAGCAAGGCGAAAGTGCCGATTCAGTAATTGAACGTTATTGCTCGCAGGCGCGTCGGGCGGGCAGGGATGTTGCGTTGGTGACTTCCGATAGGGCCATTCGTTCGACGGCTGGACTGGGCCCTTATGCATCGTCAGTTACCAAGATTTCGAGCGCTTTGCTTGTGCAAGAAATGGAACGCGTTGATCATGAAGTTGCGCGTGAACTCGACGCGCGTACGCACGCTCGCATGACTGTTGAAGACCGCTTGGACCCTGAGACGCGTGCCAAACTTAATGCCTTGCTCGGTCGCGAGTAGCGTTGCCGCCGTCGCTCTTCGCGGCCTTCAGGTGCAGTAGTTGTAGGCGGTTCAATAGCGTCGCGCGTTCCCGCAGACGGTTCGAAAGTGTCCGCAACCCATACAAACGGTTCAAAACCGTCGCTCTGCTTTCACAAAAGTGCAGGTAAATTTTCTTCCGAGGGTGCATTTTGAACCCTCTGCAAGAAAAAGGGTGCATTGTGAACCCGTTGTCTTCCATTTAATGCAGACGGTTCAAAACCGTACCAAACCGCCGAAGAATGCCCAGGTAAAAATTGGTGCAAGGGCGCATTTTGAACCCGATGCGGGCAAAAAGGTGCTTATTGAACCGTCTGTGAGGAGAGCACAGTCAAAAGGGTGCAACGTGAACTACCTGCGGGGAAAGGTATGGATTGCCTACTAGGGCGCCGCACCAAAAGCGCTATATCACAGCTATGCCACAATAAGTTGAGCGCCTCCATTTTCAGCTGCAGCAGCAATGAGGCCAGCAGGGTCTGCTTCAGTAACGATAGCATCGACATCGCCGACATCTCCAAAACGTAGTAGCCCTGTTGCACCGAGCTTGCTGGAGTCCATCAAAATATAGGTCTTGTCTGCACAGTGGCAAAACGCTTCCTTGAGGGCGGCCATTGCTTGGTTGTTTGTCATAAATCCACGCTGGGGGACAAAGGAAGTAGGGCACACAAAAGCAATATCGGGACGCAGCGAATCGAGCGAGCGTAAAGTAAGAGGACCGCTGACGTAGCGGTGCCCTTTGCGCAGCAGCCCACCAAGAAAAATCACATCGGCTGCAGGCATTGAGCGGTCCACCAAATCTGCAACGCTGAGATCATTGGTGACCACAGTCAGATCCTTGTGATTGTTCAATGCACGTACAAGTTCAATCGCAGTGGTACCAGAATCAAGCAAAATTGAGCTCCCATTAGGTACGAGCTGTGCCGCTCGGAGAGCAATGCGACGTTTTGCTTCGGCATTAATGTTGATGCGTTGCTCCTGCACCGAAGTGGTTACGGTTTTTGAAAAGGCAACTGCCCCTCCATGCGTGCGTTTGAGACGTCCATCGTGGCTCAACGTATCAAGATCCCCGCGAATAGTCACGCGCGAAACACCAAATAGTTCCGCAAGCTGATCAACGCGAACCTTTCCTTTTTGCTCGATAGTATTCATGATTTCGGCGCGACGGTCTTCGACGAAAGAAAGCCTAGTAGGCGTTGTGTTTTTCGCTAGGTGCTCTGTCATGTGCTTTCCTCTTTACAAGTATGAAGAAGATATGCTTTCGCTTTGCTTTCTCAAAATAAGTTTATAACTTTTCTTTTATTGCATTAAGACAAAAAACTCAGGCAAATCATTCCGCGGTATATAAAAGAAAGCAAATACCTATCAGAGCATTTCAAATATGGCTAAATTAGGCTATATACCTGCATAAATACAGTCAAAAATTAAAAACAAAACATCGTAGAATGGGCTTAGCTCTTAAGAGAAAAGCAATGGTTTTGCTTGTCTATTTCATAAATAAGAAAGCAGATCTTGCGATATCGAAAGTATAAAGCAAGCTCATTTCGAAAAAGAAAGGTACCCCATGTTTGTTGATACCAAGCAAATGTTGCTCGAGGCACAATCTGGTCATTATGCAGTTGGTGCGTTTAATGTCGAAAATCTCGAGTTTGTTATGGCGGTTGTAGCAGCGGCAGAGGAGAAGCGCTCGCCAGTTATCATGCAGACCACGCCTGGTTCTGTGAAATATGCGAGCCTTGATTACTTTGTTGCTATGGCGCGCACTGCTGCTGAGGCCGCAAGTGTTCCCGTTGCGCTGCATCTTGATCATGGGGATGGCTTTGATCGCTGTGCCCAAGCCATTCGCGCTGGTTATACCTCGGTTATGATTGATGGCAGCCACGTTCCCTTTGAGGACAACATTGCTTTGACTGCTTCTGTTACTAAGATTGCCCAAGCAATCCAGCTTCCTGTTGAAGCAGAACTTGGCAAAGTCGGCGGCAAGGAAGACGATGGCCCTATGGTTGCGGGCGAGAATCCTTATACCGATCCCGATGAGGCTGAGGAGTTTGTTGCGCGTACCCATTGCACGAGCCTTGCGGTAGGGGTGGGTACGGCACATGGCGTTTATCAAGGCATCCCACATATTGAGCAAGACGTGCTTAAGGCTATTCGCAGCCGTTTGGAGATCCCCCTAGTTTTGCACGGTACTTCTGGCGTACCTGACGATCAAGTTGCCGAGGCCATTCAAAACGGCATCTGCAAAGTGAACTATGCTACCGAACTTCGCCAAGCTTACTCCAAAGGCTTTATGGATTACATGGCTACCAATCCAGCCAACTTTGATCCCAAAAAACCTGCAGCTCCTGGTATGGAAAACATCAAAGCAGTTGTCATGAGTCATATGGACAACTTAGGCTCTACCAATAAGGCGTAGTGTTTGGTGAAGTTATTGCGCGTAGTGCTTGGTGAAGTCCTTGTGCATAGTGTTTTGCGTAGTCCTTACATAGCAACTCGCGCAGCTCTTACGTTGTAAAGAAAACATGAGCCTTGAGCCCTGCGTAACAAAGAAAAGCTCCAATGCAGAAGCATTGGAGCTTTTGGCACGCGACCGCAGAATGGGGGGAATTATTCCGCGGACACGAGGGTGCCTCACATCATTGGTCGTGCGCTACCGAAAACCGCACATGCTAACGCATCGTCTACTCTACAGGAACAAGTGCGCCACCGATATAGGTTGCATCAAGCGTCATATCTGGATTAAGCGCGATGAAATCAGCATTGCGACCAGGCATGATAAAGCCAACCTTGTGATCTACGCGTGTTGCGCGAGCGGGGACTTCGGATGCCATGCGAATAGCTTGTTCAGCTGTCACCAAATTCCAGTCATATAGGTTTTTAACTACATCAATAAGACGAGCCACGCTACCGGCCAAACTACCAGCATTATGGCCTTCAGTGAGATAGCAGGCACCGCCGCGCATTTCAACGGGTAGGCCACCGCTCATATAGTGGCCTTCTGGTAGGCCTCCACAACCCAAGCAGTCGGTAATAAGAGGCGTATGCTGCCAGCCCTTGGTTTCAATCAGCACCTTGATAGAGACAGGGTTCACATGCTTACCGTCACCAATGACCTCGGCAAAAGTATCTGGAGTGGTCATTGCCGCACCTACAACGCCTGGCTCGCGGTGGTGTAGACCTCGCATTCCGTTGTAGGTATGCAAGAAGGTTGTGCAACCCGCATCAACAGCTTGGAGACATTGTTCGTGCGTCGCGTCAGAATGGCCAATGGCACAAGCGACACTCTCGGCAGACAGACGGGAGATATACTCAACCGAGCCCTTACGCTCAGGAGCGAGGCCGCTGCGGACAATAAGACCATCAGCTTTTTCTTGCCAATCGGCAAAAATCTCGTATTTAGGATCAATAAGATAGTCGGGATTTTGAGCACCCACGTGCTTCATGGTAAAGAAAGGCCCTTCGAGGAAGATGCCAGCAATGCGTGCACCCAAGAAGTTGGTGTCTCGCTTGTGATTGGCTTCGGCAATGGCGGCCACCTCGCGACCGATGGTTTCTACAGGGTTGGTAAAAGTGGTTGGGCACCAAGCCGTCGTACCAAACTTTGCCAAGCCAAGACTGGATTCGTTGATACCATCAGGATCTATATCAGTTGTTGCGTGACCATAAAAACCATGGATATGGATGTCCACGAGACCAGGAGCGATCCACTTGCCCGTCTTGTCCAAAATTTCGCACGCAGGCTTCTCGTAAGTAAAGTTGCCAAATTTGCCTTCAACCACGGGCAAATAACCAGGCCCCACCAGCCTTCCTGCCAACACAAACTTATCAGCGTAAATGGCATAAGTACTCATAACGCCTCATTTCTGTCTCACCAGAGACTAGGGAATTAGTTACATCCACACTAGGGTAAAAGACCCGCGGCTCCGATGCGAGAGCCGAAGCAACGCGGGTCTGCAAACGGTATAAGAGCAAGTTGCTTAGGACTCAAACGGATGAATGCTCACGCCTTTCACGACACGGTTGACAGTGCCAGTAGGGGAAGGTGTATCAGGAGTATTGCCAACCTTGATTGAGGTGTTGAGTGCAACGGTCTGTGCAAACAAGATGTAGGGCAGTCCCAGATATAACTCAGGCATGAGATGGTCGTCTTCGAAGTCAAAAGACTCGCCCGCGTAGTTTGCTTTGCTGCTGGATGGCAACAGTGTGTTGCGCGATGCCGTCGCCACCAATCTCGTTGAGAATATCGAGATCATACTGGCGGGTGTAAGGTTCGGAGCTGACAAAGTCAAAGACCAGTGTTTTTTCATTAACAAAGGATTTGGGTCCGTGACGATAGCCCATAGAAGTATCAAACGAGGTTGCAATTTTTCCAGCGGTTAGCTCCAAAATCTTGAGCTGGGCTTCACGAGTCATTGCACCAAGCGCACCAGAGCCTAGGTAGGTAATGCGAGTAAAGTCGCCCTCAAGCCAACTGCAAATCTCATCTTCACGCTCGATAACCTCACGACCCATCTTGGCGGCCTGTGCAATCCAAGCAGCCTTGTCCTCATAAGAGGAGGTGTCAAAAATCAGGGCAGCAAGCAAAGTCATGCAGCTGTAGCTACCAGTCATGGCGAAACCCCGATCGTTAGCACGAGGAATCAGCAGCGTGAGACCATCGCTACGCTCTGCAAACTGTACGGCAAGTTTGCCATCGGGTGCGCAGGTGATATTGAGGTAGAGGATATTCTCAACAACTTGGCCAGCACGCTCAATTGCTGCTAGGCTTTCGGGGCTGTTGCCACTACGAGCAAACGAGACAAGCACCGTAGGGTCCTCAGGGCGCAGGAAATCGCGAGGTGCAGAAACAATATCAGTGGTTGCCAATGCCTGGAAGATGAATTTATCGTTGTCGCCCTGACGGCGTAGATAGGGGACAAGGGTATCGCCTGCATAAGCAGAAGTTCCAGCGCCTGCAAAGATAACATGGGTGTGACGGTCTCCACCTAGAGTCTTTGCTCTGGCAACAAATTTAGCAATAGTCTCAATGTTGTTGTCATAAATGGAGAGCGTGTCTTCCCAAAGTTCGGGCTGTTGCACAATTTCTTGAGTCGTGATGTCAGCCCCGAGAGCGGTGAGCTCATCAATCGATTTTTTGTACATGTAATCACGCTTCCTTTAGTCCAGCAAAGCTGGCTATTTTTTCTGTCTTAGGGATTAGAGAGAGGACAAGCAAAGCCAGGATTTGCATAGCTTTGAAATCTCAACAGCGATTTTGCTTAGCCCGATTTTTGCTTAGCCTCTGAAATGAGTGATGCGGTATTTGAATTGATCAGCACGGGCAACGCTACGGGTAAATTCAATGGGTACGTTCTTCTCATTAAAAGTGATTCGTACGAGCTTTAAAATTGCCGATCCTTCAGGGATGTCTAGGTAGATAGCTGCATCCGAACGAGCAATGCTTGCACTAAAGTCCTCTTGGGCCAGGCGAATTGTCTGGTGGTATTCTTGCTCCATTACTTCGTACAACGCCCTTGTAGAGACCTCATCGTAGCTCAAGCCTATAAACTGTGTTGCAGGCAGATACGTGCGTTCCAGCATCATGGGGATACCATCAGCCAACCTTAGGCGCTGGAGTTGGTAGATGTGCTCTCCTAGGCGGAGACCAAGCTTTTCTGCAACCTGCTTGGGCGCCTCTGCCAGCTTGAATTCCAAGATTTTGGTTTGGGGATTACGGCCAGCGCGACGCATCTGGTCGGTGAAGCTGTATGTAGCAGAAAGATTGGTTACCTCAGTTTCGGAATGGGCAACAAAGGTGCCACGCCCGTGCACACGTGTTACCAAGCCTAAGGCCTCAAGTTCACCCATTGCTTGACGCACTGTTGTGCGAGATAAACCGTAACGTAGGGAAAGCTCACGTTCAGAAGGAAGAAGGTCGCCAGGTTCCAAATCGTTTTCAATCTTCTCTTTGAGGATATCAACTAATTGGTCATAGAGAGGCTGTTTGCGAGAGGCGATAGTCACCTTTCTCCTCCTTTCAGGTGGGCTATGTACAAGTAATAGCAAAAATATTTCGGCATGGGTTCAAGAAAAAAGGGGACGCACGAACAAGATATGCTCGTGCGTCCTGCGGGGACGTGCTAGGAAAGCCTAGCCCCAAATGCTTGGCCAGAGGCCAAAGGGACCAGCGCCCAAGATGCCGATGATGAGTACGAGCACGATACCCTTCATAGGCGTGAAGTTCTTCTTGGAGAACAAGTAATAGAGCAGCATAACGATTGCCATTGGAGCAAGCTTGGGGCAGATGCTGTCAAGGATGTTTGCAATGTCAATGTTGACGGAGGATTCCACCATCTCCATATAGGTAACTTCACTCATGCCATTGCCAAGATCAACAGCGCCTGCAGTGGCGGGGTTGCCGTTTGCGTCGGTACCAGAGAGGGGATTGCCATCCTTGTCATTCATACCAGAGAGTGTGACACCCCTATCGTTGGTCTTGATGACCTCGAAGTTTGCTACCTCGTCGTTAGCAACGGTTGCGGTGTGCGCAACATATGCTTGAGTGGTGCCATTGGGGATAACAGCATTGATTTGAGTGCCGCCCATGGTGACGGTAAGGCAGCCAACTACAAAAACACCGAGGATGGAAGCCGCGCGGGTGAAGGCCTGCATATTTGCCATGAGGCTATCAAGCGCAGACATGCCCATCTTGTAGGACCAGTTCATCAAACCAAAGCGCAGAGCAAACTGAACCAAGTTAAAGATGATGAGGAAGAGAATAGGACCAAAGACATTGCCGCTAGTGGCCATATTGGAGCAAATGCCTGCCGGGGCCCTCGTCAGGCAGAATGACCAAAATAAGTTGTGCACAAGTGCCAACGTGTGGCTAAGTGCAAAAAGCTGTTCGTAAGACTTGCTTACTTAAAGAGCTTGTCAGTGTTTTCAGCGGGAATGCTGGGGACACGCTGAATCCAGAGCTCAACACCCGCATCCTGAAGTTCTTTAAAAGCAGCAACATCCGCATCATCAACCGCGATAGAGGTTGCAACCTGTCGCTTGCCGCTGGACATATGCATATTGCCAATGTTGAGCTTTTTGATAGGGACACCGCCTTTGACAAGGCGTAGGGCATCCTGAGGATTTTCAACGATGATAAAGATGTGTTGACGAGGCGCAGCCTTATGGATGACATCAATAGTCTTTTGAATAGAGAAATAACGCGTAGCAACACCTGCGAGCGCTGCCATATTCATGAGATTTTGACGCATCTTGTTGGTGGCAATTTCGTCATTGGCAACAAGGAGGAGATTTGCTCCAACGCTGCCAGTCCACTGGGTGGCGACCTGTCCATGAATAAGGCGATTATCAATACGAACCAATACGATGTTGGGCTCTGCCATTATGCGCCCCTTTCCGTCTGCTACTGCAGACTTTTGATGAGCTGTGTGACCACGCGGAGTTATTTCACTCCGTCAATCTGCTGAATAGAAAAGCGAGAAACTTCGACCTCTGCATTGGACTTAAGACGAATGTCACAGGTTTCATTACCTACGCGTGTTACAACACCAATCAAGCCACCAGCAAAAACAACCTGCTGGCCCACTTTGAGTTTGCTGTGAAGCTCTTTGTAGTAATTGCGTTGCTTGCGACCTTTGCTGTAGCTCACAAGGGCATAGACCAGCGTAATAATGGCAAAGAGGATAAGAAGAGCGACGGATGAAGAAAGAACCTGCTGCCAGAAGCTGCTAGTCATTAGATGCCGTCCTCTTCTGTGTCGTACGTATCATCAGCAGCACCAACACCAAGTACAGGATTTGCAATGCCTTCTTGACCGACCTCAAGTGCGAGGGCAGCGAGCTCTGGTGCTGTGGTTTCATTACTAATGGATGTAAGGCACTCAAGCAGCATGGGTAGATTTGTGCCGGTAACTACATCTACGCCGGGGACTTCTTGAGAGACAAGCATTGCTTGGTTGAAAGGCGTGCCACCCATGAGATCACAAAAAACTACCGTGTTGCCATAATTTGTGACGGAATCTTTAATAGTGCTAGCGATACGAGCTGTGTAGTCGCCTGCCTCAGATTCACGGAAAGTTACAACCGTTAGGTTGTCCTGGGGGCCAGCAACCATTTCAACTGCGCTACCAAGACCACTCGCGAACTCGCCGTGTCCAGTAAGGATGCAACCGACCATTACGTCACCTTTCATTTGTTCCTATGCCATCGTCTTATGTGCAAACTGGGGAGAGCAGATACAGTATCTGTGCCCGTAATATGGCAGTTATGTAGAAAAACCTGTGAAAACTGGTAGGTACCACATTTCCACTGCAACAAAAATAGAACCAGTGGACTCTCACTTCAATCTGGGTTTTGAAAAAAAGAACCAGCTCATTACTGTGAGCGGTCATGTTTGACCGTTCGCGGTAAATATGCAGGTAAACTGGTATTTTTTATAGCTACCACATTGCAAGATGATGTGTTTAACGAGAATAATGTACATCGTCTTTTATTAGCGGTGTAGGTTTTATCGGCATTATTGGAAGATTGCTTGCAATTTTGGTACTTAATGGCAGCCCAGGTGGTATCAAATCTCAAAAAATGTTCGCCATGGGAAATAAGGTTTTGTGATATACGCGCGAGATTGTGTGTGTACGCGATGTGTATGGACGCTGTATGCATGCGGTGCCAATAGACATCACGTATGGCGCAGTGTGTATGGACACAATGCGGTAAGGAGAAGCTTGTAATGATCGCAGCGGTCACACTTAATACTTCAATTGATAAGGCGTATACCCTCGAGGCGCCTATAAGCGTGGGAGAGGTGCAGCGTGTTGCGACGTGTATTGATACTGCAGGTGGAAAGGGGCTTAATGCTGCGCACTCCGTGCATACATGTGGCGAAAAAGTTATTGCGACAGGGTTTGTAGGGGGTAACAACGGACGCTTGCTTTGTGAGTTGCTTGCGGCAGATGGGGTAGAAGAAGACTTCGTTCGTGTTGAGGCAGAGACTCGTTGCTGTATTAATATTCTTGAGCCTAATAAGCGTTCAACCGAGTTTCTCGAGCCTGGGCGTTCTATAAATGTTGCTGAGCTTGAACGCTTAAAAGAGAAACTTCGCGAAATTGCTGCAAAATGCAATGTCATATCATTTTCGGGTTCAGCTCCCGCTGGGGTTGCGGATGACGTGTATGCCGTACTAGTGCGTATTGTGCGCAAAATGGGTGCGCGCGCGGTTTTGGATACCTCAGGGAACTATTTGGTGCGCGGTATTGAAGGGAAGCCCTTCTTGATTAAACCAAACACCGATGAAATTGCAGCTATTTTGGGTCACAAGCCCTGCTCGCTTGACGAGGTGGTTGCAGCTGCGCGCGAGTTACATGCACGAGGAATAGAAGAGGTTGTAGTGTCGTTGGGTTCTCGCGGAGCAGTGATGTGTTCTGATGAGGGCGTGTTTAAGGGTACTCCGCCTGCTATCGAGCTAGTAAACCCGGTGGGTTCTGGTGATACGATGATTGGTGCGTTTGATGTTGCTATTGCACGGGGGGACGTGCCATCCGAACAGCTGCGATTTGCGATGGCCTGCGCTACGGCGAACTGCCTTACGCCCGAGACGGGGCATTTTGAGCTTGCCGTGGCTATGGAGCTGGCAAAGCAAACTCAGATTGAATGTCTTGCGTAGTTTTTCTTGGAATATGGACTCTTCGTTATATCGAGCAACGCACTGGGGCGGCTTATGGCATAATGTGCGACGCAAGCCAGCATGGCTCAATGGCAGAGCAACGGTTTTGTAAACCGTGGGTTGGGGGTTCGACTCCCTCTGCTGGCTCCAGAAAACACAAGGTCAGGGTTTCGGCTCTGGCCTTTTTTCATGCTGTGAACGATAGCAGCCTTTAGCTGCAGGCGGTTTCCAATGTATCCTTCTGCGTGCATCCTTTTACCCGCGCTCCCCCACAGGCGGTTCACAATGCACCCTTTCGCCCACACCTTTTCCCACATCGGGTTCAATATGCGCCCTTTTACTCACATCGGGTTCAATAAGCATCCTTGTGCCAATTTTTACCTGCCCTTTTCTTGTGCACTTGGTACGGTCTTGAACCCTCTGTGGAAAAATGGCTACAACGGGTTCAAGAAGCACTTTTTAGCCCATATCGGGTTCACAATGCGCCCTTGCAGAAATTTTTATCTGGGATTTCTCGAGCCATTTGGTACGGTTTTGAACCGCCTGTATTAAATGGAAGACAACGGGTTCAAGAAACACCTTTTTGCTTGCAGAGGGTTCATAAAGCACCCGCAGTAAAAAATTGAGCAGGGCTTTGGGGTACTTTTGCCATCCTCTACGAGGATCCAGTGACGCGTGTGAAGCGTTTACGAGGGCTGGAGGCGTTTTGCATCTGCCGCAGGGGGCTTGGGACCTCGATGTTATTGCGGGCGCCTGCAGAAAGAAGCTTTGTGAACTGCTTGTGAAAGAAGTATCTCAATACCCAGATAGGGGACCGGCACCTAGAAGCCTAATGCTTTGGAAGATAAAACTGCAGCTTAAAGGCAATCTTACCTCTATTAATATATCCGTAATGCAACCCCAGCCTGACTCCAATCGCCCCATATGGAAACGCCCGGTACCGTGGAATGGATATTTTTTGTTTGACAAGAAAAGCATTGAACCGTAGTATTTCTTCCGCTAACGTGATTAATGCATTCGTGCGAGCACGGAAGCAATTGAAAACGGAATGGGGATGTGGCACAGCGGCAACTGCGGCGGACTGTAAATCCGCTCCCTATGGGTTCTCTGGTTCGAGTCCAGACATCCCCACCATGTGCCCGTGTAGCTCAGTCGGTAGAGCACTTCGTTGGTAACGAAGAGGTCACCGGTTCAAATCCGGTCGCGGGCTCCATTTCTGTTTTCAAGCATGACGGCGGTTTCGTCGAAATGCCGGTGTAGCTCAGCTGGTTAGAGCACGCGGCTCATACCCGCGATGTCACTGGTTCGAATCCAGTCACCGGTACCAGAGTTCAAGCGGTGGTTTCTTCCGCCGCATGACATAAGCAGGTCAGGTTTTAGAAGGGCGGCCAAAAGGCTGTTTCCCGAAGGAGGATGGCAATGGCCAAGGAGAAGTTCGATCGTAGTAAGCCACACGTAAACATCGGCACCATCGGTCACGTTGACCACGGTAAGACGACCACCACGGCCGCCATCACCAAGGTCCTCTCCCTCAAGGGCTGGGCTAAGTTTGAGGCCTTCGATCAGATCGACAAGGCTCCCGAGGAGCGCGAGCGTGGTATCACCATTTCTGTTGCTCACGTTGAGTACCAGACCGAGAGCCGTCACTATGCCCACGTTGACTGCCCTGGCCACGCTGACTACATCAAGAACATGATTTCTGGTGCTGCTCAGATGGACGGTGCAATCCTCGTCATCGCAGCAACCGACGGCCCCATGGCTCAGACTCGTGAGCACATCCTGCTCGCCCGTCAGGTCGGCGTTCCTTACATCATCGTCTTCCTGAACAAGTGCGACATGGTTGACGACGACGAGCTCATCGAGCTCGTTGAGATGGAGACACGTGACCTCCTCTCCGAGTATGACTTCCCCGGAGACGATCTGCCCATCGTCCGTGGTTCTGCTCTCAAGGCTCTTGAGTCCACCAGCACCGATCCCGATGCTCCTGAGTACAAGTGCATCTGGGAGCTCATGGATGCAGTCGATTCCTACATCCCCACGCCTGCTCGTGACAACGAGAAGCCCTTCCTGATGGCTATTGAGGACGTCATGACCATTTCCGGCCGTGGTACCGTTGCTACCGGTCGTGTCGAGCGCGGCGAGCTCAAGCTCAACGAGCCTGTTGAGATCGTTGGTATCAAGGAGACCCAGAAGTCTGTTGCTACTGGCATCGAGATGTTCCGCAAGACCATGGACTTCTGCGAGGCTGGCGACAACGTCGGTATCCTGCTCCGTGGTGTCAAGCGCGAGGACATCGAGCGCGGTCAGGTCCTCTGCAAGCCCGGCAGCGTTACTCCTCACCACGCATTCACCGGTGAGATCTACGTTCTGACCAAGGACGAGGGTGGCCGTCACACGCCGTTCTTCTCTGGCTACCGTCCTCAGTTCTACTTCCGTACCACCGACGTCACGGGCGACATCCAGGAGCTCACCGACGCCAACGGCACCAAGGTTGAGATGGCTATGCCTGGCGACCACGTCACCATCAAGGCTGACCTGATTCACCCCATCGCTATGGAGCCTGGCCTCAAGTTCGCTATCCGCGAGGGCGGCCACACCGTCGGCGACGGTCGTGTTTCCACCATCATCGACTAGTACTTTTGTAGATAGTCGCAACCCGGCATCCCAGTGGTGCCGGGTTTTTTTGTGCCAGAGTGGGAAAGCAGATCTATCCGTAGGAAGCAGATCTTAGGGAAGCGGATCTATCTGTAGGAAAGCAGATCTATCTAGGGCCCAAAATTTCCCGTGTAAGAGTTCGGCTTAAACCTCATGTGGCCCCCTACAAGGGCATTTGGACACTTCCAAGCTTTGATAATTCTGTGATGTATGCAAGCAGAGTAATCATTTCTTGACAAAATGCTGCATAAGCTGCTAATGTTTTCAACCGCGTCACTAACGAGTCACGTTTGTGGCTTTGTAATAGGAGGAGTTATGCGTACACTGGTTACTCTCGCCTGCACCGAGTGCAAGCGTCGCAACTACACCACCAAGAAGAACAAGTCGAACAACCCTGATCGTCTTGAGATGAAGAAGTATTGCCCGTGGTGCCACAAGCATACCCTTCACAGGGAGACCCGCTAAAATAGGGTCATACATAGGCCAGTAGTTCAGTTGGTAGAGCGACGGTCTCCAAAACCGTATGTCGAGGGTTCGAGTCCTTCCTGGCCTGCCAGAAACACCACCGGCTATCACCCCTTGGGTGCTAGCCGGTTTGCATGATAAAGACGAAGTTTTACCCATGAGAGCCCGGAAGAGGTTCGCGAATGTCGAACAAAGATCGTAACAAGAGAAGCGCCCGTAAAGCCCGCGCCGCAGAGCGTGAGAGGGTTGCCGAGGCTCAGGCTGCGGCAAGCACCGAGGAGCCCAAGGCAAAGCAGCATCTTGCCAAGTCTTCGTCTTCCAAGGCTGCAAAACCCGCCAAAGCGAAAAAGACCGGTTTCTTTGGTCGTATTCGCAACTACTTTGCCGATGTCAAGTCTGAGATGCATCGTGTTACTTGGCCTTCTAAGGACGAGCTGCGCAATTGGTCTCTCGGCGTTATCGTTGCATTAGTTATCTTTGGTATTTGCGTCTGGCTTGTTGATATGGGCTTTGTCTCCATATTGGTTGGCTTTACAGGTCTGAGGGGGTAGTCATGGCAAAGCGTTGGTATGTCGTTCACACCTATTCAGGCTACGAAAACAAAGTCAAAACTGACCTTGAGCATCGTATCGATACCTACAACATGAGGGATCAGATTGTTGATATCCAGATTCCTATGGAGGAGGTTACCAAGCTTAAGGAAGGTGGCGAGCGTATCACCAAGGACGAGAAGGTCTTTCCTGGCTATGTCCTTGTGCGTATGGAGATTGATGACAACACGTGGGCTGTTGTCCGCAATACTCCTGGCGTAACGGGTTTTGCTGGCATTGGCGGCAAGCCTACACCCTTGCGCCGTAGCGAGTACGACAAGATTATGCGCCGCGTCAATCCTCGCAGCGATTCTTCTGCTCCCGCCAAGATTACGACCACCGACATTGAGGTGGGTCAATCCATCCACGTTGTCTCTGGTCCTTTGGCTGATTTTGACGGTACAGTTTCTGAGATTATGCCTGAGTCTGGCAAGATCAAGGTAATGCTTACTATCTTTGGTCGCGAGACACCCGTCGAGCTCACCATGGATCAGGTTGCTTCGATTAATTAGTAGTTTGGCTTCAATGCGGGTCCGACATCGGTGAGGATTGCTTCTCGGTACCCGTTTGCAGATAGCAAGTTCGAGACTTATACAGGAGGCATCCAATGCCCAAGAAGAAGGTTACACACTTTATTAAGCTCCAGATTCCTGCTGGTCAGGCAAACCCTGCACCTCCCGTAGGCCCTGCTCTGGGTGCTGCTCAGGTCAACATTATGCAGTTCTGCCAGGCATTTAATGCACAGACCAAGGACAAGATGGGCGACGTTGTCCCCGTTGAGATCACTGTTTATGAGGATCGCACCTTTGAGTTTGTTCTCAAGACTCCTCCCGCAGCCTTCCTCATCAAGAAGGAGCTTGGTCTCAAGAGTGCATCGGCTGTGCCTCAGCGCGACAAGGTTGGTCAGCTCACCGATGAGCAGGTCACCAAGATCGCTGAGATCAAGATGCCCGACCTCAATGCAAATGACATTGAGGCGGCAAAGAAGATTGTCGCTGGTACCGCTCGTTCCATGGGTGTCACTATCGCTGAGTAGTTCTGTTTGTTAGTTTGTAGTTTTCTCGCATGCGGATTCGCCGCAAAGCGAGTGTAGATGTGGGAGGGCACGCCGCCCGTTGACCACAAGGAGGAACAATGGCAAAGCACGGAAAGAAGTACAACGAGGCCGCAGCAAAGCTCGATCAGAGCAAGTTGTATACCCCCATGCAGGCGATGGAGCTTGTGAAAGAGCTTTCTGTCGCAAAGTTTGATGAGACTGTTGACGTTGCAATCCGTCTGGGCGTTGACACCCGTAAGGCCGACCAGAACGTTCGTGGCTCCATCAGTCTTCCTCACGGCACTGGTAAGACCGTTCGCGTTGCTGTTTTTGCTGAGGGCGAGAAAGCCCGTGAGGCTCAGGAGGCCGGCGCTGATATCGTCGGTGCTGATGACCTTGTTGCTGAGGTTCAAAAGGGCAACATCGATTTTGATGCTGTTATCGCTACCCCCAACATGATGGGTAAGGTTGGCCGTCTCGGTCGTATCCTTGGCCCCCGTGGCCTGATGCCCAACCCCAAGCTTGGCACCGTTACTATGGACGTTGCAAAGATGGTGGGCGAGCTCAAGGCTGGTCGTGTTGAGTATCGTGCAGACCGTTATGGCATCTGCCACGTTGCTATGGGTAAAGTTTCCTTTGATGCTTCCAAGCTTGCAGAGAATTATGGTGCTCTTCTCACCGAGCTCCTGCGCGTGAAGCCCTCTTCTGCAAAGGGTCGTTATGTCAAGTCCGTTGTGGTTTCTTCCACCATGGGCCCTGGCGTCAAGATTGACTCTTCTATCACGCGCGATTTCCTCGAGGCCTAAGTCTCGGCTTCGTATTTGCGACCTTTAGAACCCCGCAGTTCAAAGAGCTGCGGGGTTCTTTTTTGGTGCGCCGAGCATGGCGTACTT
>NZ_KE952952.1 GCF_000466405.1 Atopobium sp. oral taxon 810 str. F0209 | reverse complement strand
AAAGGAGACCAGCTATGGCTTGTCAAGCATTTTCAAGAGGAGATTTAAGGACAGTTTTTAAGTAGGCAAAGACCAAAGTACCAGAGCAAGTCAGGCACCTTGAAAGTCGAATATCGAATGCTTGTGGGGACAATGTCCTACAAGACTATCTGTCTGGGTCATACTCCTTCTTGTCGCGCATGACAGCAAAGACGATGTGGCACAGCTTCCTTGCAACCGCTGTCACAGCCACACGGTGCGGCTTGCCCTCAGCCCGTTTCTTTCTGTAGAACTCTCTGAGCTTGGTATCGTATTGCCAGGCGCGGCTTGCGGCGAGCCAGATGGACCGTCTCAGGTAGGGGTCTCCACCCTTGGAGATGGAGCCTCCACCGGAGTCGAACTCGCCAGACTGACTCACGCTTGAGTCGAGACCTGCGTAGCGCACAAGTGCCTTGGCACTGGCAAACCTGGATATGTCACCTATCTCGGCCACGATCTGGGCACCGGTGACCTCTCCAACTCCGGGGATGGTCAGTACCAAAGGCTCAATGTCGCGCAGTAGCGCGCCGATCCGCGCGGCGATCTTGTTAGCCTCATCCTGCAGGAACTCGATGGTCCTTACCAACGAGCGAACCTGTATCGAGGCAGCCTCAGAACCGATCCTGTAACCCACAGATGTCTTAGCGGCCTCCATGACCTCTGTGGCCTTGCCTTCGCTAAGTCTTCCTCTGGACGCTTCTAAAAGCGTCCTTGAGACCGTAGTGGCCTTCCTGCGCACGAGGTCAGCAGGAAGTGGTGCCAACTCCAATAGCGCCAGCGATGAGGCACACATGGGATCTGAGAAGAGACTCTCATACTCAGGGAAGTAGGCATCGAGGATACATATGAGTTGGGTTTTCACTTCGGCAACGTCGCCCTTTATCGACTGGTGATAGCGGGTGAGGACCCTAAGCGACTGGACCTTCTCGTCGGCGAGTGCACTCGGCTCACACTGGCCGATTCTCAGTGTCTCAGCAATGAGCTCAGAGTCGACGCGATCGTTCTTCACGTGCTCCATGCCCTTAAGCTTACGCACGGCCTTGACCTGCATGGGGTTAATCACACAGACTGCATAGCCTGCGGCCACTAGGTGGCTAAATAGCGCCATCCAGTAATGTCCGGTGGCCTCCATCGCCACCAAAACATCGTCGGGTTCCTCCGCGAGCCCCTCGAGCCAGCATATGCACCTCTCAAAGCCGTCACCCGAGTTTTTGAAGGACATAGGCTTGCACACAGCCTTGCCCCTCTCATCAACGGCGCCGATCACATGCACCCTCTTCGCGATGTCCACGCCCATGTAGTACATGGCACCAACCCTCCTTCCTGGCGCAGCAGGCGGACACCCGTCAGCAACCGCCCAGGACCGCAGCCTCCTAGAAGAGATCCGGGGTGCACCCTGTTGTGTCCCCATCCAGCTTATTCGCGGCCAGCCTGGGTGGGACGGTTATGCCACTCTCCCTGTTACGAGGTCCTTGGAGGCCCCATATTACATGTCGGCATCCCGTCCGCCAGATCTGCATTGCCTCGACAAGCATTCGATATTCGGCCTGAAAAGGCAACAACTAGAAGATAGGAG
>NZ_KE952951.1 GCF_000466405.1 Atopobium sp. oral taxon 810 str. F0209 | reverse complement strand
TCTTTTACACCATTTTACGGACGTGACTCAGAACGTGGCTTTTGGCAAACAAGGACGCTATTGCTGAAATAGTTTGTGGCGTTTGGTACCCAGAGTGAAGCAGAACGTGGCTTTTGAATGCTCGTGTGAAAAGATGTGTGGCGGCTGGCATCGGATGTGAAACGAAACTTGGTGGCTGGCAACCTCCAGAGCTTGTGTTTAGGGCGGCGCACGGAGCGTATAGGCGAACAAGCGCCCGATTGCGTTACTTGTATAGGAATATAGGGAAGAAGTACCCCAGACAGAAGTGCCCCAGGCACCTTTTGCCCATATCCGACCATTTGCAGTCAGGTTGTTAATATGCGCACAAATTCCTCGTAGCTGTCGGTGCGTAGAGCTGCCTGGCTTTTTTCTGGCGAGAGAAACAAATCAATAACGAGGTCAAGTATATCTTGGAAGAAGGGTGTGTCTCCTTTTGTCATGCCTATCATTACAACAAAATTGACCTTACGAGAGCCATTCCAAGGGATTGGCTCATCATTGTGAAGCATGCAGGCAAACGAGCGCTGCGCGGATACTGTAATTGGGTGGGGCACGGCAAGCAGATCGGTAAATGCTGTATTTGAGAGATGCTCGCGCGTCAGAATGTCATCAATGAGTTCAGGTGTAGCCACGCCCTCTGCTATGCAGTGGTCTCCTAAGCGTTGAATACAGTCGGTAGCGCTGGAAACATGAAGATTGCGTAGGTAGAGCTCAGGACTCATGACCTCTTGTAGGTGCGTCCGTGCCTCATTTGCCCGGCGCTCATGTGCAATTTCATCGAGTTCATCGCGAATTTTTCGAACATTACGCGCAGAGAGCAGCGGACTTACAAGCACTGTATGAGGGTGTTGGCGTGGGAATCCGATGGTCGTGATGACAAGGTCACAACTGGGTTGGGCTGCAAGATACTCCTGAGCGTTGAGTACGCCAATAACACTGAGTTCACCATGCGTTTTTTCTTCGAGTGTCTGCAAAAAATTGCTTGCGTAGTCGTGATAGCGCTCAAAAATAACAATACAGGATGCGGTTTCCTCATTTTTCTTGTGCTGTTCAATATATGCACCTAGGTGGAAGGCAAGAAAACCAATTTCGTCATCAGAAAAGCTAATCCCCAGTTCAAGCCGGACGAGATGCGCAAAATAGACACCCATATCGTAAACCGCTGCATAGTCCTGCTTGAGTTGGTTTGCAATCGGATTGGGGCATGACGCGCCGTAGATCGTGCGCTGATATGCGTTATGTACGTGCAGGGCAAATTGCAATAAGAACGTTTCATCAAACTCAACGAGGTCATATTGGTCGCGCAAGGATTGCACCATGCCAATATACTTTTCAAAAAAGCCAGCACCAACGAGACGTACTAGGCGGTCACGCGACAACTCATCGTAGGAATATGTTTCGGTAGAGAGGGCAAGCAAGACAATAATTTGGCGATAATCTTCTTTACCAATATGAACGCCAAATGCCTGGGATGCATATGCTTGAATCTCATCTGCACAACGTCGAATAGCATCTGCATGTGTAAGATTTTCCACTATTTGAGCAGTGTGCATTGTGGAAGTTAGAGTTGCTGTCAAGGTATTAGGTGACTGTAGACGAATCATGATGACAGCTAAGTGCATGAGCAGGTTGCTGAGGGCGTAGTTGTTGAGAAAGAGCCCCGACTGTTGGCAAATGCTCGTTAGTTGTTCGAGCATGGACTGTACGTCGTAATTGGGAAACATTGCCTCGAGAATCTCTGGCGAGCTGAAGTAACCATTGCCGCCCTGCATGGCAGCATGACCGATAAGATGGCGGAGATCGACTTCGTTGCCAGTCAGCTCTAAGGAAAAGTCATGAACATCAAGTTCAAGATCAAAGCGGGCAAGAAGTCTTCTGAGTTTGGGCATTACGGTGTTTTGTACGGTGCTCTCACTAACACCCATTTCATCAGCCAGGTCAAAGATAGAGACAGGGTCGGGCGCATTTACAAGACGAGCTAATATATAGGCAACTCGTTGTCCTGGAGTGGGAAGCTTTGTATCCGTGCTTGCAGAATCTGAATGAACAGTATCAGGAAGCTTCTTACGTTCCGCAAGGCGATAGCCCAGACGAGATGAGTCGATACTTGCAAACCCTTGGCGGTTGATATCTTTAACATAGGTACGTACTGTGCGCTCGCTGGTACCCAAGCGCCGTGAAATAGCAGATGCGGGGACCCATGAGTCCGCATCACGCAACATATCTAACAGTCGTCCAATACGGTCTTCCTTCATAGGAGCTCCCGTTAGCCAGCTTTCTTCAGCTTTTTGTTAATGCATGAAGTATAGGGTGGCTGGCGGAAAATTTTCCGCCAATTAGCACTTTGCCTGCTAACTTTCCGCCTAAGCGGAAGCTTTTCTATTGCCGCTTAGGCGGCAGGGAATATGGTGGAGCCATGAAAGAGACAGGAGGATAGTGAGCCATACCAAAAGACTGCGGCTGATTATTTGACGCACGGGCGAAGGGAACATGAAATGGCAAAGCACAACGTTCTTCTGGTATGCGGCTCTGGTGCTTCCTCAGGCTTTATGGCTGCAAACATTCGTAAGGCAGCAAAAAAGGCGGGTGAAGAAATCTCCGTTAAGGCAGTGAGCGAGTCTGCTGTTGAGGACTATGTCGAAGAAATCGATTGCCTCATGATTGGGCCCCATCTTGCATCAACCAAGGAAGGCCTCGAAGAAGTGTGCGAAGGCTATCCCATTCATGTCGTTGTGATGAAACCTGAGTATTACTCCCATCTTGATGGTGAGAAAGCACTGGCTCATATTCATGAGATTTTTGGTGAGTAGCAAAGGCAATTCGCCTGCTTGGTAAGCAGGCTGTAATGCAAGTTTGAACTAGAGGAGAAGACATGGAGAAGTTGATTGGCTGGCTCGAGAACTCCTTCGCGCCGCGCCTGCAGAAGGTCGCCAACCTCCAGTGGGTCGTGGTAATCAAGGATTCCTTGATGCAGATTCTACCGTTCATTCTGGCGGGTTCGCTGTTCTGCTGCTTGGCAATTCTGAATGACTATATTCCTTGGCTACCGAGTTTTTGGACGCCTTTTGGATGGACCATGAGCAAACTTTCGCTGATGGTTGCCTTCCTTGTACCCTTTAACTATTGCGAAAAGAAACGTTATCGTAAGCAGCGCATTATTGCAGGTATCACGGGCTTGATGGTCTTTATGATTATGGTTGAGCCTGAGATTGTTGCTGACAATGCAGCTGGCACCTTTGGTCAGGGACACAGCGCTTACGGTGCAGGTGGCATGTTTGCTGCCATTATTGCTGGTATTGCAGTAGGTCTTATTTTTGGTGCTTTCAATAAGTTCTCCTTCTTTAAGGAAGATTCTGCAATCCCCGATTTTGTGCGTCAGTGGTTTGATGCACTGCTTCCCATTATGCTGACCATTTCTGCTTTCTGGTTGCTTGTGGATGTAGCTGGTTTTGATATCTACAACATCATCGTTACTGTCTTTATGCCACTGCAGAATATTCTCGATACGCCTGGTGGCATGGTTGTGACGTTGTTCTTGTACTGCGTGATTTACTCTATGGGCATTTCGACTTGGGTACTTACCCCTGTTACTGAGCCTGTGAAGCTTGCGCTCATTGCTGATAACCTCGCTATGGTTGCTGCTGGTACCGCTACGGTTTCTACTTTGCATATCTTTACTGAGACCTTTATCTACACAACCTATCTTTGGATTGGCGGCGTTGGTGCTACGCTTTCTTTGGTTGTTTTGATGTGTCTGTCCAAGAACAGCGGAATTAAGGCTCTCGGGCGTGCATGCCTTGTTCCCGGTATCTTCAATATCAACGAGCCTGTTGTCTTTGGTGCGATTGCTTGGAATCCTCTGCTGATGCTTCCCATGTGGCTGCAGGGTATTATTCTTCCTATTCTGACAATTCTCTTTACCAAGGTTATTCCCTTCGCACCGATTCCTCGCATTCAGTTTGAACTGTGGTATTGCCCATATCCCATCTCGACCTTCATCTCGACGCAAGGATCTATTACGGGCGTTATCTTTGCTATCGTGACCTTCCTCGTATCTGGTCTTATCTGGTATCCCTTCTTCAAGGCGTATGAGGATCAGGAAAACAAGAAGGAGCAAGCTGAGCTCGAAGCTGCAAAGGCATAGATGTAAAGTTTTTTGTACGACCGATTCACGCAGGGTCGCTCCAAAAGCGGGGCGGCCCTTCTAGAAAGGCGAACTCCATGCTGGAGGAAGAAGAAAACCCGATGCTGGGGATGTCCGAGGCAGAAAAGACGGAGTACATCGTTGAGCAGGCTATGGGCATCATCATGGCTTCGGGTGACGCACGTACTCTTGCAGCACAGGCTCGTGACGCAATTGCTGAGAGCCGCTTTGATGATGCACGAGATTTATTGAAGCGTGCAGACAAAACCCAAGTTGAAGGACACAATATCCAGACTGCGATGATTCAAGGTGATATTCGCGGCGGAGATGAGAAGCTTGGCTATCATGTTCTTTTTGCTCATGCTCAGGATACGTTGATGACTATTCAGGTTGAAATCAATCTCACCAAGAGCATGCTCAAACAGGCAGAGGCTTACGCAACTCGCTTGCAGGCATTAGAAGACAAGCTCGCAAATTAGGATTGATGAATTGCCGCCTAGGGTTAGGCGGAAAGGAGACCATAACATGACCATGGCAAAGCAAAATTGGTTGCCTGATGACTTTTTGTGGGGTGGCGCCTTTGCTGCAAATCAGATGGAAGGTGCTTGGCAAGAGGGCGGTAAAGGCTGGTGTTTGGCAGATGTAAATCGCGCTCAGTATGACCTGCCTCCCGAGCAGCGCTACAACATGGAAATTGACTCCGCCTATGTTGAGCGTGCAATGGCAGAAGACGATGCGATGTATCCCAAACGCCGTGGTATCGATTTTTACCATACCTATCCAGAAGATCTCAAACTTCTTGCAGGTACTGGTATGAATGCCTTCCGTACCTCTATTAACTGGGCGCGTATCTTCCCTAATGGAGATGATGCAGAACCCAACGCAGAAGGTCTTGCTTTTTATGACAAGCTAATTGATGAGGTCATCGCTGATGGTATGGATCCCATGATTACCATCAGCCACTACGAGATGCCCCTCAATTTATCGCTCAAATACAACGGTTGGTATGGGCGAGAGACTATAGATTGCTTTGTGCGCTATTGCAAGGTGTTGTTTGACCACTTTGGTGATCGCGTCCACAAATGGATTGTGGTCAACCAGATTAACCTTGTGATTCATGAGAGTTACAACCATCTAGGTATCCTGTCTGACCGCTTTGGCAATCTGCTTGAAGCTAAATATCAAGGGCTTCACAACGAGATGGTTGCCTGCGCTATGGCTACCAAGTACAGCCACGATAACTACCCCGAAAACCAAATCGGTATGATGTTCTGCTCGAATCTTACCTATCCCTGCTCCATTCGTCCTGAAGACCAATTCTGGAACATGCGCCACAACCAAATGGAATATTTCGTAGGTGATGTGATGGTGCGTGGTAGCTATCCTGGTTATGCCCTTCGTTGGTTTGATGAGCGTGGTGTGAACATCGACTTTGCCGAAGGTGACAAGCAGGCATTAGCCGAAGGTACCGTCGACTTTGTGTCGCTGTCCTACTACTACACACGTCTCTCTGGTGAGGAGCCCTATCTGCATACCGATCTTGGGCAGGTTCCCAATCCTGAGCTTCCTGAAAGCGCTTGGGGTTGGGCAATAGATCCCATTGGCCTGCGTATTGCCCTTAATGAGTATTGGGATCGCTACCAACTGCCACTTTATATCACCGAAAACGGTATTGGTGCCTATGATAAGGTGGAAGAAGACGGCTCTATTCATGACCCCTATCGTGTTGACTATCTGCGTGCTCACATCAAGCAGATGATTGAGGCAGTAAAAGATGGTGTTGATTTGCGTGGTTACTATCCTTGGGGACCTCTTGATATTGTGAGTTGTTCAAGCTCAGAAATTGAGAAACGCTACGGCTTCATCTATGTTGATTATGACAACACGGGAGCTGGTACGGGTAGGCGCATTAAAAAAGATAGCTATGACTGGTATCGCAAGGTTACTGTATCAAATGGGCATGAACTTGACTAAAAGATCTTCTCGGCACGGCGCCTCCATCTTGGGTGGTGCTGTGCCAGCCCTTATGGTATTTGCTGCTTCTGTGCTTTGGGGTTCAGGCGGTCTTTTTGTAAGTGCGCTTGAGGGTTTTGGTTTAACAAATCCAGAGATGACGGTAGTTCGTCTTGTTACTGCTTTGCTTGCAATGAGTGTCTTGCTTGCCATGCGCCACGGTGGCCTCGCTCATGTGGAGCGTGCAGATTGGCCACGATTTCTTCTTTTGGGTACGGTGGGTTCGTTTGCGTTTGTTCTGCTGTATAACTACGCAATCTCGATTACAGGTATGGCTACAGCGGCAGTGCTGTTATATCTGATGCCGAGCCTTGTGACGGTGTGGGAGGTTATGCGAGGAAGAGAGTATCTAACTTTTGGTCGGATTGTCTCATTGGGACTTTCACTTTTAGGGTGTTCCCTTGTTTCTGGTATGTGGGGCGGGGGAGCACAGCTTGAAGTCGTTGGAATTATTATTGGCCTTGCCGCAGCGCTGTGTTACTCACTTCAAAATGTGCTTCAGACTTCTCTTGGTAGACGATACCCCACATCAACAGTGGTTTTTTACAATATTGCCCTCGCTACGGCGTGCGCTTTTGTCTACTTATTGATTACCGAAACGAGTTTGGATTTTTTGGCAATTTATATCGCGAACCCTGTTGCATTAGTGGTCAATATTGGCTTTGGTCTTTTTGATAGCGTTCTTGCATTGATGCTGTTTAATGCGGCAATTAAGCGGATGCCGGTCACGCAAGCATCAATTATTGCGACAAATGAGCCTGTGGCGGCAGCAGTGCTTGGAGCAGTATTTTTGGGACAGGCACTTACGGCTTTTACCGTAGCAGGTATTGCTTGTGAAGTGGCGGCACTCGTGTTGATGAAACTGACTAAATAAGATTAGGGGCGTTTATGATTACGATGCATGTTAGCTGTGGTATTCCGGGGGGTTTACATGCTCGCCCCGCAGCAGAGTTTACCGCTCTTGCACAGCAGTTCCAAAGTGACGTTTATTTGCGTAATGCCAGTGTAAGTGGAAAATTTTGTAATGCAAAGCGCCCCACCCAATTACTCGCTGCGGATGTATGGCAAAATCAGCTTGTCGAGCTTGAGGTTGATGGTCCAGATGAGGAAGAGTGCGCCCGCGTACTTAAGCAATACCTAATCGGAAGGTAGAGACCCGTGGCCAAGGCATTGGAAAAGATTCCCGATTTTAAAAGTACAAGGACTTACTCTGCGCTTGATTCCTCTGGGCGTCGTGACCTTGCTCGGGTTGCTCGAGAAGATCATATTGGTGATGAACAGCTGTTTTATCTGCTCTACAAAAATGATCTTTTGCATATGATTAGTAAAGACGAACGCAAAAAAGCAAATCAAGGCTCGGAGTTTTTTGTTGTGATGGCAGCAATTGCAGCGCTTGCTGCTATGGCATCGCGTCAGCCCGTTGCCGTATTTGTTGCAACTGCGTTTTTATGTCTTGCTGCCACGCTGTATTTTGGGGGATTTACCAACAGTTATTCTCAGGCACTTCGCCAGGTGAAGCGCAAACTCAAGAGCATGCCTGCTGCAGAAGGTTTTAACGCTTGGTTGGATGAGCACCCAATCCGCCTTACTGAAGAAAGTGACGACGAAGAGTAACTTCTTGCTGAGTGTGATTGTAGATTCGCTTGCCGTGGCAGACGATTTAGTCTGCACCGTCTTTGCTAAGTGAATAGCTATCGGCAAATTCGCCTCTGACGGTGTAGGGGATGACTAAGAAGTTTTGCTCGTTTTCATAATGGGTTGTTAGTGTTGCAGTTGCGGCATTGGGAGTTTTGCTTCCACCAAAAACCAGCATAAGCTCGATGGTGCCCTCAGCAGATTTGGGTGTTGTGTACTTTAATACCAAGGCCCCACTTGTATTTGTTTCAAGCGTACTGGTAAACGAGACGTTCTCAATGCGTACGTCGCCTTCGCTTGAATCCGTATCCTTGGATACAGCCCCATGATGGTGTACAAGGCCCGAAAATGTCCCCGTTAACTGAGTAACGCCATCATCGCCGGTTTGCGTGCTACCGATAGTGATTTTGAGCGGCGAAGAGTTTGCACCATAGCAGCCGTGGCCGTCATTTTTCTGTGATTGATAGCTGCCTGTCCATGTGCCTACAAGCGGGGCGTAGCTTGTCTTTCGTGCATCTGCATCTGGCGTGCAGGATTTGATGTCCCACTGACCTGTTTGTGATGAGAGATGAAACTTGATTGTGAGCTTGCACTTGCGCTCGGAAAAACTGTCCTTGTTGGAAAAAGCCAGCACAACTGTGGCATTGTTGGTCTCGGAGTCGAATTCTTCTTGGAATACGGTGCAGTCAGCATCGCGGTAGAGAGAATAAAGAGAGTCTTGCTCCGTAGAAGAAGTGTTTGTCTGGTTAGATTTTTCGTCTGTCTTGGCAGATTTACGTTCTGCAATATCTGCACGCTGCAAAAAAACGCGTGCTTGTGTAAGCACTTTATCCGTATCGGGTCCTTTGCTGGCAGACCAGCTCACTTCTTGGATGATGAGATTTCCAGCTGTAGACCACTTGCCGTGGCCATGGCGGTCATATAGAAGGCTAACCTTCTCGCGTGCAGCAATCCCATCGCCTGCGTAAATGACAGCACCTGTTGCATTGCAGTGGTCCTCATCGCGGATGACCTCGCTATAGTCCACAGAATCTAGGGTTAGCGTCGTATCACGACCAAAATCGCCAGGGTCATAGGCAGGAGCCTCGGACAGGTTGGCAATGTCGCTGCTCACCTGATTGAGCGATGGCTTGTCTGTTGCACGAATTGATGAAATTGTGATCATCGACAGAAGAATGACCGCAGCTATTCCCAGTACTACTAGGCTACGTAGATGAGCTTGCAGCCAGGGATGACGCTCTAATTTCGATTTTGGCGAGGTATCTGGAGCTGGCTCTGAGCTCTGCTCTGGCCCCTTATTGAGGAAATCGCGATTTTGAAGGCGCGTAGCTGTAATTTCAGTCTTTTCAAGGATATCTGATGTAGCGCTGTGCTCCTCAGTGGTTGCTGCAGTAGAAGGCAGACTTGTATCGTTATGAAGTCCGTCTTTGCTCATCATTATCCCTAAAATTGCGTAGTGTCGCTTGCTATTGTAACCAAAGCCCCTACCCATTATGGAGCTTGCTACGCATCTGTGCCACCGCGCCCAACTGCTTGGCTATGGCTTTTATGGGCAATCCACCGCAGGTGGTTTCAGTACACCCCAATTCCTGTAGCCGGTTCGAAAGCTCCTTCAGGCCCTCCGTAAGCAGTTCAAAGAGCGTCGCAACCCACACAAACAGCGCCGCATCGCCCTCAACCCTCCACAGGCGGTTCAATACCGTCCCACGTCCCCGCAAACGGTTCAAAACCGTCGCTCTGCTTCCACAAAGCCCTGATAAAAATTTCCACGAGGGTGTTTATTGAACCCGATGCCTTCCATTTAATGCAGAGGGTTCAAAATCGTACCAAACGGCTCGAGAAAGGGCAGGTAAATTTTCTTCCGAGGGCGCCTCTTGAACCCTCTGCAGGGAAAAGGGCGTTTATTGAACCGCCTGCAGGTAAAAAGGGTGCTTTATGAACCCGTTGTAGTCACTTTTCCGCAGGCGGTTCAAAAGCGTACCAAACGGCTGAAGAATGGGGGTGCTTATTGAACCCGATGTGGGAAAAGGGTGCAACGTGAACCGCCTGCAGGGAAAGTACGGGTGAAAGGGTGCATATTGAACCGCCTGTGGAGGTGGGCGTTGAGGGGGCCGCTGGTGGAGCAAAGACGCGCAAAGGAGTTATTTCATGACGGACTGATTTGCGCTGTAAAAGGGTATTTCTTATCGCGAAGATGCGGCGCTAATCTTTCAAAGGTAAAAATTTGCTAGCGTAGTACTGTCGCATAACAAGCAAAACAAAGGAGCCATCCATGAAGTTTCAGGATATGCCCTATGAGCGTCCCGATTTGGCAAAGGTCAAGGCAGATATCAGCGCATTGACAGAACGCTTCGCCAAAGCTAGTAGCTTTGAGGAAGCAGAGAAAGTCTTCCTAGAAAGAGATCGACTCGCAGCGCACATTTCGACCTTAAATACCCTTGTTGAGATTCGCCACTCTATTAACACGCTTGACGAGTTTTACGATAAAGAGCAGCAGTTCTGGAATGATGCATCTCCTGAGATTGAGGAAGCTGATGATGCTTGGAGTGCAGCCTTGCTTGCCTCGCCCTTCCGTCCTGAGTTTGAGGCAAAGTATGGCACGCTTATTTTTGACAAAGCCGAGCAGGCGCGCCGTTGTTTCTCTCCTGCAATTATGGATGAGATGAAGCGCGAAAACGCCTTGGTCCAAGAGTACGAAAAGCTTATCGCCTCTGCTCAGATTGAGTTTGAGGGTGGTACGTATACTCTCTCTCAGCTTACTCCCATGAAACACGATAAAGACGACGCGCGCCGCCTTGCTGCATGGAAAGCTGAAGGCTCATGGTACAAAGACAACCAATCCGAGCTGGATCGCATTTACGACGAACTGGTACATGTCCGTGATGCTATGGGCAAAAAACTTGGCTACGACAACTATCTTCCTTTAGGCTACGACCGCATGGAGCGCTTGAGCTACAACCGCGAAGATGTTGAGCGTTTCCGCAAGGCTGTTCGTACCTATGTGGTGCCTGTGGCCAATAGAGTTTTTCTTGAGCAAGCAAAGCGTATTGGCCGCCCGTATCCCCTCTCTTTTGCAGATGAGGGTCTGACCTTCCGTTCAGGAAATCCTCTGCCCGAAGGCACGCCCGATGACATTGTGGCGGCTGCACGTACCTTCTACAGTGAGCTTAGCCCCGAGACTAAGGAATTCTTTGAGACCATGCTCAATGGCCAGCTAATGGATTTGCTTTCCACAAAGGGAAAGGCTGCTGGCGGCTACATGACCGAAATTCCTGATCATAAAGTCCCGTTCATCTTCGCTAATTTCAACGGTACTCAAGGCGATGTTGACGTGATGACCCATGAGGCGGGTCATGCCTTTAGTTATTACATGAATACTCAGCGTGTGCCCGGCTCGCTTGCAATGCCTAGTTCAGAAGCTTGTGAGGTTCACTCTATGAGTATGGAGTTCCTCGCGTGGCCTTGGATTGAGGGATTTTTTGGCAAGGATGCACGTAAATATCGCTATGCACATTTGGCGGGTGCCCTTACCTTCATTCCTTATGGCACGATGGTCGATCACTTCCAGCACCTGATGTACGAGCAGCCCGAGCTGACTCCTGCCGAGCGCCATGCTACTTGGCGTCGCTTGCTGGCAATCTATATGCCTTGGATATCTGTTGATGGCGATATTCCTTTCTATGGTGACGGCATGGGTTGGCAGCGCCAGATACACATTTACGAGTGGCCGCTGTATTACATCGATTATTGCTTGGCACAGACTGTGGCGCTTGAGATTTGGGAGCTCTCTCAAGAGGACTTTGCCAATGCTTGGAAACATTACATGGCATACACCCGTCAAGGTGGCACCAAAGCATTTACTGATCTTGTGGCTGGGGCCGAGCTTGTCTCGCCCTTTGATGAAGCATGCTTGCGCAGTGTTTGCGAGCATGCAAGCAAATGGCTTGAGTCTTATGATTTGACTGGCATCGAATAGCTAACAAAATAGATAGGTTTCGAGGTGGCAGGGCTGTAATGTTTAGCCTTGCCACCTCAAAGCTCTTCTAAATAACCGCAAATGGTTCAAGTTTCGAAGTAAGCAAGCATAAATGGGCAGGTAAGTTTTTTCAAAAGTCCGAAGAATGAACCATCTATTAAAAAAGATGCGTTTTGCATCCTATATGACTCGGTTGCAAGGACTACTATAAAAAAGTCATATGCTGCTTATTTCGGGGAAAATACCGTGGAAAAGAAGCTCTCAAGCTCTGTTGCTCATATGACACGAGCGTTAGCCTTGACACCCATGTTCCTATTGCTGGCCCTCTTTTTACGATTACCTCTTGCCTATGCTGAAGAAATTCCTCCAGCTTCAAAAGAGACTATAGAAAATATACAAGAAGAGCCCGACGACAAAGAAACTAGCGAGGATGATGCAGGTAGTGATACAAAAGAAGTCACTACCGCTACACCAAACGATAATACTAATGAAGATTTAGATACCAAAGCAAAAGTTGATACCAAAGAAAACGTGTCAGCTCAGGAGCCCGCAGTAGAAATTGGTGATACGGGATCAGAAGCAAAAGTTCCTACTAAAGAAGAAGAGCCTGAAAAGGATACAACACCTACGGTAAAAGAAGCGACGGTATTAGGTGAGCTTGATACGAGCAAAAAGGGTGTTGAGTACTTTAGAAATATCACGATTTCAATAGTTGGAGAAAACCTTACAGATGCACATTTCCTTACCAAAGAAGGCTTGCATTGGTCAGAGAAAACTACTGTTGAGTCAATAAAGGGAAAAGAACTCGGCAACTATGATTTCTCGAATTTTTCTGGTGCGAGACCACACGCCCGGGTAAAGACTTTTAGTATCAATAATGGGGACTCAGGAAGAATCACCTATGTAGGCAAGACTAAATCTGGCATAGATTTGGACCTCATCTGGACAGTCATTAGTTCTGATAAAGAGGACTGGGCAGCCCATTCTGGATACAATGACCACCGAATTAAAGGTCTAGGATTTATTGGCGAGCAATTTTTCGATGGTGCTCGTGGTAATTCAATTGTTGTCTTATACAACAATGCCAGTCGGCTTGGATTGAACTACAGAATAGTAAAACACGCCACTACCGAAGAGCAGCTGGTAGTTGTGAGCTTTATTTCAACCGATATTGACTCTGCCCAGGGAGTCAAAACTGATCTCGCGAATATTGTTGAAATAATCCCTAAAGAGTCTCACCTCACAAAAAAGAATGGCATCATTTACGACACTACAAAAGGCGCCCTTAATCTTAATGGATCAGCTGATTTGCCTAGAGGGGGATATCTAGGAGCAGGATTTCTGTCTCACTTTAGCTATATTTTCTATTCTCCAGCACCCGCAAGAGCGCATGATTCCTATGCCTATCCTACGGCAGTTAGATACGACATTTTTGGTAGTAGCTTGCAAGCTAAGTTACAAGCCAGAATCAGCCAGCATATTCTCGTTCAATATGTCGATACCACAGGAAATGATATAAAGGCAAAAGAGTTCTATAGGGGCTTTACCGATGAAAGCTACCGAATAAGTTCTCTTTTGATTCCCAGCTATCAACTCGTGGATATCAAAAAAGATGAGAGTGATAGTAACTATCCCGTTATCACGTTTGTATATTCACCAGAATACAGAGTCAAGTTTAGCTTTGTCGATGAAGCAGGGAAGAAACTAGCAAAAGACAGACAGTACAGCGTATTAGAAGGAAAGCAGCTCTCATATAAACCTGAATCAATAGAGGGCTATATAGTCCCTAACACCTACCAAGCAATCATTACCCGTGATCTAGAGCATGTCTTTGTATATAAGAAGATAGCCCGTCCTACACATGAACATAAAAATGCAGGCAAAAATACCACTCAGCATGACAGTAAGAACAATACATTTCATACAGGGCAGACAACTCAAACCACCTCATCGCAGGTCCCACATAAAAGCAGTCCTACAAACACTCCTACAAAACCAACCCCTCCCAAAGCTGCAATCGATCCCTTTTTGATCAATACCAACATGACTGCAGAAGAGAAGAAACAGTTTTTAGACTACATAGATGAAGTTACTCGCCAAGCAAAGAAAAAGTACGGCAAAGACAAAAACAAAATCAATCATGCGATAGCAAATGCGATTGCCTATCCCGTGTATGCCGAAGATTTTCTGCAATCGCTTACTAATGATTTTGGGAAGAAACCTGAAGTTGAGAACTATAGTGACATTAAGGATCTGTTGGATCGTATACATCAAAAAGGACACTATTTAGCCGACTTCCCCCATCTTGCCACCACCCTTGCCACCGCAGAAGACAGTGGCCCAAAAAAAGAAATCCTCAAATGGTTGGCTGGGCTATCTATCAGCAATCTTTTTGGACATTCTCCCGAAGACAACTTCTTTCAACTCAACTCTCTAACAGGAGATACCCTCACCAACATCAATGCCAAAGATCGCAGAACAGATATAGATGCAATCATCTTTCACTATCATCCTGACTTCAAAAATCTCACCTTAGATGAATGCATCAAACGCTATTACAGCACAGAAAACCTTGAGGTAGAGCGTCAACGTCTCTACAAAGAGGTGCTTGCACTTCAATCAAAAAGTGGTGCTAGCATAGAGGTGCAAGAACGGAACAATATCCTAGGTGCAACACTGACTTTGAGCGGCATGCTATTAATCTTGCTTGCACTGAAAAATAAGTTGAAAAAAGAAGCTAAGAAATTCAAGGATAATCCTGTTAGCTATATTAAAAATTTCCTTTCAAAGATTGGCCCCGGCATCATTGCGATTGCAACGACGCCCCTTACCCTTGTAGGGGTAGCTTTGGGGACTTTGAGTAACCTAGCTTCTAACGCAGTAGTTTACGGAGCCAAGATAGCATCTTCACTTGGTAAGAAGGTATATCTTCATGTACTGAGACCTGCAGCTACCTCTATTGGCAAACATATACTTCAACCCGTAGGTACATCTCTAGTTCAACCAGCTTATCAAAAGCTCATAAAACCAGCGCTTTCCGTCGTAGAGAAAAAGGTACTGAGACCAGTTGTACAAAAGCTAGTCAAGCCTGCAGCAAAGTTTGTTAAGAACAAAATCATCCGTCCCATTAAAAACAAAGTAGTAAAACCTGTAGCCAAATTTGTAAGCAACAAAATCATCAAGCCTATTTCGAAAAAGGTAATCAAACCAGCTGCAAAGTTTGTACATAACAAGCTTATAAAACCTGTGCATAGAAAAGTTATTAAGCCTCTCTACAACAAGGTGATAAAACCTGCTGTGAAACCTCTCTATCGCAAGGTAATAAAGCCAACGGCGAAGTTCATCAAAAAGAAAGTAATAAAACCAGTTGCCAGATTTGTAAAAAACAAGGTAGCCAAACCGATAGGCAAGTTCTTCAAAAGATTCTGGAAATAGAAACGAGACAGATGGTTATGCTTAAAAAGATAAAGAACGTAGTAAAAGGCTGTTTCGGGCTATTAGTGTGGCTACTGATGCTCTCAGCCATACCTGGATGTATCAACTACAACCTCAAATCGAACTCAGTATATTACGCACAACACACCCCTCATAAGAAGGGTACCGAACCCGTACTCATGATGCTTATCGATAATCTTGGAGACATCTATACTCCCGATGATCTCAAGACCATTGGCTACGACTTCGATGGTAAACCTGCAATCCTTACATACGATAAAGAGGGTAAGCAGTTAGGTTTTCTGACGCCAGATAGTGATGGAGGGTATATGGTTGATAATGAGAATCTAATCTTCCACTTCACTGAAAGTTTTCAACTGAAGAACATACGTGATGCAAACAAAGGTTATAAAAAAATAGATATGAAAGGTTTCAACGAACAAGACATCAAAAAGGACATCTACAAAAGCGTACAGCCTCTCATAGATGCGCAGTCAAAGCCTTGGATAAACCTACAATGGCTATTTGATCTTGTTTATCACGATAGGTTTAACTAGTCATGCTTAAAAAGATAAAAGGTGTTGTAAAGAGACTGCTGCTATGGTTGCTGCTTTTGTCGGTAG
This sequence comes from Atopobium sp. oral taxon 810 str. F0209, assembly GCF_000466405.1. GTDB lineage: Bacteria > Actinomycetota > Coriobacteriia > Coriobacteriales > Atopobiaceae > Olegusella. The sequence goes on along the minus strand of NZ_KE952951.1, from coordinate 25,276 downwards.
TACTTGGATATATCTCCTTCAACCTTAAATCGCATTCAGTATATTACGCGCAATACACCCCTCATAAGAAGGGTACGGAACCCGTACTCATGATGCTGATTGACAATCTCGAAGACATCTATACTCCTGACGATCTCAAGACAATTGGCTACGATTTTGATGGTAAGCCAGCAATTTTGACTTACGATAAAAACGGAAAACAGTTGGGATATCTTTCGACATTCAATTTAGATGGCACTAGAGGATATAGGTTTATTAACAAAAACTTAGGTTTTGAATTTAATAACAAATTTAAACTGTTAAGTGCTTTTGATTCAGATAGGGGCTATAAAGACCTAGACATAAAAAATTTCAACGAACAAGACATCAAAAAGGACATCTACAAAAGCGTACAGCCTCTCATAGATGCGCAGTCAAAGCCTTGGATAAACCTACAATGGCTATTTGATATCGTTTATCACGACAAGTTCAATTAGCTACATTCTAGAGTTCTGAGAGAACTCAGAAATAGATAGGTTTCGAGGTGGCAGGGCTGTAATGTTTAGCCTTGCCACCTCGGTGGTATTATTTGAGAGTTGAGAAATAAACGCAGTCTTGACTGCGTGAGCAAAGCGTTGAGGAGCCATCATGCGGGACAAGCTCGAAAAACTCATTGCAGCCTATCTTGAGCTGGAAAAGAAACTCATGGATCCTGAGGTTGTGTCGGATCCTAAAGAATACGCGCGTCTTGCCAAGGAGCACTCAAACCAGTCTGACTTGGTGGAAAAGGCACGCGAGTACCTTACGGCGCTCGATGACATCAATGCGGCAAAGGAAATGCTGCGCGAGACCTCGGATGCTGAGGATAAAGAAATGCTTCAAGCAGATATTGCTGACAATGAAGCAAAACTTCCCGGTCTTGAGGATGAGATCAAAATCATGCTCATTCCAGGCGATCCCAACGATGAGAAGGACACCATCGTTGAGATTCGTGCGGGCGTTGGTGGCGATGAGGCAAGTATTTTTGCTGGTGACCTTTTTGCTATGTACCAGCGTTTTGCTGCTTCTAAAGGGTGGAAGATTGAAGTACTGAGTTCTAATGAGGGCACGGCTGGTGGTTTCAAAACCATCGAGTTTAAGGTTATGGGCGACAAGGTCTACTCCGTAATGAAGTACGAGAGTGGTGTCCATCGCGTGCAGCGTGTTCCCAAGACCGAGAGTCAGGGTCGTATCCAGACTTCGACGGCAACGGTTGCTGTATTGCCCGAAGCAGATGAGATTGATGTTCAGATCGCACCCGAGGATATTCGTATCGATACCTATTGTTCGTCGGGTCCTGGTGGCCAGGGCGTCAATACGACCTATTCGGCTGTACGTATTACTCACTTGCCCACCAATACCGTTGTTACTTCACAAGATCAGCGTTCGCAGATTCAAAACCGCGAAGCTTGTATGCAGATGCTGCGTGCACGTCTCTATGAGATGGAGCTTGAAAAGCAGCAGGCAGAGGCGGGTGCCAGCCGTTTGGCGCAGATTGGTCATGGCAATCGATCTGAAAAGATTCGTACCTACAACCAACCTCAGGATCGCGTGACGGATCATCGCATAGGTTTTAATGGCACATACAATGGCGTGCTATTGGGCGATACGCTACCTTCGGTGATCGAGGCTCTTGCCGCCGCTGACCGAGCAGAGAAGCTCACACAGGCTGTCTAAACTAGCATTTGTCTGACACCTCTGGCTTGAATGGAGCTAGAGGTGTTTTTTGTTTGGGTCTATGTAATGGGTGTGTGTATGGCAGGTCTGCAGGAGGCGGTTATGACCCACGAAGATATCAAGCTACGTTCAGCTGATGGCAAAACAACCTGCATTGGAGATTTGTGGTTGCCAGCAGGTGAACAGCGGGGTATCGTGCAAATTGTGCATGGCATGGTTGAGCATTTCCGCTGTTATGACAAGGTTGCTGAAGCGCTGACATCTGCGGGCTATGTCGTCTGTGGCATCGATCAGCTAGGGCATGGGCGAACGACGCCTAATGTAGCTCAGCGCGGGGTGTATGACCCAAAGCATGGTGCGGATTATCTCATTGAAGATCAACATGTGCTCAGGCAGCTTGTCTCTGGGCGTTTCCCCAAACTGCCTTATATGATGTTGGGACATTCGATGGGTTCTTTTGTGGTGCGCTGCTATATAGCTCGCCATGGCGAGGGACTTGCTGGTGCCATTATCATGGGCACAGCATGGATGGCAAATGTCAGCGCTCCAAAGTTTATTACCTCAATTATTGCGCGCTTCCATGGCTGGAGCTATCGCTCTGCTTTTGTAGACAGTATGGGTACGGGAAGTTATAACAAGAGCTTTGAGGGTACGGGCGCCAATACAGGTTACGAATGGCTCAGTTCAGATCCTGCGCGTCCGATTAGTTATGCGGCTGACCCAGATTGCGGCTGGATGTTTTCTGTTTCGGGCTATTACGTTATTGCTCAGCTTCTTGAGGAAGCAGAACGCCCCGAGGCTTTGATGCGTGTTCCACATGAACTGCCAGTGCTGATCTTGTCGGGTGAGCAAGATCCCGTAGGCGAAAACGGTAAGGGTCCACGCGCCTGTGCTGCAGCTTTACGTAAGGCTGGCCTTTTGGACGTAACATTCAAGCTTTATCCTAACGCTCGCCACGAACTGCACAATGAACGTTGCCGTCAAGATGTGCGAGCCGATGTCGTGAAATTTCTTGAGAGGGTCTGTGTGCCTACTGGAGGATTGCAATGACAAAAAACGAGTGGACCTGTAAGGCCATACTCGATTGGACAAGTGAGTATCTAGAGCGCAAGGGAGATGAGCATCCCCGCCTTTCTGCAGAGTGGCTGCTTTCTGGTGTATTGGGGCTTTCTCGCATTGAGCTTTATACCAACTTTGATAGACCACTTGACAGCTCGGAGCTTGCTGCGATGCATGCTGCTATTGAGCGCCGTGTAGAAGGAGAGCCGCTGCAGTATGTCACGGGAGAGACCGCCTTTCGACATATCGTAGTCAATTGCAAAAGTGGTGTGTTGATTCCGCGTCCTGAGACGGAACTGCTTGTTGAAGAAGTGCTTAATCATTTGTCAGCTGATCACAACCAGTATCCTGCGCTGGTACTGGAGGTGGGCTGTGGCACTGGCTGCGTTGCATGCTCGCTGGCACGTGAGCGGGCAAAGACACATGTTGTTACTACTGACATATCACCAGATGCCGTGGCGCTTGCGCGTCATAATCGCGACAAGCTTGGACTTACGGCGCTTGTTGACGTCGTAGGATGCGACCTCGCGACAGGCGTTGACGAGAGACTACTAGGGCACTTTGATGCGCTGGTATCGAATCCTCCCTATATTCCTTCCGCCGTTGTTGACGAGCTGCCTTATGAGGTGTCGGGTTTTGAGCCACATCTGGCACTTGATGGGGGAGCCGACGGGCTCGACATCTATCGTCGTCTGCTGGAGCTTGCTCAGCGCGCGCTGCTTCCTGGAGGCGTCTTTGCGGTGGAGTTATTCGAGACGACACTTGAGGCAGCAGCACAGCTCGCTTGCGAGCAGGGTATTTGGCAGTCGATTGAAGTGCACGAGGATTACACGCATCGCCCGCGTTTTTTGGTTGCGGTGCGTGCATAGAAAAGCATACTGATAGTTTGCCTGTTGCAGGGAGAACAATATGGGCGCAATGATTGAAGTAGATCAACAATGTCCGTCTGCAGAAGTGTTGACACGCGCCTGTGAAGTCTTGTTACGTGAGGGCGTGCTGGTGATGCCGACGGATTCGGTATATGGCATTGGCTGTCTTGCGACGCCTGGCAACCCTGCCCGTGCGAGGGTTTTTGAAATCAAAAAGCGCCCAGCGGATATGACTCTGCCATGGCTTGTTTCGGATGCATCTGAACTCGGACGTTTGGGCGTTGATATTCCTGCTTGGGCTACTGCATTGGCGCAAGAGTTCTGGCCAGGTGCGCTTACTCTTGTTGTTAATGCGTCTGTGCAGGTACCAAGCGAATACCAGCGTATGGATAGTGGCACCATTGCCCTGCGCGTTCCCGATTCTATGTTGGTACGTGAACTCGCACGTCGAGTTGGACCGCTAGCGGTTACTTCAGCTAACACCCACGGAGCAGATGCGGCTATCTCTGGTACATCAGTCGAGGGGCGCATTGTTACATTAGCGGATTTGACACTTGACTCAGGTCCTGCTCCACTAGCCATCGCGTCTACAATTGTTGCTTGTATGGGGACAGAGCCAGTTATTTTGCGCGAAGGAGCCATTCCTGCGACAGATATTATGCGGGTCGCTTTGGGTGTGAGCTCTGCTTAATTGCAAAAAGGTTGCATGTGGGATAGGTGGGGGAGAGGAACTGCATATGAACTTTAGATATTTGAGTCAGGCAGACCCTGAAGTCGCAGACATTATCACGGAAGAGCTTGGGCGGCAGCGTGATTCTATTGAGCTGATTGCTTCTGAAAATCTCGTTTCACTGCCGGTAATGGAAGCCGTGGGCTCTGTTCTTACCAACAAGTACGCAGAGGGCTACCCTGGACATCGCTTTTATGGTGGCTGCTGGGCCGTTGATAAGGTAGAGGAACTGGCGCGTGAGCGTGCATGTCAGCTCTTTGGCTGCAAATTTGCAAATGTACAGCCACATTCGGGCGCTCAGGCAAACTACGCAGCCGAAGCTGCGCTTATGCAGCCAGGCGATACCTTTATGGGTATGAATCTTTCTGAAGGTGGTCACCTGACGCATGGCTCGCCTGCAAATTTTTCGGGCAAACTCTATTGTGATGTGCCTTATGGGGTAGATTTCATTGATGGACGTATTGATTATGACCAGGTAGAAGACCTTGCCAAGGAATGCAAACCAAAGCTAATTATTGCGGGCGCTTCAGCATATCCACGCATTATTGACTTTGAACGCTTTGCTGAAATTGCGCATTCGGTCGGGGCATATCTGATGGTGGATATGGCACATATCGCAGGTCTTGTAGCTGCGGGTCGTCATCCCAGTCCCTTCCCCTATGCCGACGTAGTTACTACAACGACGCACAAGACTCTGCGCGGTACGCGCGGGGGCATGATTCTCACCAACGATGAAGAGCTTTACAAAAAGATAAACTCGGCGGTGTTTCCTGGTACACAGGGTGGGCCGTTGATGCATGTTATTGCGGGTAAGGCAGTTGCTTTGGGCGAGGCACTCAAGCCTGAGTTCACAACCTACATCGATCAGGTGCTTCTTAACTGTCAGGCCTTAGGACAAGGCATGGTTGACCGCGGGCTTGCGCTTGTATCGGGTGGTTCTGATAATCATTTGCAGTTGGTAGATTTAACTCCCTTAGGTGAAGTTACTGGTCGTGATGCCGAGCTTGCGCTTGATAAGGTGGGCATTACGGCAAATAAGAACACTATTCCAGGTGAGAAGCGTAGCCCCTTCAAGACATCTGGCCTGCGTGTCGGGTCGCCTGCCATTACAACGCGTGGCTTCACTGAGCAAGAATGTCATCGTGTGGGAGAGATGATTGGCGAAGTGTTGAGTGCTCTTGAAGACGAAAAATTAGCGACTAATATAGCTGCTGAAGTTCACGCTTTGCTTGCCGCTCATCCGCTGTATCCCGAATTGGGTTAGATCAATTGTGGTCTTGCGTCGTAGTTATGATGCATAGCCAATGATGCAAATATAAGAGAGGATATGTTCATGCGTGTTGCAATTGCTTCTGATCATGCAGGTTTTCTGCAGAAAAAACCCGTCATTGAGTTCATTCAGAGTATGGGCCATGAAGTGCTGGATCTAGGGCCTGATAGTGACGGTAGGGTAGATTATCCTGACTATGCTGATAAGGTTGCCCGTAAGGTCACCTCTGGTGAGGCGGAGTACGGTGTTTTGATTTGCGGCACTGGTTTGGGTATGGCAATTGCTGCTGATAAGGTTGCGGGTATTCGTGCTGTGCCCGTGCAGGATACAACCTTTGCGCGCCTTGCTCGTGAGCACAATGATGCAAATATCATTTGCCTGTCTGGCCGCTTTGTGAGCCTGATGGACAATTGTGCCATTGTCGAGACATTCTTGACTACAGAGCACGCTGGCGGTCGTCATGCAGAGCGCGTGGCCAAAATTATGCGCGAAGATGATCCCGCCTTCCCCGGTGTAGAGTAGTTGCAGATTTTGCGTCGCTTTTTTGGCATCAAGTTATTGGCTAGCCCTTTATTCTGCCTAGTAGTGGAAGGATGTGACATGGCTACCGTTGCGGATATTATTTCTCTTCCATCAATTTACAATGCGCGCCTTGTTGCTCCTTGTGAAAAAGCAGAATCCCGTACGGTCATTAATGTTGGTATTCTTGATATAGGGCCAGAATTTAATGGATATAGCGCGTATATGCCGGGGGAGTTTATCCTTACGAACCTTGGTTTTACAAACGGCGATGAGCTTGAATCTGACCGTGCCCTGCTTGCAATGATTGATCGTGGTGTAGCGGGGATTGGCGTAAAGACGGTATATAGACCCCATATTGGGGAGGCAGTAAAAAAGAAAAGCAGCGAAAGCGGCGTACCTGTTTATCTTTATGAAGGTCGCTATCACGAAGCAGTTGTGTTTGATGCGCTGAAACTCATACATGAGGATCAACAAGAGGAAGCACGCGAAGACACTTTGCGTGCATTGATTGGTCCACGGAGCTCCAAAGAAGTTAGCGCTGCGCTGACATCAATAAGCGGAGTGGTAGGGGGACAGCTTATATGTCTTGCATTGTCGCTGCCAGAAGACTTTTCTCAAGCGAGAATTATGTTGAGCGACATCCGCAATCGCATTGCAATGAGTCGGACTGATGTAGAAAAATGTAAATATATTGCTCAGCGGTTCGATGGTTATGCGCTCGTGCTCATTTGTGCGCCAAATCGTGATGGCATTAACGCAAAGCTGGAATATGAGGCAAAAGAACTTGCAAAACAGTTGCATGCTCTATTTATGAGTCCTTGTGGAGTGGGAACAGCCTTCGATGCATCAGATTTTTGCTTAGTGTTGAAAACGGCGATTTTTGCAGCAAACTATGCTGAAATCAAGCGCCAACCTCTTGCATTTTGGAGTGAAATTGGTGCAGACAAGTTTGCTTTGATTGCAAATTCGGATTCTCTGTATCAGCGCGAAGCAAAGACGTGGCTTCGCCGAATTGAAGCTGGGGATGCCGATGGAGAGCTGATAAAAACACTCAGGATTTTCCTTTCTTATCAAGGAAGTATTTCTCAAACCGCATATGCTTTGCGGCAGCATCCCAACACTATTCGTTATCGACTCAAAAAGCTAAAAGCTTTGCTGAATATGGAAGACGAGTCGGATAGGTTCTTGGCGACCGTGCTTTCGATAGCTTTACTGCCCCTCTCTGTGAGCGGTAGCTAAGATAGTGTTAAGCGGTCTTTAACCTCGCCCTTCAAATGAATTCTGCTATCAAAATCGCAGCAATTACCAGCATATTTGTAAGAAGCAACAAGACCTTGATGGCTTTATATGTAGTTCCTCCATTGCTGAGCTCCTAGGCTTGCACTTAGACTCTGCTACAAGCAATCTGGAATTGCTTGTGTCACATGTGCGTGAGCACATGCTGGTTTTCGGGACGGTCTGTCAGCAATGGCGGGAGATGTTCTCGGTCTGCCAGGAGGGGTCGCCTTTTGTCTTGGGTGATGTCCGTCGGGAAAGAGACGGGCTCTAGCCAAGTCGAAAGGGGCTTGTTTTGTCTACATCTATTTTTCAAGGTCGTCACCTACTCTCAACAAGGGATTTCAGCCGTGCCGAACTTGAATGGCTTATTGGCTTTGCGGAGCATCTCAAAGATTTGAAGAAACGCAGTATTCCCCATCATTATCTTGAGGGGAAAAACATCGCTTTGCTTTTTGAGAAGACTTCAACACGTACCCGTGCAGCTTTTACTACCGCCTCGATTGATTTGGGCGCTCATCCAGAATACCTTGGGAAAAACGATATTCAGCTAGGTAACAAAGAAACAGTTTTGGATACCGCTAAAGTTTTGGGATCGATGTTTGACGGTATCGAGTTCCGTGGTTTCAAGCAGGAGCATGTTGAGCAGTTGGCAGAGTACTCTGGTGTTGTTGTGTGGAACGGTCTTACTGACCGTGAGCATCCCACGCAGATGCTGGCAGACTTCATGACCATCAAAGAGCATTTTGGCAAACTTGAGGGTATTAACCTTACCTATTGTGGTCAGGGTCGCAACAACGTTCAGAATTCTTTGATGATTACGTCTGCAATTCTTGGCGTGAATTACACCAATGCGACACCAGCTGAGCTCGAGCCTGACCCCGAGATTGTTGCAACTGCCCAGCAGTTTGCCAAGGAAAGTGGAGCCACCATTCGCGTTACGAACGACCCTATCGAAGCAGTTGTTGATGCTGATGCCATCTATACCAACGTATGGGCGGCTATGGGTGAGGAGTCCAAGTTTGCAGAGCGTGTGCGGCAAATGAGTCCCTATCAGGTGAATGCAGAACTTGTTTCCCATGTTAAAAATCCAGATTGGATTTTCCTGCACTGCTTACCTGCCTTCCATAATGCTGAGACCGAATATGCTGACAAGATCAAACAGGAGTTCGGTATCTCTGCTATGGAAGTTACCGACGATGTTTTTTATTCAGGGCATGCACATCAATTCGAAGAGGCAGAAAATCGCATGCACACGATTAAGGCGATTATGGCTGCAACGCTGGGGAATCTATATATCCCCTCTGTCTAGCTAAGTCTTGTCTTTAACTTCGCCGACCTCGAGGGGCGAAGTGCCAGTAAATCAAATTTTTTATCAAGATGGCTCGTCAGAAGATGGGCCAAGGGAGGAGGTTTGCCGTGGCTGAACTTACTACGCAGCAAGCTGAGGAGAAAAAACCTCGCAAGCTTAAGAGTCCCAATACCTATGTCATTTTGTTCTTTGTCACATTAGGAATCGCAGCTTTATCATGGTTCATTCCAGGAGGTGCCTATGATCTCAATGAAGCTGGTCAGGCAATTTCTGGTACGTATCATGCGGTAGATGCAAATCCCCAAGGTATTTGGGATGTTTTTCTTGCACCCATTATCGGTATGGTTGGTTCTGCTCGTACATCTGCTGCCATTGCCATTTCGCTAACCATCATGGCATTTGGTAGCTTCCTCGAGATGATGGATAACACCGGCGCTATTAAGTCCTTTTTGGGTCAGGTGACTTCCAAGAGTCAGGGCAATATGCATGTATTGATCATTGCTCTGGTTGCTATCATGGCTTTCTTTGGCACTCTTGAAGGTGCTTATGAGGAAGGCATTGTGTATTACATGATGTTTGTTCCTGTCATCTTATCTTTGGGATTAGACACCGTTGTTGCGGTCATGATTGTTGTTATTGGAACCCAGGTAGGTTGCCTTGCCTCAACGGTAAATCCATTTTCAGTTGGTGTTGCCTCAGGTATTGCTGGTGTTTCCAGTGGTGAGGGCTTGGCTCTGCGTGCAATCCTGTTGATTGTACTTGTTGCCCTCGCTTCGTTTGTGATTTGCCGCTATGCAGACAAAATTAAGACGCACCCTGAACTTTCTACCCAGTTCTTCCGTCGTGAAAAAGACTTGGCAGAATTTGCCGGTACTGATGATGGTGCTGCCGAAGAGTTAACAAGCAAGCAGCGTACAGCTCTGATTCTTTTTGTTTTGGTTTTTACCATTATGATTTTTGGTTTTATTCCCTGGACATCAATTAATCCATCTTGGACCTTCTTTGATGATTTTGCAAAAGCCATTGCAGAGGTTCCTGTGCTTGGCACTGTCATTGGTAAAGACATCACCCCCTTTGGTAGCTGGTATTTCAATGAGCTCACCACGCTTGTCTTTGTTATGACTATCGTTATTGGCTTTGTCATGGGTTATGACATCGAAAAAATCATCGGTATTGTTATGAAGGGCGCATCTGCTCTGGTGTCGACAGCCTTTGTAGTTCCTATGGCTCGAGGCATTCAGGTGGTCATGGATGCAGGCCAAATTACTCCCACCATTCTTCACTTTGGTGAGATGACCCTTTCGTCATTGCCTCCCATTGTCTTTGTCATCGTGTCTCTGGTGTTTTACTTTGCAATTGCATTCTTTATTCCTAGTTCTACAGGTTTGGCTGCTGCAACTATGGCAATCATGGCCGCATTGGCTCGTTTTGCCAATGTACCTGTGCATCTGATGGTCACGATCATGTGCATGGCTCTAGGTATGGCAAAGATGGTGACACCAACCTCAGTCATTGTTATGACCTGTACTTCTGCGGCACATATTAGCTATGCCGACTGGATTAAGAAAATCCTCCCCATTATTGGAATGATTTTTGTCATCTGCTGCATAACGCTCGTAATTGGCGTGACTCTCGGATAGGTGCATACCAAGGCGCGCGACTTGTTAGAGATTTGTAATTGAGCAGGAAGGGAAAGAAATGTCTGAAGAGAAAGTCTATGTCTCCAATGCTACAAACCCGCTGAAGAAAGTTATGGTTTGCTCACCCAAGTATTACACCTTCAACGGTATTAACGTCATCACTTCTGAGTGGATGAAGAAGGGCGATACCGAGAAAAACGATGTTATGGTCGCTGAGTGGCAGACCTTGGTGGATGCCTACCATGACAACGGAATTGAGGTTGTAGAAGTCGAAGCAAAACCCGAGTTTCAGGTGATGACTTTTGCCCGTGATTATGGCTGCATGGTGAGGGAAGGCGCCATTATGGGACACTTCCGCCATCCTGTTCGCCAGGTTGAGGCTCAACAGTATGAGGCAAAGCTAAAAGAGATGGGCGTCCCTATCATTGCGCGTGTCAATGCAGGTTGCATGGAAGGTGGCGACTTCTGGATGCTTGATGAGCATACGCTCGCCTTTGGTATGGTTGACAGAACCGACGATCAGGGCGTCGCAAGCCTGCGCCATCAGCTTGAAAAGTTTGGCTACACCGTTGTAGGTGTACCTTGCCCGCCGCAGAATTTGCACCTCGATATGATTTTTAATATTGTGGCTCCTCAGGTGGCGCTGGCTTGCATTGATCAATTGCCATATAACTTCCTTCAAATGCTCAAGCGTCGTAATTTTGAGCTTATCCCCGTTGCAAGCGAAGACATGTACAAACATGGCTGCAATGTGCAGTGCATCGGCAACAACAAGGTCATCGCAATCGAGAAGAACAAACACATTAATGACAAGATGCGTGCCTTGGGTATTGAGGTCATTGATGTGCCGTTTGATCAGATTTTGCATGCTGGTGGTGGACCTCACTGCCTTACTCAGCCCATTGAGCGCCCTTAGATTAGTCGTAGTTTCTTGGATGCTCGCCTGTGTGGGCGGGCATCCTTTTTTGAGGAGGTGGGCTACCATGAAAGTGCTTATCAGTGATTATTTTGAAAGCATGATGCCTGAGCATTCTCTCGAAATCAAAACGTTAAGAGAAGGTCTTGGTGAAGACCTAGAAATAGAAGTTTTTCCGTATACCGATGAAACGCGAACGGAGTTTTACGAAAAACTTTCCAATGTGGATGCGTTGCTTACCGCCTTTATCCCCATGAATAAAGAGGCTTGTAAGCATGCTCCCAAGTTGAAAGTTATTGGCATTAATGCAACTGGTTGGGACAATATAGATGTAGAGGCTGCTACGAAACAGGGGATTGGTATATGCCCTATAGGGGAGTATTGCACCTGGGATGTTTCGGAAAGTGCCATCGCGTATCTTTTTGCTCTCAACAAACATCTCAAGTTTTATTCCAAACAAATTGAAGAAAATCATGTTTGGGATTTTGCTGCTGCTCCTCAATATCCGCGTTTGCAAGACCAAACGCTTGGCATTGTGGGATTTGGAAAGATAGGTCGCTGTACGGCGGGCAAAGCACAAAATTTAGTGCATGACATTATTGCATATGACCCCTACGTCGATGAGGTGGAATTCATGGCGCGTAGCGTCACCCAAGCAAAAACTGTCGAGGAATTATATGAAAAAGCAGATGCAATCGTATGCCATATGAGTCTAAATGAAGGCAACAGAGGCTTCTTTGATGCAGCAGCATTTTCTTTAATGAGACGACAGCCTATTTTAATTAATTTGGGTCGAGGTCTTAGCGTTGACGAACCAGCTTTAGTCGCGGCGCTTGATTCGGGTCAAATCCGTGCCTTTGGTGCCGATGTTTTGTATGACGAGACTCCCGACCTTGCTCATCATCCGCTCGTAGGTAGGGATAACGTTATTATTACTCCCCATGCAGCGTTTTACTCAACCTCATCAATGCGTGATATCCAAGTTTTTTCATGCAATAACATCGTCAATTTCTTACTTGGACATAAAGATAAATTATTTAAATTGATTAATGATGTTGAAGTGCCAGCAAATTAAAAGCAAAATCATCACTGCGCAGAAAACGGACGCTGTTTCATGACAGCGTCCGTTTTTATACGTGTCATCAACCCAGTCTCGCGCGTTTTATGCGCAAGACAAGAAGTTCATCCGCTATGCGGGTAGTTATGATGAGACTTAGCCCCAACATTTCAGATGGTTCATTTTTCGGTATCCATCAGCACAGATGGTTCATCCTTCGAGTTTTCATAAATACTGACCAGCTGTTTTGTGGATGGATAGACCGAAGCTTGAACCATCTGTAGATAAACCTTATGGCTCATCTTGGATATTAAGGTAGTTCGTTCATGCCCCTCTTCGCTCTAAGAGGCCCAGACCATGGCTATTTCTATCTGCCATTTCTATCGAATGTGTCATGTATATGCTGTCCTGCGCTAGAATTTGGGAGGTATCAGGGGACTGCAAGAACCCATCAGGTGTGTTGCAGTTCACGCGAAAGAAAGGATCGCCCATGGCAATCGAGTTTGACGAGAGCCGTCTTACCATCATTGATCACCCCCTCGTACAGCACAAATTGCATATTCTGCGCGACAAGAACACCCCTACAAAGCAGTTCCGTGAGCTTGTTAGCGAGCTAGCAATTTTTGAGGGTTATGAGGCTATGCGCGATTTCCCGCTAGAGGACGTTGAGGTTGAGACTCCGCTTGAAACTGCCGTATGCAAGCGTCTCTCGGGTAAAAAGGTTGCTATTATTCCCATCTTGCGTGCAGGCCTGGGCATGGTCGATGGCATCCTATCCCTTGTCCCCTCTGCTCGCGTTGGCCATGTTGGCATGTACCGTGACCCTGAGACTCACGAGCCACATCAGTACTACTGCAAGTTCCCTCAGGATATCGAGAACCGTACCTGCCTGATAGTGGATCCCATGCTTGCAACCGGTGGCTCACTTACCGCAGCTATTCAGTTCCTACGTGATGCAGGAGTCAAAGATATCCGCGCTTTGACCCTTGTATCGGCTCCAGAGGGCGTCAAGACTGTTCTCGACTTTGACCCTGAGGTTCGTCTGTACACCTGTGCTCTCGATCGCCAGCTCAATGATGCCGCTTACATTCTTCCTGGCCTAGGCGACGCAGGCGACCGCATTTATGGCACCAAGTAAATAAGGCGACAAGCCTTATTGGCCTTTTTTACGCGATTTGGTTTTGAGAAAGCGCAGGATGCCACCACGGCCGTCCTGTGCTTTATCAACCTCAGAGATATGCACATACTTGTCACAAATGGCCTTGGTGCGCAAGTATTCACGGCCGCGCGGGTCGGTGATGGGTACTAGCTCCTCAGGGCTATCGGCAAAATAATGATCGGGACCCTCAGCTATATGGGGATTTGCCAAAACATAGCCACGCATGCAGGTTCCACGCCAGCGGCCAGAGTGCTCGTTGCGCTCGAATTTGCCAAACTCGCAGTCTGTGCAATGCAGCATAAGAAGTCCTGTTCTCGGGTAGCCTACTATTATCTGCGCCCAATCTTGATGATAAGGTAAGCAAGGAATTCATAAAAGAGTTTCAGACTTATGTGATGAAGGCGTAAGTTCGTGCATAGCTCAGATAGAGTACAATTTACGAGAACTATACTGCCGTCTGGTTTGATTTACGGTAAGGAATAGCGCCTTGGAGACATGGAGTGCAGCAGTTGTAGGTGCTATATGTGGCATAGTGGGAGCTCTCCCACAGGCATATCTGTTTGAGCGCGCTATACAACGGCGCGAGAAAGTGAGTATCACTTTAGGGCTACTGAGTGTTATTGTGTCATTTTGTGTATTTGAACTTGCTCTTTTTTTCGTGTGGGTGGTTGCACCAAAACAAGAGCTGAGTTTTGGGATTGCGTTAGTAGCTGCGTATCTCAGTCTTTGGACTGTCGAAGCAGTACGTGCCTGGCAAGATGCCCAAAAGGGCTAAGGGTCGGGTTGGGGAAAGGACTTGCTGTGGAAGTCTTTGATAAGCTGCCAGCGGTTGTAGATGAGCTCGTAAAGAGCTTTGATTCTACGCCGGCTTTTGGCAACCTAGGCTTTGGAATTACTCAGTACTCGTTCTGGTTGTATCTCTCCTGCATTTTGTTGCTTATTTTAATGGCAGTCTTCACTAAAGCTCAGGCAAAATCGCTTGCCCCCAAAGGTAAGTTTGTCAATGGTATGGAACTTCTTATTGAGTTTGTGCGTGATGATCTCTGCATTGGCATGCTTGGTCGTGATAAGTGGCGCAAGCACTTTCCCTATATCGCAACATTGTTTTTCTTTGTTTTGGTAAATGACGTAGTGGGTATTGTGCCTGGTATGCATCCTGGCACTGGTACCATTGGCACTACTGCAGCTCTTGCTCTTGTATCTTTTATTTACTTTATTTGGATGGGCGTGAAAGCCAAGGGTGGCTGGGGTTATTTAAAGAGTCTCGCACCAGAAGGCTTGCCATTGCCCCTAGCTCTTCTTGTGTGGGTTATTGAGATTTTTTCTACTCTCTTGCGTCCCATTACTTTGGCTATTCGTCTGTTCTGCAATATGTACGCAGGCCATATTGTTATGGGTACCTTTGCCGTTTTGGCGTCAATGTTTTTCCAGCCCTTGCTGACAGCTTTTAATCCTGCAAACGCTGCAGGTAGTCTTGCGTCAATTGCGTGGGTACTCGTTCTCATCATTATCTACCTTGTAGAGATGCTAGTCGCAGCCATTCAGGCATATGTCTTTACGCTTTTGACTGCCGTTTATATTAACTCTGCTGAGGAAGGCGACTAGTCACCATTTTTACCGTAAATCGCGGTATAAATTGGCCTTTCGCGGGTATAAGACCCGCTTGGCATAGCGTGTAAGAAAAAAACACGCACGTCTTTCGTAAGTCATAAGGAGGAACCGTGGGAGTTATTGGTTACAGCCTCGGCGTTATTGGTGCCGGTTTGGGCATTGGTCTGGCTGCATTTGGTGCTACGAGCGCAATGGCGCGTCAGCCTGAGGTACAGGGCCGTTTGTTTACCGTATTTATTCTCGCGTCCGCATTTGTCGAGGCTCTGGCTCTGATTGGCTTCGTCGTTACCTTGATTGCTAAATAAGCACAGGGTGACACGGACATTTCGGACGGAGGCTAGCAATATGGATAACAAGACGCCGAAGGGCGCCCGTAAGTTTGCTGCGTTGAGTGTCGCTGCACTGAGTGTAGTTTCGCTTGCAGGTTGCAGCATGCCAGAAAGCGCGAGCATCCTGATCCCCAAGCCTGCGGAATTTATTCCTGCACTCATTGCCTTCCTAGTCATTTGGTTCTTGCTGGCAAAGTTCGCCTGGCCCACAATCATCAAGACCTTGGATGATCGTCAGGCAAAGATCCAAGACGACCTAGATGCTGCTGAGCGCACGCGCGCAGAGGTAGAGCAGGAAAAGCAGGAATATGCTACTCGCGTTGACCAAGCTCAGCGTGAGGCTGGTGAGATTGTTGCTGCGGCAAAGAAGGATGCTGAGTCTGTGCGTTCTGAGGTACTTGCTAAGGCGCAAAAAGAAGCTTCGGGCATTATCGCTAAGTCCCATGAGGCTCTCGAGGGCGAGCGCCGTAAGGCAATGATTGAGCTGTCTGGTTCTGTCGTTGATCTGTCTGTTGAAATTGCAGGCAAGATTATCGGCAATGAGCTTTCTCAAGATCAGCAGCGCGCACTCGCTGAGAAGTATCTGGCAGAAGTGGGAAAGAATAATGACGAAGAGTAGCGACGACAGGCAGAAGGTTGAGGCGTACGCTCGCGCGCTGATTGAAGCAGGTCGCGCAGAGGGTCGTCCCAATGCTGACCTCGTGCAGTGGCTGCATGCAGGAAAGTTCTCACCTGAGGTTCTTGAAGCGCTGGGTGCTATGCACCGCGCAGGTGACTTGGAGCTTATTGATGCTGTCTCCAAGGAATATAAAGAACTCATTGATAGCGGCGATGACACGGTCAACGTTACGGTGACCACAGCAGTTCCTCTCGATGATGAACTGCGTGCCAAGGTTAAGGCTAAGGTTGAAAAGGACCTCGGCTGCCCCATTTACCTCGTTGAGCGAGTAGAGCCTGAGATTTTGGGTGGCATTATTCTCGAGCAGCGTGGCAAGCGTTTTGATGCATCGGTGCGTGCACAACTCACCAGCATCCGCAGGCAGCTCTCAACTACCTTTATCGGAGTTGATGACAATGACAAATAGCATTAGCTCCAGCGAGGTCATGAGTGCCTTGCGTGACAAGCTGGCGCATATTGGTGCAACAGTTGATCTCAATGAGGCCTCTGTTGTTACGTCGGTAGGCGACGGTATTGCTCGTATTGATGGTCTCAAGACTGCTATGGCAGGTGAGCTGCTGGAGTTTACCAGCTCTCGTAGCGCTCACTCGGTCTACGGTCTGGCTCAAAATCTTGATACTGACTCTGTCGGTGCGGTTTTGTTTGGTGAGGTCGACACCATCAAAGAGGGCGATGAGTGCCATACCACTGGTCGTGTTATGGATATTCCTGTAGGACATGCCATGCTTGGTCGTGTGGTGAATCCTTTGGGTCAGCCCATCGACGGGCAAGGTCCCATCAACACGGCACATCGTCGTCCTATTGAGTTTAAGGCGCCGGGCATTATGGAGCGCCAGCCCGTTTGCGAACCTGTGCAGACTGGGCTTATGGCCATCGATGCTATGGTGCCCATTGGACGTGGCCAGCGCGAACTTATCATCGGTGACCGCAAAACGGGCAAGACTGCCATTGCTATTGACGCCATCGTCAATCAGCGCGAGACCGACATGATTTGTATTTACGTCGCAATCGGCCAGAAGGCATCGACTGTCGCCGCCATTCGCGAGGAGCTGGCACAGCGCGGCGTTCTTAACAAGACAATCATTGTCGCTGCTACCGCTGCTGACTCTGCTCCTATGCAATACATTGCCCCTATGGCAGGCGCTGCTATTGGTGAGTACTTCATGTACAACGATGCCAATGGCAATCCTGCTGATGCTGAACATCCCGGCGGACACGTACTTGTTGTCTACGATGACCTGTCAAAGCAGGCGGTGGCATATCGTCAGATGTCCCTGACACTACATCGTCCGCCTGGACGCGAGGCGTATCCGGGCGATATTTTCTACCTGCATTCGCGTCTGCTGGAGCGTGCGGTAAAGATGAGCGACGCCAACGGCGGCGGATCTATGACGGCACTCCCCATCATTGAAACGCAGGAAGGCGATGTCTCTGCTTACATTCCGACCAATGTAATTTCGATTACTGACGGTCAGATTTATCTGCAGTCGAGCCTCTTCTTCCAGGGTCAGCGTCCTGCCGTTGACGTGGGTATTTCGGTGTCCCGCGTTGGTGGTGCCGCACAGCTTGCTGCTATGAAGCAGGTTGCTGGTACGCTGCGTTTGGATTTGGCAAGCTACCGCGAAAAGCAGGCCTTTGCACAGTTTGGCTCTGACCTTGACGCGACGACCCGCTATCAGCTCAACCACGGCGCACACATGATGGAGTTGCTCAAGCAAAAACGCTTTGCAGCCCTTCCTGTTGCCGACCAGGTTATCTCGATTTTTGCTGCCAAGGAAAACTTCCTTGATGACATTGATCTTGAGAACGTCGTAGTGTTCCGTGACGAGCTGGCAAAGTACATGACCGACCGTCATGACAACCTGCGCCGTGAGATCATCAAGGGAAAGATCAGCGACAAGCAAGCAGAGCGTCTCAAGATTCATATTGCGCACTTCAAGGAGAAGTTCCTAGTCAATCATCCCAACCATGAGGAGATTGATGTGGAGAGCATCTCTGAGGATGCACAGGATACCGATGACTCCCAAAAGCAGGGCAAGGCGTAAAGGTAGCTATGGCGAATCTTCGTGAAATATCGCATCGCATGTCCTCCATTAGGAGCACTATGCAGATTACGCGCACGATGGAGATGATCTCCACGGCGCGTATTCAGCGTGCACTTCAAAGAGCTGAGGAAGCAGGACCGTACAAGGATGCAATTACCAATATCCTTGCCAATGTTGCTGCAGCAAGTTCACTGTCTGAATACCCGCTACTCATTCAGCGTCCGCAGGAACAGAGCGTACTCTTTGTCCTGATAGCTTCAGACCGCGGTCTTGCTGGCGGTTTTAATATCGTGCCTCAGCGCGAGGTAGAGCGTGAGATGCAAAAACTTGCCTCTCAGGGCAAGAAAACCAGTGTTATTACTTGTGGTCGCAAGCCTACTGAGTACTTTACCTACCGCAAGATGATTCCCGCACTTTCCTTTGTAGGGATCTCTGCCGAGCCTACACGCGATGAAGCAGAGCGTATTGCTTCCTATGTGATGGATTCTTACAGCTCGGGCAGGGTAGACCGTGTTGTCATCAAGTACTGGCATGCCAAAAACCGCATGGAGCAGGAGCTTGTAACCGAGCAACTGCTGCCCTTGTCGCGCGAGAGTCTCATGATGCCCAACGCGCCACGAGATCCCGAGGCAATGGGGGAGGTAGCGGTAAAACGCTATCCGGACTTTACCTTTGAGCCTTCGGCTTCAGAAGTTTTGGGCTATCTCATTCCTTCTTACATCCGAACGGTGATTTACCATGCGCTTCTCGATTCGGCTGCAGCAGAGCACGGCGCTCGTCGTCGCGCTATGCAGTCGGCCACTGATAACGCAGAGGAAGTTTTGAGTGGTCTCGAGAGGACCTACAACCGCGTGCGCCAGAGTTCAATTACCACTGAGCTCAACGAAATTATCGGTGGTGCAGCCGCATTGGAGGAAAGTGACTAATGTCTATGGAAACTACGAGAGAGCACAGTGCTCTTGAGGATGCTGCGGTTCAGCAGATGTCTCGTACCGCTGGTACAGGCACTATTGTTCGTATCGTCGGCCCTGTCGTAGACGTACAGTTTGGCAATCGTATGCCAAGCATCTATACCGCACTTACGGTTGAAGCCGATACGCCCATGGGTCACATCTCGACTATTCTCGAAGTCGAGTCTCAGTTGCCCAATCATGTCGTGCGCACCGTCGCTATGTCGTCGACTGACGGCTTGCAGCGTGGCGTTAAGGTCAAGGCTACCGGACACCCCATGATGATGCCTGTTGGCCAGTCTACCTTGGGTCGCGTGTGGAATGTCATGGGTCAGCCTGTTGATGGCAAACCCATACCCGATGATGTTGAGTATTATCCTATCCATCATCCCGCACCATCCTTTGACGAACTGACCACCCAGACAGAGATTTTTGAGACGGGTATCAAGGCGATTGACCTGCTTGAGCCCTATGTTCGCGGTGGCAAAACGGGTCTTTTGGGTGGCGCAGGCGTTGGCAAGACTGTTTTGATTCAGGAGCTCATTAACAACCTTGCACAAGAGCATGGTGGCACCTCAGTCTTTACTGGTGTTGGTGAGCGTACTCGTGAGGGTACTGACCTTTATCTTGAGATGAAAGAATCTGGTGTTTTGGAGAAGACCTGCTTGGTCTATGGTCAGATGAACGAGCCGCCTGGAGCGCGTTTGCGTGTTGGCCTGGCCGGTCTAACTACCGCTGAGTACTTCCGCGATAAAGGCCAAGACGTACTGCTTTTTATTGACAACATCTTCCGTTTCTCGCAGGCGGGCTCTGAGGTTTCCGCGTTGCTTGGTCGTATGCCATCTGCTGTTGGTTACCAACCTACGCTGGCTACCGAGATGGGTGATTTGCAAGAGCGCATTACCTCGACACAGCAAGGTTCTATTACCTCTGTTCAGGCCGTCTATGTTCCTGCAGACGACTTGACCGACCCCGCACCTGCAACAACCTTTACCCACCTGGATGCCACGACGGTTCTTTCGCGTTCTATCGCATCTCTGGGCATCTATCCTGCAGTTGATCCTCTTGCAAGTTCTAGCTCTGCGCTGGATGCCAGCATTGTTGGCGAGGAACATTATCGTGTTGCTGTAGCTGTCCAGGAGATTTTGCAGGAATACTCCGACCTGCAGGACATTATTGCCATTTTGGGTATGGACGAACTTTCCGAAGAGCAGCAGCTAGTTGTTGCTCGCGCGCGTAAAATTCAGCAATTCCTGTCTCAGTCCTTCCATGTTGCCGAAAAATTCACAGGTAATGCAGGTGTGTACTGCAGCATTGAAGAAACCGTTCGCTCTTTTGCAGAGATTGTTGATGGCAAGTGCGACGATCTTCCCGAGCAGGCTTTCCGCTATGCAAGCTCGATTGATGATGTGCGCGCTCGTGCCGCCAAGATGGCAGAAAACTCTGTAGCGGGGGAGTAGGACGCCTATGTCTTCTATTACCTGCCAGTTTGTCCGTCCAGACAAACTTCTCTTTGAAGGACACGCCAAGGATTTGACCCTCCTCACCCCTTCGGGTGAGGTAGGTGTCTGGCCTGGGCATGCCGCTGAAATTTGCGCTCTTGGTGACGGTGTGGTGCGCCTGCATCCCGTCGACGAAGAGGGCGGTGGTCAGATGAATGTTATTATTTCGGGTGGCTATGCCGAAATTAGCAATGACACGGTCATCATCTTGGCTGACCACGCGCGTCGCTCGGATGATATTGAACCCGATGTTGTGCGACAGACGCGTCAAAAAGCTTTTGATGCAAAAGAGCAGCTTGCCGCAGATGACCACAGCAATGCGTATTATGACGAAAAGATTAAGTGGTGCAACCTGCTACTGAAGCACGCCGCCTCCTCTGATGCGACTGCTACAGTAGGAGAGTAGTAGCTGACGAAAGAGGGCCTCATGGAAGCAATACAAGTCGAGGGCGGACATCCCCTTAGTGGCGAAGTTATCGTTGAGGGTGCAAAAAACTCCACTCTAAAGCTTATGGCAGCTACCATTTTGGCCTCCGGTGTAACGACACTTACCAATGTGCCTAATATTGCCGATGTGCATGTGATGGGCAAGGTACTCAAGCGTCTCGGTGCTGAGATTGAGGTCGCGGATGAGCATACGCTCCGTATTGATACTTCAGGTGTTGACAAGTGGGAAACACCCTATCAATTAGTAGCTCAGATGCGAGCCTCAACAGCGGTACTTGGCCCTCTTTTGGGTCGTTTTGGCAAGGCAGTGGTTGCCATGCCTGGCGGCTGTAACATTGGCGCTCGTAAAATCGATATGCATATTCTTGGTCTTGAGGCTTTGGGTGTGAGTTTTGATATCGATCACGGCAACATCCATGCTTCAACACCTAATGGCTTGATTGGTTCGACGGTGGCCTTGGAGTTTGCCAGTGTTGGCGCTACCGAAAACCTCATGATGGCGTCGGTGCATGCGCGCGGAACGACTGTTATTGACAATGCCGCTCGCGAGCCTGAGATCGTCGATCTAGCCAATCTTCTTAATGAAATGGGCGCCCACATTAAGGGTGCAGGCACTCCTGTCATTGAGATTACAGGTACCAAAGAAACTCTTCATCCTGTGGAGCATCGTACCGTCGGTGATCGTATTGAAGCTGGTACCTTTATCGGTATGGGTGGGCTGGCTGGCGGTCCTTTAACCGTACGCGGCTTTGACCCTCGGCATCTTGACCTAGTTTTGCGCAAATATGAGCTTATAGGGCTTGATATTGAGCGTCTTTCTGACGGTGTCGTAGTGCGCAAAAATGGTCCTATTAAACCGACGGATATTCAGACCCTACCTTTCCCGGGTTTTCCGACCGATATGCAAGCGCAGACTATGTGCTTATTGGCACTTGCTAATGGCAGCAGTGTTGTAACCGAGAATGTCTTTGAGAATCGCTTTATGTTTGCCAGCGAGTTGCAGCGTATGGGTGCTGATATTGTTATCAAGGGCCATCATGCTATTGTGCATGGCGTTTCGCGTTTCTCGGGAGCCGAGGTAAAGGCCCCTGATCTTCGCGGTGGTGCCGCACTTGTTATGGCTGGTCTTGTTGCTGACGGCTATACCACGGTTACCGATGTGCATCATATCGATCGAGGCTATGAAGGCTTTGTTCCCAAGCTCACCTCGGTTGGCGCCGTCATTCGCCGTGTTGATTTGCCCGATCCCAGTTTTGATAGCGAGTAATCTCTATCCGCTTGACCGTTCACGGGTATTGTGATGTTTGGCAAACCGCTTCAGTGGGTAAAGTTAGCCTCAACTGATGTCGAATGAAGGGTTTTACATATGACTACAAAGTCAGGCAAGGTCAACACTCACGGTGCTGATAGCCTTTCTATGTCGAGTGAGGACTACCTCGAATCTATCTACAGGCTAAGTCAGACAAGCGATAAGCCCGATCAGGGTGTTCACTCGGTGGATGTTGCCGATCAGCTGAATGTTTCCAAAGCAAGTGTTAACAAAGCGTTGACCGCCTTGAGAGAAGCTGGCATGGTCGAGCAGGTACGCTATGGTCGTATCGAGCTTACGCCCCAGGGTCGCGAGTATGGTCGTGATATCTGGCGTCGTCACCTTACGCTGCGTGCTTTCCTTGAGCAAGAGTTAGGTGTCGACCACGAGACGGCAAACGATGAAGCTTGTCTCATGGAGCACGATCTTTCTGCAGACACTATGGATCGCTGGGTCAGTTACCTAGAGAAGAAGGGCGTTTCTCTCAATATCGAGTCGTAGCTCGTAGGGGTACTCTCGCGCTCTGCTTTATACATAAAGAAATCTGCTAGAAAATGCAGCACAAACGAAAGGATTCTGTTATGAAGGCCGTCATCCCTGCCGCAGGTCTTGGCACCCGTTTTCTTCCGGCTACCAAGGCGCTGCCCAAGGAGCTTCTTCCTGTGCTTGATAAACCTGTTATTCAGTACGTAGTAGAAGAGGCATTGGCGCCTTCTGCAGTTGATGGTGTTGTAATCGTTAACTCTCATGAAAAACCGCAGATAAACGAGTACTTTTCGGTGGATAAGCATTTTGAGGAATATCTTCGCGCGCATGGTAAAAGTAAAGAAGCAGAGCTTGTTCATGAAGCAGGCGCTCTACCGGTAAGTTTTGCGTATCAAGATGATCCGCGCGGTCTGGGTCATGCGGTACTTTGTGCTGCTCCTGAGACAGGCGATGAGTCTTTCTTTGTTCTGCTTGGCGACTATTTTGTGCCCGAAAAGCAGATGTGTGTACATATGCAGGAAGTATCTGAGGCTCATGGCGGTGCTTCTGTCATTGCGGTTGCGCCTGTGCCCGCCGATCAGGTGAGCCGCTATGGCATTATCGCTGGCGAGCGTGTTGAGAGCCTTTCTGGTATTGAGGGCGCAGCCGACGAGGAACCTGGCGCTGTCTGGAAGGTTAGTGGTCTGGTAGAAAAGCCTAGCCCAGAAGATGCTCCTTCCCATCTCTTTATTGTTGGTCGCTACCTGTTGTCTGCCCGGGTGATGGAGCTTTTGCGCACTCAAGGTCCTGGTGCTGGTGGTGAGATTCAGCTTACCGATGCAATGGCACGTCTTCTTGAAGAAGAAGAAATGTACGCTGTTGTAGTAGATCCCAACGAAGGCTGTGATACTGGTACTCCCGCTGCTTGGGCTGCTACCAATGCCCGTATGGCGCTTGCTAATCCCGCGATCCGTGACGCCTTCATTGAGGGTCTCGGCGGAGCTAGGGTCTAAGGGGCAGAATTATGCCCGTCATTAGGTTTGCTCCCTCCGGTTGGCAGGGGCGCTTTGACGGAGACTTTAGCGAAGCCAATGTCACGCGTGTCGCTGGAGCTATTGGTGCAATTTGGTCTCAGCGCTATGGTGACGCCCGTGTGTATGTGGGCTACGACAGGCGTTACCACGCCGAGTCATTTGCACTGCTTATAGGCAAGGCACTTGCGGCTTTTGGACTACAGCCACAGGTGTCCCTTGGCGCCTGTCCTTTGCCGGCTGTTGAATGGGCTGCGGCAAACGATAGCCATGCTGCGGGTGCACTAATGGTTACAGCTTCTGAGAGTCCCTGTGAATACGGCGGCATTATTGCTCGCGGTAAAGATGGCGGTCCCGTGACCTCTGCATTTGCGCGTGAAGTTGAGAGGCGTGTACTGGCGAATCCTCTTCCCACCTATGGTGAGGTTGAGCGAGCTGATTTAGTAAAACCTTATCTTGATAATCTTTTGTCCTACTTTGACACTGATCTGATTCGCTCAGCGCAGTTAAGGATTGTGCTTGACCCCATGTATGGTGCAGCATCTGGGGTTTTATACAGCGCGCTTGAAACGATGGGCTGCTCGGTTACTGAGATTCATGGGGACCGGCGTGAAGATTTTGATGGCTTGCATCCCAAACCTGTAGAGCCTTGGGTAGATGAGTGCGAGCAGCTGGTTATCTGTCAGCACGCGGATGTGGGTTTTGTGCTTGATGGTGATGGCGATCGTGCATCGCTTATTGACGAAAAGGGAAGGCTGATTGTTGCACACAATCTTGCTCCCTTAATCTTGAGTTATCTCGTTGAATACCATGGACTACGTGGCCGTGTGGTTACAACGTTGGCGAGTTCTATGCGTACTGTTTCACAAGCAAAGCGCCTTGGTTTAGAAGTTACTCAAGTGCCCGTAGGTTTTGATCGCCTTTATGCTGAAGTGCGCCAGGGTGATGTTGTAATGGCTGCAGAGGAATACGGTGGCATCTGCATACCAGCACATCTGTATGAACGAGATGGCCTTTTGAGTTGTCTTTTGGTGTTGGAGCTTTTGGCACAGGAGAAGCGTCCTCTATCCGAACTTGTAGATGAGCTTTCCGAGCGTTTGGGTTCAATGTCATATATACGGCGTGATTTACGCCTGGATTCTGCCGCATCCCAAACTCTGCGCAATCTGCTTCCGGGACTCAACCCGCCTACTCTGGCGGGAATGGAACCGATATCGGTCAATCATGCTGAGGGACTGCGCGTGCAGTTCAAAAATGGCTCTTGGGCGATGTTGCGTCCATCTCGATCAGGCTCCTACGTGCGCGTTTATGCCGAAGCGGCAAATGCTGAGGCCCGTGATGCGCTTATTGAGGCCATGTCACAGCTTGCAAAACACCCCCATATATGGAAACACCATGGAGAGT